>JAIOYO010000003.1 GCA_021741075.1 Flavobacteriales bacterium | reverse complement strand
TCAATTATTCGCGCCCGAGAAGGATTCGATTGGGTCTTATGTTAAACTTCTGATAGTTTGAATCGAAAAAATTAAAGGTCATGTCAAAACAAGTTAAAGTATTAGTTATTGCAGCGATTATGATTAGCATCGCTAATCTATCATTCGCAGAAAAGACAAGAGGGCTTGGAGATTCCGGCAACAAAACATCAGGTCCTAAAGACCTTGCTGCAGATTGCGCTCCTCCTGGAACGTCAATCGATCTCGATCTCAATAATGTTCGGACCCGTATTCATACAGGTGGCGATATGTGGGGAGATTTGCAGAGCAATGCCGCTTACGAGGTTCCAAAAGATGGTGGCGTTCATGCCATTTTCTCTGGGTCCTTGTGGATGGGTGGAGTGGATGTTAACAACCAATTGAAGGTGGCTGCAATGCAGTTCCGCCAAAGTGGTTATGACTTCTGGCCTGGTCCTCTGAATACAACCACTGCCGAGATTGATCCACAGACTTGTGCTAAGTATGACAAGTTCTTCCAGATTACCAGAACCGAAGTGGATGAATTTGTAGCGTGGTACTTGTGTTCTCAAGACCCAGAATGTGACGAAGGAATTGATTATGCAGGATATTCTATTCCAGCTTCGATCCTAAACTGGCCGGCTCACGGAGACGTTTTGATGGGGCAGGATTATAACTTGGCGCCTTATTATGATGCTGATGGTAGTGGAAACTACAATCCTGAAGATGGTGGCGATTATCCTTACTATGACCTCAATCCAACAGAATTCAACTGTTTGATAGATAGAGAAGTAAAACTTTTTGGTGACGAAACGCTTTGGTGGGTATTCAACGATAAAGGAAACATTCATACCGAAACAAGTGCCAACCCAATTGGTATGGAGATTAGAGGCCAAGCCTTTGCATTCTCTACGAATGACGAAATCAATGACATGACATTCTATAACTATGAGCTTATCAATAGAGGTTCATTCACACTTACAAATACCTATTTCGCCCAATGGGTTGATCCAGATTTGGGTTATGCTCAGGATGATTACGTTGGTTGTGACGTTCGTAGAGGGTTAGGGTACTGCTACAATGGGTTTGCGGTTGATGGAACCGGTGGTCCTCAGCAATATGGAGCCAATCCTCCAGCCGTTGGTGTTGACTTTTTTCAAGGACCTTATCAGGATAATGACGGAGTTGACAATCCACTTTATACTGGTGGTGAAGTAGCACAAGCCATTAGTGAAGGTGGTATCGTTTATCCTGGCATTGGCGTTGGTTACGGAGATGGAAAGATTGATAACGAACGTTTCGGCATGAGAAGATTCGTGTATCACAATAACTCAGGTCAAGGAAACCCTGCAACTCAGGATCCAAATACTGGAGCAGATTATTACAACTACATGAGAGGTATTTGGAAAGATGGTTCTCCAATGTGCTACGGTCAGAATGGTCACCCTAGTGGAGGTTGCGATCAAGGAACCTTGTCTGGGTATATGTTCCCTGGCGATTCGGATCCTTATGGATGGGGTACAGGCGGAGTGCCACAGGCACTGTGGACTGAGCAATCTGCCGGAACTGTTCCTTTCGATAGAAGGTTTATGCAATCAGCAGGCCCGTTCACCTTGGAGCCAGGGGCTGTAAATGACATCACCGTTGGTGTTGTTTGGGCGCGTGCTACCAATGCTTCCGATCCTTTCGAGTCAGTTGAAAAGGTTCGTATTGTTGATGATAAGGCGCAGTCGCTGTTTGATAACTGCTTCGTTCTTATTGATGGTCCGGATGCACCAGAATTGAGCATCGTAGAATTGGACAGGGAGTTGATCCTAACGCTGTTCAATCCATCGTCATCAAACAATAAGAACGAGGATTACGCTCAGATCGATCCATTCATTCCACCACAATGGACTGATAATGTGTTCAGATTTGAAGGTTACCAGATATTCCAATTGAAGGATGAAAGTGTTTCTTCATCTGAGCTTACCAATCCAGATGTGGCTCGTTTGGTTGTCCAATGTGATGTTCAGAATATCGACCCGCTTACAAATCAACCGATAGACCAACTCGTAAACTTCACTTTCTCTGAGGAGTTGAATGCAAGCATTCCTGTAGAAATGGTCGATGGTTCAAATGAAGGTCTGAGACATTCATTCAAGATCACTCAGGATCAGTTTGCAACGAACGACCGACAATTGGTCAATCACAAGAAGTATTACTTCATGGCTGTGGCCTATTCTTACAACAACTATAAGACATACGATCAGAACGACCCGCTTCAATTGGATGGTCAGAAGACACCGTATTTGGCTGGACGTAAGAATGCTTTCGGAGGGGCGATCACGCCTGTGGTTGCCATTCCCCACAAGACCGAGCCAGAGCAAAGAGGAACAGTACTTTATGCTGAGTATGGTGATGGTCCGATGTTGACCAGAATTGAAGGCCAAGGCAACGGAGGTCGCAATCTTACACTGGTACGTCAGAGCATCCGTGACATCTTGGCTAGTCCTGATGGTCGTGCTAAGGAGATTACTTATGCTAACGGTGCGGGACCAGTTGATATTAAAGTTATAGATCCAAAAAATCTTCCAAATGCTGATTTCGTGTTTAAAATGCACGATTCTATTACACCTGGAGATCTTGATGACGCTTATTGGTCATTGGAATGTATTGGAGCAGATTGCCCTCCGTTGGTAGCACAAATTCCAGATTCATTGAAAGTTTGGGCTGCAAAACCTATCGGACTTTCTAATGGTAACGAACAATTGATTCCGCAATGGGGACTTTCTGTTTTCTTGGAACAAACTACTGACCCTGGAGATGTTGCCACAGGCAACGGATATCTGAGTGGAACCGTAAGTTATTCAGGAACTAAATTCTGGTTGACAGGAGTTCCAGATCAGGATGGTACCTCCCCTTTGAACTGGATTAGAAGCGGTTCTGTTGATGGAGTTGATTATATTGGGGATGAGGAACAGGTTTACGAAAAAGTGCTAAACGGTACTTGGGCTCCATACAAATTGGCAAGTCACGCTGATAGTGTTATGTCGCCAACTTGGAGTAAGTTCAAGTCACTCAATGACCTCGAAAACCTTGCGGGGGTTGATATTGAGATTACTTCAGACCAATCTAAATGGACACGCTGTCCTGTTTTTGAAGTTGGTGATCCGATTGTTCCTACAATTGGAGGAGCGCAGCGCTTCAACTTAAGAATGAGTCCTTCGGTGGGTAAAGACGGAAAACCAGACGGTTCAGGAACAATGGGTATGAGCTGGTTTCCAGGTTTTGCTATTAACGTTGAAACTGGAGAACGTCTTAATATGGCATTTGGGGAGAATTCATGGTTGCAGCAAAGCAATGGTGCAGACATGATTTGGAATCCGACTGATGAATTTTTCAGCAACTTCAATACAGATCTTCCAATTTTTGGTGGCGGTCATTATATCTATGTTTTTGGACATAACGGAGATAATCCTAATGATGATGTACCTGCTTATGATGAAGGAGCATTCATATATAGCAAATTGTCTGAAAACAACTTCAATCCTGGAGATCCAGCGAAAAGACGTGTGTACAAGGATGCAATGTGGGTAGGTATGCCACTTCTAGCTCAAAATGGAAGTCTGCTTGAAAATATAGTGAACATCAATTTACGAGTAACGAAACCGTACAAACAGAATTTTTCTCCAGGCTGGTCGGTAGCTCAACCTGAGAATGACAACCTACCGATGTACACGTTCTCAACTGCTGATTTTGCTACCGTCAGAACTGATTTGCCAACTGCCGAAAGTGCATTGGACATCATCCGAGCGGTTCCTAATCCGTACTACGCACATTCTGGCTACGAGCAAACCCAATTGGATAACGTAGTTAAGATTGTAAATCTTCCGGTGGAGTGCACAGTGAGTATTTATACCGTCAACGGAATTATGGTCAGACAATTCAAGAAGGATTCTCCAATCACATCATTGGATTGGGACTTGAATAACCATCAAAAAATTCCAGTAGCAAGTGGTGTGTATCTAATACACATTGAAGCTCCAGGAATCGGTGAAAAAGTGATAAAATGGTTTGGAACTATTAGACAACTCGATTTGAACTCGTTCTAAGAGTTTGTCTGAATTGATTCCATTGAAGAATAAGAATATGAGAAGAATACTAAGAATAAGTTTCATTGCACTGTGTAGCGGAATGTTCGCATTTCCAGCGATTGCAGGTAATTCAGACCGTGCTGGACAGGCCGGAGCTACGGAACTGCTGATTAATCCTTGGGCAAGAAGCTCTGGTTTTGCTAGCGCCAACGCAGCCTCTGTGCGAGGTTTGGAAGCTCAATATCTGAACGTGGCAGGAATGGCCTTCACCACCAAAACGGAGGTTCTGTTCACCAATACACAGTGGCTGGTTGGTTCTGGTGTGATGATAAATTCTTTTGGTCTATCTCAGAAGGTAGGCGAAGCTGGAGTTATTGGCCTAAGCGTAATGAATATGAGCTTTGGCGAAATTGACATTACCACTTCAGAATTGCCAGATGGCGGAAATGGAACGTTTACTCCAAACTATCTGAACATTGGAATTTCATATGCCAAGAGTTTCTCTAACAGTATTAATGGAGGTATCACTGTTCGAATCATAAATCAGAGTATTTCTAACCTCAGTGCTTCAGGTGTCGCTTTTGATGCCGGTATTTCTTATACCACTAGATTGGGAAACAGAGATAAAGAGAAGAACAAGGATAACGTTCAGTTTGGTATTTCTCTTAAGAATGTTGGTCCACCAATGAAGTACAAAGGAGACGGACTTTCTGTTAGAGGAACAGTGCCTGGAGGCGACAATAGTCTTACTTTAGAATATCGTTCAGCGAAATATGAAATGCCTTCATCTCTAAACATTGGAGTTACTTACCATTGGAGAGATAATAAGTTGGTTAATAGAGTAACTGCTGCCGGAACCTTTACATCTAACAGTTTCTCTAAAGACCAATTCAATTTTGGATTAGAATATTCATTTAAGGAGATGTTTATGCTTCGCGGAGGATATCAGGCAATCTTCGGAAAAGGAGGAAAGGATATTGCTACTTCGGCTTTGGTTGGACCGACTGTAGGTGCAACTGTAGAAGTTGGACTAGGAAAGAAAGGTGCTGATAAAAAGACCAAGCTCGGCATTGACTATTCTTACAGACTCACCAATCCATTTTCTGGAGTTCATGCAATTGGTGTTCGGTTAGCACTCTAAGCATATATTCTTAACTTTATTCAAAGAATCCCGATATAGTTCGGGATTCTTTTGTTTTATACACCACTAACACTAGTGACCATGAGTACCTATTTAACACAGGAAGGGCTTGATAAGCTGAAGAAAGAGATTGATCATTTACGAAGGGTAGAACGCCCAGCTATTTCGCAACAAATTGCAGAGGCTAGAGACAAAGGAGACCTTTCAGAGAACGCTGAATACGATGCAGCTAAAGAAGCCCAAGGACTTCTTGAATTGAAGATTTCTAAAATGGAGGCAACACTCAGTGATGCCGTTGTAATTGATGAATCTAAGTTAGATACGGACAAGGTTCTTATTTTGAGCAAGGTTAAACTCAAGAATCAAAATAATGGGATGGAAGTGGAATATACACTTGTTCCAGAAACCGAAGCCGATTTGAAAGCGAAAAAGATTTCCGTAGAGTCGCCAATTGGCAAGGGTCTGTTAGGTAAAAAGCTGGGCCAAATTGCTGAAATTCAAGTTCCTAACGGAACGGTGAAGTTTGAGATAGTTGCCATCGGAAGATAAAATGGCAAGTATTTTTACCAAAATTATCTCAGGCGAAATTCCGTGCGACAAAGTGGCCGAATCGGAAACATGCTTTGCTTTTCTAGACATCAATCCGCTTTCAAAAGGGCACACACTTGTAGTTCCCAAAGAAGAGGTTAATTACATTTTTGATGTGGAGGATGAGCTCTACTCTGAATTGATGTTATTTGCTAAAAAGGTAGGGAAGGCGATTGAAAAAGTGGTGCCCTGCCAGCGAATTGGCGTGACCGTTATTGGCTTGGAAGTTCCACATGCTCACGTGCATCTGATTCCGATTAATAGTCTGAGTGATATGAATTTCTCAAAGCCTAAGTTGAATTTATCTGAACAGGAATTGACCGAATTGGCAAAGAAAATCGCAGCCGAATTCCGCTAAGCTTTTCTATCCGGGTTTTCCTTAATGAAGGAAGCCCAGCCCGAATAACTTTTTGAACTAGACGACACGCCAGAGCTGTTGAAGTGATGGCACACAGCTGCCGCCAATCCATCGGTTGCATCCAACGGAAAACCTTCCATTTTGGTTTGAAGTAGTGTCTCAAGCATGCCACTTACCTGCTCCTTACTTGCATTTCCATTGCCAGTAATCGATTGTTTAATTTTTTTTGGAGAATACTCTGATATGGGAATATTCTGAGATAGCGCTGCAGCAATTGCCACTCCTTGAGCCCTTCCAAGTTTTAACATGGATTGAACATTCTTTCCGAAAAATGGCGCTTCAATGGCCAGTTCGTCTGGATGGTACTCACGGATAATTTCAACCGTTCGGTCAAATATTTTCTTTAGTCGGGTAGGATGATCTTTCATCTTATCTAACTTAATTACGCCCATGTTTAACATCGTCATCTGCTTCCCCTGAACGTGAATTATGCCATATCCCATAATCACCGTCCCTGGATCTATTCCCAAAATCACTTTGTCAAATTTCATTTTGGGCGAGTTAGTTCTGAGAGTATGATAGATGTGGCAATCCCAGCATTAAGTGACTCCACTTTCTGTGTTGTTTCGTTATTCGGAATCGTAACCAAACTATTGCATTTTTCAAGAACTCCTTTGCTGATGCCGTGCGATTCGCTTCCTATTACTAATGCGGTTTTCGTTGAATTAGAACATTCATAAACGGAATCGCCATCCATTGCCGCACCCATAATTCTAAATCCGTTTGATTTACAGTCATTCATTATTTCCGAAAGGTCTTCGTACCGAAGGTTAACGTGAAAAAGTGCACCCATTGTGCTCTGGACCACTTTGCCATCGTAGGCATCGGCACATTCTTGTGAACAGATGATAGTGTCAACCCCAAACCATTTTGCCGTTCGGATGATGGTGCCCACATTTCCCGGGTCGTTAATGCCATCAAGAATCAAAATGAAGTTTTGATTCCAATCAATTGGCTTTGCCTTAGGAATTTTCGCAACCGCCAAAATTTTGTTCGGGCTTCTCAATCCAGAAATACGCTCCAATTCGTTCTGTTTGATGAGCTGAACGAGCGAATTATCTACATCTTTCAAAAAATCAAGGTATTCTGTGGTATAGATTTCCGCAATTTCAAACGGTGATTGAATGAGCGCTTCGACCGATTTAACACCTTCCACTAAGAACATGCCTCGTTCCTTTCGAAACTTTTTATTTTGCAAGGCTCGAATGCCCTTAATTTCTGAGTTGGATATAGGCAAGGCTTGGTGCGGTTTGTGGTAGGTAAGAAAGCTGTTCTAACTTTGCTGCAAAGGTCAGAAATTCAAAACAATTTGACGCTTAAACACCTTTCGTGGTATTTCCTGCTGGCCTTGTCCGTTTTTGCGGTGTCATGTTCCCCTGCACGAAAGTTGACAGGTGGAGAATACTTGCTTGTTAAAAATGTAGTTCAAAACGATAGCAAGGTCGTCTCAAAAGGGGATTTGGAGAGCTTCATACGCCAAAAACCGAATAGAAAGCTATTTGTTTTAGCGTTTTTCAGGTTCCATTTGCAAGTTCACAATTTGGTGAATCAAGAAAAACTAGAAAAACGCGTTGAAATTCTTGAAGCACAGAATGAAAAGCGCAATGCCAAGAGGAAATTGAAAGGCAAAAAGCCGAAAGATAGACGTAGGTCATTCTGGGAGTGGTTAGCTGACGTTGGCGAAGAACCGGTGATTTATGACCCACTCATCACGCAAAAATCGGCAGAGCAGATTGAAATTTACCTGAGGGGAAAAGGTCATTTCAATGCGGTTGTTTTAGATTCTGTGGCGTTTAACGATAAACGCAAAAAAGCCAAAGTCTATTACAATGTAAGAAGCGGAGTGCCGTATACGGTTAGAAACGTCAACTACGATATTAGCGATTCGCGGTTGGCTCGTTTGAGTCGACCAACAAGAGGGCGTGATCGCGTGCTCAAAAATGGAATGAGCTACGATGTAGAGAAATTTCAGGCAGAGCGCGAGCGGATTGACCGTAACCTTAAAAGCAACGGCTATTTCGCTTTTTCTGATGATTACGTTCGTTTCAAGGTCGATTCGAACTTAGGCACAAATCAGGTTGATATTGAATTGTCCATTGCCGACCCTGAAAGAAAAGACACAATACGCGTTAAGGAGGCTGGACATCACACATACAATATTAGGAATATCTACGTTCAAACGGATTACAATGCAAAAGGTGGAAGTGCTACAGACGCAGACACACTGATTTACAATGGGGTTCATTTTATCTACAAGGGAAAATTCCGTCACCGTCCTGAAATGCTGCTTGAAAAGATTTTCTTCAAAACAGGTGATTTGTACCGAGTCAAACGTGGTGAGTTGACTTATAGCTACCTATCAAGTTTGCGTGCATACAAATTCATCAATATTTCCTACGTAGAAGACGTGGAGGAAAATGGACAGCACGTACTAGATTGTCACGTAAACCTCACCCCGGGTATGAGGCAATCCTATGCTGTTGAGGTACAAGGAACCAACACAGAAGGGAATTTGGGGGTTTCTGGCTCATTTGTGTACAAAAACAAGAATTTGTTTCGAGGAGCGGAAATTCTTCAGTTTAAGTTTTCTGGAGGTTTAGAAACCCAAGTTGTGGCTAGCAATATTGAAAACAGTAAAATCGGGGGAGTTTTCAATACCATTGAACTCAATCCTGAAATAAGCCTAGTGTTTCCGAAATTGTTGGTTCCATTTAAACCTCAACGCGTGGTGCGTTTTGGAGATCCAAAGTCGAGTATTTCTGTTGGGTACAATTATCAGCAACGACCAGATTATACGCGCTCCATTTTTACTGGAAAATTTGGGTATCAATGGATGCAGAGTCAATTTGCACGACATTATCTGAATCCCATCGAAATCAACTTCGTTAACATATATAATGAGTCTGATTCTTTTTTAGTGAGAATAAATAACCTTGGAGATAAATTGCTGAAGAACACTTTCAGTTCCCACATCACCACAACCACCAATTACACCTACATTTTTACGAATCAACAGGTAAATAAGAAGGGAAATTTTAGCTATTTCAAGGCAAGACTAGAAAGTTCAGGAAACATTTTGCGCGGAATAATGGCAGCAGCGCAATCACCAAAAGACACCAATAACAGCTACAGAATCCTGAATATTCCCTTTGCTCAGTATCTCAAATACGAAGTGGATTACCGTAAATATTTGCAAGTAACCAACTTTAGTACGTTGGTATTTCGAGTTAATCAAGGAATTGGATTGCCATTGCTCAATCTTGGAGTGCTTCCTTTTGAAAGTGCATTCTTTGGAGGTGGTGCAAATGGTATCAGGGCTTGGTCGGCACGATCCCTTGGACCTGGTTCGTTGCCCGATTCGCTCAATCTTCTCGATCAGTTTGGAGATATAAAGCTTGAGTTCAACATCGAATATAGATTTGACATTTATCGTTGGTTCAAGGGCGCGCTATTTGCCGATGCTGGAAACGTTTGGTTGATTAAAAAGGACAATGATCGACCCGGTGGATTGTTTGAATTCAAAAATTTCTACAAAGAATTCGCACTTGGTGCAGGTGTTGGAATTCGATTGGATTTTAGCTTCTTCATTATTCGTTTTGATGTGGCAACACCGTTTCATGATCCAGGCCGTCCAGAAAACGACCGTTGGGCAATACAATATTTCCAATGGAAAGACGTGAATCTCAATTTGGGAATCGGCTATCCGTTCTAAATATGCTGTTGCGAGCGTCATCGCTCGCAACCCGCCCAAATCACGGTTCGAGAAATTCTTAGATTTGCAGCCCAAAAAATATTCAGAATGGCATACGATAAGATTGTAGAATTACTTGGTTCAAACGCAGATTCGCTGCTTAATCACAAAAGCACAACTATCCCAAAAGAGATGTTCACGCTACCTGGCGGAGATTTCGTTGGGCGCGTGTTTTCGGATACAAATAGAAGTAATCAGGTTCTAGGTAGCATGCAATCAATCTACGGTCATGGCCGCTTAGGTGGAACTGGCTATGTTTCCATCCTTCCAGTAGATCAAGGAATTGAGCATTCGGCAGCAGCAAGTTTTGCTCCTAATCCTATTTATTTCGACCCTGAGAATATTGTGAAGTTGGCAATTGAAGGCGGTTGCAACGCAGTTGCATCCACCTTTGGAGTTCTGGCAGCATGTTCTAGAAAGTATGCACATCAGATTCCATTCATCGTAAAAATCAACCACAACGAGTTGATGACGTATCCAAATACGTTCAACCAGATTATGTTTGGCGATATCAAAAGCGCTTGGAACATGGGAGCTAAAGCAGTTGGTGCCACCATTTACTTCGGATCAGAAGAAAGTGAACGCCAGATTCAGGAAGTGGCTGAGGCGTTCGAATATGCGCACGAACTTGGAATGGCTACTGTATTATGGTGCTATTTGAGAAACAATGGTTTTAAAAAAGACGGTGTCGATTATCATGCTTCAGCTGACCTAACCGGTCAAGCAAACCATATTGGTGTGACCATTCAAGCGGATATCATCAAGCAGAAATTGCCAACCAATAATGGAGGTTTTAATGCGATTGGATTTGGTAAAACTCATCCAGACGTATACAGTAAATTAAGTTCAGATAACCCAATTGACCTTTGCCGTTACCAAGCAGCTAATTGCTACATGGGTAAAGTAGGTTTGATTAACTCTGGAGGAGAATCAAAAGGTGCAAGCGATTTGGCGGAAGCTGTTGAAACAGCAGTTATCAATAAGCGAGCTGGCGGTCATGGTCTAATCTCAGGCAGAAAGGCATTTCAAAAACCAATGAACGTTGGAGTTGACTTGCTAAACGCCATCCAAGATGTTTACTTGGAGAAGAAAATCTCCATCGCCTAACTTAATTATGAATTAATAATTAAGAATTAGTAATTGGGGGAGCGTAAAATATTTTTTGCACCAAAATCCTGATAATCAGGTATTTTTAATTCATAATTTCTAATTCTTCATTCCAAAAGGTTGAGCTGGTTTAAACGAATAAAAGGAGGAATTACCACTTCGACCAAAGAGAAGAAGGAAACTCCTGAAGGTCTTTGGATTAAATGCCCCGGAAAGGATTGTGGAGCTATTATTCCAACGGCCGATAACGAAGAAAATCTGTGGGTTTGCAATAATTGCAACCATCACCAAAAAATAGGTTCGAGAGAATATTTTCATATTCTGTTTGATGAAGGTCATTTTGAGATTTTCAATGAACAGCTGACATCAGCAGATCCGCTACACTTTACTGATAGCAAGCCGTACGTAAAACGGCTGAAAGAGACCACAGAAAAGACCAAGCTTAATGATGCCATCAGAACCGCCATTGGAAAAATGGAAGGCGAACGCATTGTAGTGGCTTGCATGGACTTTACCTTTATTGGAGGTTCGATGGGTTCTGTGGTAGGAGAGAAGATTGCTCGTGCAGTAGATAAATGTTTGGAAGAAAAAGTTCCGTTACTCATCATTTCTAAGTCGGGTGGTGCTAGAATGATGGAGGCCGCATTTAGTCTGATGCAATTGGCTAAAACCTCTGCAAAACTGGCACAATTGTCCAATGCCAAAATTCCTTACATCTCATTACTTACCGATCCCACAACGGGTGGAGTTACGGCTTCATACGCCATGCTAGGCGATTTAAACATTGCCGAACCGGGCGCGTTAATCGGGTTTGCAGGGCCGCGCGTTATCAAGGAAACGATTGGCAAAGAATTACCAGAAGGTTTTCAAACTTCAGAGTTCGTATTGGAACACGGATTCTTGGACATGATTGTGGAAAGAAAAGAACTAAAAGTCAAGTTGGCACAGGTGCTGCAATTGCTACGTGACTAAACTTTTGATAAGGGTCGGAAAAAGATACAGCTAGGTAGATTGTAATAACAAAACCATTTTCTATCTTTGCGCCTCGAATTTTTGACGACTAATAAAGAAGCAGATGTATTTAACATCAGAAGTAAAGAAAGGAATTTTTAAGCAGCACGGTGGTTCTGAAGCCAACACGGGCAGCACTGAAGGACAAATCGCTTTGTTCTCTCACCGTATAAATCACCTAACCGAGCACTTGAAAAAGAACCGAAAAGATTTCGGTACACAAAAGGCTCTTCTTGACCTTGTAGGGAAAAGAAGAAGTTTGCTTACATACCTTAAGAACAAGGATATTGAGAAATATCGTGCTCTTATCAAGGAACTCGACCTCAGAAAGTAATCATATCGTTAAGGATAAGTTGAAAAGGCAATTAAACGATTGCCTTTTCGCGTATTTAGACGTTTGGTTTTTTCCAAGCACAGATGACAGAAAACAGATAGAAAAGAAAAATAAATAGACGTAAATAAAGAGGTAAAATGAAAGCACCTGAAGCAATTAAAACAACAATAGATGTAGGTAATGGCGTACCCGTTACCATTGAAACCGGCCGATTGGCCAAACAGGCCGATGGCGCTGTTATACTAAGAGCAGGAAACTGCATGCTGATGGCAACCGTTGTATCAAACGTTGGAGCCAAAGAAGGAACTGACTTCCTTCCACTATCAGTTGATTATCAAGAAAAATATTACGCTGCCGGAAAATTTCCAGGCGGATTCTTTAAAAGAGAAGCACGAC
Organism: Flavobacteriales bacterium; assembly: GCA_021741075.1. Lineage (GTDB taxonomy): Bacteria > Bacteroidota > Bacteroidia > UBA10329 > UBA10329 > UBA10329. The sequence continues at coordinate 88,040 of JAIOYO010000003.1, read as the reverse complement.
CATCTACCGCAGAAATCTTGATTTGCCGATTGGTGGATCGTGCCTTGCGTCCGATGTTCCCATCAGATTATCACTCAGAAGTTCAGGTCATCATCAATCTTATCTCCCACGATGAGGATGTGATGCCAGATGCATTGGCTGGATTGGCTGCAAGTGCTGCATTGGCCATTTCTGATATTCCTTTTGGAGGTCCTATCTCTGAAGTCCGTGTTGCGTTGATTGATGGTAAGTTCGTAGTGAACCCTTCAAAATCAGCACTTGCTACTGCCGATATGGACATGATGATTGCTGGTACAGCTGCCGACATTACCATGGTTGAGGGAGAAATGGAAGAGTGTTCCGAAGATCAGATGCTAGAAGCTATCCGTGTTGGACATGAGGCGATTAAGAAGCAAATTGAAGGTCAAGTTGCTTTGGCAAACCAAGTTGAGAAGTCGAAAGTGAAGCGTGAGTATTCTCACGAAAAGAACGATGAAGCGTTCAAGCAAAAAGTATACGATTTCTGCTATCCGTTGATTTACGATATGGCGAAATCAGGTTCTGCAAAGCAAGAGCGTTCTGATAAATTGAGTGAGATCAAAGAAGCTTTTGTAGCTACGCTATCTGAAGAAGAGAAAGAATTGCTTCCATTGTTGGGTGGTTACTTCAAGTATGCCCAGAAGAAAGCTGTTCGTGCGTGCGTTCTTACTGAAAGAGTTCGATTGGATGGCCGCAAAACCAATGAGGTTCGTGGAATTTGGTCAGAGATCGATTACATCCCATCTGCTCATGGTTCATCCATCTTTACTAGAGGCGAAACGCAATCGTTGACCACGGTTACCCTTGGTGGTAAATTGGATGAGCAACGCGTAGATAGCGTAACTCACGAAGGATTCGACAACTTCTACTTGCACTACAACTTCCCTCCGTTTTCAACTGGAGAAGCTCGTTTCCTAAGAGGAGTTGGTCGTAGAGAGGTAGGACACGGTAACTTGGCAGAAAGAGCTTTGAAAAAAGCGCTTCCAAAAGATAATGCTTACACCGTTCGTGTTGTTTCTGAGATTCTTGAATCAAACGGCTCTTCTTCTATGGCAACAGTTTGCGCAGGTTCACTTGCGTTGATGGATGCAGGTGTGAAAATTAAAGGTGGAGTTTCTGGTATTGCCATGGGACTTATCTACGATGAAGGAAAATATGCCATCCTTTCTGACATTCTTGGAGACGAGGATTTCTTGGGAGACATGGACTTCAAAGTTGCTGGAACAAAAGATGGTATTACCGCTGTTCAAATGGACATGAAAGTGGATGGACTTCCGTACGAAGTTCTTGCTGAAGCTTTGAACCAGGCAAAAGAAGGTCGTCTTCACATCTTGAACGAGATGAACAAGACCATCGATACTGCTAAGTCTGACTTCAAACCACATGCGCCACGTATCGTTGCAATGGTCATTCCTAAAGATATGATCGGAGCGGTTATCGGACCTGGAGGTAAGATTATCCAAGAAATGCAAGCTGTAACTGGTGCCACCATAAACATCGAAGAAGTGGATGGAATGGGGCACATCCAGATCATGGGAACCAACAAGGAGTCGGTTGAAGGAGCTGTTTCTCGTATAAAAGCGATTACTGCTGTTCCAGAGATTGGCGAAGTTTACAAAGGCCGCGTGAAGAACATCATGCCGTTCGGAGCTTTCGTTGAAGTGATGCCAGGAAAAGATGGCCTACTTCACATTTCTGAAATCGAACACAGAAGACTTGAGAAAGTAGAAGAAGCTTTGAAAGAAGGTGATATCATCGAGGTGAAATTGATTGCTATCGATGAGAAGACAGGTAAGTTGAAACTTTCTCGTAAAGTATTGCTTCCTAAGCCTGAAAAAGCAGAATCGTAATTACGATTTCCGTTGATATTAAAGCCCCGTTTGCTTCTTGTAGACGGGGCTTTTTGTTTTACTTCGTAGCACCAAAAAGACCTTCATATGCCAATTATCGCACCATCCCTTCTTGCAGCCGACTTCACCAAGCTTGGTGAAGAAATTGAAATGATAAACAGGAGTGAGGCCGATTGGCTTCATGTGGATGTGATGGATGGCGTTTTCGTTCCCAACATTTCTTTCGGTGAGCCCGTCATGAAGCCGCTGAAGAAGATCTGCAAAAAGCCATTTGATGTGCATTTGATGGTGGTTGATCCAGACCGTTATCTGCAATACTTTAAAGATTGTGGAGCCGATATTCTAACAGTTCACTACGAAGCGTGCACGCATCTTCATAGAACGATAAGCGCCATCAAAGAACTAGGAATGAAAGCGGCCGTTTCGCTCAATCCGCATACGTCCATTTCGTTAATGGAAGATGTATTGCCTGAACTGGATATGGTGCTTATCATGTCTGTAAATCCCGGTTTTGGTGGACAGAAATTCATTGAGCATACCTACGAGAAAGTTCGCAGGCTTCGAGCTATGGCAGATAAGCTCAATCCAAACCTGATTATAGAAGTAGATGGTGGCGTGAATTTGGACAATGCCCCAAAATTGGTGGCGGCTGGTGCAAATGCACTCGTTGCTGGCAATGCAGTCTTCAAAGCTGAAAATCCAGAAGCGGTTATTGCTGGGTTGAAGAAAGCCTAGGCTTTTCCGTCAACGTAATCTTGCAAGTAGCTAAAGTATTCGGTCAGTTCTCCCTTCTGAGCTATCGTAGCGCGTTCCAATATCTTTTCCTTGTCGTTGCCCAAGAATAATGGAATTATCTTGTCAATCAGATCTTGCCCGAAACCTTCTGAAGCATCCTTTGGCACTTCGCAGGGTAGATTGTCAACTGCCATTATTGTGATGCTGTTTTCAGCGTATGGGTCTGCTTCTTGCCCAGTCGTTCTGTCGTATCCATAAATCGGTTCGGCAATTGTTGACGAACGAAGCGTAGTAGGCACAGAACCTTTGATGTCGCAGGTAATGTCAGCAATCACTTTCACCTTGAAATCATCCTTTTTCACATCTTCCTCCGTGAAGAAATGAGCCGACTTGTTATCCCAGAAGTGAGCTGAAATATAGATATCGGCCACCTTAGTGAACTTGCTGAACGTGTTCTCCCAAACCGTGCTATCCTTCACAAATTCCGCGAAATCCTTTGGTGGCTTTCCGTCCTTCTCGTGGTAATCGAGAATATCGGCATTGCAGTAAACAGGCTTGTCAAAAGTCCCATTCAAGAAATCGGGAATCGAAACCTGACGGATACCAGCGGTCTCCATCGTTTCCTTCACTCCATTGGCCACTTTCCCACCGCCTGAAACGATAATCTTTATGTTGGGAAGATGAATCTTACGCAGTTCATTGCCCATTTCCTTCATGTCGGCACTGAGGTAAGCGGGCTTCAATTCAAAACTTTTGTAGCGTTTTCCATAAGCGATTAGCGCATTGTAAGCGCCAACAATTCCAGCGTAACGCCCGAAACCCAGAACACGGGCACCGTTGGAGTACGTGAGGGTCTCGTAATCGATCAACCGCACTTTCTTCTTCAATACTTCTCTAAGAAGCTCGCGATTGTAAGGCTGCTTTTTGATGGTGTGTGAAAAGAAAAGCATGGTTTTTCCTTCGGCAAGCATTTCGAACTTTACCTCTTTTACACCAAAAATGACATAGCAATCGCTGACAGAATCTGTCAGTTCAATACCAGCAGCAGCGTATTCTTCATCTGCGAAACAGCGAATTGGACTTCGCTGAACTTTGATTTCAAGATTTGGATAGGCTCGTTTCAATTGAGCGCAATGCTCAGGTGTTAATCCTACCCGTTTGTCTGGTGGCGTTTTGCCTTCTTTAATGATTCCAATCTTCATCCTGCTAAGGTAGCAACCTTGTCTGAGTGGTCAGGAAGAGTAAGGAAATTACAGCACCCCAATCATCACCCGCATTTCAGCCTTGCATGGGTCTTTAAGTATTTCATTCCGAATGATGGTTGAAACGATCAACTCGGCATTATCAGGATAATTCACACGAATGGGATTTTCTTCTGCCAACCAACCGCGGAGTTGGTCATGCCACTTTTCTTTCAGCGACTTTATGTTCGGAATTCCCATCTGCTCCAACGCCAAGGCATTGCATTGCTGTTCGAACTGCTTCTTCATAGGCACTACACACAATTTCTTTCCGAGGAAAAGTGCCTCGGTAGTAGCACCGAAACCAGCAGCACAGAGAAGCCCTGCACAGGAGGCCAGACTTTCCAGATACTGCTCGTTATTGATCGGACGCAACCAGACATTCTCATCAATGAAACCCTCCTTTCCGTGCTTGCTGAAAACTTGCCACTCCATTTCGGGGAAGTTTTTTAAAGCCTTCACGATACGTTCATCGCTGTGTGCTGGAAGATAAACGAGATAATGCCCCTTGTTCGAGGTTTTCAGTTCGCGGACCTCTTTCCTTACGATTGGTGTGAAAATGCTCGGATTGTAACGCTGAAAATGAAAACCGTACGCATCAGAAACAGGCGCGTAATTCTGAAGGATGAACTTACCGAGCATGTCGCCACTTTCTACTACGGGCGCACCTTCTGCAAGAATAGAAGCCTGATTGCTCAATCCAATGCAACGCTTGTTTGCGAGAATGCAGGCCCAAGCCGAGACGGGTTCGAAATCCGAAATGACAAGGTCGTAAGGCGAAACATCCAACGAATTCACCTCGCGCATAAATCTGCGTGTACGGTTATTCTTGTAAGTAGCTGTAAAGTTGATGCCGCCTTTCTCGCCAAAGATGAAACTCAATCCATGGAAACGATAGCGAACATCGAATGGCAGTTTCAATTCGCATTGATTGCCACTCAAAAGCACGTCAACTTTTCCGCGTTTTTGGAGATGCGGAATGATCTCCATCGAACGGCTCAAGTGGCCATTTCCCGTTCCTTGTATGGCGTACAATATTTTCATGCGCGCTTGAAGCTGAACTCTTCAATCAGCGTGAACAGGATCTCCTGACTGCTTAGTTCAATCGCATTATCTGGTTCGAGCGTATATTCTTTCAAAGCCATGTCTTCCTCATAGCGATACAAACTCCATTCGCCATCGTTGTATTCTAACGAAGTGAGGTTCTCAATCCAATCGCCACTGTTCATGTAGGTAATCTCGCCATCATCACCCTTTATTGTTTTGATAAGCGGCTTGTGAATGTGTCCGCAGATCACATTATCATATCCATTCGAAATGCCAATAAGGGCTGCTGTGGTCTCAAAATCGTTGACGTGCTTCACGGCAGCTTTTACACTGTCCTTTACCCGTTTTGAGAATGAGATCTTTTCCTTACCGAAGCGCTCCAACCAGCGGTTCACAAAGCGGTTAAAGAGAATGAGTAGGTCGTAGCCCTGTCCGCCCAATTTGGCAATCCACTTAGAGTAGCGCATGCTCACATCAAACACATCGCCATGGAAGATCCACGATTGCTTGCCGTCTAATTCCAGCACAACCTTGTTGTCGATGTGGAGGTTGCCGATGGTCTGGCCGCAAAACTTGCGCACAAACTCATCATGATTGCCCGGAATGTAATAGACCTGTACGCCTTTTGCCAGCATGTTGGTAATTTCCTTTATAACGCGGATATGGTCTTTCGGGAAATAGCTCTTGCTGAACTGCCAGATGTCGATGATGTCACCGTTAAGAATAAGTTTCTCAGGTCGAATACTTTTTAGGTAACGCACCAGTTCTTCGGCATGGCAGCCATAGGTTCCGAGATGGGTATCGCTGATGATAACGGTCTCTACCGACCGTCTACTTTCAAATTTCATTTGGTGATTGAGTTATTGGTTTTGGCATGTCGTATTTCTTGGCAAAGCGGAATGCAGAGCGAATGATTGCAAATAAAAAAAGACGCAAAAGCGTCTTAAATCGGAGATGAAACATGGTTCGAGATTGGAACACCGTTGGGGCAAAATTCTGAGGGTTCTTTTCCTTGCTCCTTAATTGGGAGCTTCCGTGCAAATGCGGTGGAATGACTGATCTCGTCTGCCGGACCATCAAGTCCTTGGTGTTGGTTTATGCAAAGGAACAGCATAGGGAAGGGCAATAGGTTAAGTGCAGATTACGCTTCGGTTAAAACTATTATTGATTGTTTAGAGATGGATTGATAATTTCATTTGCTTAGTTTGCCAGCATGAAGATGAGGCCACCAATCTTTTTCATGTTCTTTTTAGCTAGTTGTAGCACAGCTCAACCATTGAAAGAAGAACTACTCTACGAAAACTCCTTTGCAGATGCAACGAAAATGCAAGGCTGGCGAATGGAAGGAGAAGCCACAACCGAACACAAAGATGGCTGGATGTTCATTCAATCGCCATCCGAAGCAAGCCATCATGTGTATTGGTGTCCAAAAACATTTCCTGCCAATTTTATTGCCGAATGGGAAGTACAAAACCACCATCCCGAAGCAGGATTGTGCATCATATTCTTTGCGGCAGCAGGGCAGGAGGGACAAGACCTTTTTGATGCCAGTCTGCAATTGCGCAACGGTATGTTCAAGCAATACACCAAAGGCGACATCAACAATTATCACATATCGTATTACGCCAATACGCCTACGCAAAAGGACAGGCCGTTCAGTCACCTACGCAAGAACAAAGGCTTTAAGAAAGTGCAGGTTGGGCAGCCTGGCATTGCTGCATCATCCACCGCCATTCACAAACTGCGGCTCATCAAACACAACGGACGCATTCAGATGTTCTTGGATGATGTTCAGATAATTGATTGGGCGGATGACAACCCTTTAGGAGCAGGTAAGATCGGTTTCCGACAAATGAAGTGGACACACTTCGCTTATAGGAATTTTAAGGTTTGGTCTGCGAAACAATAGAGATTTCACAGGCCATGAACACGGACTTAATGCGTAAAACCAGCGGTAAAACTGTAGTTGATTTGTGTGGCTGTGTCGCGCTCCGAATAGATTAAGGTTAAGGCATCTTCAGAAACGGATACAAGGGTGTAAATGGCCGTGTCTTCGGCAATAAAAACCGTGAGTTTGTCTTCAGACTCAGATAAAAGCCAATTGCCCTGTTTGGTTTGCAAATCGTTTGGATGTTCCTTCAGTGCTCCTTCATCCGAAGTATAAGTGCCATTAGAATTAAAGGTCAGGATGTTGTCTTTATCGTAATCGTACAACTGATTGTAATAATCGGTGATTACCACACCATTGATGGTGATTGAAGGGTTGATCGTAAGTGTTCTGATGTTCCACCCACCATCCGTAAGCAGTTCGGTCGTGGTTGGGTCTTCCTTGCATGAAGACATCAGTAGAGTTACGAATAGGTAGAAGAGTGTGATGAGTTTTTTCATGTCTTGAAATTGTAACGCGAAGTTATTTGTTCTTACAAATAGTGTCGCCTTGGTTTGAGCAGATTGAATGGCAATCACTTCGCTTCGTAAGTATATTTAGCACTTCTATTGTTGATGCTAAAAAATAAACATTTCTTCTTCTTGTTATTGGCGGTTTTGGCATTGGCCAGCTCGTGCAAAACCGCAAGTATTGGCACCACTGATCTGTCTCAAATTGCTGATGTAGACTCCGCATTATCTACTAGGCTTTCGCCACTACAATCGCCAGCGTATTACATTGACCAAGGCGTAAAGTACTTTCTTACCATGGAATCGTCTGTTCCCATCAAGGTAAAACCCAACTATTCTGACTTGGTGATTAGATGGGAATGGCATCCGTGGCTGCTACTTACAGGATATAAGAGAAGAAACCTCATCAATACCGACATCCTACTTAAACTGTATCCCACCAAGTACGACACTATTGATTGCCAGTATTTTGAGGTGCAGCCATTCTGTCGTTGCCATGTAATATTCAATTACAGCGGCAAGCTTATACCCATTTATGAGGAGTTTACCTTCAACAACCAAGGCGAAATCACATTCATTGAAGCATGGTCAGATTTCCCGAGTTTGCTGCCAATGGACAAGACTGATTACTGGGCCGAGGCAGAAGACGTGAATCGATTATCCACTCGCGTTCCCGGGTTGGGCAACAACCAAGGCCGCATAAATCGCAAGGCCGAATGGATGCTCAATTCCGCCAAAACAGATACCGTTCTGGCAGACATGCTTCATCGTCTTCATCGTCCGCTGAATACATGGTTGAAGGAACTACGCCAGCAAAGCGATGCCATGAAAGAGGCACACCATCCGCCCGAAGGAGATGTGTATCCGTATTATCCTTGAACAAACTCATCCTTGCTTTGAGATTCTTACAACAGCCAATGAGCATCTACGCTTTCCTATCTTTGGAGCCAAATTGAATTCATTGATGGGTCTGTTAAACGGAAAAATAGCCTTGGTTACAGGAGGCACGCGTGGTATTGGCAAAGGCATTTGCCAGAAGTTTGCACAAGAAGGTGCCACGGTGGTGTTCACGTATCTTTCTTCAGAAGAGAAAGCTCATGCATTCGTTAAGGAGTTAAGCGCCAATGGAGTGGAGGCAATGGCCGTTAAATCGGATGCTTCCAATTCAGAACAGACGGAGCAACTTATTAATCAGATTGTAGAGAAATATGGGCGCTTAGATGTAGTGGTGAACAATGCTGGCATTACACGAGATAACCTTTTGATGCGGATGAAGGAGGAAGATTGGGATGCGGTTATTGATACCAACTTGAAGTCGGTTTTTAATGTAACTAAAGCCATCCAACGCATTATGCTTAAACAGCGTAGCGGAAGCATAATCAACATTAGTTCTATCGTTGGTGTTCAAGGTAACGCTGGACAATCGAATTATGCGGCAAGCAAGGCGGGTATCATCGGTTTTACGAAGAGTATTGCGAAGGAATTGGGTTCGCGCAACATCCGTTGCAACGCTATTACGCCTGGTTTCATCGAAACCGAAATGACAGACGTATTAGACGAAAAAGTGGTGGAAGAATGGCACAAGAGCATTCCACTTAAGCGCGGTGGGACATCAGAAGATGTGGCCAATGCAGCGGTATTCTTGGCTAGCGATATGTCAAGCTACGTAACAGGGCAGGTATTGTCGGTTTGTGGTGGAATGTTAACATAAACGCCAGTGCAGATAGTTTTTCAATATCCAACTTGGTTTTTGCTTTTGGCTCTTGCGGTTGGCGTGGGCTACGCCCTCGGAATGTATTTCCGCGAAAAGCGCACAGCCGAAATGCCCCTTTGGATGGTGCGCGGTTTGGCAGCGGTGCGCGGCATCGCCATTTTTACTCTTGTAGTGTTGCTGATGGGGCCACTCATTAGGTCAGTTACCAAGCGAACAGAAAAACCGATTGTTGTCATCGCACAGGATAATTCTTCAAGTATTCCACTGAACAGCGATAGCGCGTTTTACAGAACGGACTACCTCGATGCGTTGGCATCATTGCGAAAAGAACTTTCAAGCGATTACGAAGTGCGTAGCTACGTGTTCGGAAACACCGTGAGCGAAAAGGAAACACCCAATTTCTCTGATGGCAGAACCGATTTGTCTGAACTTTTTGAAGAGTTGGATAACGTTTACGCCAATCGCAATGTAGGTGCGGTAATACTCGCTTCAGATGGATTGTACAACCGTGGCCGCGACCCCATTTATAGTCCGCTGCATCTCAATGCGCCCATCTATTCCATCGCCTTGGGCGATACGAGTATCAAGAGAGATGTCATCTTAAAAAAGGTTGATCACAACCGCTATGCCTATTTGGGGAATGAATTTCCTGTTGACATTACTATAGAAGCCGAAAAATTTCAAGGAAAGGACGTAACTGTTCAGCTTTCTAGCGGCAACGGTATTCTCTGGGAGCAGCGCGTGAACATCAACAGCAATTCCTTCCGAAAAGTGCTTTCGGCCAAGCTAAAGGCCGAAACACCTGGTTTGAACAGGATAAAAGCGAGCGTATCTGTTTTGAGCGGAGAACTTTCGCGCAGCAATAACACGCAGGATTTCTTTGTGGAGGTGCTAGACGGAAGACAGAAGGTACTCATTCTGGCCGCCAATCCGCACCCAGATATTGCAGCCATCAAGCGCAGCATCAGCGGTAACGACAATTACGAAGTGGATGCTTTTGTGTTGGGGGAGAAAGAGTTCAATACAGCAGAGTATGACCTCATCATTCTCCATCAACTCCCACAGATGGGAGGGAAGGGAAGACCTGAGATGGACAAGATCCGTGCTTCAACCGTTCCGGTATTCTGCATCGTAGGAGGCAAGACCGACCTGCGATGGTTCAACGACATGAACCTAGGATTGCAGATAAACGCAGCGCGTCAGTCCAAGAATGAAGTGCTGCCTGTTTTTGCTAAGGGCTTTTCACTTTTCACTTTGGACGAGAACGTGCGAAGAATGCTACAACGTTATCCTCCTTTGAATGCACCTTTTGGCGAATACGCGGCAAGTGGTTCGGCACAGACCCTGTTCTATCAGCGTATCGGCAATGTGGAGACGCAGAACCCGCTATTGCTTTTCAATGATGTTTCGGGTAGAAAATCGGGCGTTCTTGTTGGAGATGGCATTTGGCGATGGCGAGTAAGGGATTTTGAAGAGAACGGTTCGCACGAGATATTCGATAGCATGCTTTCGAAATTGGTGCAGTTCCTTGCCCTCAAAACCGACAAAAGCCTCTTCCGTGTGAACACGAAGAACCGCTATTCGGAAGATGAAGCGGTTGTCTTCAATGCAGAACTCTACAACGAAACATACGAGCCGATCAACGAACCTGAAGTTGATCTCACCATTACAGATGAGGCGGGAAAACGATTTGAATACAAATTCAATCGTACGGACAATGCTTATCGACTGAATGCAGGAAGTTTCAAGGAGGGAAACTACCGCTACAAAGCGCAGGTTAGCAATGGCGGAAAGGTGCTCGAAAGTTCAGGTCAGTTTATGGTGGCAGCCCTCAAACTAGAAACTACGCGTACCACAGCCGACCATGGATTGATGTACAAGATTGCCAACGGTTCTGGTGGTGCGCTTTTCTATCCACGCGAGTTAGACAAGTTGGCCAATGCCATTAAATCAAGAGACGACATCCGAAATGTGGTTTACGAACAAACATGGTTTAAAGAAGCCATTCATCTGAAATGGATATTCTTCCTGATTCTTGCTCTGCTGACACTTGAGTGGTTTGTACGGAAAAGGAATGGGGCTTACTAATGAGCAAATTGTGTAATTGGCGAATATGCGAATGACCAACTTTCGAGTTTTAATGCTTTTTGTTTGGTGTTTGTCTTTTCAAGTAAGGGCTCAACAATCCAACTTAGCGAATTCAAGAACCTTTGAATTTCAAATTGGCGACTTGCTCTTCCAAGATTTGGATTGTGGAGGTCTTTGTACTGCAATCGAAACCGTAACCGAAGGAGTTGACGGAAAATCATTCTCGCATCTTGGCTTGGTTCATATTTACAATGATTCAATGGTTGTAATTGAAGCCATCGGAAAGCATGTTCAAGCAACACCGATTCAGGTTTTCGTCAACAGAAATGTAGATCAAGTAGGAAATCCGAAAGTGATTGTGTCAAGATTGGCTGATTACAATCAGGACTTGAAAAAGAAGGCACTGGATTTTGCGGTGGCTCAACTCGGAATGCCGTATGATGATGCTTTTCTCTACGATAACGGAAGCTACTATTGCAGCGAATTGATTTACGATGCGTTCAAATCCGCCAATAACCATCAGCCGTTTTTTGAGCTTTTACCAATGACTTTCAAAGACCCAACGACCAACGAGATGTTTCCGGTTTGGGTAGATTACTATGCTGAGCTAGGAATTCCTATTCCTGAAGGCGAGTTAGGTTGCAACCCTGGGGGGATTTCTAGAAGCGAGAAGTTAGAAGTGGTGGCTTCTTTCTATTGAACCGTCACATTCAATTCCTTCACATTCCCAACAGCATCAGTAGCTTTAATTCGGAAGGTGTTCTGTCCCTTGATGAATCGTTCGTCTTTGGTGTAATAAAGAAGGCTGTTTTTAGGATCCTGTTCCAATAAAACCCACTTTCCGTTGAGCGTTCCAGTCACGGTTTTTACGCCAGCGAGGTTGTCGGAGAGTGTGAATTCCAAGCGCGAAAGACCAGCCGTTGAAGTCTGGTCTTTAAAGTTTTTTGGAGTGAGGCGAGGTGCCATGCTGTCCAGCATCACGGAATAGTCGCCAAAACTGCGGCTCTTGGTGGTCATCCAGTTCCATTTGGCAGCACCGCCTTCACTGATGGGATTTCCGTTTTTATTGAATGAAACCATCAGGGCTTTTGATGTTTTAAACTCCGATAGTTTGTTCATTTCAATGGAAACCGTCATGTAATTATCGAGCGGTGTGTCGAATAGCTTTCCTACGGAATGAACAGGAGAAACACAGCCCTTGCATGCGGGTTTGAGGTCGTATTTGAACTTGAGCGTATCGTACAAACAGCCATTAGGAATGTTCATTCGAAGCGAATTGTTGGTAAAAGCGTTCTCTTGCAATGGATAAAATAGGTCAGTGATGTCTTCCTTCGGAGTAAGAACAGCTGCCGAATGTTCTTGACCGATAATGGAGAATTTCAGCGTTGATTTGTTACCTGCGTGATCCAATACGTCAATGGAGACATCATACTTTTTGCCTTTTTCTACATTTACCATTCCACCGTTTTCTATGGTTGTATATACTCCCAACTTATTTCCAGGAGCGATGTAAGAACGATACACCTTCAAGTTATCAATCTTATTTTTTTGATAATCGGTATGGCAATTCACCATTCGTTTTTGGTCGAAAGAAACTTTGTCCAATTTCTGTTCGTGAATGATGGTGCCGTTCACTTTCACTTTCATGCCATATATGCCACAAGGATTAGTGGCGCTGCTGAAGCGGTCCAAAGCTGCAATGCCGAAACTGAGAATGCCCGAAGCTTTGATAGGAGTAGCTGCGGTGAGTGTGTAATTACCAGCTGCACCTTGAATAGCAAATCCTTTGTCTTGGATTAGTCCTTCCACATGACCGCTTTTAGCGTGGTTGTAGACAAAGAGCTTTTGAAGCTCAGGCCGCTTATCGTCTTTAACTTTAAAACCGTAGTTGAGCGGATTTTCGGGATGTTGCCCGATGGTTTCGCGAATCTCGAAGTGAAGGTGCGGACCGCCCGATCCGCCTGAGTTTCCGCTTTTGGCAATGAGCTGTCCTTTCTTGACTGGGAATTTCGTTGCAGGAACGGTCAGGTCAACTTCGAAGGATTCCTTGGCATATTGCTGATCTTTGACATAGGCTGCGATTTCGGGTGCAAATTCGCGAAGGTGCCCGTAAACGGTGGTCTTTCCGTTCGGATGTTCGAGGTAAACCGCTTTGCCAAAACCACCACCAGCAATGGTAAGTCTCGATACGAATCCATCGGCCACCGCATAAATTGGTTTTCCTTCCACTCCACCTGTTTTAATATCGAGACCCGAATGGAAATGATTGGTTCGCACTTCTCCGAAATTGCCAGAAAGGATGAGTTCGCCATCCATAGGATTTCTGTATTCGGTTTCTTGAGCCTGACAATGAAAAAAGGAAAAAAGAAGAAGGAAAAAAATGATGGTTCGCATGAGGTTCAAAGTTCAGCTATCGTGCCAAGCTGATGAAGTTAGGTGTTGGAAGATATGAGTAGTTGGATGTGAGTATTGAGGAGTAAGTGGTAAGGCATAAGTCGTAAGTGATGTTTGCTCGAAGTGCCGCGTTAGGGATTGGAGCGACATCCTTTTTTGTTTTTCACAAAAAAGATACAGCGTAAAGCCCGACCCACGCTTTTGGGCGTGGGAAACGCCTAAATATTTCTATTGTCTGAATTCCATATCTGAAATCTTAAAGCGGTATGTTTGTATATTCGAATTTCGATGGAAAACTTGAACACATACATCAGTTCGCTGGCTGGCCGAGTTGAAAAACTGGCCAAGGCTCATGCACAATTGCAAGCAGAAAATGAGCAATTGAAGCAGAAAAACGGTGGTTTGGAGCAAATGATAAGTGAGCAAAAAAATGTGTTGAGTAGGCTAGAGGAAGAGAATAAAGTTGTTAAAATTGCAAAGGCGGTCACGGATGATGACGATGACCGAAAGGAGCAGAGGAAGAGGTTGAATGAATTGGTGCGGGAGGTTGACAAGTGTATAGCACTTCTTAATAATTAAGGACATTCTTTTGAATGGGAACTCAAGCGATAACAGTAAGAATAGCAGGGAAGAGTTACCCGATGACGGTGGAAACGCCACAGGAAGAAGAAACCATAAGAAAGGCTGAACGGCAGATACGAGAGAGGTTGAAGATGTACGAGGATAAGTATGCCGTTACAGATATTAGGGATTTATTAAGCATGTGTGTGCTTCAATTTGCTACCGAGGCGATGGAAGGAGAGGAGAAGGCTGGTAGTGTTGAAGGTGATGTGCTGAATAAGCTTAAGGCGATTGAGCTTGCGCTCGATGCCAACACTTGATTTAAGTAGTTCGTTCTTTACATAAGTAATACGTAGCGCTGAAAGGCGTTACAACGATTTCCCGCATAGATCGATGTTTGTTAAACTCAACGTTTAAAAAATTGGGATTAAGCTCAAGGGTGTTAAAGAAAGGCCTCAGCCACATTTCGGTGTGGTTTCCGAATTCGTTCGGGACAGTGGACCTCTGATGCGCTCGGCAGTCCCAATCATGTCATAATTGGAGTTTAATTAGACCAAGGATCTGTGCGGGTTTTTTTTTAACCAAAATGAAAATAAGAAGATGATAATTGGAGTAGTAGCAGCCTTGCTCGGAATAATTCTGGGAGGCGTGGGAATGATGGTTTACAACAAGAAGGTGGTGAGTGCGCAAACGGAAGCCATTTTGGAAGAAGCCAAAGAAAAGGCAGAAGTGATTCGCGAAAAGCGAATTTTGCAGGCGAAAGAGAAGTTTCATGAACTGAAAGACCAGCACGAAAAGGAAGTCAATCAGCGGAATCAGAAAATTGTTGAGGGCGAAAATCGCATTAAGCAGAAGGAAGGTTCGCTTCAACAGAAGTTTGAAGAAGTGAAGCGTGATCGCGAAAACGCGAGACGCGAAATGGAAGATGCCAAACGGAAGCAGGAGAAGCTTGACGGACAAATAGAACTGTTCAATAAAAAGCTTGATGAGGTTGAACGCGATCGCCAAAAGCAAGTTGAGCAGCTAGAAAAAGTTGCCGGAATGAAGGCTGAAGAGGCCAAAGCTCAGTTAGTGGAAGCGTTGACCGCAGAAGCGAAAACGGCTGCAATGTCGGCCATTAACGAAACGGTTGAAGAGGCCAAATTGCAAGCTGATAAGCAGGCGAAGAAAATCGTTATTCAGACCATTCAGCGTGTTGCCACTGAGCACACGATTGAGAATGCGGTTTCCATTTTCCGTATCGAAAGTGATGAGGTTAAAGGCCGAATCATTGGTCGTGAGGGAAGAAATATTCGTGCATTGGAAGCTGCCACCGGCATCGAAATCATTGTAGATGACACTCCAGAGGCAATCATTCTTTCAGGATTCGATCCAGTGAAGCGCGAGACTGCGCGATTGGCTCTGCATCAATTGGTCACGGACGGACGTATCCATCCAGCTCGAATTGAGGAGGTGGTTGCAAAAACTTCTAAGCGTTTAGAAGAGGAAATTATTGAGATTGGTAAGCGAACTGCCATCGATCTTGGTATTCACGGACTTCATCCTGAATTGACCAGAATGGTCGGTAGAATGAAGTACCGTTCTTCTTACGGTCAGAACTTGCTTCAGCACTCAAGAGAGGTTGCAAATATGTGTTCAATTATGGCTGCTGAGTTAGGGTTAGATCCTAAGAAGGCGAAACGTGCCGGACTGCTTCATGATATTGGAAAGGTGCCTGATGAGGAACCAGAATTGCCACACGCGATCTTGGGTATGAAGTTGGCAGAGAAGTATGGTGAGAAGCCAGACATCTGCAACGCAATTGGTGCACACCATGATGAAATTGAAATGACCACCATGATCTCTCCGATCATTCAGGTTTGCGATGCCATTTCAGGTGCAAGACCTGGTGCAAGACGAGAAATTGTAGAGAGCTACATTAAGCGGATTAATGAACTTGAGGCATTGGCTTTGGCGTATCCAGGAGTAACCAAAACGTATGCGATTCAGGCTGGGCGTGAGTTGAGAGTGATTGTAGAAAGTGAGCAGGTTACAGATGCACAATCAGACCAACTAGCTCTTGATATTTCCATGAAAATTCAGGATGAAATGACCTATCCTGGTCAGGTTCGTGTAACGGTTATTCGAGAGAAACGAGCCGTTGCTTACGCGAAATAGACGATTAGCTAGTTAGGTTTAAGTGAATTAGAAAAGGCTTGCGTTGGCAGGCTTTTTTCTATTTAAAGCAATTTGAGAAGCTTGGAATCAGTCTTCCGAATTTCGAAATAGGGCGTTTGCTTTGCACCGAATGAACGGAAGAAACGCTCAACAGGTTCAATCATACTGCCTTCAAAGTTGAACGCATTCGAAACGCTGGATGAGAATAGAATGGCTGTCCACATAAGCAGACTCATGGCGCCTGTGTTTTTGTTTTTCGGGTCAACCGCGCCAGTCAGATAATAGGCACATTCATCATCCCAAACGAGTAAGAGAGAGGCCACCGGAGTCCCATCAGCATCGCTTGCCAACCAAGCTTTGCAGGCTTCGTTGGCATTTAACTTCTTATAGATATTCAAAAAGTAAGCTTCGGTATAATTGATTTTTTGCCCTTTGGCTTCAAAGTCTTTCAACTTTAAATGGTGGAGGATTTTCACGTCATCGCATTCTGAGACTGAGAGTGTTTTCTGAGCTTTCGCGATTTCTCTCCTGATGTTCCCTTGTAAATTTTCATACAGAACATCTGCATCAGATAGATCATCAATGATGTAGGTGTAACGGGTCGATTGTTCAAATCCGTTCCAATAGAAAGGAAGCCAATTGGTGATTTCTGGATGAAAATACTGAACGAACTTATCGGTCTTGGGAAGTTGAGCAATAAGTTGCTCCATCATTTTCTTCTCAAACGAAAGTCGGGTTGACTCTTTCTGCCCTTCGGGATAATTGATCCATGGCCCCATATAAGGAGTGAGTGGTGGAACGGTGATTATTTCGAACTGAAGCTTTCGTTTTTTGAAATAAGGAAGAAAGGCCTGAACTTCGTTTTCCGTTCCTATCAAGGCCACATCCCATTGCTCTGGTTTGGCTACAATTTCCAGCCAATCATATTGAAGGAACAACGGAATTTCAGGATGAGATGCGCACCATTCCTTGAAAATTGCCTTATTGTTCATATCGATTTTTTCCGCATTCAATACGGATGGTAGACAAAGATATTGTAGGTCAGAGAACGCTCAATAGTTGGTTAACTTCTTCCATCTTTCGGTATTTGCCCTGTTTCTTGTAGCACTGTTTCAAATCCATCAACAGTCGGGCAATTATTTGTTCGTTAGAAAGCGGCTTTAAGTCCTCAACCCTTAATTCAATTCCCATTTTTTGGATGTAGCGCTCAAGCTCACTTTTTCCAAAAACGGCTCCTTTGCTGAATGGATTTATGTAGAACAGCAACTCATTTGAGGTATGCTTGTAAACGTCTTTATATCCGAGGATAAAATGGTCTGGTAAATTGATGCCAACCACTGGAAGTTCAAGCCGATCAGCAATAGCCTTATACAGTATTGCCATTGTGGTTGGACTTCCCTTCTGATGAGCGAGCACATTAGAAATAAACCAGCTTTGGTCGGTTGAGTGGTATTTCAAATGAGGCCCGAAATGGTGTACATCATAAAGGATATGATTTAGCACTCGAATTTTCTCCAACGAAGTGAGATTGTCATTCAGTTCAAGCCAGACATCTTTCCTCAGCAACTCGATTTTTGCAAGCATCAATTCAAACGGCTGATCAGGATACTGAAACATGGATGCTTGTACTGCACCTTCAAAAATATCCTTAGCGCCATCAGTTTTCCAATCAGCAAGTGCCTTCTTTCCTACTTCAAATTCAATTTGATGAATAATTTCTTCTATGCGCGATTGAATTGCGTCTTGGGCGTTAATCTCCCACTCGGTCTCTAAGTGTGGAATTACATTCTTTCCGAAGGAGATAAGCTTGGTGCTAACATTTTTGTAAACGCTGTCGTCCGGGTCATCCAACAACTGAATGAGTGCTCTAACCTCTCTATCTGCCAATGAGAAATGCATTCAATGCAAATTACGGTAGAGGTAGGCTCTCTTAAAATTTTGAAAATCACAGTTTTCATCAATCAGTTGTTAATTATCGAAATCCGATTTACTTTCACTATAAGTAAATCAAAACTAATGAAGGCTTGGAACTCGTTTCCGATGTTGCGCCTTGTACTGCCGTTTATGGCGGGTATTATTCTGTTTTCTTTTCTGTTAGAAGGTGCTCAGGTAGATTTGAGTCTTATTCTATTGGGATTATTTCTCGCTGGTTTTCTTACTTTATTTTTGGTAATAGCACACGCCACCTTGGGCAGACGACCACATTTGTTTGGTCTAGTTCTGGGACCGCTACTATTCTTGCTCGGTGGTCTTCTCACTATTTCAGTATGCAATTATGTTTTCCCAGGACGTCTTGATGAAAATCGTTTAACGGATTCTCATCAAGTTTTCTTGGCAAGAGTGTCAGAAGAGCCTCAGGTGAGACAAAACTCGGTTAAGGTTGTTGCTGAATTAGAAGATAAGGCGGAAACCATGCATGGAAAGGCACTGCTTTACTTTCAGGTTGATTCAACTTCGCCAATTCCAAAATACGGAGAGGAACTTTTGATTCACACACAATTGCAGCCAATTTTGGAAGTGGGAAATCCCAATGAATTTAATTACCCACGATACCTTCGTTTCCACAATATTCTTTTTCGAGGGTATGTTAAGTCTGAAAACTGGAAGAGTTTATCGAGTGGAAAACCAAGTTTCATCGGCTGGTTTGCAAATTTTCGGTCTCAACTTATTGCGAAGTTCAAAGAAGCAGGTCTTGACGGTGATGAATTGGCAGTAGCTTCCGCACTCGTTTTAGGGCACAGAACAGAACTAGATCAGGAGTTGATGACTGCTTATGCTGGGGCGGGAGCAACGCATGTGCTTGCCGTTTCGGGACTGCATGTTGGTATAGTTTACCTCATTTTGAATAGTTTATTAAAGTTTCTTGAAAGGTATCGTTATGGCCGACTGATAAAAACCATCCTACTAATAGCGTTGCTGTTAAGCTATGCCGTCTTAACTGGACTTTCGGCTTCCGTATCGAGAGCAGCAGTGATGTTTGTTTTTGTCGCTATCGGAAAAGCTATCAATAGAGATTCGAATATTTTCAATACCCTAGCAACATCTGCCTTTTTTCTTCTTGTCTATAACCCAATGATGATCATGCAAGTGGGATTTCAACTATCCTATTTAGCAGTGATTGGAATTGTAGTTATTCACCCGATTTTGTTCAATTTGATAATCATTGAAAATAGATTCTTAGATTGGGTTTGGTCAATTTCTTGCGTGTCAATTGCCGCCCAGATTGTAACATTTCCGTTAGGATTGCTCTATTTTCATCAATTTCCAAACCTGTTTCTGTTATCAAATCTTGTAGTCATTCCTGCGGCTACGGGTATTCTGTATTTGGGATTTGGATTATTTCTATTCGGTCTCTTTACACCCTTGCTGCCAATTTTTGGTTTTGTACTAAAGTGGGTGATTCTGATTCTCAATCAGGTTGTGATTTGGATTGAGCAAATACCTTATTCCGTGCTCTCAGGAATCGATATCACAACGGCTGAGGCATTGATGATTTACGTAATTATTGTGGGAATTCTTGTCTTTATTAGTGGTGAACAGCGATACGGGCTGTACTTGAGTTTGGTGATAGGAATCGTTTTGATGATCCTTCAAACCGTTGAAGTTCAAGAACAAAAGAATCAAAGATTTTCTACAATATATAACGTGAAAGGCCATACTGCAATTGCTTTGGTGAATGGATCCGAAGTGACATTTATTGCTAGAAAAGAACTTTACGAAAACGAGCAATCCATGCTTTTCCATGTTCGACATCATTGGTGGCGAAAAGGAATTTCTTCCGAAAAGTTTATTGAATTGAATGATTCGTTAATTAATCGAAGATTGGATTGGGGCGATGAGTCTTTCTCGATAATAAACTTAGCGGGTAAATTGAGCGATGTAGAGTCAATCAAAGATGAATACATTAATCACTTTATTGTTGATGCTCTGGATTGGGATAATTGCCAAATTGTGGCTGAGTGTAATGGAGAACTAATTGTTTCAAACCAGTTTGGGTACAAAACGGCTGAAAAGATTAGACAGGCAGGAGCTAAACATGTAAAGTTCGTGTCGGAGATAGGAGCGGTAACAAATTAGGCAGCAAATTATCGGCACAAAAAAAAGAGCCAATTCATTCGAATCGGCTCTTTCGTTTCTTCATCACGAAGAGTGGAAATATTATTTCTCAGCAGTTTTAATATATTCTGAGATTGCATCAACGCTCGCTTTTAAAACCCCAAGCTCTTTGCTTTGAGAGTTAATAATCTCTTGTTGTTCTTTAATTGCCTCTAGAAGTAATGGTACCATGTGGCTGTACTGAACCGATTTGTATCCTTTCTCATCGGTACTTACTAATTCAGGAACGAATATTTCAATTTGTTGAGCTATTACTCCATATTCCATTCTATCACTGAAAGATCTCTCAGGAAACTCTTCAGTTCTCCAGTTGTATGTCACTCCTTCAAGATTTAGAACTGTAGACAATGCGTTGGAAATTTCGACTATATTCTTTTTAAATCTAGCATCTGAAGTTTCTTGAATACCTTGAGAATTGAATTTACCATCTATAGTTAGGTTTCCAGCGTGCGACAATACTAGTCGTTCCTCCAAGTTACCTCCAGACAAGAGAGAGATTTGAAAGCTTCCTGCTGTATTTGAACTTGGATTTGTAACACCTAAACGACCCAAGGTTACTGCAGAAGGATTGGTGTTTTCGAAATCGATAAATCCAACTTCCCTTGTTGCTCCTACACCTGGTGCCAGTCCTCTATTGCCAGATAATTTAATACCCACACCGGTAGATGCTCCAGTGTTAGACACAGTAACTGCCGTATTACTATTGTTAGAGTTTGCGTCACTTGCTGTTGCAACAAGAACCTGCATCTGTTTTATTGGATAAACTTTAATGTTTTCTGTACTGGTAGTCGCATCAAATGCAATTCTTGGAGTAGTGGCAGAATTACCTCTACCAATCCAACCACCGTCTACCGTTGTAAGAATATTCCCTTGACCAGCAGCGGGAGTAAGCGCAGCATCCCCAACCCTAATACCTTGACCAACGGCCAAAGTTGATACTACCGAAGCAGTTGAACCTACTGTTAAAGTTGTGCCGATTTGCCCCGACCCGCTAATGTTGTAACTAGCCGGTGTTTGAAGCGATGTCTGATTTAGAATGTAATCGTTACCTGATGCGGTTGCTATGGACTTCCAAACGTTGGCCGTTTCATCATAATATTTATACGTCTGCGTAGAAGTATTGAAATACATTAAACCGTCATCATTATTCCCAGCAACGGTTGGGTCGATTGTCATTCGTGGTAGTAAAACTCCAGTCGTTGAACTTTGAACATCTAAAACTGAGTTGGCGTCTGGTGTGAAAGTGGTAGAACCAATACCTACCGCAGTCTGAGCGGAAAGTTCTAATCCAGCTGCTGACAGCAATAAAATAAGTGTCAGACTGGCGAAGTAGTGAAGGTATTTCATATTACGAACGTTTAGTAATGATAATAGGAGCATTTGAAATGTGTCATTTCCCTTATGCCGCTAACAAAATTACTATTTCATTCTACAGTTTTTGTCTTAATTGAAACAAGTTCAAACGATTTTTTAACTTTCAGACTTTCAATTTGTCGATAATTTAGTTTTACTGAACGAAAAAATCTGATACTATGTCTAAAGGAGATCGCTTGTTTGAATTGGTTCAGTCACTTGAATTGAATGAGAAAAGATACTTCAAGTTGCAAGCATCCTTGCAAAAGAAAGATAGCAATTTGGCCCGTCTGTTCGATTACTATTCCGATTCAAATGGGTTTGACGAAGAAGAACTGAGAATTAGGTTTGAGGGCGAGAAGTTTCTTGAACAATTGGCAGTTACCCAAAATCATTTATACGAATCGATTTTAAAAGCCATGCGCCTCTATCATCTAAAGCGCACAATAGAGTTTCGGTTATATGGAATGGTTCAAGATGTACAGTTTCTTTACGAAAAAGGCTTAGTCGAACAAGCGCATGGGTTGCTTAAAAAAGTTCGGAAGATGGCTGAGAAGCACGATAGTTTTCAAGTAATTTTATTGGTATTGGAGTGGGAATCGCGGTTTCTGTCCGAAGAGTTTTACATCGATAAAGACGAATCTGACATTGACAACCTATCTGAGGAATACTATGAGATTCTTGGCTCGCTGCAAAATGAACGGGAGTACAGTGATTTACAATCGAAAATATTCAACAACTATTACAAGATAGGTATTGAACGAAGGAATGATGATTATAAAACCAATGATCAAATCGTAAATCAATTTGCGCTAAAGGACCCTGATAGAGCCTTAACTTTTCGTTCGAAATGCTGCTTCTTAAATATTCATGCTCAATACAATAAAATCAACGGAAACTGGGAAGAGGCTTATAGATATAGAGTAGAATTACTAAATCTGGTTGAAGATAAGTTTGGAACTGCGTTTAGTAGAAGCATCGTTCAGAGTTATTTCGTTGCCCTCAATAATTTGATTCCTATTTGTGTTAAGCTTCATAAATGGAACGAGGTTGAAGAATTAATTCTGAAACTGGAATCGATAGAAGAAAGATCTCTGAAGAGTCATTTTTCGGATGAGATTGCAACTAGGATTTTTCTTCAAGTGTCTATCGCAAAATTAGCGCTCTATACTCGGTTAGGGAATCGAGAAGCGGGATTAGAATTAGTCGGAAGAATTAGAGAGTTGCAACAGAAAATTGAAGGGTACCATCGAAAGTACGTGGTGCTCCATCTTTATTTCAATGTGTCTTATTTTCTATTTAGCATTGGCGAATATTCTAGATCTCTGAGATGGTTAAATATGATTTTGAATGATACCGCCATTAATTCCGTAGAAGATTTACATGCGTCTACAAGATTAATGACTATGATTCTACAATTCGAGCTTGGTAGAAGCGAGCTGTTGGAGTATTTGGCCAGATCTACGTACAGATATCTGAATAAACTAGAAGGACTTTATGAGTTTGAGGAAATAATGCTATCGTTTATGAAGAAGTTTTCTAAGAATGATTTGCTGCGTAAAGACAAGGATATTTTCTTGAAACTGAAGACCGATTTGATTGCCGTTAGTTACGAACCTGGAGAACGAAATGCACTTTCTACCTTAGATTTAATTTCTTGGGTAGAATCCAAAATTTCGGAGCAACCTTTGCACGAATTGCTGAAAGCTAAAAACGATGCAAAAGACTAAGCTCACAATAGAAGGCCTTGCAGAATTGCTGGGCAGCACCAAGTTAGAACTTCCCGATTCTGCTCTTGCTGATATCGAGCGTTCGTACGAATATTTGAATGAACGCGTAGCTCGAACGGGCGAAACCATTTACGGAGTGAATACTGGTTTTGGCTCCCTAAGTGATATTCGAATTGATGATGATGGTCTGGAAGCGCTTCAGTCTAACCTTATCCTTTCTCATGCTTGTGGAACAGGAAAGCGGGTTCCAAACAATATTGTGCGAGCCATGCTGTGCCTAAAAGTGTGGAATATGCTTTACGGGAACAGCGGGGTTCATAAGGATACTGTCCTGCGGTTGGTGGATCATTTCAATTTTGATGTTCTTCCTCTTATATATACACAAGGCTCTCTTGGTGCTAGTGGTGATTTGGCGCCTCTTGCTCACTTATGTCTTCCACTAATTGGCGAGGGCGAAGTTTTAATGAATGGTAAGGAGGTATCTGCAAAAGACGCTTTGGCCGAATTAGGATGGCAACCGCTTCAGTTGCGAATGAAGGAAGGTTTGGCGTTGCTTAATGGCACGCAGTTTATGTCGGCTTATGGAGCTTATTGCGTGTATCATGCCGAAAGACTTGGTTTACTTGCCGATCTTATTGGTGCTATTGCGTTAGATGCTTACGGAGGATTGACTGCGCCATTCGACCCATCAGTTCATGAAGTAAGACCACATCCGGGGCAGATTACATCGGCCAGAAGGCTGCGCGCTTTTTTAAATGATAGCCATCTTGCTGCCAAACCAAAAAAGCATATTCAAGATCCATATTCGTTTCGTTGCATGCCCCAAGTACATGGTGCAAGTATTGACGCCATTGAACATGTAAAGCAAGTGGTGGAGCGCGAATTAAATTCAGTTTCCGATAACCCGCTCATCTTTCCTGATGAGGATAAGATTATTTCTGCAGGAAATTTTCATGGTCAGCCGCTGGCTATTTCCTACGATTTTTTGGCAATAGCATTGGCAGAGCTGGCCAATATTTCGGAGCGCAGAACCTTTCAGCTCATTTTGGGCAAAAACGGATTGCCCGTTTATCTAGTTAAAAAGCCAGGGCTGCATTCTGGTTTTATGATTCCGCAATACACATCGGCCGGAATTGTAAGTCAGAATAAACAATTATGCTCGCCCGCTTCGGTAGATAGCATTGTGAGTTCGAACGGACAAGAAGACCACGTAAGCATGGGGGCAAATGCGGCAACAAAACTTTACGAGGTGGTAGAAAATGTTTATCAGGTGCTGGCAATTGAGCTTTTTACAGCAGCTCAAGCGTTAGATTTTAGACGGCCAGAAAAGAGCTCGCCCGTTATCGAAAAGTTTATGGCTGAATACCGAAATCTTGTTCCATTTCTTCATGAAGACGAACAAATGCATCCGCACATGGTGCGAACAAAAGATTTTTTGATGAAGGTAGAATTGCCTTCTGTGTAATCAGAGTTTATCTGGGTCGTTGCCCATCAACACATACTGAACAATATTGGCTCCCATTTGAAGTGCCTTGGTTCTGGATTCGTTGCTGTCGCCATGAACTGCTGGACTTTCCCAACCATCGCCAAGATCGCATTCGAAAGAATAGAACAAGACCAATCTTCCGTTGTGGATAATGCCCAAACCTTCGGGGCGTTTTTCGTTATGCTCATGAATCTTTGGCAATCCCTTATTAAAGTCATACTTCTGGTGATAGATGGGATGCGAAAATGGCAATTCGGTGAGTTCGTACTCAGGAAACACTTTCTTTATTTCTGTTCTCACAAATTGATCCATGCCATAGTTATCATCTATGTGAAGGAATCCGCCAGAAAGCAAATACTTTCTCAAGTTTTGCGATTCTAAATCGGAGAAAATCACGTTTCCGTGACCAGTCATATGCACAAACGGATAGTTGAACAATTCCTTGGAACCAATTTCCACCACTTCCTGTTCCGTATCAATTCCGGCATTCAATTCCTTGTTGCAAAATTCAATCAAATTAGGAACAGATGTGGTAAGATTTGCATACCAATCGCCTCCTCCGTTATACTTAAGAACCGCAAGTTTGAAGTTCTGCGCTTTTGGAGCAAAAACGTTTAGCAGTATGATGAACGACCCAAGAACTATGCTTTTCATTGATTTAAATAATTGAGCACCGAAAGTGCAAATATTCCAGCGGTTTCGGTTCGTAAACGGCTTTTGCCCAAATCTATTTGGGTGGCTCTGTTTTTTAGCGCCAGTTCAATTTCTTCGAGGGTAAAATCGCCTTCTGGTCCAATCATTATCCACGAATCGGGTTGCATCTGATTAGACAAAACCACCTTTTCCGCCTCGCGGCAATGAGCCATTAATAAAGGGGTATCTGCATGCTCAATAAAGGTTTCTACCGAAGTCAGTTCGTGCAATTTTGGTAGCCAATTCCGCTGGCTTTGTTTCATGGCGGCCAACAGAATTTTTTCGCAGCGATCTAATTTAAGAACGCGTCTTTCGGAATTTGAACAGCTTATCGGACATATTTCGCTTACGCCAATTTCTACTGCTTTCTCCAAAAACCATTCAAAACGATCGGTGCTTTTTGTAGGTGCAATGGCAATTTTTGGCAAAACTGGCGCTTCCTCTAACGTTTTTTCAACGATTCGGAATGCACAGGTTCTTTTCGAAATTTCTGAAATCTCGGCCTTGGCAAACATGCCTTTGCCATCTATCACGCCAATCGTATCGCCCACGCTTAATCGCAACACCCGAACGGCATGACGTGTTTCTTCTTCGCTTAGCTCTAGTAAGCCATTCTGAAGTTGGGGTTGATAGAAAATATGCATGCCGCGAATTTACGATTGTGAGATTCACAAACCTTGGTGCGAAAGTGGTCTGTGTTCATTTCGTGGCGCGCAATGCGCTTTCTATATTCGCGACTCAAACAAAAAGAAATATGAAACCGACACTACTAATACTTGCTGCTGGAATGGGAAGCCGATATGGCGGACTGAAGCAGATTGACCCTCTTGGTCCGAATGGCGAAACCATCATTGAATATTCAATTTACGATGCAATTCAAGCAGGATTTGGGAAAGTAGTGTTCGTTATTCGCGAATCGTTTGCCGATGATTTTAAAGAACGGTTCACCGGAAAGTTTGAGGATAAAATTGAAATCGCCTATGCCTATCAGGATGTGAATACACCTGTTGAGGGAATCAAAAATCTACCTCACCGCGAAAAACCTTGGGGAACCATGCACGCGGTTTTGGTTGCACACGATGTAATCAACGAACCATTTGCAGTTATTAATGCCGATGATTTTTATGGTGCAGATGGTTTTCATCAGATTGCCGATTTTCTAAAGAACAAATGTTCGGAAGATACTTACACCATGGTAGGCTATGTATTGAAGAACACATTAAGCGAGCACGGACAAGTAAGCAGAGGGGTTTGTGTGGCAGATGCAACCAATAATTTGGCGAAAATTGACGAGCGAACCAAGATTCATTGGGTAGGAGAGAAGGTAGTTTATCATGATGGGGATGCCTCTTTTGAAGTGCCAACCGACTCGGTGGTTTCCATGAACTTCTGGGGATTTCATCCAAATATTTTTGAAGTGAGCAGAAAGATGTTCATCGATTTTGTTCGAGAAAATCAAGATAATCCCAAAGCCGAATTCTTTATTCCGTTGGTGGCAGATAATTTAATTGCTGCAAAAGCGGCTTCTTTCCCAATTCTTACATCTAACGATAGATGGTATGGCGTTACCTACCAAGAAGACCGCCAAAGTGTGGTAGATGCATTTAAGAAAATGGTGGACGAAGGAAAATACCCAAGTCCGCTTTGGTAATACAATTGTATTGAAGCAAATGGCCCGATGGGACACATGTTCCATCGGGCCTTTCTGTAGGGGCGCGATGCTTCGCGTCTCAGAACAATCAAATATTCGCCCTTGACAGAGACGAGAAGCATCGCATCTCTACGAACCGCCCATTTTCTGCAGGTTTTGCAAATCGTTTTCTATCGAAAGAATGAGTAAGCAGGTAGCGGTGCAAAACACCGGACTTGTGATGCAATGATGACCGTTCCAGCTTCCGTCCTGATTCTGAATTCTTACCATTTTTCCAGAAATATCGTCATACCAGTTCTTCCACGAATTGTCTTTGGCAATCACCATTCCTTCGCCAGTTTGCAAAAAGCTGAGGAATTCCTCGCCACCGTTGTTGCCAAAACCACTCATCACATCTTCGCGCTGCGCGGTTTGCTTGGCACTCTGATAAACATTGTAAGCCGCAGCTTTTTTCATTGCATCGTCTTTGCTGTAGCCCAAATCTTCGAGGTCTTTCGCTTGCACGGGTTCGCCTTTCGGAGCGCGTGAGGCCTTGGTCATTTGTTCTTCCACTTCGCGGGCCTCTTTGGCGGCAGCTCGTGCCGAACCCGACACGGAATAGAGCACAATTCCAGCACCTTTGTCTGTGTTCACGCTTCCAGTTTCAGCATCAAAATTGGCTTTCTGATAGTCGCGCGCCTTTTCAAGTTTTTTCACGTCAACTTTCGCCCCTGCGTGCTCGGCCGCTACCAGCGCGTTGGAGGCCAACGAAGATTGCAGCACACCGGCCCAACCCGCTCCTTGCGTGCTACCATCGGCCATCTGCCCGTTCTGTATTTTCACCACGCACACATTCAAGGCCTCATTAATTCGCTTTCTTAATGGGTCGTTGGCAGGCACTTTCTCCAACAGATTGGTGAGAAACTGCGAAGCAAGTACCACATCAATGTTCTGCCCCAATTTGGTCTGAATCTGCGTGTTCTGAAGCGATGTGATGTTCAATGAGTTGGGGCTCGCATTCTCCACTTCCTTCAGAATGTATTCTACGGCTTTTTTGAGTTGCGCGCTGTATTGCCCTTTTTCGAGCGTGCTTCCGTTGCGCAGCAAGGCCATGCCCACCATCGATGTGGTGGCAGGGTCGGCCGCCACCGCGTGTGGGTCCATTTCCATTTGCTTGTAATGACTGCCCGCTCCCCAGCCGCCATTTTGCTGCTGAGCTTCGGCCATCCAACCCAAGGCGTGGTCGATGGATTGAACCACCTTTTCGGGCGTTTTAAATTTGGCGTAGTCTTCGGTGGTTTCTAAGCCCATCATGGAGTTGAATACGCAGCCTTGCTCTTTCTCTACCAATCGCGAAGCAAATCGGTTGGGGAAAATGGAATAAAGACTGATGAAAATGAGGGTTGATACGGAAGTGATGATGATTGCAAGCGTTTTCATGATTGTAGATTTTTAGGTTAAACTTTCTTTCTGGATGCAGCCGTTTTCAGAATTCCATAAAGCCTTTTGCACCTATGCCACTTTGCCTTGTGCCAATTAGTTGCGAATTCGTAAAGTGTATTCCGTAGTTTCGAATCATGCAGAAAGCGGTAGCATATATTCTGACCCTACTCACGTCCTTTGCTGCTTTTTTTTGGATAAAAGAGGCCTTCTTCGCCAAAGGATTTCACTTCTTCGAAAGCTTTTTGAGCCTTTATCCGCTCAGCTTTTTTTTGATTTATGCCTTGGTTGGCGTTCCAACTTTTGTGTTTGTGTATTTGGCCAACGAGCGCCATTTATTAGAGCCACTTGGCTTGCGTGGCAATGTTTTTCGAGCTGTAGTTCTCGCTTTTGTTTTTTCCATGCCGATGATGGTTGGCTATGGGCTACCAAGTGGTTTTCGGATTTCTATTGATGGCAGAGAATTTTGGTTCGGATGCGTGTTTGCCGCCTTTTTTGAGGAGCTGTATTACCGCGGTTTCTTTTTTGGTCAGCTCTATCGGAAAACCAAGTTGGGTTTCTTTCCGGCTCTAATTGTGCCAGCCCTCATTTTCGCATCGTTGCATCTTTATCAAAGTCAGGATTTGGCCACGTTGGTCGGAATTTTCATCACCACATTTATGGGCGCTGGACTCTTTGCATGGCTTTATTGCGAGTGGAATTACAACCTGTGGGTGCCCATCTTCCTTCACTTCTTTATGAATTTGAGTTGGAGCCTTTTTGATGATGTAGCAGATAATGCCTTGGGCGATGTAAACGCCAACATTTACCGTGCACTCACCATTCTTTTGGCCATTGGCGGAACCTTGGTGTACAAGCGCAGAATGCGAATTCCGCTGGCAATAAATAAGACCACGCTGCTTTTGAAGAAGTAGTTTCTTCTTGTCGGAAAAATTTTTCTTAAAGCAATTGGAGCGCATCCAACAATCACAGTTTCTCGCGTTCTTTACTGCATGAACACAACCAACGCCATCCTCTTTTCGCTTGCCATCGTTTTGGCAGCTTATTTTCTCGGAAACGCCTATGTTGAGCGTGCCGAAACGCAAGGAACCATCAGTGTAACGGGCCTCGGCTCCGAAGATTTCGTCTCCGACCTCATTGTTTGGGAAGGCCGATTTGTGCGCGAAAGCAGAGACCTGCAAGAAGCCTACGCTGCCTTGGAAAAAGACAAGATGATCATTCGCGAATACTTGCTTTCGAAAGGGATTAAGTCCGAGGAATTGGTTTTTAAAGCGGTAAACACTTCCGAAAAATCGCAGCCGAAATATCAGAATGGCGATTACGTTGGACAGGAATTCGAAGCGTTTCAATTGAGCCAAAGCATTCAGATCGAATCTTCGGATGTGATTAAGGTAGAAGAACTTTCGCGCGCCATTACCGAACTGATGAACAAGGGGCTTCAGTTTTACTCCGAATCACCACGCTATTACTACACCAAAATGGCCGACCTGAAGGTTGAAATGATTCGTAAAGCCTCTGAAGATGCGCGCCTTCGTGCCGAAACCATTGCCACCAACTCGGGAGGCGGACTCGGTAAGCTGCAAACCGCCACCATGGGCGTTTTTCAGATTACCGGCCAAAACTCCAACGAAGATTACAGTTGGGGCGGAGCCTTCAACACCGAAGACAAGAACAAAACCGCCAGCATTACCATGCGTTTGGTGTATGAGGTGGAGGATTGAATTGTCTCTTGGTTAAGAGTCGAAAAACACTTCTTCTGAGGGGTTAGAAATGTTTCTGATATAGGGAAAAATAGTTTTGGAAGGTCTGGAAATGTTTCTGACGCATCGAAAAACATTTTTGGAGGGTCTAGAAACATTTTTGGTGGAGAGAAAAACATTTTTGGATGGTCTAGAAACATTTTTGGCGTAGAGAAAAACATTTTTGGAGGCTCCAAAAACATTTTTGGCTAGAACAAATTTTTGTTTGGAGGCAAAAAACATTTGTTTGGCACCACATTTCAATAAGAACGCAGCACTTCACATCCGGAATTTTCCAAATTCCTTTAAGAATGTGCAAAATTTGGATTGGCAGCCATCAAATTCCAAACGAAATGCATCAGAATTCAATGGTAATCAATCCACCCGCGCCAAAATGTACTTCTCGTTGTGCTGCGTGAGGTCTAATCCAATCTCTTCCGCCTCCTCGCTCACGCGAAGCGGAATGATGGCGTTGGTGATGTAATACAGCAGGTAACTTCCTCCAAAGGTGAAGGCGCACACGATGACAAGTGCCAACATGTGATTGAGAAATAAGGTGGTTTCGCCTGTGATCAATCCGCCATCCAAGGCAAAAACGCCTGTTAGAATCATGCCCACAATGCCGCCAATACCGTGGCACGGAAACACCTCCAAAGTGTCATCCAAGGTCGATTTCGACTTGAGATGTACAGCAATGTTTGAAACAATGCTGGCCGTAATGCCGATGGCAATGCTTGCTCCGAAACTCACAAATCCTGCGGCTGGTGTAATGGCAACCAAGCCAACCACCGCACCAATGCTTCCGCCCAAGGCGGATGGTTTGCGTCCGCGGGCCGAATCGTAAACCAACCAAGCAAGCATGGCGGCTGCCGAGGCCAAATTGGTGTTGACGAAAGCCGTAACCGCCAATTCATCGGCAGCCAAGGCCGAACCCGCATTGAAACCGAACCAGCCGAACCAAAGCAAACCCGTGCCGAGCAATACGTAAGGAATGTTTACGGGCGTGTTCTCTACTTTTTCTAGGTGCACTTTTCTTCTTCCGAAGAACATGGCGCCAGCAAGGGCGGCCATTCCTGCTGAGATGTGAACTACGGTTCCGCCTGCAAAATCGAGCACGCCCCATTTGAATAAGAAACCTTCGGGATGCCAGGTCCAATGCGCCAATGGCGTGTAAATGAAGAGGCAGAACAAAACCATAAAAAGCATGTAGCCCCAAAACTTGATGCGTTCGGCAAATGCGCCCGTTATCAAGGCGGGAGTGATGATGGCGAACTTGAGTTGGAAGGCGGCAAAGAGAACGAATGGAATGCCCGTGGCAATCGTAGAATGAGCCGCTGTCCCGACATTATTGAACATGAAAAAGGTGCGCGGGTCGCCAATAAATCCGCCAATGCTATCGCCAAAACTGAGACTGAAACCTACTACGAACCATAGAACAGTTATCACTCCCAAGGCCACAAAACTCTGAAGCATGGTGCTGATGATGTTTTTGGCGGAGACCATTCCTCCGTAGAAATAACTGAGCCCGGGCGTCATAATAAGCACCAGCCCCGAGGCAGAAATGAGCCAAGCGATGTCTCCTGAGTCAAAATCTCCTCCCGAAGGATGAATGGTCGGATAAAAAGCTGCGAATAATCCTACCAGTACGAGGATAAATAGCGCAATGGTGGCGTATGTTTTACTCTTTTTCTTTCCCATGCGTCAATAATTTGATTGATTCCGCAAAGAAACTGAGTTTTATTTGGTTAAACCCCTTAATAAATTGGGGGTTTGCTAAATATTTTCCACAAAATTTATTGGTGTCAGTTCGAAACTGGGAAATAAATCGGATTGCGCTGATTGAACTTTCTGATATTGAACATGGAAGTCTGTTTTTGATCGCGGCCAGATTTATCCGTGTATTCGGCAAGTAGTACTTGGTCTTTCTGAAGTAAATCGGCCATTAATTTGGGAGAAATGGAATTTAAATCGCCCGTGGCGAGCTGAATAAATTCACCGTTTGAGAAATCCAATAGCATTTGAATAGGAACCGATTCTTGGTAGTAATTCCCCTGATTGTTCATCATGGGGTCGTCATAAAGCGAAATTCCAGTAGCTGGCATTCCTATACCAACCGAAGGCGGCATAAATCGGGTAACAGAAACTAGTGCAGTAAAATAACTGTAAGCCCCAATCGAAATCAGCGGAAACCAATCGCGGTCTTCCCAATCGTCTGAACGTTCAACCGTATTGATTCCTACATGAATTCTGTTGTTTGAGCAAAATCCCCAAACCTTATTCACGGCAACTTTTCGTTCCTCCAACTGGTTATCGTAATAAATGATTGAATCTGTATCGAGTGCCTCCCACAGGTAGTCGGCAGAACGGATATCGAAATCGCTAAGAATGTGCGTCACAGGCACAGGATTGTTATTCTTAAAATCTTGAAACGAGAGATAAATGCCGTTTTTGAACACAAAATCAGCAGTGTATTCTACTTTCTGCGCAAGTGCAGAAAGTGAGATAAAAAGAAGGAAGAACGGGAGCAGGGGTTTCATTCCAAAGGCGTGGCGGTATTGGGCGAATCTAGTTTTGTTGAATCAACAATCGTCTCAACTTCCTGTTCAGTAGAGACAGATTTTTCAGTTGGATGATTAGGCAAATACCAGAAATACATGAGCGCACACGAAAGCAAGAATGCAATGATGCCTGAGAGGAAGAACAATCGTTTGAACATGATGCAAATGTATCGGTTAACAAATGCATAGTGGGTACATTTGAGCGCGAAACCACTATGAAAAATTATCTATCACTCGTAAAATTCTCGCATACCATCTTCGCAATGCCGTTTGCGCTCATTGGTTTTTTTATGGCCGTGCAGTTTACTTCTGCCACTTTTGAATGGCATTTATTGGCCAAAGTGGTGCTGTGTATGGTCTTTGCCCGAAATGCGGCCATGGCGTTCAATCGTTATATCGACAGAAACATTGACGAGAAAAATCCGCGTACCGCAATAAGGGAAATACCAGCAGGAATTATTCATGCGAATGCAGCTCTTTGGTTCGTTATTCTCAACTCAGCAGCATTTGTCATCACCACCTATTTCATTAATCCGTTGTGCTTGGCGCTTTCGCCTGTTGCGTTGGCGGTTGTTCTAGGCTACAGCATTACCAAACGGTTTACAGCTTTGTGCCACCTTATACTAGGATTAGGGTTGAGTCTTGCGCCAATTGGAGCCTATTTGGCTGTTGTTGGCGAGTTTCATGTGCTGCCGCTCCTTTTTTCATTTGCTGTTCTCTTTTGGGTGGGAGGTTTCGATATTATTTATGCCTTGCAGGATGAAGATTTTGATAGAGAAAACAACCTTTTCTCCATCCCAGTTTGGTTAGGAAAAGAGAAAGCGTTGAATCTTTCAAACGTTTTGCACGCCATTACAGCTGCACTGCTCTTTTGGGCAGGCAGCATGGGCGATTTTCACTGGTTGTATTGGATTGGTTACGCCATTTTTTTAGGCTTACTCATTTACCAGCACACGCTGATAAAACCGAACGATTTGA
The DNA here is from genome assembly GCA_021741075.1 of Flavobacteriales bacterium. Lineage (GTDB taxonomy): Bacteria > Bacteroidota > Bacteroidia > UBA10329 > UBA10329 > UBA10329. Next base: position 54,115 of record JAIOYO010000003.1, on the reverse strand, counting down.
GCCGAGTAAACTTGGCTTTCTTTACCACTAACGGAGTTGCCTCCGTAACATTCGCCTCATTCGTAATCGCTGATCTATTCCTGCTTTGAAGACTGTAATCAAACTCCCAGGCGAAAGCCTACCCGAAGCATATTTCGATGTGCGTTATGAGATTCTTAGAAAACCTCTTGGCTCTCCAAAGGGTTCTGAAAGATTGGGTGGCGATTATGAAGCCATTCACTGTTGGATGGAAGAAAATGGAAAAATTGTAGCCGTAGGTCGTGCGCATCTTATTCCCGAAAATGAAGACGGAAGCGCATTCGACCAAAAAGCAAAAAGCGCCTGTCCACCGTTCGAACCCTTGTGTGCTGGATATAAACCAATAGAGGATGATAGCGGACTAGAAATTCCTTCAGACGGATTGAGGCCTGCCGTGCAAGTGCGCGCCATGGGAACGCTCGATGAATATCAAGGTCAAGGTATTGCAAGCAAAGTTTTAGATGCATTAGAAAAGGAAAGCGTAACGCTATGGAATGCCAAAACGGGTTGGCTACAAGCACGAATAGAGGCAATACCATTTTATGAAGCCAACGCATGGTGCTGCTTTGGTCCCGAATATGAGGTGCCAAATGTGGGTCCGCACGTAAGTATGTGGAAGAAATTTTAGACCTTGAATCCGCAAACAATCACCATGAAAACACTTTTTACGTTCCTACTTCTCGTTCCGTTTTTTGGCTTTAGCCAACAAGCTTCTGTAAAAGAGATGACCATAGTTAAAGGCGCCACCATCATCATGTCTGAAGAGACGGAAGATTGGAATATTCATCTGGAACATCTCGAAGCTCCAAAGCCGGGAGTTAGCGGGTCGCGTGCCGAATTGCTTGCCAAGAAATTGGAAATTATGGAGCGTTACCCTGCAACCAATGCACGCCATGCACGCGTTGCAGCTGGACCAGCACCAAATGTGGTAGCCAATTTTGAAGGAAACAGTTTCAGTGGTGTTCCGAATGATAATGACATGGCCATTTCCAATGACGGAATCATTGTTTCTGTCACAAATTCAAGGATTCACATGTACAATTCCGTCACACAGGAACAAGTACTTTACCGTTCATTAGGAAATTTAGCGCAACCGCTTGGCGTAACCGGAAGCAAGTATGACCCAAAGGTGATTTACGATCCATCAAACAATCGTTTCATCATTATTTATTTGAGCGGCTATACGTGGGAAACCAGCAATATCGTGGTTGCATTTAGCAAAACTGCAGACCCAACTGGCGAATGGCATTTGTATTCGCTTCCGGGCAATCCGTTAGTAAACGAAACATGGTCAGATTATCCAGTGGTTGGCATTTCGGGCAAAGACCTATACATAGGTATAAACACCTTTACTAATGGTTCCTCAAATAACTCTGGTTTTACAGAATCCTGTTTGTGGCAAATTGGTTTGAGAGAAGGCTACATTGGTTTCGACCTCATTACCAAATACTACAGCGACATTCTCCCAGGCTTACGCAAGATTTTCAATATTACTCCCATTCAAGATGGAGTTGCACCAAGTGGCGAGAATATGTTTTTGCTCTCAAATCGAAACACTTCTTCGGAAAACGACACACTTTTTCTGCTAGAAGTAACTGGTCGGGTAACCGACCCCAACGCAGAATTGATTGTAAGAACCATCCGTGCCGATGTGCCATACGTATTGCCAGTCCCAGCAAAGCAAGAGGGGAATAACTGGTTTGATACGAACGACAATCGTGTTTTGGGTGGCTACACGCTCAATAATCGCTTGCATTTCGTGCAGAGTTGCACCAATCCAGCCACAGGAACATCGGCCATTTATTATGGTGTGATTGATGGACACGAAGGCGCCAATCCAACCGTGACTAGCAGGATTTATAGCGACCCAATTATCAATTATGGTTACCCAAATATCTCATGGTCTGGGTTGTACGAAAATGATGAGCAAGCCATCATCAGCTTTAATCATTGCGGTGAGAATGATTTTGCTGGATTTAGCGCCATTCATGTGAATGCAAATCTGGAAGCATCTGAAAGAGTGGAAATCAAAGCCGGACTTGGATACGTAAACGTGATGTCGGATTCTATTGAGCGATGGGGCGATTATTCCGGCTCCCAACGATTGTATGATGAGGTTGGAACCATTTGGGCGGTAGGTTCAATCGGAACAGCTAGCCATGGACACGGAACTTGGATTGGCAAATTGACTTCTCCCGAATTGACTACAGGAATAATCGAACACCAAGCCAATGACGTTCATTCTGTCGTTTTTCCCAATCCATTTGTCAACCAATTAGAAGTCACTTTTGAATTGGAAGAAAGCACACTTTTGCGGTTAGAATTGGTAAATATTGAAGGGAAATTGGTAAGATTTCTGATGGAAGACCGCATCAAAGCTGGCAAGAATCGCTTGTCATTTAATGGTTCGTTTCTTTCTTCCGGAACCTATTTTCTCAAAGCTTATACCGCCACCCAAAACGTCTTCAGCAAGAAGGTAATCAAGCAATAAGGTGAAGAAAAAACTCCCTTTTGTTGCGCTTTTGCTTCTAATTGTCGGGCTAAGTGTTTGGAAATACGTTCACCGAACGGTAGAACTCGAAAAAGTGCCCATCATTCTTGGACATGGCGGAATGGGAGTTCGATCGCCACTAACGCTCGATTCAAAACACTCCATCCAAACTGCACTTGCTTATCCTATTGAAGGAACAGAAATTGATGTGCGAATGACATTAGATAACGTGCTCATTTCATTCCACGATGAGGAGCTTCCACTGCTTTCGGGTTGTCCGGGGTTTGTTTGGGAGAAAACCTATTCCAGTATATATGAGTGTTCGCATGGCGTTTTTCACAAAGCCGAACCAGTAGATGCTTTAGATACACTACTTGGTTCTCCGTGGAAGGAAGGAACCATTTTTTCGTTGGATTTAAAGTTGGAGCCAGAAATAGACAGTCTTCGGTTAAGACAATTTCAAACACAAATTGTAAAACTGGTAAATCAATTTCCGCAGTTCAGATTTTTAATTGAATCTAAAGATTTGGCCGTATTGGGTAATTTGAAGAGAGAAGGAGTGAAGGCAGAGCTATTCCTCTACGCCCAAGAAGCAGATTCAGCAATTTCTTCTACAAAAGAAAATGGGTTCAACGGAATTTCAATAAACGCGGCTCATATCACCAAAAAACAGATTCAAGAAGCACAACAATCCAACGTGAAAGTGATGATTTGGGGAGCAGGTTCCGTGTTTTCCAACCGTAAATTGCTTGGATTGGATGCAGATATTATTCAAACAGATGCCATCAAATCGATGGTCATCTTGCTCAATCGTTAGCTATGGAATTCGAAAGAGAAGCATTGCTTAAAGAAATCACGTTCCGAACCTCACGTAGCTCAGGAGCAGGTGGTCAGAACGTGAATAAAGTTGAGACACGCGTAGAGTCCATGCTAAGTATTCCTAGTAGTTCGGTTCTCTCCGACTATCAAAAAGCAAGAATATTTACTCGTCTTAAAAATCGAATAAACTCAGAAGGCGTTTTGGCGGTAAGTTGTGGCGAAACCCGCTCGCAGGCCAAAAATCGCGAAATTGCTATCGAGAGGCTTTTTGAGCTTGTCCTTCTAGCACTCGAGAAGAAGAAAATTCGAAAGAAAACCGGTATTCCTCATGCAGTTAAACGCAAGCGACTCGATACTAAAAAGAAGCAATCTGAAAAGAAATCGAGACGTAAATTTGACTCTGATTGAACTTAATTATACATAAATGAAAACCATCAACTCGCTTTTTTCAACCCTACTTTTTTCTGTTGTGTTTATTGGCTGTCAACCCTCAACCGAACATTCAAAAAGCGAAGTATCGGAAACAGCAACCACTTCATCCTCACGCGAATTTGACCTGCAAGGTCATCGCGGTGCTCGCGGATTATTCCCTGAGAATAGCATCGAAGGTTTCGTTGGAGCCGTTGAACTTCAGGTAAATACTGTTGAGATGGACGTAGTAATCTCCAAAGACAATAAAGTGGTGGTTTCTCACGAGCCCTGGATGAGTTCTGTCATTTGCTGGGGTCTCAACGATAAACCCGTACCAGAAGGAGATGGGATTAAGCTCTACGAACTAACCTATCAGCAAATCAGCAATTTCAATTGCGGTAGTCAACCGCATCCCAATTTTCCGCAGCAAGCCAAATTTGCAACTTTCAAACCACTACTGAGTGAGGTAATTGCCGAAGTTGAAGCCGCCACCGCTGAGTTGGAGTTGGAATCTGTACTGTACAACATCGAGATTAAAAGTACACCTGAAGGCGATGGGGTTTTTCATCCAGAACCTAAGGAATTTTGCCAATTGGTGTTGGATGTCGTGCGCCAAGGTGATATTCTAAACCGAACCATCATTCAATCGTTTGATGTCCGTTCATTACAGGCAATGAAACGGTTGGATCCAGCTGTTCCGCTCGCTTTATTAATTGAGGAGTCAGAAAGTTTTGAAGCTGATTTGGCCAAACTTGGTTTCGAGCCTCAAATCTACAGTCCTAATTTCAAGCTTGTAACCGCAGAATTGGTGAATGCGTGCCACAATAAAGATATCCGTATCATTCCTTGGACTGTAAATGAAGAAGAAGACATGGTTCGTTTGTTAGACCTTGGAGTTGATGGAATTATTACCGATTATCCCGATGTGGCCCTCACCCTAAAGTTATAATTGGGCAATTTCAAGCTCTTTCACTTTCTTGGCCTCATTTCTTTTTCCTAACTTATTAGCATTGTCGTATAACTGCAGTACAACCGTACTGCCAAATTTTACTTTTGAACCATGATTGGAGAAATAGAAAATATAGAACTGAAGTTTTTAACGGTAGGCGATTATGAGGAGCTGAAAACAGCCATGATCGATTCCTACACCACCATGCCAAACTCGGTTTGGAAGGAAGAACACATCAACGCATTAATTAAAAAGTTTCCTGATGGCCAAGTGGTTATCAAGGTAAATGGACAATTGGCTGGTTGTGCACTTTCCATTATTGTTGATTACGATAGTTTCGATGCCAATCATACCTACAAAGACATTACAGGCAATTACACTTTTCGTACACACACCAATAAAGGCGATGCGCTTTATGGAATTGATGTATTCATCCATCCCGATTATCGTGGATTGCGCCTCGGAAGACGCCTTTACGATTACCGTAAGGAATTGTGCGAGCGACTCAATTTGCGCGGAATTGCATTTGGTGGTCGTATTCCAAACTACCACAAATATGCCGAGCAAATGTCTCCAAAGGAGTACATAGAAAAGGTAAAACGTAAGGAAATTCACGACCCAGTGTTGAACTTCCAGATGTCAAACGATTTTCATCCGCATAAAATCCTGAAAGGATATTTAGAAGGAGATGAGGCATCTGGCGAATACGCGGTACTGCTTGAGTGGGACAATATTTACTACGAGAAAAAAAGTCTACGCGCTGGTGCCAACAAAAAGATTATTCGTCTTGGATTGGTGCAGTGGCAAATGCGATTGTATGCAGATTTTGAAGAATTGATGCAGCAAGCCGAATACTTTATCGATGCCGTGTCAGGCTATCGTTCTGATTTTGCTCTCTTCCCAGAGTTTTTTAATGCCCCTTTGATGGCAGAGAACAATCACTTATCAGAGGCACAAGCTATTCGGGAGTTGGCAAGCCATACAAGTCGAATCGTTCAGAAGTTTTCTGAATTAGCAATCTCTTACAACATCAACGTCATCACCGGCAGCATGCCTGAGATTCAGGACGGACTGCTTTACAACGTTGGTTATTTGTGCAGACGAGATGGCACAACCGAACGTTACGAAAAACTACATGTTACGCCCGATGAAGCAAAAGTTTGGGGCATGCAAGGCGGCCACCAGTTAAGGGCTTTTGATACGGATTGTGGTAAAATTGGTATCCTCATTTGCTACGATTCGGAGTTTCCAGAATTGAGCCGATTGCTGGCAGATGAAGGCATGGACATTCTTTTTATTCCATTCTTAACCGATACACAAAACGGGTTTTCGCGTGTGCGGAATTGTGCTCAGGCACGTGCCATTGAGAACGAATGTTACGTAGCCATTGCAGGTAGCGTGGGCAATTTACCTAAGGTGCACAACATGGATATTCAGTACGCACAGGCAATGGTTTTTACGCCTTGCGATTTCGCTTTTCCGGCCAATGGAATTAAAGCAGAAGCAACACCTAATACAGAGATGATTTTGATTGCTGATGTAGATATTGACCTTCTGCGAGAGCTTAATCAGTTTGGAAGTGTGCGTAATCTGCGCGATAGACGAAAGGATATTTTTGAGTTGAAAAAACGGTAATTATTCCTTCGGCAAAAACACCTCAGCCATCATACACCTCGCACTTCCGCCACCAAGAGTCTCAATGGTTTTCAATGAGCTGTGCAGAATGTGATTGGTCTTTTCAATGGTGGCAATCTGGTCCGGGGTCAGGCTTTCGAACGCCTGAGTTGACATTACCAAAATACGCTCGCCTTGGTCATTAATCACTTGTAGCATATTGCCCGCAAAGCGCGATTTCTGTTCGGAAGTAATGTATACGATTTCCTTTCCCGTTCGCTGCAAGGCTGCTATAACGGCATTGCGTTCCGTATCGTCCATAATAGATTCAGCACACAGAATGGCAATTTCTTGCCCTACACTCATCATTACATTAGTGTGGTAGATAGGTAAAAGTTTTCCATCTACACTTTGAAACGAGCGGAAACTAATCACTTCATAACCGAGTTGTTTTCCCCAATCTCGCAATAGAAGATCGCTGGTTCGCTGCGAAAGACACGCATACGCAATCAAGTTTTCGCGGTCTAGCACCAAACTACCCGTTCCTTCTAAGAAGAAGCCATCGTCTTCACTTCCCGAATAATCAAGCGTTTCCTTGATTTTGAATCCTTCAGATTTGAGCGTTTCCAAAATATCATCGCGTCTTTCTAATCTGCGGCTTTCAGCGCACATCGGATAAAGCACCACCATTCCCGTTTCGTGAAATGAAACCCAATTGTTCGGAAAAATGCTGTCAGGCGTGTGTGGCTCCACTGTGTCATTAATCACAGTTACATGTACGCGCGCATCGCGCAGTTTCTCCACAAATGCGTCAAATTCTTTTACCGCTTGTTGCTGTGCAGATGCTTCCGAAAGACCTTCAACCTGTTGTTGATAATGGTTATCCGTTGCCGTTTCGGCATTCAGTGCAAACGCTACTGGCCGAATCATAAGTAGGTTATTTGTGTTTTGTGCTGGCATGTGTTTTCAATAGATTTAATACATGTAAAAGCCACTGATGCACGGACTAGCACTGATTCTTTCACAGATAATCCGTGTTTAATCTGCGAAAATTTGTGCATCTGTGGCTAAAGAATATGTCTATTCGTTTTTCCTTTGCGCCCTTTGTGTCAACTCCGCGCTTTGGCGGTTAAAAGATTAAATATCTTCTCGTTCCAAAGGCATACTCATACAATGTGTTCCTCCTCTTGCTCGCGAGAGCTCTGCTGAAGGAAGCGTAATCAACGTATCACCTGTGATAATGTCATCTAGCTTGGCGCCAGCATCCATCTGCGCATTAAAATCTTCTGCTTTGATAATCTTAAAACCTCGTTTCTCAAGATTCGCATTGGTATAAACATTTCTGTCGTAGCCAATGATCACTCCTTCGCGAATAGCTAAAAAGTTGCAACTGTCGGTCCATTGCTCGCGCTCAGTAAAAGGAAATTTCCCGTTCGCATTCGGAATGATGTTCACTTTCTTACAGCCAAAATCAACCTTACTCACTTCAGTTAATAAATCATCGAGATAATCGAATTCCTTCATCTCCACTTTAAAACCATCGGCCTTTTTCTTTCGGATGAATTGCGTTACGTACACCTGTTCTTCGGGCGTTTCCATTTCATCATCCAACATCCGTCTAAAATCAATTTCTTCTGTTGAAAGCGTAATGGCATCGCGCGTAAATGGTGCGTAAACTACCCACGAATCGCGCTTTATCATGGTAAAAATCGTGTCAATGTGCATGTACGCACGCTCGGCAGGAATATTCACCACCGAAACTTTATCGACAAGATTTCGCTTAAACAATTGCGTTGTCAGTTGGTGAATTGCATTCTGCGTGGTACGCGCACTCATTCCAACCAGCAAATGGCGCGGACTAATCATCATCACATCACCACCCTCAATACTTACTTCTTGTTTTTCCTTCTCCAACGAATCGGTGAGGAAATAGTACTCGTTGTCTTCTAGCTCAATAACACGGTCAGAAAACTGGTACTTATCCCAGTTTGCTTCATCACCAAAAAGATAGAAATACGCAATGTATTTAATGAGTAGCGCTTCTCGCGTTCGGCCTTTTTCAGCAGCCTTAATGAGAAGAAGGTGGTCGTTAATGACAATCCCAATGTCGCGAGTAAAAATGAAATTTGGAAGAGGGGCAAACAGGTAGTCTTCCTCGCCTTCATAAATCCAAACGCCAGAAATTAGCGTCCGAGTCAGCGTTCCCGCATCCATCTTCATGAGAAGCATTTGCGTTTCAAAATCGCACTTTTCCATCGCACAAACAGCGGATACCAAAAGCTGCTTCGCCAAGTCGTTTTTTAGCACTTGCATCAATAAAAACTCTGCGTCCAAAACCTTGTCAGATCGCAGATATCCCTTCTTTGTAGGCTTGAAAAAATCAGAATCATTCTTATCCCGATTTCGCATCACTTCAGGGTCTAAAAACCAAAGCAACACGCTCAAATACTGATTGTATTCTTTCCGCATATTATCGAGGTACACGATATCATCATAAAGTAAATCCTCCATCATTCGGGGTGCAATTTTCCCGATTCCTGCATCCGGACTATGAATGATTAAGCGTTGAAGTGTTCCCACTTCCGAGGAAACTCGAATATTCTTGCTCATAACTCTTAGAATTAGGCTGCGAAGGTAGCAACAAGCCCCATAGGGTTGCTATTTTGGCGCACGTTCTAAGTATAGTGACACTACAGCATCTATCCTCCATATCGCCTTGCAGAGATGGAGAGAATGGCGTTCTCTTTATCTCTGGCATGCGCTAAATCACTAAATCACTAATTTCCTAACTCGCTATTCCTAGTTTTGCAGAAAATTCAGCACGTGGCAGCAACATTATTACAAAGCATACAGCGGGTTATTCAGCAACTGTACAATGCAAATCTTCATGAGGAACAACTGCAACTTCAAAAGACCAGAAAGGAGTTTGAAGGCGATGTCACCTTGGTTGTGTTTCCGTTGTTGCGTACATCCAAAGTTTCGCCCGAAGAAACAGGGAAACAAATAGGGGAAGCTTTGGTTGCGGCAGTTGATTATGTTGAGAGCTTCAATGTAGTTAAAGGCTTTCTGAATGTTTCTTTTACTGCCAATTATTGGGTAGAAAAGCTAGGCGAAATGCAAGCCACAGAAAACTATGGTTTTCGGTCAAAAGGCGAGCATAGCCGAAATGTAATGGTTGAATATTCCTCACCAAACACAAACAAGCCGCTTCACTTAGGGCACATTCGAAATAACCTTCTCGGTTATTCGGTAGCCGAAATACTCAAAGCAAACGGACACACCGTACAGAAAGTACAAGTCATTAACGATCGTGGTATTCACATCTGTAAAAGCATGTTAGCATGGCAGAAGTTCGGAAATGGCGAAACGCCACAATCATCTGGCCTAAAAGGCGATAAGCTGGTTGGGAAATATTATGTGGAGTTTGATAAGCGTTACAAGGTTCAAATTGCTGAACTGATTGAAGCAGGAAAAACCGAGAAAGAAGCGGAGGCAGAAGCATCCATTATGATGGAGGCTCGCGAAATGCTCCTAAAATGGGAAGCGGACGATGTGGAGGTTCGCCAACTTTGGGCAACCATGAACGGTTGGGTTTACGAAGGATTTGATCAGACCTACAACCGTTTGGGCGTTGACTTCGATAAACTCTATTACGAAAGCAACACCTATTTAATAGGTAAGGAGTTGGTGGAAAGTGGAGTAGAGGAGGGCATTCTCGAAAAGCGAGAAGATGGTTCCATTTGGTGCGACCTTACGGCCGATGGAATGGATCAAAAACTTTTGCTTCGTTCGGATGGCACTGCTGTGTATATGACGCAAGATCTGGGTACCGCCAAATTGCGTTATACCGATTGGCCATCGCTCAATCAACTCATATATACGGTGGGAAACGAGCAGGATTATCACTTTAAAGTGCTGTTCCTCATTCTCGGAAAACTCGGATTTGAGTGGGCACAAAATTGCTATCACCTTTCTTACGGAATGGTAGATCTCCCTTCAGGTAAGATGAAATCTCGCGAAGGAACCGTGGTTGATGCAGATGATTTGATGGAGGAAATGGTTGCGACTGCAAAAGCGCAATCCGAAGAAAAAGGCAAGTTAGAAGGAATGGTTTCGGAGGAAGCTGAAGCGCTTTTCGAAATGCTGGGAATGGGCGCGCTCAAATACTTCATGCTTAAGGTGGATCCGAAAAAACGAATGTTGTTTAATCCAGCGGAGAGTATTGATATGCAAGGAAACACGGGGCCGTTTATTCAATACACGCACGCTCGTATCAAGTCGGTTTTGAGAAAAGCAGAAGATGCTGGCGCGCGTTTGCTCCTCGCGCCTGAACCAATAATTTCTATAAATGAGAACGAACGATCTTTAATTCGTTTGCTCAATCAATACCCAGAAACAGTGAAATTGGCAGGAGATGAGTACAGTCCAGCTATAATCGCAAACTACGCGTACGAACTCGCCAAGGAATACAACACATTCTATCACGAGTGCCCCATTCTTGTTGAGGAAGATGAGAACAAAAAGGCACTTCGCTTGGTGATTTCAGGTTTGACCTCGCAGGTTATTGCATCTGCCATGCGGTTATTAGGTGTTACGGTTCCGGATAGAATGTAAATTGGTATAAATGCCCTAAGGAAATTACTTTAGTGGCTTCAAAATCAGAATAAATGTTTGAGAATTTAACGGAGAAGTTTGATAGGGCGTTCAAAACGCTGAAGGGAGAAGGTCAGATTACAGAGATTAACGTGGCCGAAACCATGAAGGAAGTGAGGCGCGCCTTGCTTGATGCCGATGTCAACTTCAAAATTGCCAAGGAATTCACGGACACCGTAAAACAGAAAGCCCTTGGGCAAGATGTATTGACGGCCGTTAAACCCGGCCAGTTGATGGTAAAGATTACCAAGGACGAGCTGGCTGCATTGATGGGAGGAAAGTCGGTGGATTTGAATCTCGAAGGCAAGCCGTCCGTCATCCTCATTGCTGGTTTGCAGGGTTCTGGTAAAACAACTTTCTCAGGAAAGCTGGCTTTGTTCTTAAAGAGCAAGCGTCAAAAAAATCCGTTGTTGGTTGCGTGTGACGTATATCGTCCTGCAGCCATAGACCAATTGAAAGTTCTTGGAGAGCAGGTTGGAGTGGCAGTTTATACCGAAGAAGGGAATAAAAACCCCGTTTCCATTGCTGAGAATGCCATTAAATACGCGAAGGCAAACAACCACAACGTGGTGATTGTGGATACCGCTGGCCGTTTGGCAGTGGATGAGGAAATGATGAACGAGATTGATCGCGTACATAAAAGCATCAAGCCTCAGGAAACGCTTTTCGTGGTCGATTCCATGACTGGTCAGGATGCGGTAAATACAGCAAAAGCCTTCAACGACCGACTGAATTTTGACGGAGTAGTTCTCACCAAGTTGGACGGGGATACACGCGGGGGTGCGGCTCTTTCCATCCGTTCGGTAGTCAACAAACCAATCAAGTTTGTGGGTATTGGCGAGAAGCTAGAGGCACTTGACATTTTCCATCCAGATCGTATGGCTGACCGTATTCTCGGTATGGGCGATGTGGTTTCACTTGTTGAACGTGCTCAAGAGCAGTTCGATGAGGAGAAGGCCCGGCAACTTCAAAAGAAGATTGCAAAGAATACATTCGACTTCAACGATTTTCTCGATCAAATCAATCAAATCAAGAAAATGGGTAACGTCAAAGACTTGATGGGAATGATTCCAGGAATGGGAAAAGCCTTGAAGGATGTAGAAATTGGGGATGATGCCTTTAAGCAAGTAGAGGCCATTATTGGCTCAATGACTCCGTTAGAAAGAGGGAATCCACAATTGATTAATGGTAGCCGCAGAAAACGAATTGCCGATGGAAGTGGTTCAACCATTCAAGATGTAAATCGACTTTTGAAGCAATTTGAAGAAAGCCGAAAAATGATGCGTATGTTCTCCGATAAAGGAGCCATGAAAAACATGATGCGAAATATGCCTGGGGCAAGACGATAAAATTTCACATTGTGTTCTAGAACGATTATTTTTGTTACAGCAAAAAGTGTCATATTCTTTACGTAGTTGAAAAATATTGCGTGATACACGTAATTTGCTGATGGTATGTTATACATTTGTATAGATAAACTCTGCCATGTTACTTGACGGAAAGAGAATTTCAGAAGAAATCAAGCAAGAGATAGCCGAAGAGGTTAGGCTTTTGGTTGCCGCTGGAAATCGGCCGCCACATTTGGCTGCTATCCTCGTTGGACATGACGGTGCAAGTGAAACTTATGTTGCAAGTAAGGTTAAGTCTTGCGAGCAGATTGGTTTTGCATCCACATTGGTTCGTTTTCCATCAGACGTATCAGAGCAGAAGCTTTTAGCAGAAATCAATGCTATTAATGGTAATAGTGAGATTGACGGCTTAATTGTTCAGCTTCCATTGCCGAAGCATATTGATGAGCAGAGAGTGACCGAAAGTGTTCTGCCAGAGAAGGATGTGGATGGATTTCATCCAATAAACGTTGGTAAATTAGTTCTAGGTCTTCCAACGTTTGTTTCGGCCACGCCAATGGGCATAATGGAATTGCTCAAGCGTTACAATATTGAAACTAGTGGCAAGCATTGCGTGGTCTTAGGAAGAAGCAACATCGTTGGAACACCAATGGCAAATTTGCTAAGTCGTAATACAAATCCAGGAAATTGTACCGTAACTTTATGTCATAGTCGAACAAAAAACCTTTCTGATTTTACAAAATCTGCAGACATATTAATTGCTGCACTTGGAAAAGCCGAGTTTGTTACTGCAGATATGGTGAAGGAAGGAGCTGTTGTTGTTGATGTTGGAATTACAAGAGTGGAGGATTCAACAAATGCACGTGGTTACGTGTTGAAAGGTGACGTAGCGTTTGGTGAAGTGAACAAAAAAGCTTCGTATATTACACCTGTGCCAGGAGGTGTTGGAAGAATGACAATTGCAGCCTTACTACAAAATACATTATTAGCCAGAAAAAATAGTATCAAACCCAGTAAAAATTCAACATCATGTCAGTTAAAGTAAAACTCAAAAACAGAGAAGACAAGTACGTAGTGCTTGATCAGAAAGTGTATGACGCGATTGAGGCAAATGAATACCTCACATCGGTTAAATTCCTCGCAAACCTTCGTGCACACTCGAATGGTTATGGCGTTTTTCAACGTTGTATTACAACGAAAAAAGGACCGGTTTACGAAACAATTTACCTTCATAAATACGTGGCCGAAAAATTCATCACACAACCACAAAGCGACAGAAAGTTGTTTGTAAGGTTTATCGATGGTGATGTTCTTAACGTAACTCTTGATAACCTAGAGTGGGTAACCATGAATACGCTAAGAAGAGAGATGAAAAACTTCAAAAGCAAGTCTGGCTATAGAGGTGTTACGAAAGAGAAAAACCGTTTTAGAGCAGTAATTTATCATGAGCGCCAAGCTCACAATCTTGGATTCTTTGATACTGCTGAAGAGGCAGCTAAAGCTTACAACAAGAAATCTATTGAGCTTTTTGGTAAAACAGGAAGTTTGAATGTGATTAAGTAAGCAATGAACCAACGAAAAAAGGGCATCTCCGATATTCGGAGATGCCCTTTTTTTATTGTTGAAATTGCAAGTGTCAATCAGTTTCCGACTTCACAGTTACATGTAGACTTAGAAAACTTACGTCTTCATCAATTTTGGCTAAAGAGTACGCTAGTTTATTCCCACTTCGTTTGTAAATGTCTAACAACCCAAGACCAGCTCCGCCTTTTTCAGAATAAGTGGATTTTCCAAGGCGGTCACTGTAAATGTCGCGCATGTCTTCATGTTCCCACGCATTAATTTCCTTTATTTTCGCTTCAAGGGACGAGATTTTTGAATTCAATATGCGGTTCCCAGTGATGATGAAAATATCAGAAGCAGTTCTTCCCAAAAGAAGAAGACTTGCAACTTCCTTTTCCCCATTGGAATTCACTTCACCATGATTGACAATATTCTGAAGACACTCAACCAGAATATTGAAAACACGCTTTCGGAGTTTTTTCTCTTCCCCACTTTGCAACAGCTTCATTTCGGTTAGAGAAAGTAATTGCTGTACCGTGGTTTCTGTGATGTGATCGCGATAAGCGAGCAGCAACTCATTGTCCGACATCATTCGGTCAATATCAAAATAGTGGTCTATGTTACTCACTCGTGCTGGTTAGTTAAGCATTTCCTACGGCAGGTTTTTGAAAAAGTTCGTGTTCAGTTCAATTTAGGTTACGTTTGGTTAATAGATACTTTTGCGGAATGAATGTGGAAGGACTTACAGAAGAGATGTCATCTCAATTGGCGAAGGGAAACGTACTTCCGATTATGGAAGAATTTTACACAATTCAAGGAGAAGGATTTCATACAGGAACTGCTGCTTATTTTATTCGAATTGGCGGTTGCGATGTGGGGTGTCATTGGTGCGATGTAAAGGAAAGTTGGGATGCTTCTATTCATCCATTGATAGATATTCGGAAAGTGGTAAAGAACGCCTGCGAACAACCATCTACGGTTGTGGTTGTAACTGGAGGCGAGCCGTTGATTTTTAACCTTTCAAACTTAACGCACGAGCTTTCTCAAAATGGGATTAAGATTCACGTAGAAACTTCAGGCGCACATCCTTTCTCTGGGAAATTTGATTGGGTTTGTCTGTCACCCAAGAAAACCGCTCCACCCAAGCAAGAATATTATGCTTTGGCCAACGAATTGAAGGTGATTGTTTACAATAGGCACGATTTTGAATGGGCAAATGAGCATGCGGCCAAGGTGTCGAAAGAATGTAAACTCTATCTTCAACCCGAATGGAGTAAGCGCGAAGAAGTAATGCCTTTGATTGTTGATTACGTAATGAAGAATCCAAGGTGGAATGTTTCGATACAAACCCATAAATACATGAACATCCCGTGAGATATCTTATCATCATATTGATTGCTATCGGATGTATTTTCTCTTCAGAAAGTATAGCCCAACGAGAATATTCCACCAGTTCGAAAAAGGCAATCAAGTACTTTGAGGAAGCGCTTCAGTATTACAGTGCCAAGCGAAATGCAGAAGCATTAGAGATTCTTCAGAAGGCGATTAAAGCCGATGAGAATTTTGTGGAGGCGCACACTGTTTCGGGTGATTGCTATGCAGATTTGGGCGATTTCCAGAATGCCATCAAGTCGTATCAGAAGGTGGTGGAACTTGCGCCTGATTTTCTGTCAACCTCTTACAAGCAGTTGGCCGATGTGCAGTTTAAGACTGGCGATTATGAGTCTGCTTTAGGTAATTACAAGATTTTCATGACTAAGAAACGGGTGAACCCGCAGATTAGGGAAATTGCCGAGCACTATATGAAGAACGCGGAATTTGGGGCGGAGATGAAAAAGAAACCTGTTCCGTTTGACCCTAAGAATTTGGGTGAAGCTGTGAATACTCCTGATTATGAATACTTTCCGGTGCTTACCGCGGATGAACAAACACTAGTATTCACGCGGAACAAACGTTCTCAACGAGGTGATTATCAAGAAGATTTTTATGTGAGTTCTGCAACAGAAGAAGGCTGGAATCTCGCCAGAAATTTTGGCGAGCCTATCAATACAGATGATAACGAAGGAGCTCAGACCATTACGGCTGATGGACAGCAGCTGTTCTTTATTGGGTGCAATCGCAAAACAGGAATGGGCAGTTGCGACATTTATCGTTCTCTGCGAAATGGTAAGAAATGGGAAAGACCTGAAAATCTTGGTTCGCCCGTCAATAGCTCAAAATGGGAAAGTCAACCAAGTATTTCTGCCGATGGCAAAACGCTCTATTTCGTGAGTAACCGAGCTGGAGGTTTTGGCGGAATGGATATTTGGGTGACTCAGCTTGCGCCAAATAACGAATGGACTGTTCCAAGAAACCTTGGCGATGTAATCAATACACCATTCTCTGAAGAAACACCTTTCATTCATCCCGATGGAAGAACGCTTTACTTTACTTCTAACGGACATGTTGGAATGGGCGAAAAAGACATCTATGTTACCCGATTGGGTGACGATGGAATTTGGTCAACTCCTGAGAATTTGGGTTATCCGATTAATACATGGAATGACGAGCAAGGACTTTTCGTGGCTGCAAGTGGCGAAAAAGCCTACTTCAGTTCTGATAGACAAGGTGGTTTGGGTAAGCTTGACATCTATTCCTTCTTTTTGCATGAAGCAGTACGCCCTACGCGTGTAACTTATGTTAAAGGACGCGTGACAGACAAAGTCACTGGTCAACCTTTAGGAGCACGATTTGAGTTGGTTGATTTGGAAACATCCAAGATTGTGGTTGAATCAAATTCCGATGAAATTGATGGAAGTTTTCTCGTTACACTTCCGATAGATCACGAATATGCGCTTAACGTTTCTAAGGATAAATACTTGTTTTATTCAGAACACTTTTCGCTTCCGAAAGAACAAGACATGACAAAACCGTACCGAATGGATGTGCAATTGCAGCCAATTAAGTTTGGCGAGAAAGTGGTTTTGAAGAACATTTTCTTTGAAACAGCTTCGTTCGAACTTTTACCTGAATCGAGAGTTGAGTTGAATAAGTTGGTTGCTTTCATGAATAATAACCCGAAAATCAGGATTGAGATCGGAGGACACACCGACAACGTTGGCAAGCACGAGGACAATCAACTGCTTTCTGAGAACCGAGCCAAGGCCGTGAAGGAGTATTTGGTTGCACATGAGATCGTGGAGGCTCGTATTGAATATAAAGGGTATGCGGAAGAGCAGCCCATCGATACCAATGATACGCCAGAGGGAAGGGCTAAAAACCGTAGAACAGAATTCAAGGTATTGGCGGGTGAGTAAGTTTTCTGTTTTCCTATTTGTCTTTTTTCAGTGCACCAACATCCTTGTGGGGCAAAATGTCAAGCATTCCATCTACCTGATAGGAGATGCAGGGAAAGACACGCTCCCAGGCCCCGCGCTTCTTATGCTAGAGGAAGAACTTCTCCAACATCAGAACAGTTCTGTCATCTTTTTGGGAGACAACATTTATCCCGCAGGATTGGAAGGTAAGGAAGGCAACAAGACGAAGCATCTTTCTGAAATGAAACTGCTTTCGCAGTTGGAGCGCACACGCGATTTCACCGGACATGTGTTTTGGGTTCCCGGAAATCACGATTGGAAGGCCGGACGCTGGCAAGGACACTGGCTGGTGCAAAAAGAGGCCGAGTTTGTAGAATCATACTACGCACAGACCAGAACCATCAAGAACGATTCGGGGCATGTTTTCATGCCGAAGGATGGACTTCCCGGACCTTTGATTGAAAAGGTTGAGGAACACGGATATGATATCATTGCCATTGACATACAATGGTGGTTGCAGGATCAGTTCTTTCATAAGGTGCCGACCGAATATGGCCTCAATAAACGCAGAATGGAGAAGCGTTTCTTGGAACGTTTGGACACGCTAATTGCCCAATCCGTTTCTGAAGGGAAACTGACCTTGATTGCAGCGCACCATCCCATGTTCAGCAATGGGCATCACGGGGCAGCCAAGCAACCAGCGCGCTTCATTCTCAACTGGGTTCCGCCTTTTCAACTGTTCGGACTTATGGGGCTTAACCGTGCCATGGTTCAGGATATTCCGCAACCCCGCTACAAGCGCATTCGCAATAAGATCCTTAAGGTGCTGAACAAGTATAAAGACCTAGTGTATGTCTCTGGACATGACCACAATCTTCAGTATCTGAAGAAGGACGACAACCATTATCTGATCAGCGGTGCAGGCAGTAAGCGCTCATCCCTTTCGGGAGATAAATATGGCGCTACCTACATGGACGACCAGAATTACGGCTTCATGCGGTTAGATGTGATGGATGACGGCCACATCAATTGCCACGTGTTCGGCCACACGAAGGGCAGCATCATCCATTCGTTCTGGCTTAACTGACAATATTTATTAAGACAAGTAAACTTGTTTTTTAGCCACAGAAGCACAGAACACGCTGAATATACAGAAAAAATGATTTTTCAGTGAAAACCTCTGTGTCTTCTGTGCTTCTGTGGCAAATTCATGTAATGTCAAGAGCCAATAGTATTGAGTTTTCGACATTTCCAGCAGCTTTCAGGCCAAGGAAATAATCGGTTTCTTTGCTTGCATGAGAACGCTCCTTTTCCTTTCCGCTTCGCTGTTTTTATCCGTGCAGGTTTCTGCACAGGAGATGTTCCAACGGGTTTATGGTGGCGATTCCTATGACGTAGGAAAGCAGGTGATTCAGATGCCTGACAATGGCTACCTGATTGCCGGTGCAACAGGAAGCTTTGAACAGACAAGCGGACAAATCATGCTCATTAGAACCGACCTCAACGGGTATGAGGAATGGCGCAAGTTTTATGGAGATGAATATGCCGAACAGGCCGAATCGATGGCGATTGGCCCTGATGGAAACATCGTTGTTGCAGGACTTTCCGAACGAACAGGATTAGCCTATCAAGCCTATCTCCTCAAACTAAGCATTGATGGAGATACTATTTGGACACGCCATTATGGTGGCACGAATTGGGATCTCGCGCATCAAGTATTGCCGATGGCCGATGGCGGCTATGCGCTTTTCGGACAGACCTACAGCTATGGCGCGGGTGGTGGCGATTTCTGGTTGCTGCGTCTCGATTCGGAAGGAGACACGCTTTGGACCAAAACCTACGGAGGAACTGGTCTGGAGAGCGGAGAGTCCTTCTCTATTACGAACGAGGGAGGCTTTTACCTCACCGGCTACACCGAAAGTTTCGGTGCTGGGAAGAAGGATGTATATATAGTAAAGACCGATGCCCTTGGCGATACTCTTTGGACACGCGCCTATGGTGGCATTGAAGATGAATACGCCTACGGTTCGTGTACGAGCAACGATGGTGGCGTGATCACCGTGGGAGGCAGCTTCAGCAATTCGCCAGATGAAGGGGATTTCATGATACGGAAGGCGGATGAGAATGGAGTGGAACTCTACACCCGAATTGAGGATGGAAGTACGGATGAATATTGGCTAGACGTATTCATCGATAATCAAGGAAGCGTGGTTGTGGCCGGATATGTGGAGGACAGCGGTTTTGGAAAGGAGGATGTGCGTGTAATGCGTGTTATCGAGACTGGGACCAATTTCAGTTACAACGGTATGGGCGTTACGCACGGAACCGCAGAGAATGACCGCCTCTTCGATATCAAGCAGACCTCAGATAATGGTTATGTGGCGGTGGGTGTAACGGGTGGATTCCTCGACCGTTTTGATGATGTCTATCTCCTGAAGGTGAACAGCATTGGCGAAACCCTCGGTCCAGAGCTCGGCATTGACGAGATTGAGTTGGATGGAACTTCCTTTGAAGTGGCGGTGGGGCCGAATCCTTTCGGAACTGTGGTTCCAACGCTTTACATCCGCAACTATCTTGAGCTTGTTCCAAAGCTGAGTGCTCCGATCGAGTTCCGCCTCTTCAATAATGTGGGACAGGTGGTCTATACTTCAACCATTCAGCGCGATGCCACACGCTTGGATGGCCTCAACGTGGTGGAAGGCGTGTATTTCTATCAGATGGTGAGTGGGAAAAGTGTACTTGCAACGGGGAAGGTGGTGCGGATCAGATAGCTAAGTTTCGTTGAAATGAGAACCGTATTGTTCTTATTGGTTATGTCTATTTCTACTCAAGTACACGGCCAAGCGGTCAATGACCTTTATAAGCCTACCACGCTTGAGGAGGCATTTGTGTATTTGGACGATATGTTTGACGATACGTCTAAGTACACCTTTATGGTTTTTCCGGAAGACGAAGCAACTGGAAGATTACATCATGGTCTTGGCACCTATATCCGCAACAATTGGGGTCTTTGGGGAAACAGTTCATTAAAACAACACTTTGAAAGTTTGGGTGTTCACCATCCTGATAACATGTCAGGCATGATATTGACTTCGTACCATCGAAGACTGAATCACAAACCAATTGATATTGAGGGCCAGACAGCGGAGTCTGAGCGCTTTAGTCAATTCATGCAACAGGCCTACAATAACCAATCGAATCAGTACAAAGTTGGGCAATTGGTTTATCACGACTTTAACAGATTGACTTGGTTCTTCGGTGAAGTTTCTTCATCTCCACGGGTCACGGCTGAAATTATTGAGCGTGACGGGGATCAGGTCCTGTTAAGTATCAGGGAATACAGTGATACCCTTAAGCCCATCCGTTATAACGGTTACAAACTTGAAGTAGGCACAGAGCATTGGGATAAATATCAATATTGGAGATTACCTATTGATACAACGTATATAAATCCGTTAAAGGAAGAAATGCCACGGATTCAGGAGACGGCTAAACCACTCAGTGAATATTTTTCAGTAGGAGATACCATAGTGGTCTCAGTTTATGCTGAGAAACAAGGTTTTTTGCAGAAGTTCGGTTCTAGCGTTAGAGCTATTGCTGTGGTACTTGAACGGAAAGACTCCGATCTCCTAATTCAAATCATAAAAATCCATCAGGAAAGAAATCGAAAGCCAGAAAGGCAGGTGGGTGAAATATTCGAAGTAAATCCTATTTATTGTAGCCTAATTCCACCGAAAGGTTGGGTCTGGAAGTAAGCACGTGTTCGAATTGCTTCAATCAGTAGATTGATTAATCTACTTGAGCAGGAGGATATTATTCCCCCGAACAAACCAAACTCAGAAGAACCCCGCAATACTAACATACCCACTCTGCGAAGTGCCGACCATCGGTAGCACGTAGCCTTCGAGGTTGTTTGTGCCGAGGCGAACCTCAAGTACATTTCCGAAGCGCTTTCGTAGTTCTAGTCCCAGATTCCAACTTCCGAAACCGCCATAGGTGAAGCGACCGTCAATGAAGAATCCTTTAGGTAATGGCGAACTTGTTCCCACAAATATGTAGGGGAAATAAGCAGGAGCAAAGCGGTGCTGAACACCTGCATAGATGCGTAGGTCCTTTTCGTTCAACTTGTAGAAACCTTCCAATTTGATGCTTCCCGGTAGGGTGGTGCTGTATTTCGTCCCTTCCATGGGAGTGGCAAACCCATCCACGATGCTGTCGAGGTCGATGCCAGAGAACATGTTGCCGCCAGAGGCGAAAAGGTCCATCTCTACACCTTCAAAACGGAAGGCGGTATCGAGTTCGGTGTGCTTCAAATGCTTCGACCATGAGATGACCCCAAGGTCGCTTGCCTGAAAGCTCAGGCCGAACTTCTTGCCTTCATAGCCCACATTCAGCGAGGCGCTGAAACCGAGGCCGTTCGCATCAAAATACTGTCCGGTGGAGATGGACGCGGAACGGATATCGCCCGTAAAATTGCCGTCCAGATATTCTCCATCCGCATCCGTATAAAGCGATGCCTGCTCGATGGAAAGCTGCAGGTTCTGATTGCCCGCAAGTAGGGAAAGGCCAAGACCAAGATTCCAAGTGCCGTTGGTCTTTTTGATTTGTTTCAGAATGCCTGCCTCGTATTGTTTGTAGGTAAAAAAGGCCACTTCGATGTTCGATAGGTCGGCCGTTTTGCCAGCAAACATGGCATTGCCAAACATGGCCAGGTCAAACAGGTCTTTGGTGAATTTGCCGTGACCATGCGTGCGCGAAGCAACATTCACAAACCAGCCCACACCCTTCGCACTATCGGGAAGATGCTTGGCAAAAATGCCGTAATCGAGGTCAATCCCCACACGATTCACCTTTCCCATCCGCTTGCTCGCATTTTCGCGCTGTTTACGGGAAAGGAGTTTACCTTGATAGGCGCTGAATTGCAGGTCGGTGCCGATGCCGTTGGTCGAAAGCTGGTAGCGACCGTAGATACCTACAGAATAGCCGCCCGTCCAATCGGCATAGATTGGATGGCTGAACTGGGCCGAAGCCACAGTGGAAATGATGACCAGAAGGAGTAGGAGTGCGGCTCTTCTCAAAACGTGGACCCTCCGAAGTTGATGTTGAAATTGCCAATTAGTTTCAAATCAATTGTGTTTTCTTGGTAAAACTGAATAAGATTTGGCTGACTAACCGTGTTGAATCGAACACGAAATCGAACAAATTTGGTCCTTGGCAACACATTACTGGTCTTGGGCGGAACGGGAATGTACAGTCGTGTTTCGCGTGGAGCAGTAACCCGATTTTGCGCATTAACACTTGCTGCAGCAACGGTGGAAGGTGCTATCAAGGTATCGAGCGGGTTAAATAAGGAGTCCATCAAAATGAGTTCTACCATGGCCTCTAACGGAAAATTATTGACAGCAATAAGCGTGAAGCTGCCGTTATTCACCGATTCGACAACTGAATTTCCACCCAAATTCCATTCAATCGTATCAACCAAGGTTAAATTGGTAAGCGATGCCCGAAGCGGAATGTCAATATCCATCAACGCCTGAAACGGTCGGTCGTAATAGAAGAAGTCATTTCCTGAGGAAACGTTTCCCAATGGATTGAGGTCGAAGTCAAAGAGAAATCCCAATTTATCGGGCAGGTTCTCAATAAATTGTTTCACGTTAGAATTACCATTGTCCAAATAGTAGAATGCCTCTGTTGCAATCACATCTGCTGCATTTCCAGTCGGATCTTGCGCACGACCAAGCAGCACGTCCGAGCCAATGAGCGAATGACTTAGGTCGATGGTGCTATTGAGTCGTGAATTAATGGAACGCAGTCTGCTCAATCTGAAACGGGCATCCGCGCCAGCGCCATTGGTCATTCGTAGGCCAATTTTCACCGAATCGAGAATCATCTGCCCGTCTGTAATTCGGTTGAGAATGTCAATCTCGGTGGCCTCTTCATCAACTGTGTTGCTCTGCTGTCCGAAATAACCGGTGCCGTAGTTGGGCAGGATATCGGCAAAGCCGTACTCTAAAATGAAAAATGGGCCCGCTGCAACCGAAACCGTTGTTCCCGTTTCGGACGTTTTAATAGTAAAAACAGTGGTAAGTGTATTGAAACCAGTTCCTGCTAAACCCCGCAGGTCAATTTCATAACCAGACAAATCATATTCGTAAGAAGCAAAAGCGGTATCTGCGCCAACTGCAGCCGGAACCGTTCCGTTAGTTTCAAACGAGCCTCCATCCTTCCGCGCTAAAGGAATGTAGTACTGAAAATCAACTTCCGTTTTCACGAGGCTTTTCACCTTTAGCTTGAGTTTACCCGTGCGCAGAACCACTTTCTTCAGTGCCAAATCTCCCAAATCGTAAGTGGTTTCGTCCGTCAGCCCGCCCGGAAATGTAAAACCAGGTTCAATCCCGTTCAAAGGATTTGGGGTGGCAATAACTTTGGAAATAGTAGTGTCAGGAATTTTTAGGATAGAATCGAGCGGAAGATCAATTAGTGGTGTCTCAATTCGTAGTCGCAAGGCGCCATCGGCATCTGCCGAAAGCAGCGAATCGGCAACCAAGTTGCTCATGTCTAACCGTGTGCGCAAAACAGGCGCCAGCACATCCACATCCCAACCCACATTTCCGAGATCCTGTTTGCAACTGCTCAGCACAGCAATGGCTAAAATAGCAGAGAAAAAACCGATTCGGAGTTGTTTCATTTTGGAATGCCTAAAGTAGGAAAATGGTAGAGACACCGAACTTGATTCCAACATGGTAAGGGAATAGCGGCTTATCAGTATCCGTACTTCTTCTTCCATAGTTCGCGCAGACGTTTGCGGTCGGCCTCTTCGCGTGGGTTAGCCTGAGGCGTGTATAGAACTTGGTTCTTTATCTCATCAGGCAGGTAATCCTGATGAATGAAATTGTTCTCAAAATCGTGGGCATAACTATAATCTTTGCCGTAGCCAATCTGCTTCATCAGTTTGGTAGGCGCATTACGCAGATGAAACGGAACGGGAAGATCGCCCGTTTCGGTCACCAGTTTTTTGGCCGCTTTAATGGCAAGATAGGTGGCATTGCTCTTAGGCGAATTTGCCAAATAGATAGCGGTCTGCGAGAGGATGATTTCCGCCTCAGGATAGCCAATCACATTAACCGCCTGAAAGCAGTTGTTGGCAATGACCAAGGCTGTGGGGTTGGCAGCGCCAATATCTTCCGAAGCTAGAATAAGCAGCCTCCGCGAAATGAACTTCGGTTCTTCGCCTCCTGCAATCATCCGCGCCAGCCAGTAAACAGCCGCATTTGGGTCGCTACCGCGAATGGATTTGATGAATGCCGAGATGATGTCATAGTGATTCTCCCCGTTCTTGTCATAGAGCGCGAGGGAGTTCTGCAACACCTCCATCGTCATGTCGTTGGTGATGGTAACGGTCTTATTTGGACTGGAATTAACCAGCAACTCGAGGTTATTCAGCAGTTTGCGGGCATCTCCACCGGAAATGCGCAGCATGGCTTCTGGTTCTTTAATGCTGATTTTCTTTCCCGAAGAACTTTGCAGTTCTAACCTTCCTTTCTCTAAGAGTTGTTCGAGATGTTCCCTACCTAGCGACTTAAGGATATACACCTGACACCTCGAAAGCAAGGCTGAAATAACTTCAAATGATGGGTTTTCGGTGGTGGCGCCAATAAGGGTGACGATGCCTTTTTCTACCGCGCCCAGCAACGAATCTTGCTGCGATTTACTAAAGCGATGAATCTCATCTATAAACAGAATCGGCTTGCCCTTGGTATTGAACATGCCCTGATTCTTGGCCTTGTCAATTACCTCGCGCACATCCTTTACACCCGAATTGATGGCGCTCAGGTTGTAGAATGGCCGCCCCATCGTTACCGAAATGATATTGGCTAAGGTTGTTTTTCCTGTGCCGGGAGGTCCCCACAGAATAATGGATGGCAGTTGACCTGATGCAATGGCGTTTCGCAAAACCGAACCTGCGCCTACTAGTTGTTCCTGCCCAACGTATTCATCAAGCGTATTGGGGCGCAGCTTTTCTGCCAGAGGAATGTTCGT
This sequence comes from Flavobacteriales bacterium, assembly GCA_021741075.1. Classification (GTDB taxonomy): domain Bacteria; phylum Bacteroidota; class Bacteroidia; order UBA10329; family UBA10329; genus UBA10329. Next base: position 28,912 of record JAIOYO010000003.1, on the reverse strand, counting down.
GTCCATGTAGGATAAGCTGAAATTTATTCGCTGTCCTTCTTTTCCTTCGAATCGGACTTCGGTTCCTTTTTCTCTTTTTTCTTTTCGCCCTTTCCCTCTTTCGTGTCCTGAGCCTCTTTCACTTCTTCTGTCTTTTCGCCCGATTCCTCTTCCGCTTTTTTCTCTTCCGAATCTTCTTTCGGTTTTTCTTCGGTAACGCAATGCAACGCCATCAATTCGGTGGCTTTCTTGCTGTGCAACGAAGCAGCAACTTCCAGATCTTTGCAGGCTGGTTTCGTTTTTCCTTCGTCAATTTTTAGTTGGGCGCGATGTAATAGAGCCGGTACAAAGTTTCCATCTAATTTGATGGCTTGATTAAAATCCTTCTGCGCTTCTTTCAGATTTTTCAGGGCCACGTAGATTTGGCCTCGGTCGTCATGGTAAGTGGGCACGTCTCCGTTTAGTTCAATGGCTTTAGTAAAATCGAGTATACCTTCGGTCGTATCGCCCAAGGCAATCTTGCTCCAAGCACGATGGTGGTATGCCTCATGAAACTGCGGATTGAGTTCAATCGCTTTGTCGTAATCTGGTAGCGCTTCCTTATGTTTTGTACCTAAACTTCTTGCCCACGCCCGGCTTTCGTACGCATTCGGATAGTCTGGTTTAAGCGAGATTACTTTGGTAAAGTCGTCAATGGCTCTTCTCAAATCCTTAAGTTCCACGTAGCAAAACCCACGATAGTTGTATGCTTTTATCAAAGATGGGTCGAGTTCCAGAGCTTTATCAAAATCAATTACTGCGCTCATGTAATTTCCCAGTCGCATAAGGGTAGAACCGCGCATCACATACGCCTCAAAGTAATCTGGTTTTAGTTCCAATGCTTTATTGAAGAAACCAATGGCCTTTTCATCTTCATTGCGGTTGGTGCACAACAGACCTTGAATGAAATTTTCCTTTGATGTTTGCGCGACTGTTGAAGATACATTTATCTCCACAAGTGAAAGAATAAGAACCAGTTTTAAGGTGTGTTTCATTCTAATGTTGCTCAGTTTTGGAGCGAAATAAGTGCTTCTTTGGCTTGTATTACTCCGTTTTGGTAGGCCAATGCAAAATCTCTTGCGGCATAATCAATCTTCTGAACTTTTAGGTAAGCCATTGCTCGGTTGTAATAGGCTTTTCCGTCAGATGGATTAACGCTCACGGCACGGGTAAAATCCTGTACAGCTCCTGTTAAATCATTTAATTGCATGCGCACCGCACCACGATTGGTGTATAGCTCTCCATCTTCATCGTTTAGTTCAATTGCACGATTGTAATCTTCCAACGATTTCTCAAACGAACCCAGCATGGCCGCCAACCTCGCCCGGTTGAAGAGCGCATCTTCGTGATTCGGATTCAGCTTTAGCGCTTCCGTAAAATCTTCATGCGCAGCACTGATGTTTTGGCCAAAGAAATTAGCAAGCCCACGGTTGTAGTACGTGTCTGCGTTAGTGGGATTGAGTTTTAGCGCTTTCGTGTAATCCTTAATGGCACCAGCAAACTCCTTACTTTCAAATTTGAGATCAGCGTCTGCTATCAGATCTGCTTCAGATTTCATTTCAAATTATTGTTTGCAACGGGTGGTGATGTAATCGGCAGCCTCTGCTTCGCCCATTTCGCCAGCCAAGTACCAATCTATACATGCACCAGGCGTGTCTCCAACTAGGCTTTTGGCTATGCCTCGATTCATGTATGCAGAACCGAATTCAGCGTCTAGCAAGATGGCCTTGTTGAAATCGTCAATTGCACCATAATAATCCTTCAATTCTCTTTTGGCACGTCCGCGATTGTGAAGTGCTTTTGGGTTATTTGGATTTAGATTGATAGCGTAGTTATATGTTTTCATGGCCTCAATCCAATCTTTTGGCTCTTGCGAAATAAGAGCATCACCCATTCGGATATATGCCATCTCGTTTTTCGGGTTGATGGCAATCGCTTTCTGACAATCTTCAATGGCCGATTTGTAATCTTTCAATTCAATGTAGATGGCACTTCGAGAAGCGTAAGCTTCGCTGTTTTTTGCGTCTAGCTGAATAACCTTGTTGTAATCTTGAATAGCAAGAATGGATTTGCCTGAAAGGTATTTCACATCGCCACGCTTAAGAAGGTATTTGACGTTATCCTTATCTTCTTTGAGGGCAGCGTTCAACTCCGTCAGTGCATCGGAATAATTTTCTTCGTCAGCTAACTGAACACCCTTTGCGAATGATTCGGCCGCAGTCTGAGCGAAAATTTGATTTGAAATAAGGAGAAAAAAGGCTAGCAATAATTGTCTCAACATTCTTTGGTTTTTAGATGCGGCCAAAAATACTCATCTCACCAAATGAAAGGGAACAAAAACGCGAACTGTTAGTTAGTCGTCACAATAATCGTTGAATTTGGCCATTGCCACCATGTACCCAAGCTTTTGAGCTTTCAACAAGTCATCGCAGGCACCAATTACATCACCTTTAAGAAGCTTTACTTCTCCACGAAGTGTGTAGGTTCGTGCATATCCTGGATCAATTCTAGCAGCGGCATCCAAGTCTTTGATGGCTCCATCAAAGTCTTTCATTTCCTTTCTGGTAAGCCCACGTCCCAAGTACGCATCTTTTTCTGTCGGATTGAGCGTGATAGCTGTAGTATAATCCGATAACGAGCCTTTAAAATCATTCAAATTTCGTTTGGCCTGACCTCTATTCGCGTATGCATCGCTATAATCTTCTTTGAGAGAGATGGCGATGTTGTAATCCTGCAACGCTCCATAGTAGTTGTTCAACTCGTCTTTTACATAACCACGATAATTGAATGCCTTAATGAACCGAGGGTCTTTTTCAATGGCTTTGTTCAATTCGTTTAAAGCACCATTAAAATCTTGCATACTCGCCTTTGAACGAGCTTTATTGTAATGCTCCTCGCTGGTCTGCGCCATAGCAGACAATCCGATTGAGCATAGTATATAAATCAGGTACTTCATTAAGTGGCAAAACTACAAAACCGAAATGATCTGGATTGAACTTCTGACTTGAAATTCAGTGAATTAAGCCACTCTTAAACACGGAAGTGTTAATAACTTACTATTGACAAGGGAATTGACATATTTCCAATTTCAACCAGTCTAAAACGGTTAATCGCAGCAATGCTGCCCAATTTTTTTCAACTCCTTTAGTCTTACTTGATAGGCAATTCCAACTCGGAACATGAGTGCGGTTTCGTAGTTCTTGAACGGATGTTCTGATTCTTTGGTGTTTGGATAGGCCGATTGTAATGAGCGTAAGAGTACTGACTGACCAAAGCTTGCTGGGCCACCTCCTAGACTCAAGTGAAGAAAAAAACCTTTGTAGAAATTACAGCGAGTTCCTATTCCGAAGTGATGTGCAATGGTGTTGCTCGTCACTTCTCGTATGGCGCCAAAGGTGTTCTGCCCGTCTTCGGTGGTTACAACTACTTCTCTTCGGGATTTAATGAAACCGTAATTCAAATCGTAAAAGAGATAAGGCGAAAAAAGCCGGTTGCTTCGAATGGGAAAGTATTGGTAGATGAACGAAACACCATGGCGTTCCCAATCGCTTTGTCCTTCAAATAAGTCGTGATAGGCAATGTGTGGGCCTAATGACAATGCATGCTTTTTCATGGTGTAAGTGATGTGGAAACCGAAGACTGAGCTCTCCATGTAGGATAGTCCTGTATATGAGATGTCAATTCCAAGCTTGTTCACAAATGAGGTGCTATCTTTTTGCGCAAAAGAGTTTGCAGCACATGCTATCAACATTCCAATTGTTACAATTATTCCGAACGCTTGCTTCATAGGTTTTCAAATTAGCTAGTTTCAACCGTTCACCAATCACACGGAAACATGCAACACGCAACAGCAGATCTTTGCGATAAACATATAGATAAACTTCAAGTAGCCGAACCCATTTTTGTGGATTTTGGTGCCAGTGCTTGTTTTGAGGGCGAAGTGTACACCCTCAAGGTTTTCGAAGACAATACTTTAGTTCGTTCAGCCTTGGAAAAGGATGGATCGGGAAAAGTGCTAGTAATAGATGGCGGAGGGTCATTTCGCTGCGCACTTGTTGGCGATAATCTCGTGGCGCTAGCCATTCAAAATAACTGGCGCGGAATGGTGGTTTATGGCTGTATTCGTGATTCGAAGCAGATTAGTGAAATGGAAATTGGAGTGAAGGCGCTGAATACCAATCCCACGAAAAGCATCAAACGGAACGAAGGCCAAGAGAACATAGATGTCCGCTTTGCTGGGATTGATTTTAAACCAGGTATGTATTTATATGCTGATGAGGACGGTATAGTGGTAAGTGAGTTTCAACTGCTTTGACAGCTCAGAAAAATATCATCATTATCGGAAACGGTATTGCTGGCATTACCGCTGCGCGACACATTCGCAAGCGAAACGATGATCATAACATCACCGTCATTTCTGCTGAGACCGACCATTTTTTCTCGCGCACCGCACTCATGTACATTTACCTGGGTCACATGAAATATGAGCACACCAAACCGTACGAAGATTGGTTTTGGGAGAAAAACAGAATCAAACTTAAGCGTGCTTATGTTTCCAAGGTGGAGCCGATTTTAAACTCAATTCTCCTCGATTCGGGCGAACTTTTAACTTACGATGAACTCATCATTGCCAGTGGATCAGCATCCAATAAATTCGGTTGGCCTGGTCAAGACTTGAAAGGCGTTCAAGGTTTGTACAACTATCAAGACCTCGAATCAATGGAGGCTAATACAAAAGGAATTGAACGAGCGGTGGTGGTAGGAGGCGGTCTGATTGGTATTGAAATGGTCGAAATGCTGCGCTCGCGGCAGATTCCAGTTACGTTTCTTGTTCGCGAAGCGAGTTTTTGGGAAGATGTTCTTCCAAAAGAAGAATCAGAAATGATCAATCGACACATCCGTTCGCATCATGTTGATTTACGCTTGAAAACAGATTTAAAGGAGATTCTTTCGGACGAAAATGGAATAGCACGAGCGGTTCTTACTGGCGATGGCGAAGAGATCTCTTGTCAATTTGTTGGGTTGACGGTTGGCGTTCATCCCAATATTTCGTTCCTGAAAAATTCAGGGATTGAAACCGATAAAGGCATTTTGGTGAATGAAAAGCTTCAGACCAATTTCTCCAACATTTACGCTTTAGGCGATTGTGCGCAACTGCGTATGCCAAGGGAAGAAAGAAGAGCAATTGAATCCGTTTGGTACACAGGTAAGATGATGGGAGAAACGGTGGCAGCGACCATTTGCGGACAACCAACCAATTACAACCCTGGTATTTGGTTCAATTCGGCCAAGTTCATGGATATTGAATATCAGACTTATGGTTACGTTTCTGCTCATTTGAAAGAAGGAGAAGAAAGCCTTTATTGGGAGGCTGAAGATGGTGTTCGATGCCTCCGAATCGTGTACGAATCAGCTACAAAGTCAGTTGTCGGATTCAATGCATTTGGAATTCGCCTACGACATCAAGTTTGTGATGAATGGTTGAAAAATAGAACCCATGTTGATGAGGTTATTTCAAACCTGAATAAGGCCAATTTCAATCCTGAGTTCTTTAAGAAGTTTGTGAATGATGTGAAGTTTAAATCCATGAGAAAATGAGCCGCGATGGATTCAGCATATCGTTGGCAAGTCCACACGCCCCCGGAATGGATGGCATGCAGAAGTTTGGCATTGCCTTATTCGTCTTGGCTATTCTATTTACCATCGTTGGAGCATTAGGTCCGGCAGCGCAGGACCCCGCTTTATTCTTCTACCTTGGGTTTGTTGTTTCCGTGGTTGGGTTGAGTGTTTACACTGTTCGAACCTATCTCAATCGTCCTTCAGGAGTTCAGAACAATCACATATTTACCTCTAGTCTAACCAATCGTGGTTTGTGGGGTTGGGCGCTTGGAGTTTTTCTAACAGGATTTTATGTGGTTTTGTATTGGGGCTCGGATGAAATGTGGAATGGCGCACCACTGGTTTTGCTGTTCAATCCTATTAGTCAGGGTCTGTTCAACCATCCTCCAGATAGATGGTTTCTCTATTCATTCATTTATACAATTTCAATTTTGATAATGGGTGTGAGGGTCATCCTCAAATACCGTCATTCCAATTATCAGATAGTAAGAACGTGCTCCATCATGTTTTTTCAGCTAGGCTTTGCGTTCCTCATTCCGCAGTTCCTCAAAAGCATGAGCCAGCCCGAATATTACTTCAGCTATTTCTGGCCGTTGGATTACGACTTGTTGTTTCCAAGTTCTGTTAATGGACTTTTGTCTAGTGGTTCGCTGGGAATTTGGATGCTTTTAATCTCTGCCGTCCTCACCTTTATTGTTACACCAATTCTTACGTATTTCTTCGGAAAGCGCTGGTATTGCAGTTGGGTTTGTGGCTGCGGAGGCTTGGCAAATACCGCTGGAGATCCATTCCGACAACTTTCAGATAAGAGCATGAAAGCGTGGAAGATTGAACGATGGATGATTCATTCCGTGCTCGTGTTTATCACTGGACTAACTATTCTCTTATGGGTGAATTCGTGCTTGGTTGGAGGCATTTTTGGCGATTTTTCACATTCGCTAACTAAGGTTTACGCATTCCTAATCGGTCAAGCGTTTGCTGGAGTGGTGGGAGTGGGATTTTACCCACTTTTAGGGACACGAGTTTGGTGCCGATTTGGTTGCCCGATGGCGGCCTATTTGGGCTTGTTGCAGAAGTATTTTTCCCGTTTTAGAATTACCACTAATGGTGGTCAGTGCATCAGTTGCGGCAATTGCAGCACCTACTGCGAAATGGGCATTGACGTTCAGTCATACGCGCAGAGAGGAGAGAATATCGTGCGCGCATCCTGTGTTGGTTGCGGTATCTGTTCCACGGTTTGTCCTCGTGGCGTGCTCAATTTAGAAAATGGCCTAACTCACCAAGATCGTGAGAACAACAATCCTATAACCTTCGGAAATGACGGAGTTGGTTTAGATACCGGCTTCGGCAATTGATGATTCAATCGCTTTCACCGCATTTACAACACCATTCTCCATTCTCATTTTAGTTCCAATCAATGCAGATTTTTTACCTGCATCTGATTTTATGAGCCTGAAAATTTCCTGTACAATCGTTTCGGATTTGAGATGTCTCCGAATGAGTGTTTTGCCAGAAACGCCACTTTTTTTCAGCTGATCACCCCAGTACACTTGGTCGAAACCATGAGCCACAACAATACACGGTTTGCCCGCTAGCAAAGCAGCCTGCGTAGTTCCAGCCCCACCATGATGGAGAATCAATGAGCAAAGTGGAAAAATCTCTGAATGAGGTGCACTCTCGATACAGTAAATATTCGAATCGTTTGGTTTTATCAGCTTGCTCCAGTCTGATTGTATGATTGCGCGCTTGCCTGAACATCTTGCTGCATCAACGAGAAGTTGGGTTGATGCTTCAACGTCAAACTGCATACACGAACCAAAAGTCATATAAACGGGAGGTTCACCTGCATCGAGGAACTCCCTTAATTCGGTTGGGATCTTCCAATGCGAGTGTGTGGAAGGTAAGTTCAGAAAGCCTGTCATGCGTATGTTCTCGGCCCAATCTTTTGGTCGAGAAAGAAAGGATTCGCTCGCTGCCACAATTGTCAACAATTCAGAAGTAAACAATTCTTTTTGGAGACTTTTAACTGGTGGAAGACCTTCGCTTATTCGAATGCTTTTGGCTTGCTGGAACCAACTTTTTGTAGCTACCATTCCCCCTATGTTCCACAGAAACGAATTGATGAAAGCACCTAATTGAATTCCAATCGGAGAAACGTATTTCGAACGGATAACCAATGGTGTAAGCACCAGTGAAATCCGTGGACAGTTGAATTTCTGACAGGCCGTCAAGAGCGTGTGGCAAACCGCGTGACCAATCACTAGTTCGTTCTCCATACACAGTTGCTTGGAGGCCGCGTACATTTCATCCGTAAACGGGTCGAAAAACAATTTCAAAAGTTTCGAATACTCTCTAAAAGAACCCGGTTTTGCAGTAATGGCATACGGGTTTGCATTTGAAGGAAACTTCCCGTTTCCGTTCGCCTTTATTAGCCGAATTCCTTCGGTTGCTTTAAGCGTTGAGTAGTCCTTTCCATTTATGCTGGTATAGGCTAAGCTAACTTCGTGTCCTGCTTGTTTTAGCCCAATTGCCAGGGCCAAAAAGGGATAGAAATCACCATCGGTTCCCCACGTTTGTAGGCCGATTCTCATCGCCTAAAGAGAAAATGTAAAAAAGGGAAAATGAAAAATGTTCTCAGCCACATTTTTCTTTACTCATTATTCGTTTTTCCCCACTCATAGAGCGAAATATTCGAACTTATTAACAGAAATCCATAAATCGAATCTTCAATTGGAATGGTCAGCAATCGGATGCCAAGATTTTCTGCATCGTTGTACCAAACAACTGGTTCTTCTAGTCCAGTTCCAGTGAGAATGCCATTCACGATAAAAAACGGAATCAGAATGATTAGATAAGCGAAAACCAAACGGCTCCAGTATGCTTTTTTGAGGTAAACCAAATGAACTAACAGGAAGATGGCGGTTAAAAGAGCGGTGTAAAAAGTATAGGCTAGTTCATGGTAATTGAACACCATTGCCGCCAAAATATAGGTGAGAATGGTTGTGCCATATCGAGCGTATTTGCCCACCACATCCTTCTTGATAAAATGATTCAGAACTTCATACGTGAACACGCAACAATAAGGAATGCATAAAAAGAAAAGCACTTCCTCAAGCGGAAGATTTAAAAGTTTGATTCCTGTAAGATAATTCTCATTGAATCCCCAAACACCTTGGGTAGTGAAAATGCTATCCCAAATCAAAAAGAAGATGGCAGGAATGAGGATGGCCGGAACTAGTACCTTCCATTTTTTGTAAAACTTGAGTTTGCTTTCGAAAGAAAAAGCAAATGGAATGGCGATTGAACAAATGTTGATGAGCAAGTAGGTGTATTTCACTTGCCGCTTGTCTTAAAATATTTGAAAGGAACAATCAGCATTCCGAAGCACTCACCATCTTCTTTTTCCTTGTGTTTGTGGTGTGCAAAATGTGCTCTTGCCAATCCCTGCAAATACCAATTTTTGATTTTGCGTTTCATCCCCCAGCGATTGTGAATGATAACTTCGTGGGTAAACACATAAGCCACGCCATAAAGAAGTATACCAATACCTATATAAAGACGAAAATCGCATCCGGCCATAATACCAAACATCATGTTTAACCAACTCGGAATAGCAAAAATTAAGGCAAACATGTCGTTTTTTTGGAAGAAACCATCGTTTGGTTGATGATGGTCGCGATGTATAGACCAAGCAAAGGTGTGCATCACATATTTGTGTGCAAACCACGCCATGAATTCCATGAACCAGAAGGCGGCAACCACCCAAGCTATATTTACCAGAATCTGCAAAGCAGAGGAATTTAGATTATTTAAAATTACAAGAGATAGAAAGATAAAGAGACAAGGATTTCGAGTCCTCTAACTTTATCTATTATCAACTTGTCTCTGTTCAACTTCATCAAAGTTTCCCTTCTGCCTCTGCATGCTTGATGAACCCTCGAACACGCTTTTTAAAATCTTCGCTTGGTGCTTTTTCCAAGTTGGCAAGAACAAAAGCTTTATCATTTTCCTTGTTTTCCCCATAGCCTAAAAAGGCTGGCATGTGTGTTTGAATAGTCAAACGAAGAAATCGTAGTTCAATATTGGCTGGGTCTTTCTCAATAGATTTTTCCAATTTCTCTTTCCCATCGTTGAAATAGCCCATTTTCTTGAAAACATTTGGGTCGTGGCGCGCCATTCCAAGTTCAACAGCTCCTTTATAGCCAAGAAGTAGATTGCTTTTTGAAATGTCAGTTTTTTCAAATGCAGCGTGCATTTTCTTGCAAATGGTATCGGATTTAAAAACATCACCAATGTTTTGACGAACGCTAGCCAGCAACTGATCCTGAGCAACAACTGTCGTTGACCAGAGAATGAAAAATGCGAGCAATGCTCTCATGATGTCAGATCAAATTGAAACTGTGTCGAACGTAAGAACCGAACAACAACGATGCCTTTCTTGGATTAGAAATACTAATACGCTCTTCCAAAATTCTTGCAGATGGCACGTTAGATATCTTCGTGAAAAGTGCCGTGTAATAAACGTAGGCGAGATAAACACCGAAACGAGCCTTTTTTGGGAGTTTCAGAACTCCCTCATATCCTGCTTCAAAATCAGCTTTAATGTCAGCTTCGATGGCATGTTTTGTTTCTTCATCTAGTTTAGAAACATCAATTCCTGGGAAATATGAACGGCCCAATTCATTGTAATCGTCTTTCAAATCCCGAAGGAAATTTATCTTTTGAAAGGCCGAACCCAACTTCATTGCAGAAGGTGTGAGTGCGTCATACATTTCCTGATTTCCCTCGGTAAAAACTTTCAAACACATCAATCCAACAACTTCTGCCGAACCGAGAATGTACTCCTCATATTTCTCTTGCGTATATTCTGCCTTGCGTAAATCCATTTCCATGCTTGCAAGAAACTTATCAATCAATGCACGCTCAATTCCGAATTCGTTTACCACAAATTGAAAACTGTTCAGAATGGGGTTGAGCGAAATTTTCTCATCAATAGCCTGATACGTTTCTTGTTTGAAACGCGCCAAAAGTTCCTGCTTCGGAAATTCATGGAAGCTGTCAACTATTTCATCAGACAATCTCACAAAACCATAAATACCGTGTATTGGATTGATAAAATCCTTGTGGAGAAACTTAATAGCAAGAGAAAAGGAAGTGCTGTAAGCATTCGTAATAACCCGACTACATCTGTAAGATGCACGGTCAAAAAGAACTTTTTGGGGCTGCTTTAAACTCAACTTATTTAACGCTTTTGACCTAATTCCTTTTCGATTTGTGCTGCAACTACCTGACCGGAGATCAAAGATGGTGGCACGCCTGGGCCAGGAGTGGTCAACTGTCCGGCAAAGAAAAGGTTTTTCAAACGTTTGTTACGCATGGAAGGCTTCAAAATTGCCGTTTGTTGTAGTGTGTTTGCTAGTCCGAAGGCATTTCCCTTATAGCCGTTGTAGTCAATCTTGTAATCTCGATGAGCATAACTTCGGTTATAAATCACGTGTTCCCTAATGCTTTCGCCCGTGATATGTTCCATGCGTTCCATTACCAAATCGAAATAATGCTTTCTTGTACTTTCCTCGTCTTTCAAATCAACGGCAACCGGAATGAGAATGAACAGATTTTCGTAGCCTTCTGGAGCCACCGAATCGTCTGTTTTTGATGGAGCGCAAACATAGAAAAGCGGATTGCTTGGCCATTCTTTTGTGTCGTAAATCTCTCCCAAATGCTTGTTAAAATCTGTATCAAAAAACAGTGTATGGTGAAGTAGATTGGCAACCTTCTTTTTCACACCCACATAAAAAAGCATGCACGAAGGAGAAAGTTGGCGACTGTCCCAGTACTTCTCATCGTAATTCCGGAATTCCTTTGACAACAATTCTTGTTCAACGTGATGATAATCAGCCGTTCCAATAATAAAATCTGAGTTTATTTCTTTTTGATTGATGCTGATTCCGCTTGCGCGATTTCCCTGCGCGAGAATTTGCTTCACATTTGCATTCGTTTCAATCTTAACGCCTTGCTCTTTGCAAATGGTTTCCATTGCTTCCATAATCTTAAACATTCCGCCTTGCGGATACCACGTTCCTAGGCTCCAATCGGCATAATTCATCATCGAATACATCGCAGGCGTTTCGCTTGGTTTGGCACCAAGGAACAATACCGGAAATTCGAGAATTTGAATGAGTTTCGGGTTCTTGAAATGTTGTCGGATGTGCTTACTAATGGATTGAAACATGTTCAATCGAAAGGCGCTTGTCATCAATCTAAAATCTAGAAATTCTGTGATTGATAATCCCGGTTTGAACACGAATTCCTTCATGCCCACGTTGTATTTGTATTCGGCCTCTTTTAAAAACGCACGAAGTTGATTGGCGGCTCCTTTTTCAATCGACTCGACCAGTTTATAGATTTCATCAAGCTTTGATGGAATATCTACAAAATCATCTTTCCCAAAATAGACACGGTACGAAGGTGAAAGTCTGTCCAATTGATAGAAATCGGAAGCGGTGTGACCGAAGCGCTGGTAGAAATTCTCAAACACTTCGGGCATCCAATACCAGCTCGGCCCCATGTCGAACATAAATCCTTCGGCTGTGAATTGTCTTGCTCTACCTCCAATCGTGTGATTTTTTTCAAATATGGTCACTTCATGACCGTTTTGCGCACAGCTTGCTGCTGCTGCCAATCCAGCGAAACCGCTACCGATTATGGAGATTTTCTTGGTCATTGTAATAAAGCCGCAACGAAGATATCTTGAGACGTTGAACGCAAAGTGACCTGCATCATGTGTTGTCGTTCGTTTTTGTTGAGTCGGCTACCAAACGATTTATCTCTGCCAATTCCTCATTTGTCAGGTGGCGCCATTCGCCAACAGGTACATCCAGTTTTACGTTCATAATACGCGTGCGCTTTAGGTTTACAACCCGATAACCGAGGTGTTCGCACATTCTGCGAATTTGCCTATTCAGACCTTGTGTAAGCACAATTCGGAAGCGGAATTTGGTGATTTGTTCCACTTCGCACTCCTTCGTTACTGTATCCAGGATTGGAACGCCCTCGCTCATTTGCTGCAAAAATTCCTTCGTGATTGCCTTGTTTACGTTTACCAAGTATTCCTTTCCGTGATTATTGCGCGAGCGAAGAATCTTGTTCACAATATCACCATCATTGGTAAGAAAAATCAACCCTTCACTCATCTTGTCCAATCTCCCAATTGGGAAAATACGAGTTGGATAATTGATGAAATCAATAATGTTGTCAGGCTCAACGCCAACATCAGTAGTGCAGACAATCCCTTCTGGTTTGTTGAAAGCAATGTAAACGGGCTTTTCGGTCGGTTCGGAAATGAGTTTTCCATCCACGCGAACTTCATCTCCAGCGGAGATTTTCGTTCCCATTTCAGGCTTTTTGCCGTTAATGGTCACCCGACCATCTTCAATGAGTTTATCTGCCGCTCTGCGCGAGCAGTAACCCGCTTCGCTCAGGTATTTATTGATACGTGTTTGCTGTCCTTCTTCCACGTTGACAAAGGTAGGATTGCCGCTCGCTACGGGAATATCTTCATGAACTTTTTCGGTAACGGTGCTTCAATGGTTAATTCTTCCTTCGTAAAAGGATGAACAAACGAAAGGGAAACCGAATGAAGATAAAGTCCTTTTCCTGCTAATATCAGGCCTTCTAAACCATAATCTCGGTCGCCCAAGATGGGATTACCAATCTCTGCCATGTGTTTGCGCAGTTGATGACGCCTTCCGGTATTTGGATTTAGTTCAACCAAGTTGAGATGCCCGAATCGCTCAGATTGAACCGATTGCAGCAATTTGAATTCAGATTCGGAGGCTTTTCCGTCAATCTCAGATCGAAGAATTCCTGAATCTGACATTTCGCCAATGGTAATTGCAATGTAAGATTTGGCTATTGCGCGATCTGAGAACATACGATTGAGTTCAGTCACCGCTGTGTTCGTTTTACCAACTAGCAGGGCTCCACTTGTAGGATAATCCAAACGGTGAATGGGTTCAGGATACTTCAATGCATCCGATTCGGAGCTTGGTTTGAGGTTAATTGAGAGTGTATTCTCCAAAGTCCATTTTCGGTTTCCACTTACCTCAATACCAGCTGGTTTGTTCACCACGGCCAGAAATTCATCCTCAAAAAGAACCTCAATTTTTAGTTCAACAACGGGTCTTTTCACCGTTTCTTCAAATGCTAATTCAATCGTTTCTCCTCCACTTAGATAATCGCCCGTTGAGGCAAGTTTCCCATTAACACGAACCCATCCTTTATCAATGGCCTTTTTCATTCCCTTGCGAGATGGAATTGTTCTGAAAATGCCTCCAGCATAATCGGAAAGTCTAATCTTTTCTGGAAGAACTGGTACGATATGAGATTCGGTTTTAGCCACGAAAGATTACTTCATATTTCCATAACCGTAATCGTATCCACCGTCAGCATTTGGAACGAATTCAAAGTAACCTTTGGTTGGTGCCGGTGGATTGCGGTCGAGCGTCATTCCGCGCATATCTACTTGCATATTGTAGATGCGTATGGTATCGCTAGCGGCTTCTGCAGTGTAAAATCCTTTTGCAAACCAGCGCATGGTTGAGGCCACTTCTGATTCCAGTTTATTAAGTAGCAAATCGTTCTGTGGGAAGAATTGAAACGGTTGTTCTGATTCAGAGAAAAGCGAATATTTCTTCATGTAAATGCCATCATCCGCGGTGGCAAGCCCGTACCAGTTTATGCTTGCTATTCCAACAGGCATTGTGAGGAGATTATGCCACTTGATATCACCCTTAGAAAGGTCGGATTCCAGTTTTTGGTTTAAGTTAATCTTCACCGTAAATGTGATTAGGAGGTAAGCTGAACTCACAATCAATCCAAGACCATTCCATCGGAACATAGTTGGTTTTAAGCGTGGAATAAAAAGGCCGCCAAGTGTTCCCAATAGTAATGGAACGGTGTAAACGGGGTCAACCACATTCACGATGTCCAAACCAAGTCGCGCATCAGAAAAAGGCAAGAATAACTGCGTTCCGTATGAAGTGCAGAAATCAAGTAATGAATGTGTGACCAAACACAATGCGTTGAACCACCAAAGTCGTAGCATTGAGATTTGGCTAAAACGCTTTGCCCGCTGAAGAATCAGCGATAAAAGCAACGCACCGAAAACTCCAAAAATCAGCGAATGACTAATGCCACGATGAATGCGCAGCATGTCGTACGAACTATAGAAAACGCGCAGAAAAACATCCAAGTCGGGAATGGTCGCAACCAACGCACCTGCGATGGCGGCCTTTCCTTCAATGCGTTTTCCTAAAACTGCCTGACCGATGGCGGCTCCTAATGCTGCTTGCGTTAAACTGTCCACCTCTGTAGTCGATACTTTATAGTGTCTAAGACCATTTTAGTTTGCAACTATTGCAATAGTGTTCGCGCTTTGCAAACGGATAGAAAAGGTTTTCGAAAAAGGATTGCTTGTAAACGTAAATATCTTCAGATTCACAAGATGGACATTCTTCAAGTGTCTTTTCGTATTTCTCGCCATTCACCACAATCACGTCTCCCAATTGGATTCCAGAATTATTGGCTTCAATCTCAGCCACCAACGCTCTGGCACGTTCTTCATCTTCTATCCTAACCTGAAGTTTGATGCCGCCAATGGCGTTGGAAACCAATGGATCAATAGCCACAGTTTTCTGGTCTTTAAGGAAGTAATCGATTTCTTCTGCCTTAAAAGTCGGTTCGTAGAGAATCGTTTCGTGGTCGTAGAAGAAAGTTTTGATGGTGACTAAATCCATTATTAAGGAATTGAAATCATGATTACTCCAATGATAATGACGGCTCCACCAGCAAGCCGCAGCATGGTGACGGGCTCATTGAACCAAAAGACCGATACGCCATAAAGTCCAACGATTGTGAGCGCAAAGAAAACCGTGCTTGCTACTTGTAACGAAATGAACTTTAATGATTCGGTGAATAGAACAGAATTGATTAATCCGAACACAAGGCCAATGGCGAGATAGCTCCATTTTTTCATTGGAACTAAGTCGTAAATGGCGGAATACTTGAATCCGATATTGGTTAGCACATTGGCTAGAATGGCGCCTGTTATAAGAAGAACTTTCATGAATGGATTGGTTCGTTATTCTTTCGGGAATGTACGATTTCCTTCACCGAACGCACGTTGGTCTTGCTGCAAGCCTCCGTAAATGGTTTTCATGATTTCGTCATCTACACTATTCAAATATTGAACTCCTGTGTTTGCATCAACCGAGCAGAACTTTATCCAGAGTGAACGTTCATCTTGATGAAGGTTTGAAAGTTCGAATCTCTGTTCAGTGAACTGTTCAATGAACAGGAATTTACAATTAGGATTAATGGATTGGAGTTTGTCCATCATAGAATCAAAATCAGTCAAGGTCTGATTCTTAGGAAGCGAAAAATCCTTGGAAAAACCATCGCGCCAGCGTTTTCGTTTCTCAAATTCATTTAGCACAACCGTGACGAACGCAACTGGTTTTTGAGATTGCATGAGCGAATTCCACCGTTCAATGCATCGCTTTAGAAACTCAAAGTCTGAATCTGAATTTGCTGGGTTTCGGTGTCCGAAAAGCCATTCGTGGTAGCGTTTATGACCGGCATCCAATCCGTGCGGAATTAGCTGATTACGATTTGTAAATGCTTCGAAATTATCCGAAAGCATGTCTTGGATGATTTCTGGTGTAGTAAACAACCAGTCGAAAGGGTAGGAGGCGCGCTTGTTTTCAGTGGCTTTTAGATACCAAGAAGAATTGCAGTTCTGGCCTAGTCCAACGTTCTCGTGTTCGGTTTTACCTAGCCAATTCTTGATTTCCGTTTGAATTTCGTTGGCACGTTTGAGATATGTTTCGTGCTCCACATCCGTCACTGAAACAGACCGATGTGTCAGTTTCAGCACTTCGTGAATTCCTTTGTTCAAAATTGATTTCATTATCCTTGCCGCTCTAAATCAAAGGTACATGAACGATTGTGTGGAGATAAAGGTAAGTCCCGTTCACGGGAAAGGTGTTTTTGCCAAGCGAGATATCAAGAAAGATGAGATAATTGCCGTGAGTCATGTCACGCTACTTCATCACAACGAAGAACTTCCAGAGTTGATTGCCACGCTCGAATTTCCGTGGAATGAGGAGTATTATGCTTTATGTCTGAGTGATGTAGGAAGTTTCTTCAATCACGATAAAAATTGCAACGCCAGGGTTAGTCAACAAGACAAAGAAAATTTAACCCAAACGTTTTCAGCCACACGCGACATCACCAAAGGCGAAGAGGTGATGATTTTTTACAACGCAGACTTTGAGGAATTCGTGAAAGGTTAATTTTTCACCAATTTAAAATTGCTTCTTAGGCCGTCTTCGGTTGTAATTTCCACAGTATAAATGCCGCTCATTCCATTCATAGTCAGTTCAACCTTGTCCGTATTCAAAGCAACAAAGGTTTCTGTTTTTTGACCAAGAGTATTGTAGATATTGATGTGAGCCTGTGCTTGAAACGCATGGAATTGCAACGTTGTATTGCCAGAACTTGGATTTGGATAAGCTGAGAATTGAATTTCATTTTCGGAAGCAAGACCAACGACAAACGAGCAGTCTCCATTTCCTAAAGTTGGGTACAGAGTCATTCCGTTAATGCTCATACATTCCAATCGATTCTCGTACATCGAGACATTTGTCCAAGGTTCCATGAATAGACCTGTTTCGCAACCAATGCCTTCAATCCAACGGTAATTATCAGCATAAACCACTCTTCGGTTCACTCCGCCAATTAATTCCGTGCTAATTTGATTAACGGTGAAATCTTGTAACACAAACGTTTCATCAAAATGATTTCCTACGTACACGTCCTCTAAGATTTGGTTTTGTTGTGCTCCGAAATCGTACAATAAGTATTCATTCGTGTAGTCTCTTGGTACAAAATACACCACTCCATTATCTTGTCTAATGGCACCTTTATATGCATCTCCACAATAAAACACTTTGGTGTAGGTGTTAGATTGAATAATCGTGTCCAATCCCGTGGTGCAGTAATACTCGACATCCGTTAATTCCGAGAGCGGAATAGGGTTAGGAGGATTAAAGGTGTAGGTGTATTCCGTATTTACCCATATTGCACCATTAGTTGGAAATGGTATAAATGGTTGTGCCTTAATTGTTGTGGCAAAAAGCACGAAAAACAAGAGGGAAATGATATTTTTCATGGCTCAAAATTAATGGAGAAGTACAATTCATTTCGGGGAATTTTCATAATTGATGCAATTCAAGAAACAAATGTTGGTTCGGACGAAAAACGGTTTTTAATCCTATAAGTAAGAAGGCTAGACGAGTTGAAAACGAATTGTTGAATGTGATGCGAATTGATGATTTTGAACTTGTTTTGAGGTATCTGAAAAGCAATTGCAGAAGACGCTTGTTTATTCGTAAGTATTATCGCATTTTTGCAGCCCCAAAATTTGTAACAAATAATAAAGTCAAATGCCAACTAAAATTAGATTGCAGAGACACGGAAGAAAAAGCTACGCATTTTTCCATATTGTAGTAGCCGATTCAAGAGCCCCACGAGATGGGAAGAACATTGAAAAGTTGGGAGTTTACAATCCGAACACGAACCCAGCAACTATCGAGCTTGATATCGATGGAGCTTTGACGTGGTTGGAGAATGGAGCTCAGCCTACCGACACTTGTCGGGCGATTCTTTCCTACAAAGGCGTTCTGTACAAAAAACACCTTAAAGGTGGAGTTAAGAAAGGCGCTTTTTCTCAGGAAGAGGCTGATGCTAAGTTTGAAAAATGGATGAACGATAAATCATCAAAGATTCAAACTGGAGCAGATTCTATCGTTAAGGCCAAAGAAAAAGCTAAGTCTGAAGCTTTAAAGGCTGAGGCTGCTGCTAAAGAAGCACTAGCTGCTAAAATTGCAGCTAAGAACTCTCCACTTGCTGAAGAAGTTGAAGCTGCAACGGAAGAAACAGCTGAAGCTGCTCCTGAGGTAGAGGCATCTACAGAAGAGAAACCAGCAGAATAAGCGTGTACAAGCTCAAAGTCCTTGGAACCATTACTCGGTCTCACGGACTCAAGGGAGCTTTTAAAGTAAATGCGCATTCAGCTGGAGTTCCAGCACTAGAAAAAGACGAACCGGTCTTCATCCAATTGCAGGGTGGGCCGGTTCCTTTTTTTGTTGAAGAGTGTTCGTTTGCTTCGCACGATAAGCTTACAATGAAAATTGAAGGTATTGATTCCTTGGAGGCTGCTGAGCGAATGATTGGCAAGGAGATTTTTCTTGAACGAGATCGTTTCGAAATTCCAGAAGAGGATGCTTCCGAAGAATTGCTTGGGTATGAAGTTTTCGATAAAGAAAAAGGACTGATTGGCAAGGTTTCGGGTGTGCTCGAAAACCCGCAACATCCTATTTTAGAGATTAATCAGAATGGCATTACCATTCTTGTGCCTTGGGTAGAAGCCATTGTAAAGGAAGTTGACCTCTTAGCTAAATCAGTACACATCGAGGCGCCAGATGGTCTCATCGATTTGTATCTGAATGGCTGAACCGTATTTTCAATTTAAGAAGTTTCGTGTTTACCATTCCGCTGGAGGGTTTAAGGTCGGGACGGATGGTGTTTTGCTTGGAGCTTGGGCACCAGCAAAAGATGGAGATTCTGTTTTGGACATTGGAACGGGAACTGGAATCATTTCATTGATGATTGCTCAGCGAGCGAAGGTTTCGGTTGACATGATTGAAATCAATCCAATTGCAGCAGATCAGGCCACGAGAAACGTGATGTGTTCGCCTTTCTCAAACATGACTGTTTACAATGAGTCTGTTGCTGAGTTTGCTAATTGCGGAAAGCAGTATGATTTTATTGCTTGTAATCCACCTTTCTATTCACATTCGCAGCCTTCGAAAGATGTTTCTATTCGTTTGGCTAAGCACACAGTCACTCTCAATCCTGCTGACCTCTTCAGGCACGTAAATCAATTACTAAAATTTGATGGGCGTTTTGCAGTTATTTTCCCGCAAACCGAATCTGATGTGTTTTTCAAATCGGCAAAGGCAGAAGGTTTGTTTGCTAGGGAAATAGTGAATGTGTTTCCGCAGCCTGACTATCCTTTAATTCGATTAATGGTTTGCTTTACTAAACTAGATAACGGACAGCCAAGGAAGACTGATTTTCTTATTGAGAAATCAGCGAAACGCCACGACTATTCAGATGACTATATGGAATTAACTAAGGATTATTTTCTACGCTTCTAGTTCGAAGAAGCTGAAATGAACACGACCATACTTTCGGGTCTGGGTGTTGGTAGGAAAGGTGCTGAAATCTACTTCGGCTGGATGCTCCATGATCAAAATTCCATTTTCAGCCAAAAGTCCGTTATCGAGAATCGTATTCACCAACTTATGATATTGGTCGTATTCGTACGGAGGATCGGCAAAAATCATATTCCATTTGTTTTTGGACGATTCTACAAAGCGTAGTGCGTCAGCTTTAATAACTGAACCGCTGGCGTATTTCAATTCGTCAAAGGTGGATTTTACAAATCCTGCACATCGCGAGTTTGCATCAACACTTGTTACTGATAATGCACCTCGGCTAATAAATTCGAAACTGATGTTGCCAGTCCCACAAAATAGGTCGAGCACATTTAGTGCGTCAAATTCAACAAGATTGTTCAAAATATTGAAAAGACCTTCCTTGGCCATATCGGTTGTTGGACGAACAGGAAGATTCTTTGGCGGACGAATAGAGCGTCCTTTATGTAATCCGCTTATTATGCGCATGCTGCTGCAAATATGAATGGATAACGGTGTTCCGAAACATCCTTGAACGAATAGCTATACGTTAGATTTTTCGGACGTTTAGCAAACGATAATTTGGAAATGAACTTGCCTATACCCGAATGTACTTCGTCTCCCTTATCAATTGCACCACCTAACACAACTTCCACCTCCGAATGGAGGATTTTGAGCGTCTCTAATGAAGCCATCAGGTAATAAAGAACATCTGCGGGGCTTTCGAAATTGAACCAATTAGACAGGACGAGTTTGCCTTCTTTGAATATGGCTAGTGCAAATTCTTTTTCTAACACTACAAGATGAGCTTTAGCTTTTGATGAATCTGCTAAACCGTCTAGCCAGTTGAAGTAGGAAGATTGAATTGGTTTGGACGATAATTCGGAAAGTGCCACTGGAACACAGAAAATACCTGTAGTATCTGAATTGATAAGCTTTTGATTCAGAACAAGTAGGCTTTTCGAATCTCCAAAAAGAAACTCGAAATTATTA
Source organism: Flavobacteriales bacterium (assembly GCA_021741075.1). Lineage (GTDB taxonomy): Bacteria > Bacteroidota > Bacteroidia > UBA10329 > UBA10329 > UBA10329. The sequence continues at coordinate 7,961 of JAIOYO010000003.1, read as the reverse complement.
ATGGCTTCTTGGTCTGCGTAAAGAGATGATGGTACAAGCGCAACGTTATGTTCGGAAACGGAATAGATGACTTCAGTTCCTTCAACGTGATTTTTAAAAATAGACGACTCTAATATTTCGTTTATTCGATTACTCCAAACTCCGTTTTCAGTTGAGAGCGGGAATTGTAAATTGATAAATTCAATGACTTTAAAAGCCTTATTTCGCTTTAAGATTTGAATTTCAAATCGAGAAATGTCAACGAAAGAAAGAAGGCCACTTTGAACAGTTTCCTGCTCATTGTCGGCCTTCAGATGAATTTTTTCTTTAAAAAGTGGAGACGGCAAAACCTTATTCCCAGTTTCCACTGGTTGAGGGCTCTGTCATTGATCCAACGCGCAAATCGCCTTGTGGATCGTAATATTCAGGTTCAATTCCTTCGAAGATGTATGAGTTCAATGCAACTACTTCAAAAACTGGAACCATTACCTGACCTTTTTCTATAAGCCCGCTTTCCATTTTAAACAGTTGCGTGTTTTTTGGCGGAATATATCTTACAAGGTTAATATCACCGTCAGATTTGAAAAGTGAATCTCGAACGCTAACATGCATGGTGTCTCTAGTAACCAACCCAAGGTCAATTGCCTGTTGTTCTGTCAACGAATCAGGGACAGTTCCTAGTGCTTTTACAACAGGAAAAGAATCGGTGTTTACGAAATTGATGAGGGTGTCAAAATCTGAAGCGTAAACTCTATAAACTGATTTGTAAGCCAATTGCCAATCTCTAATGGTTTTTAATTTGGATTCAACTCTAGCATATCGTTTGTTTTTCTCAATGTTGAATTCTATAGGAGCTTGAATAGAACGGTATGCGAAGTAAGCCGTAACAAAAACCATCGGGAGAAATACAAAAAACATTACCTTCTGAAGAACGCTACTCAGCAAGCCTAGTTTCATGGCTACAGAGAATAGTCCAACAATAAGGATTAGTGACCCACCTAATATCCAAAATCCATTTTGTCCTCCAAAAACCGAGTAAAACAGAATAAGGAGTCCGCCAATAATAAGTAGAGAAGGGAATATGAAATCGCCTATGTTCTTGCCAAGATTATTCATCAGTTATGTTGTGCTTAAATGGTCAATTTTTTGGATGCGTGCAAAACTACATTTTTTTTCAAACGGCACTCATCAGAGTCTTTGTTCTTAAGAGGCGCAAATTGCAATAGTTTTAACAAGATTTATTTCATAAATAACCGAATAAGTCAAGTACTACGTTATTGGGTATATCTAAATTCGCGGCACTAAAACTCTATAAGAATGAGGTTGACAGCGTTTGTGTTCGGTATTTTTCTTCTGCTATTGCAAAACCAGCTGATAGCACAGACGCTGAAGGGAAAAGTTACGGATAAATCTACCGGAGAAACCTTAATCGGTGTGAATATCTTTAATCAGGAAAGCGTTGGTGCATCGTCTGATATTGATGGTATTTATCTTCTTAAACTTAAACCAGGCGAACATTTAATTACTTATAAGTTTATTGGTTATCAAACTATAACGAAATCGTTCACACTTAAAGAGAATGAAACGATTGAATTCAACGCTAAGCTTTCTACTGAGAGTACCACGCTTGATTTGGTGGTGGTAACTGGTAGTCAGTTTTCTAGGAGTGTTAGCGAAGAGATGGTAAGCGTTGATGTTGTAAAAGAATACCTAGTAGAAAACATTGCAGCACCAGATTTAAAGGCGGCAGTTGGTAAAGTGCCTGGGGTTACCATCCTTGATGGACAAGCCTCCATTCGTGGCGGAGGAGGATACAGCTATGGTGTAGGTAGTAGGGTTCAGTTGGTAATAGATGATGTTCCCCATCTTACCGGAGATTTGAAAGATATTCAGTGGAGCGCCATTCCAATGGAAACGATGGAGCAGATTGAAGTTGTAAAAGGCTCGTCAAGTGTTCTTTATGGTTCTGGTGCGATGAATGGAGTAATTCATGTGAGAACTGGTTGGGCATCAGAAAAACCAGAAACTACTTTTCGGATTTATCAGGGTATTTATGGTAACCCAGGTGTGAAAGAGGCAAGATGGTGGGATAAGACGTACAGTCCTGTTTTTACTGGAGTGTTCTTCTCCCATCGAAGAAAAATAAAGAATGTTGACCTGGTGGTTGGTGCACATGGAAGTTCGGATCTAACGTATTTAGAACGAGGACATCGTCAAGCTTTTCGATTAAATTTCAAGACGAGAGTTCAAAGTAAAAAGCTCAAAGGACTTAGTTACGGGCTAAACGGAACCGGACAGTACCAGCAATCGGGAAGGTTTGTGCTCTGGGCAAACAATACCGATGGTGCATACAAGCCTTTAGCTGGAACTTCTTCAACTGACAAATATACATTCGTGAACGTAGATCCTTGGTTGCAATATTCTGCTGGGAAGGTTGGTATTTTCTCGATGAAGAGTAGATATTATCGTGTTGAAAGAAGAAATGATAGTTGGGAAGACCCATCTGCTTCTAACGTTATGTTTTTTGATTGGCGCTATCAAAACGAGTTTAAGTATAATTTCAGATTAACGGCGGGAGTACAGTATCAATATGTATGGAGTTTTAGTTCTCTCTATCCAGAAGCAGGCAATATCATTACTCACAATCCATCTGTATATGCTCAAGTTGAAAAGAGCTTTATAGATAAAATCACACTACTTTTTGGAATCAGAAATGAGTGGAACGAAGTGGTTACTCTTCAAAAGGAAACGAGTAATCCAATATTTAGAGCTGGCGCTAATTTCAAAGTTGCTAAAAAAACCAACATTCGTGCTTCGTTTGGCCAGTCTTTCAGATTTCCGAGTATAGGAGAAAAGTTTATTGACGCCAGTCTTGGACCATTGAAGATTCTTCCGAATGATAATTTAAAGTCTGAATACGGATGGTCGGCAGAACTTGGTCTCAAGCAAGGATTTCGTATTTCGGGATGGCAGGCTTACTTCGACTTTGCCCTTTTCTGGATGGAATTTAGAGATATGGTAGAATATCAATTCGGAATCTACACCGTTGGAGACCAAGATCCAATTCTCGGGTTCAAACCGTTTAATGTAAGTAAAGCAAGGGTCGCTGGCGTTGAATTTGGTCTCACAGGAGATGGCAATCTCGGGCCAATTCCTGTACGCGTTTTCTTAGGATATACGTTCAATTATCCTGCAGATCTTCAGGCTGATACATCGCAGGAAAACGTACAAGTTTACATTCAAAATTTCTTCAACAGTATTAGCAACAGCGACTCGTTAACGGCCACGTCAAGTATTTTGAAGTACAGAATTGCCAATACGTTTAAGGCAGATATCGAAATGGATTTCTGGAAATTTACGCTGGGTTATGCCGTTGAATACAACAGTTACATGAATCGCATTGATGCAGAATTTGAAGCATTCTTACCTGGCTTTTCGGAGTACCGAGAGTTAAATACCAAAGGAGTATGGCGAATGGATGCACGATTGCTTTTCAATATTTCGAAGCGCTCATCGGTTGGCTTTATAGCTAAAAACTTCTTAAACGAGTTTTATTCGGTCAGACCAGGAATTATGGAAGCACCTCGCAATTTTACTTTGCAGTACACACTGAAAATATAATCAGAATAGTAAGTGTCCAACTCCAGTGTCAGGAATTGGAATTCCATTGTTCAGGATAGTACGAATTAACACAACGATGATTAGGAATAAGGCTGCTGCAACGAGCGGCCAATTACTTTTCGTTTCAGGTTGTTTCCTAATCAAAAGACTAGAACGCATTGAAAACAGTCCAATGCTAATTGTGCTTATTGCAAAACATCCAAAAAACAAAAAGTTTGGAATGAGGTTCTTGGGAAACGTGAAAAGTGTAATCAATCCGGCACCAATCAATGCGGGAGCAACGATATAATAGATAACGAATTTCTTTCTGTATTCTGGAGTATCGATTTGATAGATGGAACTGGCAGTTTGAAGAAAAGGCTTCGAAAATAGAACGGAAGTGGCTAAACAAATCAGAATACCAATGATAGCCAGTCCAGTTTCAGCACCCTTTTTCCAATAATCATAGGCTGTAAATATTGCTAGCTCCATTCCTTTGGAGTCTAAATCTCTGAATTGGAAGTTTCTGGCAAAGAGAATTCCAAATAGGCGTTGGGCCAAAATGATGAAGGATACAAGACTCAGCCAAATAAACGTGAGCCTCAATGCAAGGGAAGTTTTCTTCAGAGTTAAATAAAGGAGGTAAAAACCAATACTAGTTATGGACATTACGATTGCTCCAATCGTAAACGTGATTTTTACGCAACGAGGATACCAAGCATCGTTATTATCGAATGCAATTAGGTCGAAAAACAGAATTGGTTTTAGATTGAAATGTGCAGCGGTAACAGCTGTGGCAAGGTCGTATAAGATGAAAAGTAGTAGGTACGATGACGCGAATAGAAGGGCTGATCCTACTATTAAAAACCAACTCGGCTTGTTCTTTTGTTTGAGTATTACCGATTCCTCGGTTAGGAACTCATCCATTGAGGATGTAGTTTATTGTTTTGCCTTACCTACAATTCTAAGCTTGGCAAATTTCAGGAGTAACTGCTTGTTGCCAGCTCCCTGAAAAGTTACGGTTGCTTTGATGTTTGGAGCATCTCCGTCCATAGCCACGATTTCACCTTTTCCGAATTTATCATGAATAACTTCGGTGCCAATAGTCATGCGAGAAAGATGATCACTTGTGCCATCTCCCGTATCCAGTTCCCCTGGCTCGCGGCTATCATCATACTTAGTGAGATTTCTGGATCTTAAGTCTACTCGTGTCACGTTTCCCGATTTGCTAGTTGAATTATTGAGTTGGGCTTTTCTTGCCCAAGATGACGAAGGTACGGAATTATTATTGGAGGTTGGTTTTGAGTAGGTTAGGTCTAAATGTTTTTCTGGAATTTCTTCGATAAATCGGCTTGGTTCACTGTGCACCAAATTACCCCATCTAAATCGGCTTACAGCATAACTTAAGTTCACTTTTTTCTCAGCTCGAGTCAGAGCGACATAAAACAATCGTCTTTCTTCTTCCAAATCAGTTCTCGAACTAAGAGAAAGTTGAGAAGGGAAAAGATTTTCTTCTAAGCCTACAATATAGACATAAGGGAATTCCAATCCTTTAGATGCATGAATGGTCATCAAAGAAACCTTATTCTTGTTTTCTGGGTCGTTGTCTTTGTCTGCGTCAGTTAGCAAGGCAATGTCAGCGGTAAACCGGTCGAGTGTTTTTGGTTCGGGTTCAGTCACAATCTCGTCTTCAGAGGGGACATCTTCCACAAATTCCTTCAATCCATTTAAAAGCTCTTGAATGTTCTCATATCTACTCACACCCTCAGGAGATTTGTCGGCATGCAAATCACGCAAAAGCCCTGAAGATGAAGCTATGGTGGACCCTAATTCATAAGCGTCAGATTTTGGTAATGCAACCTGAAAGCTGCGAATCATGTTAACGAAGCCTTCTAGTTTGCTTGCTGTTCCTGCATTGAATTGAGAATTTAGAACGAGTGGGTCGCTAATGATTGACCAGAGATCCTTGCCCCAGTCATTTCCCAATACAATTATCTTATCAATGGTTGTTTTCCCGATTCCTCTTGCCGGATAGTTAATAATCCGTTTGAGAGCTTCTTCATCTTGCGGATTGATAGCCATTCTGAAATACGCCACCAAATCCTTTACTTCTTTACGCTGGTAGAAACTTTGTCCCCCATAAATACGGTACGGAAGGTTCATCTTTCTCAAAGCCTCTTCAATGGAACGAGACTGGGCGTTTGTTCGGTACAGAATAGCGAAATCCTTTTCGGTTATTTGCTCATTCATCTTTGTTTCAAAGATGGAACGCGCAACGGACATTCCTTCTTCGTTGTCGGTTAAGTTTCTAATTACCGGAATCTTTTCGCCATCATCATTACTTGTCCAAACAGTCTTTTTTAGCCGATCCTGATTATGTTCAATTACATGGTTGGCAGCTGCTACTATATGCTTGGTAGAACGGTAATTCTGCTCCAGTTTAAAGGTTTTAACGTCAGGATAATCCTTTTTGAAATTGAGGATGTTCTCAATATTTGCACCACGGAATGCGTAGATGGATTGAGCATCATCTCCCACCACGCAGATGTTTTCAAACTTGGCAGCTAGTCTTTTTACAATAAGGTATTGAGAGTAGTTGGTATCCTGATACTCATCCACCATAATACACTTGAATCGATTCTGATACTTGTTTAGTACATCAGGAAAATCGCGCAAAACCACGTTTGTCCAATACAACAAATCGTCAAAATCCATCGCGCCAGATTTAAAAAGGCGGTCGGAATACTTCTTGTAAACCATTCCCATTTTGGGTTTGGCGCTCATTCGATCTTCTGTAATGAGTTCGTCATTTCGAAGATATTCGTTTGCTGAAATGAGATTCGTTTTGGCTGCTGAAATTCTATTTAGAACAAGTCCGGGTTTATAGGTTTTGTCATCCAAGCCCTCCTCTTTTAAGATGGCCTTAATAAGGTTTTTCGAATCTGCCGTGTCATAAATCGTGAAGTTGGAAGGATAGCCTATGCGTTCACTTTCAAATCTCAGAATCTTGGCAAACACCGAGTGGAAGGTGCCCATCCAAATGTTTCGAGCTTCGCGGCCAACCATACCTTCAATCCTAGAACGCATTTCCTTTGCAGCCTTGTTTGTAAAGGTCAGTGCCAGAATATTGAACGGGTCAACTCCATTATTGATAAGATGCGCTACTCGATAGGTGAGAACCCTCGTTTTTCCCGAGCCAGCCCCAGCAATAATCATTACAGGGCCTTCAATCTGCTCTACAGCTCTGCGCTGCTCTTCATTCAATTCGTCTAAATAGTTCATACAGCGGCAAATTTAGGAATCGTTAAGAGCTCATTGATACTTAGTGTGTCGAAAATCATATGGTTTTCAACACGTTTAGCCGAAAGTAATTGAGGTGAAACATCTTTCTAAAAATTATAGCTTTGCCTTTCGTGTCACAACTCTTTTAAAAGGAGTTTTATTTCAATCCATGAGAAAAATTTATCTCTTCGCGTTCTTCATCCTTCTTATTACTGGTAATATTAGTAGAGTTAGCGCACAATGCGGAACTACTCCTATTACTGGAGATTTGATTATTTCAGCCAACACTTCCCTTTCGGGCGTTTATAATGTCACGGGACTTTTTAGAGTGGAACCTGGCGTTATTGTTACAGTTACGCCTTATTCTACAGGCGGCTGTGGCGAGCTAACTATCAATGCTACCAATATCGAGGTTATTGGAGATATCATCGGAGATGCTGCAGGGTATCTTGGTGGTTCTGGTGGCGCTGGAGCTTCCGCAGGAAGCAATGTTGGTGGATTAACTGGTTGTATTGACAAAGACAACTGCCTCGTGATAAGTGTGAATGGTGGAGCAGCTGGTGCGGCAGGTGCAGGCCCTGGGTCAGGTTTGTCTGGCGTTGCAGGAACATTAGGCATGGGGCCAAAACAAGCATGTGAAAATTTTGGCGACACTTATGGTTTTGTTGGTGGAGCTGGTGGAGCTGGTGGAGCTGGTGGAGGTTCTTATGGAGGCGTGGCTGCTTCAGGCGGTTTGGGCGGAAACGGTGCAGCGTATAATGCTGGTAACTTTTCTGGAATGAGCATTTCTACATGCTCAAGTGCTTCGGCAGGAACAGGTGGTGCTGGTGGTGCGTTGGGGACGGCTTATGGTACTGCAGCAGGTACCGATATTGCCTTAGGTTCTGGCGGTGCTGGTGCTGGAGGAGGTGGTAAAAGTGCGTCTAATGGAGCGGTTGGTGCTGCAGGCGGTGCTGGTGGTGGATTGGTTGCATTGTATGCAAGCGGTTACCTCACTGTTGCCGGTAATATTTCAGTAAACGGACAAACAGGTGGAGCAGGTGGAAACGGAGGTGCTGGAGGTACCACTACAGACTGCTGCTCCGATGCTTGTAATGAGT
>JAIOYO010000055.1 GCA_021741075.1 Flavobacteriales bacterium | reverse complement strand
TTACGACCCGTTTATGGAAAGCATGGAGCAGAAAGTGCTTGGACGATATCGTAAGCAATTACTAGAACCTTTGCACGGAAACATACTGGAAGTCGGTTCTGGAACGGGCATCAACTTCAAGCTCTATCCCAAAGGTTGCCGCGTAATTGCCAGCGAACCATCCGAACACATGCTGCGCTATGCAGCCGAGCGATTGAAGATGGAGCCAGTGCAGGCAACTATTGAATTGGTGCTGGCTGGAGTGGGTAGTGAAGCGTTGGAGAAGCACGTTCCTGAAGGTGGTTTTGATGCCATTGTCTGCACGCTTGTGCTGTGCACCGTTCCAGACCCGCAATTGGCAGTTTCAAGCTTTAAAAAATGGTTGAAACCAGATGGAAAACTCATCATTTTAGAGCATGTGCATGCACAATCCCAACCTCGCAAAGCGGTGCACAGTATCTTAAATCCAGCGTGGAAACATATTGCAGAAGGCTGCAATCTTACCAGAAACACAGCCACAATGCTTCGAAATTCAGGATTTGAAGCAGAGTGGGAGCACGACTTTGTAAAAGTGATGCCGTTTCATGTGGCTATTATGCGGTTAAAGACGGATTAGAATTCAACTCAGCTCTTAGGCTAACTCACCCCAGTCTTGCTACGCTCGCCACCCACTCTCTTGCAAGAGAGGGGGCTGGGGGGTGAGTTAAACCCAAAACACATTTACAACCCTAACTCCGTCAAAAGCGTGGCTTCGTCAACAAGTCCAACGTGTTGCCAGGTAATTTCTCCGTTCTTGTAAATGAGCAGCGTTGGAATTTCGTTGACATCCAATGCCTTCATCAGCGCTTTATTGTCGTCAGCATTCAGCTTCACCAATTTGAATTGTCCTGATTTTGAAGCAGAAAGCGATTCTATCATAGGTGTCATTTTCTTGCATGGCGCACACCACGGAGCATAAAAATCGACCAATACGGGCACATCCGCTACCAGCTCCGATTCATACTGCTCCAAGTTCATTCCTTGTTGGGTTGCGCCTTTGGGAGTTACAACAGGGAGGTTCTTATTCCCCCAAGCAAGAATGCCGCCTTTGAGGTCGTAAATTTTGCTGTAACCAAGCTTCTGCAAGCGTTTGGAAGCGCTACCGCTTCTTCCGCCCGAAAGGCAGTAAACAAACACAGGTTCATCTTTAGAAATGGGTGCCAATTGCTTCTCAAAATCGCTGTTGTTCCAATCAATATTCTGAGCGCCAGCAATAAAACTCTTCGCAAATTCGGCAGGTGTTCTCACGTCCAAAACCTGCGCATTGACCGTTTCGGTTATCTGTGTTTGAAAAGCGGCTGGCTCTAATGTCTCAATGGCATTTTGGCCAGTGGTTTGACACGAAGATGTGAATAGGAGCGCGACAATAAAACCGAGCGATATGGAAAGCGAAAAATGGCGCATAGTACTTGAATTTTGCGCAAAGCTAGTGGGGGTACATTGAGGTAAGTATGACGTAGGTCACTCAGAATGCACTGATATGTCAACTCATTACCCTAGCTATCTTTCAATCTCGTACAAGAACATTGGAATTGCTCTTTGTCCGGAACGGAAGGTAGGTTAGAAAACCTCTATTTTTCCTTTCTAATCAGCCAGCAATCATGCACCTTTGCCCCATGGGAAATGAACTAAACATTCCCGTGCTAGACCTCCCACGGGTAGTGATTATTGGAGGTGGCTTTGCTGGCCTAAAATTGGCCAAGGGGTTAGATAGTAATCTGTACCAAACCGTTCTTATCGACAAGAACAATTACCACACCTTTCAGCCACTCATGTATCAGGTGGCTAGTTCGGGATTGGAGCCTGATTCCATTGCCTATCCGCTGCGCAAGATATTTAAAGGGAAGCAACGCTTTCATTTCCGCATGGCGGAAGTGCGCAACGTAAACGAAGCCACCAAAACGCTAGAGACCAGCATTGGTACCATCAGTTACGACATATTGGTGATGGCAACGGGGGCAGATTCCAATTTCTTCGGAATGGAGAATGTGCAAAAGCACAGCTTTCCGATGAAGAATTTGGTAGAATCGCTCGACCTCAGAAGTCGCATTCTCCGCAACTTTGAGAAAGCCCTCAACACAAATGACCTGCAAGAACAGGAAGCGTTGATGAGTTTTATAATTGTAGGTGGAGGACCAACAGGCGTAGAGTTGGCAGGAGCCTTGGCCGAACTCAAAAAGCAGATTCTCCCGAAGGATTACCCCGATTTAGACATCCGAAAAATGCAGATTCACTTGGTAGAAGCAGCCGATAGGTTGCTTGCCAACATGAGCAAGACGGCATCCGAAAAGACCGAGAATTTCCTCAAGAAAATGGACGTGAATGTGTGGTTAAACACGCAGGTGAAAGATTATGACGGGAAGGAAGTAGTCACCAGTCGGCACGTATTCAACAGTCGAACATTGGTGTGGGCCGCAGGTGTAAAAGGTGTTCCTGTTGATGGGCTGAATGCTATCAAGGCAGGAGGAAACCGCGTGGTGACAAACGAGTTCAACGCAGTTCTGGAAAAAGAAAGCATCTATTCTATTGGCGATGTGGCGCAGATCAAGTCCGAAAAAGACCCGAACGGACACCCCATGTTGGCTTCTGTTGCAGGGCAGCAAGGTTCGCAATTGGCAGAAAACCTAAACGCGCTGGCACGCAAGCAACCGATGAAACCATTCCGTTATTCAGATAAGGGAACTATGGCCACCATTGGCCGCAATTTGGCGGTGGTAGACCTTCCGTTCATAAGTTTTGGTGGCTTGCTCGCTTGGTTTACGTGGATGTTCGTTCACCTCATGCTATTGGTTGATTTCCGCAGCAGATTAATCGTGTTCGTCAACTGGGCGTGGAGCTACATCAACTTCGATAAAGGCACGCGTTTAATTGTTCGGAATAAGGATTGAATTAACTGCCAACTCTCACAATTCCTGACAATTCTCAACGTTAGTAAACCACTGCACCAGCTACCTTTGTTTGCAATGTTCAAACTGCCAATCTTCATTTTTTTCCTCGGAATGATGTCTTTATCAACCCAGCTTATGGCACAGGTTCAGATAGGCGTTGGTGTAACTGGTTCGTATAATTTTCAGACAGAAGGTGGTGGTTTTGGAGTAAGAACCGAAGGTTATGTGCTCAAAAGTTTGTCGGTGGTGTTGCAAGCGCTGTACTATCCACAGTTCAATAAAGTTCACGAAACAGGAGGCGGTTTAGAGTTGCACTATGCACCTTTCTATCATCCTGTTGTTCGCGCGTATGTTTTAGCTGGCGGCAGTGTCAATTACTGGTTCAATTATACCGAGTCGAATTACAAACTGGCCAAGCCGCTAAACTTCATTGCCGAAGTAGGAGGAGGGCTCGTTTTCCTCGACAAGCAATGGCGCCCATTTGCCGAATACCGCTACAACCCAATCTTCTTAGAAGGCAGCGTGCATGTGGGACTTATGTACTTCCCCAAAATCAAATCACGCAACCGCACCACGTGTCCAGCGTACTTATAAAACACCTCAGACCATGAAAACACGATTCGCATCCGTCCTACTTCCCGCAGTGCTTCTTGTGCTCGGAATTTCCTTTTCAAATTGCTCTAAGCAGCGCATTGCGCAAAACAGCTATTCCACACCTGAGCAGTTTATGTACGATAACCGTCCAGAAGAGCAGGAGTTTGAGCTTGATGGCGAAGGCGAAGGACCCATTGTAGGAAATCAAGGCACCCGCCTTTGGTTGGATTCATCCATCTTCATGTTTCCGAATGGCAACGATGTTTCGTATCCGTTTACCCTCAAACTGATTGAGGTTTACACGCCAAAGGATATGGAGTTGTACGACCTTCCAACCGTGGCGCAAGGACGCTTGTTGGTTACTGGCGGAGAAATTCGCGTTCGCGCATTTAAGGATGGAGAAGAGCTGGTGTTAAAACCCGGGAAGCGGTATTACGCTCAGGTTCCTAGCGCAAATCCCGTTCCGCAGATGTCCATCTTCTATGGACAAGAGTTGGGCGGAATCCTTGATTGGCAGGACGATGCTTCTGCTGTGAACAACACGCCCGGAATTGACTCGTTGGAATTGATTTTTCCAAATTTAGATTCTTCTGGTATTACTGAGCCAGGCATTGGATATGACCTGTTCATTCCAACAATGGGCTGGATTAACTGCGATTATTTCTATGGCTCCAATCCAGATTCACTCACAACCGTTAGCTACGAATCGGACGATGACGACCTAACCAATGTGATGATATTCCTCTATTTTGATGAAATAGAATCGGTAATGCGGGTCTATAATTCAGAGTCGGGGCAAGTACCAATTGGAACATCGGTTAAATCTCTTTGCTTTGCCATGAATGCTAATGGAAACATGTTCTATCATTACCAAACATTCAACATCACTTCAGGACATATCGTTCAGGTAACGATGGATGAAATTTCCGAAGCTGATTTGCTAGCGCTGATGGCAGGGCTGTAAATCGCCCATTGCACTACTTACTCTCCTAAATCCCGAATAGAAGCTGGGTCTTCTTTATCCTTCTTGCGGAAGTCAAACTTGTGGTTAAGCGTTAACCACGCCACATGATCTTGTTTGAATACATTGGATTTGGTAGTGGTTCCGAATTGATAACTGTAGAGCAACGCAATTTCGGTGTGCTCCGAAATACGGAAAGAAGGCCCAACAATCATTCGGTTCTGGTCCAATACATTGTATTTGACCGTGTTGCCAGCGTTGAGCAGAAATTCATCGGCTAGAATGAGAAACAGCTTTCGTTCGGGATGCGCCTTAGATAAACTTACAATGGGTGCAGCCACCTGAAATTTAAACCGGATGCGGGCAGAGAAGGGCACTACCGAATCATTAAATAACACACGTTGAACGCGTTCTTCTATTCGTAATCTGTTGGTAATCTCAACACCTGAGAATGTGTGGTCTGAGATTACTTCCTGATGCGGACGGTACTCCATTTTGTACAGCTCATTGTCGATGAAGGTGCCAGCGTGTGCAAACCCAACTCCGACTTTCCACCGTGGATGAACGTTATACGTCACACCTGCTCGCACGATGTACATGTTGATGTTTTGAAACCAATCTCGCGTTCTAAAACCTGCATCAGCCTCCACATTAATTCGCTCGCTAACGCGAAACTGAGCATAATTGTGTATCCACTGATTGTTGGTTCGAACTGTTTTAGTGTGTTGTGCTATTCCAAAAAGCGGAAGAGTCAGAACGAAAAGGAGTCCAATAAGAGACTTCATGAATAAGGGGTTGATTCTGCGCTAAACTTACCTCAAAAGATTAATATGTCCTTCAAGGGTTTTCAATTCATCGCGCCAAGTATAAGCACGAATCTTATACACGTAAACATCATTGTTTTGCAAGACGCCTTTGTAGTAGCCGTTCCAGCCTTCTTCTTCATTGGTGGTAAAGAACATTTCTTCACCCCAGCGATTGAAAATCCTAAATTCCTCTAGTTTCTTTATTCCCCAACCTTCTACCGATATCACATCGTTAGCACCATCTCCGTTGGGAGTAAAGGTGGTTGGCATGGCTAAGAATGTTTCGGGATAAATGTCAATCGTATAATCGGCATCTGTTGTAAAGCAGCCCAAAATGTCAGTCACAGTTACCGAGTACGTTATCTTTTCCATTGGCTGTATGCACGGACTACCGCATGTATCGCAATTTAAACCATCGGTCGGATTCCAATCAAAAATGTAAAGCCCAGCCTCGGCATCAATTGGCAAACAGATGGAATCTCCAATCACAATGGTGGTGTCCCAATCTGGCAAAACGAGTGGATTAATCACGTAGATGGTAGCCGTGTCTATATCCAGACAACCATTGGAGTCTACCACCATTACTTCGTAAGTTGCGGTAAAAAGTGGAGCAGAGGTGGTGCTCGTAGCAGTGGTGTCGGCAATATCCTCAACAGAATGCCACAAATACGTAGAAGAAGGTTCTTCATTGGTCACGCTAATTTCACCCGTATTTCCTTCGCAAATGGTATCTCCTTGAGATAATACTTCGGGAATTGGATGCAGCGTCAAGAGTTTCGTCATTGTGTCATTACATCCTAATTGCGTATTGACCACACCAAGAGAAACCTGATATGTTCCAGGCTCAGGATAAACGAGCGTACCAGGTTCTTCAACGGAGCTCGAAGGCCCAAAACCGAACTGCCAAAAGAAGCCGTTTGCATTCAGCGAATTATTCTCCACTACAAAATCTTGAAAGCAGAATGCAAGTGTATCCAACGTGAGGCTATTCAGTGAGAAATCCGCCACCACCTCATGAATATAAATCGGAATGGTTGATTGATCTGGACAGCCGCCTTGCAAGCCATAAACCACCAGTTTGCCAACTGTTTGTCCAGATGGTGGTACAAAGGTGTATTCGTGCGAAATTGGGTTGACGTTAGTGGCAGAAGTTCCATCGCCAAAATCCCACACAAAATCATACACCTCGTTGGTGTCTTGTAGCGTAAACGTTATCTCCTCACCACGGCAAATGGTGTCTACATCTATCGTAAACGAACCTTCAGGTCCTATTACGTTGTACACGCGTTGGGTAGTATCGGCACAACCGTAAGGCGTATTCACAATCATGGTTACCGTATACTCTCCACTCACATTGTAAAGCGTGCCTGCTTGAATACCTAAACCACTGCCACCGTTACCAAAGTTCCATTGGGTAGTGTGTGATGGAGGCGTGCCCGTTGTATCAGTAAAAACCACATTTTGCGGGTTGCAAAAGATGGCCAACGAATCGCCATCGCTTGTGAAACCAGCCACAGGATACGCTTGCACGTTTACAACTTTGGTGGAAGTACCAGTACAACCACTTGAAGTTTCGGTATAAGTAACTTCTACGTTATACGTTCCTGGAGCGTTAAACTGATGGGATGGGTTCTGCGCCTGACTCGAATTGCCATCCATGAAATCCCAGTCAAACGAAAGGTCGATGCCAGCAGGTTCCGTTGCAGTGAAATTCACGCTGCTTCCAACACAAATGTTTGGGAAGAAAGGAGTGGAACCCACGTTGCTTTGTAATTGGTACATCGTTATCAATTGCTGGTCGGCTGTGTCAATACAACCAACGGCATTTTCTGCAATCAGGAACGTGAATATGGAATCTTGAAAGGAATTGTAGGTGTGTGTCGGATTTTGACTGGCGCTAAAAGATAGGTCGCCAAAACTCCATCCCCACGAAGTAATGGTCGTGTCTGAGGTGGAAAGATCTGTGAAGTCTACATCCGTAGGCGTGCAGATGGAATTGTCCGAAATGCTGAATGCAGCATCAATTCCAGAAATGAACACGCTAGAATGTGCCGTGTCGGTACATCCGTTTATGTCTGTGACAATGAGCGTAATGCCGAAGTCTCCGGTAGTTGGAAATGGAATAGGATAGGATGCACTGGTTGTGGTAATTGGTCGCATGGCGGGATTATCAAATCGCCACGTATATCCGTTCCAGCATTGCGAATAAACATCTTGCGAAAGCGAGGCATCAAAAGGGCTTTCAACACCTCGGCAAATGATGCTGTCTGATTCGAACTGAGCATGTATATCGCGAATGTGCACAATTGCCGTATCATACGAAGTAGGACAGCCGGTCACCGTGTTGATGGCGGTTAGCACAACGGTGTAATCTCCAGTTGTTGCATAGGTGTGGGTCGGGGTAGGTAGCGTAGACGTGTTGCCATCGCCAAAATCCCATTCAATTTCTGTGGCATCGTGGCTTCGGTCTTCAAATTCAACCACAAACGGAGCATCACATTCGCAATTGAAGAACATTTCGGCCACTGGTCCATCCACTTGAATCATGTCGTTGATGGTAGTGGTTGAATAGCAGCCATTGAAACCAACTATAAGAGAAACGTCCATTGGTCCTGTTTCGTTGGTATAACTCCACGTGGGGTTGGGGTCATCAAAGCAATGGAACTGCCGGTTGGTCTCTGAATAATAATGCCAATAATCCACGCTGTCTGAAAGTGCGGTTTGGTTGGTGAATTGAACGGGGTCGCCCGGGCACACAGTTGTTTCATCGACAGTAAAATCGGGCGTGAGTTGATCTCCAACAATCGTAATTACGTTGTAAGACGTGTCGGTGCATCCTGCCGCATTCACAATAATGAGATAGGAGCTGTAATGCCCTGCCTGTGTATAGGTAACGGTTTGGTCGGAACCATCAGTTGAGTTCACAACTGTGCCATCGCCTAAGTGCCATTCCCACGAAATGATGTCTTCCTTTGATGTACTTGAATCGGCAAATGTTACAGTTAGTGGAGCACAACCATCTACTACATTTGGAAAGAAAACGGCTGTAGGTAACCAAAGTGTATCGGTATGAAAGACCGTATCTCTACATCCAGCCGAAGAAATTACAATCAGCCTTGTTTGAAGCGTATCCATACCGTACCAAGAATAAACATTGGTATCGCCATAAACGTAGGTGTGCGATGGATTTATAAGCGAACTGAAAGTAGAATCGCCAAACATCCATTGGTAGCTTGAGTACCCACCATTTACAGGCGTGAATTGGACGTCCATAGGTTCTACACACGCGTAATCGGGGGTAGACGTGAATTCGGCAGAAGGATCTTCCACAAAGATTTGAACTGTGAGGCTGCTTGAACACGCTCCAGAGCTTGTGGTGAGCGTAAGGTCTCGTAAGCCGGGCGTGTTAAAATGAACCCAAGGTTCGGCCAAGGTTGAACTGCCAGGTTGGCTTCCTGCGGCAAATACCCATTGATAAAAGCCTGGTGATGAAAGGTTATCCATCTGAATCGAATCTCCTAAACAGATTGTGTCAGGAACAGCAAAATCTGTGGTTGGTGAACCAATCGTGACTTGGCGATTGATGGTAGACTCGCAACCATTGGCATCTGTAGCGGTGAGCGATACCGTGAAAGTTCCATTCTGCGTGTAGGACTGTGACGGAGGTGTTTGATCTGTGGATGTGTTTCCGTTTCCAAAATCCCATGCATACGCAACGGGAGGACTTGCCGAGGTGCTATTGTTGCTAAACGTCACATTCAAAGGCGGATTGCAAGCAGAAGGCGGATTGGGCGTAGTGGTGAAGTTGGCCGTGACTCCTTGCGATACAACGATGGTATCGTTGTACACTTCTGTGGCATTACACGAAGGTAAATTCGTTTGTATTTCCAACGACACGAAAAACGAACCAGGTGTCGTAAACCAATGACTTGGCGATGCACCGCTCGCAATACTGCCATCACCAAAAACCCATGTATATCCATTAATAGTAATACCTGAACCTACAGCGGTGGCATCATCAAAACCCACCAGTAGAGGCGCGCAACCTGTGGTTGGTGTGGCGGTAAACGCGGGCACCGGTCGCGAATAAACGTTTATTGTAACTGTGCCAATTACTGGTCCCGATGAAGTAGCCTGATATTCCACTGTGTAAGTGCCGGGTGCCGTAAATGTGTTACTTGGATTGGCTTGATTTGCAGTGGCCCCATCCGCAAAATCCCAAAAGTGAGTGGGACCGCTTCCCGTAGGAGATGTAAAACTGACCGTTAATGGAACGCAGCCCTGCGTTGTACTTGCGGTTTGTGAAAACGCAAATTGGGCTGCCAATAGAAAAACAAGAAGCAACCGAAAAATGCGCATGCGTTTTAAAGCAAAGGTGTGTATTTAGAAACGTGAAAGTAGAAAAAGGATGCCTATTCCACACTCAACAATCGTATCGTAACCAATTGCTGAATACATTTGTCTTATACTCGCGCTATCCTATTGGTCAATAATAGATGAGAATACCCTGTCAAAAGTTGCATTCTTGGACTACGTCAATTGTTTTTTCGGCCGTAGTTTTTACGCTTACGAGTTTTGTGAGTCCACCCGAAACCCCACGGTCTGAGCTTCCTTGTTTGAACAAGCGGTTTTCCATCATGGTGCACATCGTGAAAGATACCTTGGGACTACCGAATGTTACTGAAGCCGAAATTTTAGGCGAAGTTGCTGGCGTAAACGCATATTTCGATGACATCTGCGTATCGTTTGAGGTATGCGAATTCCGTTACATCGATAATTTTCAATGGGATACATTGGATGCAGTTGGCGGCTTTAGATGGAGCCAGATGCTTACCGCACATCACGAGGATTTCCGTATCAATGTATTTTACGTGCAACATATTATTGAGCCTCCAGGTGTTTCAGGCTTTGCCGATTTAGGTGGAATCAATAATACGGGTGGTGGTGGTATTTGCGTTACCAAACCAGGCGGAGCCCTGCTTCACGAAATGGGGCATTACTGGGGATTAGAACACACCTTTGAAGGAAATGGAACCGAGTTAGCAGATGGTAGCAATTGCCAAACAGAAGGGGATGGCTTTTGCGATACCCCTGGTGATCCGTATGTGCCGTTTGCTCCACCCAGTAATTACATCAATGAAGACTGTATTTTTATAAGTATGCTGCAAGATGCCAATGGAGATTTTTACGATCCCGATGTGGGAAATGTGATGTCGTATTATGGTTGCGATTGCCATTTTAGCTACGAACAATATTGGCACATGGCAAATACGTACACCAATAACCTTACGCCTAACGGGCAACATATGTGGTGATGCGTCAATTAGCATTACTCATATCATCCCTGTTTCTTTTTTCCGTTGGAAATGCGCAGGATATCCATCTGACGCAGTTTTATACCAACCAGCAGAATCTTAACCCTGCTATGGTGGGTATGTATGATGGCGCGTATCGGGCTGTAGGCAATTACCGCCATCAATGGCCAGAAATCAACAAGGCTATTACCACCGGAATGGTGGGGTTTGATAAGAAGTTCTTCTTTTTTAAGGACGAAATAGATGCAGGAATTCTCGTTGTGAACGACAATTTTGCTGGATTTAGCCTCAATACGGCCAAGATATTCTTAACGGGAGCGTACAAGAAGGTGATAAAAGGCCATGAGCTAAGGGCTGGAATTCAGATGGGAGTTGTTTTTAAAAGCACGGATCTTAGTTCGCAGACCTTCCCCGATCAGTGGGTTTATCAGAACGGAATATTTGACCCATCGGTCTATAGCGGAGAAGATAATCTCAAAGCAAACCAGACCTTTTTTGATATGAATTTGGGAGCAGCATGGAGTCATAAGTTCAAGAAGTTTACTCCAACAGTTGGCTTCTCCATTTTTCACGTAACGCGGCCTAAGGACACGTATTTCAGTACGCACGTAGAACGTTTACGAACGCGCCAGTCGGTACAAGTTTTGGTTGATGTGCCAATTAACGCATCGTTCTCGGCTGAACCGAAGTTTATGTACATGTGGACCACTAAGGTGTCTGACATGATGCTGGGCGGAAACGTAAAGTATCACATCAAGAACGCTATGATTAAGAACGTTTACCTCGGTATTCTTTACAGAGGAGGTTTTGGACGAAATAGCGATGCAGTAGCCCCTGTAGCTGGATTTCACATCAAGAACTTTGATATTGGTTTGAGTTACGACCTCAACGTTTCTAAACTCAGCGCGCAAAGCAACCAAAAGACCACGTTTGAGCTTTCTATCATTTATACAGCGCCTATTTTCTTACCAAAAAGCATTGCCATTCCGTGCGACAGGTATTGATTTCTTTCTTCGCTCGCATGACGATGGCGTTGGTTCTGCTTTTTGCAGTTTTCAACTCAAGTTTCGGTCAGTCTGGACTGCCTGAAACGGAGAAGCTCAGCATTCGAAAAATTCGTGGTTTGGCCACCAACTCGCTTCGCATGGGTGATACGTATTCTGCCCTCATTTATTACAAAGAGTGGTCTAAGCGGAAACCTGATAATGTGGAGGTCAGCTATCAGTTAGCAGAATTGTATCGGAATAGCCGCGATTATGCCCATGCTTCCGAGTCTTATTGGAAGGTTTTGAAATCGAGTGGTGGCGTAAGTAAGTACCCGATGGCGCTGTTTTATGCTGGCGACATGGACATGCAGAATGGCAATTACAAAGATGCCAATAGCAATTTCATCAAGTTCAAGCGGCTTGCATCGGAAATGAAAGATTCGTGGTGGAAAAAGCAAACGTTGAACAAGATTGAAGGCTGTGAATACGCCCTATCGTTGCAAGATTCGGTTAATACGGCAGAGGTAGAGCATTTGGATGCCAGCATCAATAAGGCACATATTGAATTTTCGCCTATTCCGGTAGATTCAACCACGCTCATTTACGGTTCGCTTATAAGCGAAGGTGTTGAGTTTTATGATTTGGAAGAAGTAGATAGCACGCAGCTTCCTCTTCGTAAGTTCTACTTGGCTAAGAAGGAGAATGGCAAATGGAGTTCGAAGGGAGAATACACCGATCCAACTGGATTGCAGTCGCATCACATTGGAAATGGCGCGCTTTCGCCCGATGGAAACCGATTCTATTTTACCCAGTGCCAAGAGAATTTTCAGGGCAAGGTGATTTGTCACTTGTTCTTTTCTGAAAAAGAAAATGACAAATGGAGTGAGCCTGTAGAAATGAACGACCAGATTAATCTGCCCAATTACACAACCACGCAGCCCACAATTGGCCGCGAGTCAAAACGGAATCAAGAGGTGATATACTTCGTGTCTGACAGGCCAGAAGGAAAAGGTGGGCTAGATATCTGGTTTACAGAATATCATGCGCGTACCAAGCGTTTTCGTGAACCACAGAATGCCGGAGCAGCAATCAACACGCCTGGAACGGAGTTTACGCCCTATTACGACATTTCTACACACAGTTTGTATTACAGCACAGATGGCCGTGCTGGTTTAGGCGGTTTGGATGTGTATAAAGTGGAAGGAGAGAAAACCAAGTGGCAAAAGGATTCGATTGTGCACATGGGTAAGTCCATTAACTCGCCAGCGGATGATTTTGATTTTGTGTTGAATAAAGACCGACAAACCGGTTTTCTTGTATCCAACAGAGAAGGTGGCGTATCGTTAATGAATGCCACTTGTTGCGATGATATCTACGCCTTTGAATTTGTAGAGTACGTCAACATTCATTTGAATGGATTGGTGATTGATTCAACGTGCTTGGATGAAGTGGAAGTCTTTCTCTACATGAAAGATCCATCAACGGGAGAGAAATATTTGGCAGAAAACTTAAAGGTGAATCCGTGTACATTCAGCTTTTCGCTCGAGCCTAATCGCGAGTACACGATTGAAGCGAAGAAGCGTGGCTATTTCAACGATGTGGTGCATGTGAGTACCCAAAACCTTACTCCGGCCGATACACTGAACAAGACGCTTAAACTGACCAAGATTCCGAAGAAGCCAATTGTGTTGGAAGGTATTCTGTATGATTTTGACAGTGCCAATCTCACTGCTTCGGCAAAGGAGAGTCTCGATACCGGGCTTTATCCGATTATGTTGGAGAATCCGCAAATTATCATTGAGCTTTCTTCGCATACTGATGCTAAAGGTTCAGATGCTTACAATCTTAAATTATCGCAGCAGAGGGCAAAAAGTGTGGTTGATTACATGATTTCGAAAGGAATTGACTCACGAAGACTGAAAGACGTTGGTTATGGCGAAACAAAGCCAATCGCGCCCAACGAATACCCAGACGGCTCAGACAATCCCGATGGAAGAGCTTTGAACCGTAGAACCGAATTTGAGATTATAGGCGAGCTTACGGAAGATCAATATCTGCCCGAGCAGGATTAAACGGTCGTTTGTGTTCATTTTATTCAAGTGAGCAAAGTCTATTCAAAGTCCTTCGTCCCTTTTTTTCGAGTTACTTTCGGCCTCATGAAGTCAGCTTCGTTAGCAGAAATACGGAAAGAGCTTAAAAACCTTTCGAGAGAGGAAATTATAGGATTGTGCGAGGCGCTTATTCGTTACAAGCGCGAGAATAAAGAGCTTCTGAATTATCTGCTTTTCGAATCAATGGACGAGGATTCTTACGCTGCCGCCATTAAAGAAGATGTTTCGGAAGCGTTTGCAGCCACTAATACAAGTGGGTTTTACCTCGCCAAAAAGAGCATTAGGCGTGCGCTACGCATTGCCGATAAGTACATCAAGTATTCAGAAAGACCAGAAACAGAATTAGATGTACGATTGCATTTCTGCGAAGAGATGAATGCGCTCGACCTCAACTTCAAGCGAAGTAAGGTTTTGGTAAATCTATACGAACGCCAAGTGACGAAAATTGAAGATGCTTATTCTGTTTTGCACCAAGACCTACAATTTGAGTTTAAAAGTAGGGTTGAGGCGCTCTAGCTTAGTGAGGCAAATGTTTCCTCACCAATCCATGCACAAAAGCACCCAAAACCGCTGCCGTAATTGGAACAATCATGACGGAATAACCAGCGCCTAAATTCACAAAAAGCGGTCCAGGACAAGCTCCCGTAAACGCCCAGCCGATTCCGAAAACAATGCCACCCATAATGGCTGCTTTATACAGTTTAGCTCGAAGTGGAATCGAAATTTCCTCTCCATCAAGATTCTTTAGGTTGATACGTTTTACGAGTTGAAGCAGAATGGCACCCACAACCACAGCCGTACAAATGATGCCGTACATGTGGAAACTCTGAAAACGGAACATTTCCTGAATGCGAAACCACGAAACGGCTTCGGATTTCACCATAATGATTCCGAAGATGATACCAGTCAATAAGATTCTCAAATTCTTCATAGACCGAAAATGAGAGGCATGAGTAGATGTGTGGCAATCAAACCGCCAATAAAGAAACCGATGGTGGCTACCAAAGATGGAAGTTGCATACTGCTCATTCCAGATATTGAATGACCCGATGTACAACCACCAGCCCAACGAGAACCAAAACCGATTAGAAAGCCTCCTCCTACAAGAAGAATCAAGCCTTGTGGCGTTCCTAGAAACGACAAACTAAATAGCTCACTTGGCTGCAACCCTTCGAAATTGGAAATTCCTAACTCGCTTAGTGCTTCAACTGTGGATGCGGCAGTATCAACAGAATAACCTTCTAATGTGAGGTAGTTGGCGGCTAGAAATCCACCACAAACACTTCCGGCAACAAAAATCAAACTTGGCAGTCGGTCTTTAACATCAAACTTGAAATAGTCAGTAAACCTATCGGCTCCAAAAATTCCGCAAATGGAATCCAAATTGCCAGAAACCCCAAAGCTTGAGCCTAGCCAAAGCATGAGAGCTACCAGAATTCCGAGAAGGGAACCGCTAAAATACCAAGGCCATGGTTCGAGAAAAATATCTGGTAAATTCATATAGAGCGCAAAAATGCTAAACACTTGCGACAATCATATGTTCGCTAGGTCTCTGGAATATGTAAAGTCCGATTAGATTGAATTAGTCAGCTTGTTACCCATACTTATTAATCGAATGAGGGTCGTTATTATCTTGCTCAATTGCGTCTTTCACGGTTTCGATTCGTTTGGCAACCAATGCCAATTCGGGATGGCCGTTGTGCTTCAGCCATTCAAATGCTGCTTCATCACCATCTCCCACTAACGCCATTTTTGCTAGCGGAGCGTAGCCGCTTTTCTCCAGCCATATTACCGCATTTTTATCTCCTTCGGCTCCCGTGATGGTTGCCATTAGATGTTGATACCCGTTTTTCATCAACCACGTACGGGCATCTTCATTATGATAGAGTGCAAATACAAACAGGCCCAATTCCTTGTAATCGTTCGCAATCAGCCAATCTCGGATTTTCTTGTTGCCACCGATGGCCTCGGCCCACGCCATCAATATTTTAGCTGGATAGAGCATTAAATAAAAAATTAAGAATGATGAATAAATAATTGGATCTCCGTAGCCCGCATCAGACAATATTAATTACAATGAAAATGACAAGTAATAGAGCGAGAATGCTTCCCGAAAAAGTTGAAAGCCATGTTTGCAGTGTTCCTTTGGTGCTGAGTTGGCACAACTTGGAGAGGAGCATTTGAAATGCCCAGAATAAGGCTACATACATGACGAAAGCCAACCAATTGTTCCAATCCAACATCCAGTTGAAGTTGTAGTAACCTTCGTCAATGAAGCACAGGAACAGGGTGAGCGCCATGGCTGTTATCAGATGTACTTTAACTTTTTTGGAGACCTTTTTCATGATGTGAGTTTGATCTACTACACGAATAGCCGACTTGAAAATTGTACGTGCCTATGGCAAATTCTTCAACAGAAACTGTTTCATATTCTCGCCCATAATACCACGAATTTCTTCTTCGGTAAAACCTTGTTTCAGCATTTCTTCTACCAGAAGATTAAATCCAGTACAATCAAATTGCGTGGTGACCGATCCATCATAGTCAGAACCCAAAGCCACGTATTCATAACCAACCAAGTTCTTCACGTATTTCATGGTATTTACGATAACCTCAGGCGATGTGCCCCCAATTGCTTCTGGGAAAAATGCTATGCCAATTAATCCGCCTGTTGCGGCAATTCCTTTCAAGTGTTTGTCGGAAAGATTGCGTGGCGAATTGAGCGTGCCTTTTACACCTGTGTGCGAAGTGAGGATTGGTTTTGTGGTCATGGCCAACACATCATCAACAATGGCCTCTGACGAATGTGCCACATCGATAATCATCCCTAGCTCGTTCATTCGCACCACGACTTGCTTTCCGAAATCGGTTAATCCAGCACCAGAAACACCATGAGCCGAACCTCCCAGTTCATTATCGAAGAAATGGGTTGGCCCCATCATTCTAATACCAGCATCCCAAAGTTTATCCACGTTTTCGAGGGTTCCTTCTAAGCAATGCCCGCCTTCTACGCCCAAATAACCAGCAGCAAGCTGGCGGTTTGAACTTCGCGCTTTTAGGAATGCTTCAAATTCGGCTTTGTCGTGTATCACCACGAATTTCCCATCCGATTTATTGGCGAAACCATGCAATGCCTCGCATTGGTCAATGGCGCGTTCGTACAAACTAAACCAGCTGTCAATTCCTCTACCTTGAGCAATCACAAGCGAAGTAATATTGTCGGTTTCTCCCGTGTTTTCCTGCATATTCTGCCCCTTGGGCGATTTGGAAACAATGGTAAAGGCTTGCAAAGCCATGTTTCCCTCCAACATCCGCGGAATATCCACTTGTCCGTGGTCGTTTCTCTTTAGTAGATTCCTTTTCCAAAGCAGGGCGTCACAATGCAAATCGCCTACAAAATTGAGGTCGTTAAAAAGTGCTTGCGCTTTTTCTGAAACGGTATACGGGCCCTTGTCAATCACAGGATTGAACTTATCGTCAACAATTGAGGGCACAATGAGTGTGATTGTCCAATAGAGCAATACCAGTGCACCGAGGGCATAAGCGAGTTTTTTCATGTGACAAAAATAACTTGATATGAGCGGATGAAGTTTTTAGTCTTGGTTACATTTGGAGTATGAATCTTCTCAAGCGGATATTTCTGATTCTAGCTTCCTTATTCATGGTAAAGTTGGTTCTGGATCAAATGAAGTTCGCGCTTAACTATCCTCCAGAAAATCTTGGTCTAATCTGGGCACTCTTTTTAGGCTTTTTCCTGTCTTTGACCTTGACTGGTATTTTTGCTTTTGTTGGATTTGAATTTCCAGTTTCGAGACTGCTGCCAAATCATTTTTATCGGGTGAAGAATCCTTCAAAAATCCGAAATCTGGCAGCGGCAATGCAAATAGAATGGTTCAGGAAATTTCTGCTCATTTTTTTCTGGGGAGGAAAGAATCGAAAACGGTTTTTCGATGGAACGCGTAGCGGACTTCAGGCTATGATGTTTGAAACTAAACAGGCCGAGTTCGGTCATTTAGGTGGTTTGATTCTTACCATACCGATTTCTGCGTTCTTGATTTTTAGAGGATTTTACTTTTGGGTTTTATTCCTCCAATTTTTTAACCTTCTCGGAAACTTTTATCCCATCATGTTGCAACGTATTCATCGTATTCAACTTCAAAGAATCATTGATATTCAGGAAAATAGAACCAAAAAACCTTTACAATCATGAAATCTAATTACATTTTACTCTTCTCAGCGTTGGTTCTCGTTTTCGCTTCGTGCAAAAAGGAATCGGAAGACCCTGTATTAATCAACACCTGGAAATTGATAGAAGTGCTTGCCGATCCAGGCGATGGCAGCGGCACGTTTCAACCTGTAACCAGCGATAAAACCATCTCCTTTTTTGCAGACGGAACGGTAACCTCAAACTCCATTTTATGTCAAATGAGTACCGAAACAGGAACGGGTTCTGCTGGAACTTTTTCGGAAGCAGAAATGTCGATTACACCAACCAACTGTGGTGTTTCTGCTTTTGTAATAACCTACGAGTTAATTGGTGCTAACCTCATTCTTAACTACCCGTGTTTTGAGCCGTGCCGCGAGAAGTATGTGGTGGT
The DNA here is from genome assembly GCA_021741075.1 of Flavobacteriales bacterium. Lineage (GTDB taxonomy): Bacteria > Bacteroidota > Bacteroidia > UBA10329 > UBA10329 > UBA10329. Next base: position 1,427 of record JAIOYO010000055.1, on the reverse strand, counting down.
GGAGTAACCGAATCAAATCTTGGCTCAACCTTTTTTAGACCGTTCATTTTGAATAGCGTTAGCTTTGCGGTCTAAAGCAACTCATGGAATCATTTGACGATTTAAACCTGAACAAGCAATTGCGCCTTGGAATCGATGAACTCGGTTTTGAGCAACCAACGCCTATTCAGCAAATGGCGTTCCCTATTATTATGTCGGGGAAAAACGTGGTTGGAATTGCCCAAACTGGAACAGGGAAAACCTTGGCGTATGCCTTGCCTATTCTAAACCAATGGAAATTTACCAAGCAACTGAATCCTACTGTACTGATACTAGTTCCAACACGCGAGTTGGTGCTGCAAGTGGTGGAGCAGATAGAGAAGTACGGTTCGTATTTGAGCATTCGCGTACTTGGAATTTATGGAGGAACAAACATTAACACCCAAGCTGGGCATCTTGGTAATGGCTGCGATATTCTAGTTGCAACGCCCGGCAGATTGTACGATTTGGCGGTTGCTCGAGCTGCCAACCTCAAAGCCGTTAAAAAGTTGGTGATTGACGAGGTGGATGTAATGCTCGACCTCGGTTTCCGATTTCAGATCAATAACATCTTTGAACTGCTTCCAGAGAAACGGCAGAATATCATGTTTTCGGCTACGATGACGGACGAGGTTTCTCAGCTAATTGATGAGAATTTTATCAAACCAGAACGTATTGCCGTTGCGGTAAGTGGAACGCCACTCGACAATATTTCACAGATTAGTTATGCGGTTCCGAATTTCTTCACCAAGGTAAATTTGCTTTCGTATTTGCTTCGAAATAAGGAGGTATACACAAAGGTGTTGGTGTTTGTGCCGAGCAAGAAAATTGCCGACCGCTTGTTTTTGGCGATGGAGGAAACCTACGGAAGAGATATGGGTGTTATTCATTCCAATAAATCTCAGAATTACCGTATTCGTTCAATCGAACAATTTAATACCGGTAAACAGCGCATTCTCATTGCAACCGATGTAATGGCACGCGGAATGGATCTAGACATGATATCGCATGTCATCAATTTTGATGTGCCCAATTTCCCCGAAAACTATATGCACCGTATTGGAAGGTCGGGTAGGGCAGAGCAGGAGGGAAACTCGATTTTGTTCTTTACCGAAGCTGAAATGGAAGCCAAAATAGCCATTGAAATGCTGATGGACATGGAAATTCCTGAAATGGATTTTCCAGACGATGTGGAGATTTCGGAGCAATTACTTCCAGATGAGCGCACGCGTCCGAAAGATACGAAGAACCCGCATCGTAACTTTAAACGAGACGAAGGTGGAGGTGCTTTTCATGAAAAGAAGGAAAAGAACAAGAAAACCAATCAAGGAGGTTCTTACCGCCCAATGATTGCGAAGAAGTACAAAAAGCCTCGAACGCGTGGCAGTAAGAGTGTCAACAATAGGAAG
>JAIOYO010000054.1 GCA_021741075.1 Flavobacteriales bacterium | reverse complement strand
CATATCGGTAGCGTTTGCCATCTTGTGTGGCCAACGTGTGCGGTAATACCTATCATATTCGGTAGGCGTGAGTTGAACCTTATGCGTATCGTCTTCGGCATTTACCGTTAGGGTAATGGTTTCTTCCTCAAAATACTTACACCATTCCTTCAGATTACCCAGAATGCGGATGCCATTCATGGATACAATCTCATCTTCCAGTTTAAGCCCAGCACGATCGGCAATAGAATCGGGAGCGATGTCGGTAATCTTAGCCGAACGACCGTTGATATACTCCACCTTAAAGCCAAAACGGTTCTCGAAATAAAGTCGCGAACGCGTATCTCGAATTTCAATCCCAACGTGGTTCAGAAGCTCGTGCAACTCGGTCTCAATATTCTTTACACCGTAGTAGTAGTCCTTAAAGAATGCATCGTACGACCGACCACCCGTTTCCTCAATTGCATCCTGGTAATCTTTCTCGGTATAACCGATGCCCTTTTTGCCAAAACGCTCGTAAAGCAGGCGCATGGCAGCCATTAGCCCTTTTGCATTGCTTGTATCGCGCAGCAACGAAAGGTCGAGCATCATAGCCAGCAGCGCACCTTCATTATAAATAGAAGTCTTTCTATCAGGAATTCCCTTTTGGTAGCCATCCAACCATGTATCAAAACCGCTATCGGCCACCGAAAGGTTAAATCTGCCGTAGTTATGAAAGTGACGTTGCAAAAGGGTGTGAATGTTCTTAAAGAACTCGAAATCACTGAAACAATCGGCTTGGTAGAGAAACAAATCGCCCGCATAAGTGGTCACTCCTTCGGCCACATAACCCAAGCGGGTGTAGTTCTCCTTGGTGTAATCGTAAGGTTGCATCTCAATGGGTCGAAGCGCCTTCACATTCCATGTATGAAACAGCTCATGAGAACTGATACCCAGAAACTCATCGTACAGCACAGGTTTTAGAATATCGTAACTCGGGCCTAACGCCACCACAGTTGAGTTTTGATGCTCTACTCCGTGGTACGTAGGATAGGTTCTAATCTGAAAAAGAAAGTGATATTCCTTAACGGGAAAATCGCCCATGGCATCAATCTGCACCTTTGCAAACTTCTCAAAGTCGTTGATAATACGCGGCCAATCGGGCTTAAACTCACCCTGAAACCAAAGATTGAATTTGACATCGGCAACGGTAAACGCGTTATGCTTAAGCCCAGCGCTGGCAATAAACGGGCTATCTGCCAACTCATGAAAATCTGCTACCTCAAACGTATTGGCGCGAATAGATTTCATTCCTGTGGCCACCCTCCATCCTTCTGGCAATTGAAGTTTGATAATCGCGGGCTTGGCAATCCGCTCCGGAACGTACATCAGACAGTTCACTGGATTCACGTATAGTTGGCGCTTATTTACAAACGTGCTTCCTGCATTCAACTCATTGGCGAAGTAGTTGTAAGCTATTTTGATAGAGGTATTTCCGTTAGCTTCCACTTCCCAAAGGTCTTTGGTTAGCTTACGAAACGGCAGGGCTTGGCCCGATGATGCAAAAGCCTCAAATCGCTGCACGTTCTTGGCAAAATTGCCGAGCTCATAACGACCCGGTCTCCAAGCTGGTAATTGAAACTTCACCGAATCTGACTCTACATCCGAAACAGTCAATTCAACCTCTACAAAATGCCGATGTGGTTCGGTGTAAATAATCTTGTATTCCATATTCCCTTCCATGGCTGCAAATGTATTAGAACCTCAGCAAGGCCAAAATGTGCGCTTAGAAATTTGAAATGATTTCTACTCAATTTGAACTTCCTATAGGGGTATATTTGCCGCCATGGGTAGAAGGAATAAAAACGTAGTTATCGAGAATGTCACCATTCTAGACATTGCAGATAAGGGACAAGCGGTAGCACGAATAAACGACATTGTGACCTTCGTAAAAGGGGTTGTTCCGGGCGATGTGTGCACGGTGCAGATTAAGAAGAAACGAAGAAGCTATTGGGAAGGTCATGTACTAAAGATTACAGCTCCCTCTCCTATTCGTATTGATGCCAAGTGCAAATATTTTGGTGTTTGTGGCGGTTGCAAATGGCAAAACCTGAGCTATCCCAACCAATTAGAATTCAAACACAAACTGGTGAAAGATGCACTGCAACGCATAGGCAAAGTGAGTGTTGATGCGATTGAACCAATATTAGGTTCTCAAAACGTGTTTAATTATCGAAACAAATTGGAATTCAGCTTCTCGCACCGCAGATGGCTTACTCAAGAAGAAGTGGATAGCGGGCAGGTTTTTGACGATGTTCCCTCACTAGGATTTCACGTTCCCGGAAGATGGGATAAAGTGCTTGATGTAAAGGAATGCCACTTGCAAGAGGAGCCGAGTAATGGCATCCGCAATCGCGTTCGCGATATTGCAATGGAAAACAACTTCTCGTACTACAATCTGAACGAACAGACGGGATTTCTCCGAAACCTCACCATTAGAAGTACCATGACCAACGAGTGGATGGTGATTCTGAGCGTTGCAGAAGACCGTCCAAATGACATCAAACTCATTCTAGACACGTTGGTGGCCGAGTTCCCGCAACTGACATCGGTGCTGTATGTCATTAACGACAAGCCAAACGATACCATTGCCGATTTGGATATTCAACTGCATGCTGGAAACGACCATATTATGGAAGAAATGGAAGGATTAAAGTTCCGAGTTGGACCAAAATCGTTCTACCAAACCAATGGTCCACAGGCATACGAACTCTACAAGATTACCAGAGAATTTGCTGGCCTTACTGGCAAAGAAGTAGTTTATGATCTATACACTGGCACTGGCACCATTGCGCAATTCGTAGCCAAGCAAGCCGCCAAAGTAGTTGGTATTGAATACGTTGAGCCCGCCATTGCCGATGCAAAACTCAATGCCACCATGAACGGAATTGAGAATACCTCATTCTATGCAGGCGACATGAAAGATGTTTTCACGCAAGAACTCATTGACAAAGAAGGAAGACCAGATGTGGTAATTACCGACCCACCGCGTGCTGGCATGCATCCAGACGTGATTGCTCGACTGAACGAATTGAAGCCACAACGCATCGTTTATGTAAGCTGTAATCCAGCTACCCAAGCAAGAGATGTGCAATTGTTAAGCGAAAATTACATGGTAAAACGGCTACGACCCGTGGATATGTTTCCTCACACGCATCACGTAGAAAGCGTTGCACTATTAGAACTAAAGTAATTTCTAGCAGTCTCGTTCCCTTTGTTACCTTTGCGGCAGATTTCATCCTTCCTCAAATAGTTTGCATGGTGCATTTATTGGATGGTTGAAAAATCCAAAAGCACATAATGCCGACATTTAAAGAGTTAGGCCTTCGGGCCGAAATCGTTCAGGCGCTGGACGAATTAGGGTTTGAAAATCCTACACCTATTCAGGAAAAAGCGATCCCACAAGTATTGGATTCTAAAAAGGATCTAATTGCACTTGCACAAACAGGAACTGGAAAAACAGCAGCGTTCAGCTTGCCTGTTCTTCAACAGTTAGATGAAAATAGCCGTGAGATTCAATCCATTGTGCTATGTCCTACCCGCGAACTCTGTCTTCAGATTGCAAACGACATGCAAAACTTTGCCAAGTTCATGAACATTAAAACCGTTGCGGTTTACGGTGGGGCCAGCATTGAAACACAAATTCGTGAAATAAAGCGTGGTGTACATGTAATTATCGGAACCCCAGGTAGAACGGTTGACCTTATAAACAGACGCGTATTGCGTTTGCAAGACGTTCAATTTGTTGTGTTGGATGAGGCGGACGAAATGCTAACAATGGGATTCAAGGATGACTTGGATCTTATTCTTGGAGAAACTCCAGAAACCAAGCAAACCTTACTTTTTTCGGCCACAATGCCGAACGGAATTAAGGACATCACCAAACGATACATGAAGGATCCAGCAGAGGTTTCTTCTGGAGCGCGAAATGAAGGTTCTGCCAATATCGAGCATCATTATTATTTGGTGGATGCCAGAAATAAGTACGAATGCCTAAAGCGTTTGGCAGACGTAAATCCGAATGTTTACGGAATTATTTTCTGCCGCACGCGAAGAGAAACACAAGAAATTGCTGATAAGCTGATGCAAGATGGGTACAATGCTGACACCTTGCATGGCGATCTTTCTCAAGCACAACGCGATGCCATTATGGCACGTTTCCGAAAGCGAAAGATTCAACTTCTTGTTGCCACAGATGTGGCTGCTCGAGGAATTGATGTGGATGACATTACACACGTAATCAACTACAATCTTCCGGATGAGGAAGAAGTTTACATTCACCGTAGTGGAAGAACTGGTCGTGCTGGAAAGCGCGGTATTTCTATCGCTATTATTCATTCTCGCGAACGCGGAAAATTGAAGTCTGTTGAGCGTAAACTCGGAAAACAATTTGAGCAACGCCCAGTTCCAACTGGTCAAGAAATCTGCGAAACACAGCTTTACACCATTGTAGAAGGTCTTGGAAAACTCAATGTAAACGAGAAACAAATTGAACCATTTCTTCCTGCCATTATGGAACAATTAGGTCATCTTACAAAAGAAGACTTGATAAAGCATTTGGTAAGTTTTGAGTTCAATAAATTCTTGGATTATTACAAGAACGCGCCAGATTTGAATAACACGTCTTCGAGAGGAGACAGACGCGATAGAGATGACCGCGATGACCGTGGTAGCCGTGACAGAGATCGTGGAAACGACCGAGGCAGAGATAGAGACCGCGGACGCGATAGAGAATTTGGCGATGAACGCCCTGCACGCAGAAGCAGCAGCGAACGTTTCCTTGATAACGGAAAGTTTACCCGTTTCCATATAAATTTAGGCACAAAGGACAATATGAATCCTGCCAATTTGATGGGATTAATAAACGACAGTCTTAGCAAACGTGACGTGGAGATTGGTAAAATCGAAATGATGAACACGTTCGCATTTTTCGAGTTAGATAGCGACTACGCAGATAAGCTTTCAAGTGCGCTCAAAGGCACAGATTATTCTGGCAAAAAAGTCGATTTGACTATTGCTAAAAGCACAGGTGCAAACGACAGAAGAGACCGAAATGCTGGTCCTCCAAGACGAGATAGATTCAAAGATAAGTTTGATAAAAACCGTGGAGGTGGAAGCAGCAGACACTCAGGTGGCGGAGACAAAAGCCGATCAGGAAAAAGACCTAGAAGACCTTTCTGATGTTTGGTCTAATGAGTTTGCTACAACTATTCTGAAGCAGTCTTATCTTCGAAATTCAATTCCATCGCAGAAGAACCTGTGAGGTCTGATCTCAATTCGACATCTAAGGTTTGAATCCCGTCTGAAATCGTCATAGTAACCGTATTGGGAGCAATAGTTCCTAAATTGTGAGCATGCAGATACAGGTATGCCTTTTTGTAGCCCGAAGCATCAAACTCAATCACTCTCTTTTCGGCCGTAATGCTATACTCTTCAACGATGCATATTTCATCAATATAAATTGACACAATATCACCATCCACAACCTGCGAATCCCATATTTCAAATGTAAGTTGATGCGAAAGCAAGGTTAGTCGATGCTCTTTTCTAATAGGTTTTACACGCCTGTTGTTCTTTCTTTCTGGTAGAATACTTTCGATGTTGCTTCTAATTGTATCAACCGAAACCAAAACATTTGGCGTAACAATTTCAGGTTTCGAAACGATGTTAGTATTTACGGGAGTTTGAATCTCAATCTGTTTTACATCTTCTATTGGCTTTTCGTAAACGATAATCTCAACTTCAGGTTCAACAATTACCGGCTCAGGCTCGGGCTTTTTCTTCTTTTTCGTTTCTTCAGGTATATCCGGTACAATTCTCCAAAGCTTAATACTCTTATCTAGACTTCCTGAAAGTATTTGACCCATTCCATTTTCAAGATCAAAACTCATCACTGTACCCTGATCCGCTCCTTGATCCAGCACTCTTCGTTTGCTTTCTAAGTTCCAAATGTTAAACCGCGAAGCATGGTCGACAGTAACTACAGATTTCTGGTCTTCTGTAAACGCGATATTGCTGAATTTCCGCTCTCCAGTTCCTGGTCTGAAACTCGTAAGTAGATAGAAATTTGAAGGATCGCGCACATCCACTCGAGAATTATCACACCAAGTCAATAAACGGTTTCCATCAGCAGAAAATTTCAGAGAATTAATCATGCAATCTCCTGTATTATACTCTCTTACAACTTCGCTTGTAGCTAAATCCAAAGCCATCAAATATTTTCCAGCAGCGTATATCACCTCCCTACCATCTGGGCAAACTACGGCACAACGAATTCCTTGATTTGGATCAGAATAAAGAACTTCAGGTTTTGCTTTGGATGAGATTGGTACTCGGTATAAATCTCCGTTCGTACCGCCAAAAAATACCATATCACTTGTTGGAGAAATCAACGCAAAACTTACCTTATTCACCTCTGATTTATCAGAACTTGGAATTACGATCTGCTGTAAACAAAGACCAGTTTTCGTATCCCAAACCTTAATTTGTCCTTCTTCTCCTGCGCTAACCAAATACTTTCCATCTCTCGAGTAGCGAACGTCTACTATGGAACCATAATGTCCCTCCAATTTCTTGATGGCACCATCTCTAACTAAATCCCAAATGAACAATTCGCCTCTTGTTCCACCACTTGCAAATGTTTTTACATCAGGAGAAAACACTACACGTCTTGCACCATGAGCATGCCCGTTAAATGTTCGGACAAGCTCTAGTTTTAAATTTTGGGCTTCACAAATCCCAATACTTGCAACAAAGAAGAGAAATAGGACGAATCGAATCATAGCGAAGACCAACCGAGTCATAGGTAGTCATTTTTTTACGTGATGACAAATATCTAGGCATTCTTGTCTTAGCAAATACAATTTCCATTGCACTTGCTGTTATTGCGGTATCAGCCATTTTGAGCTGCACAAAGACCGTAACTTCCAGTAGTGCGTTTATCCGCACATTTGTATCGCATGTCTAGAGGCGTTGGTTTTATGCTGATAAGTACTGCTGCGTTTTCGCTGATGCAGCTTTGCGTCAAATTCTTGAGTCATCTTCCTACCCACGAATTGATTCTTTTCCGTAGTGGAATTTCACTGATTTTATCATTGGCTTATCTCTTGCCAAAAGGCATTCATCCGTTAGGTAACAATAGAAAATTTCTATTACTGAGAGGTGTTTTTGGAGTTACTGCTCTGAGTCTGTTTTTTATCACCTTGCAAAACTTGCCGTTGGCAAGCGCAGTTACCGTACAATACCTCTCTCCCATCTTCACTGCCATCATTGCCATTTTCCTTTTGGGAGAAAGGATGAAAATGCTGCAATGGTTTTTCTTCGGATTAGCCTTTTTGGGCGTGGCACTTCTTAAAGGATTTGATGAGCGTGTTTCTGTACTTTATCTGGGGCTCGGAGTTCTTTCGGCTTTCTTTGCTGGTGCAGCCTACAACTGTATAAGAATGGTAAAGGATACGGATCACCCGCTGGTTGTAGTTCTGTATTTCCCTATGGTAGCAACTCCGATTATGCTCGTTCTTTCTTATTTCGAATGGGTTACCCCTATTGGCTGGGATTGGGCACTCATTCTTCTGCTTGGTGTTTTCACCCAGATTGGACAAGTATTTATGACCAAGGCATTGCAAGCCGAAAAAGCCAATGTGGTGGCAAGTCTCAAATATCTTGGGTCGTTGTATGCGCTCGTTTTCGGCTATTTCATTTTTAACGAGACATATAATTGGATTAGTATAGTCGGAATTGTACTCATTCTTTCTGGCGTGTTATTGAACGTACTTGCCAAAAACTGGACAAATGAAAAGCCTCACTCACCAAAGGCAAATGAGGCTTAGTAAACTCGTTTAGCTTTTCTTATTGAACGTTCATTTTTCTAGTAAGAATCGTGTTTCCGTCTGAAAGTGTGTAAACATAGATTCCCGTAGGAAGTCCGTTTGATGAGAAATTAACGCGATTATTTCCGACAGTAGGGTTTAGGTTTTCTGAGTGTACAATAGCGCCAAGAATGTCATAAACCACAAACTGAAGGCTTGCAATGTCTTCTTTCAAATCAAATGAAACAACCGTGTTTCCTGTAAATGGATTTGGCTGATTTTTCACAAATCTGAAGTTACCTTCCATTTCATCATCGATACCAAGTCCGCTTCCAGTTACAATCAACGTTGGTCCTGCATATTCAATTCCATTGGTTGTAATGTTTGGATCTGCAAAAACATCAAGCAAAACGCCCATTTCAGAAATCCATGTATTGTATCCAGCTGTACCAGCTAATGCAGGTGGATCATAATTTGCCGCCCTAACATCTATATATATAGATAGTGGGTATACTCCATCATTATTTGGACCGCCAGCCACCGCAGCCGCCCAATACTCTTCACTCCCACTTATAGTAATGCAGCCAGTTGTTGCAATAAATCCAGTAGTAGTATCTCCACCATTTTCCCAATACCCAAATGGATTTAAAACGGCATCATAAGTTGGGCCAAAAGCAGCATCAGTAGTATAAGTCAGTCCAGCGGGAAGTCCTTCTATTGAGTCCAACCTAAAACGATCCGCAAAAACCGTAACAATCAACGGTGGGTTTCCTGGAACAACTTCAACCGACAATACTGTGTCAACGAGCGTTCTTATACTAATGACGCGTTCTTGGTCCCCACAACCAAAACATGATTCAACAGGAGCAAGTTCAGCTGGGAGCAAATCCATTCCCCAACCAGTGAAATCAGTAGCTGGCGTGCACTGGGCAAAAGAAAAGGTTGCAACAAGCAACAAAGCAAAAGAAAGCGAGATTGTCTTCATAAATAGTTCTTTAGTTATGCCGCGAAAGTAAACTTTCCGACTTATTCGTTTCTTGACCAAATCGGTATAGATTTGACCAACGTTGAATACCAAAATCTGAATAGTGGCCACAGCCGTTTCTGAAATTCCTGTGATTGATATTTCACCATTAATAATTGGTGGAGATCAAAGTATTATTGCCAGACAAATTCGCGAAGCCTGCACAATTCATGGCTTCTTTTACGTTTCTGGTCATGGCATTTCTGAAGAACTTCAAAATGACCTTCACCGATTTAGCTCTTCGTTTTTTCAACTTCCGTTGGAAGAAAAAATGAAGATTTCCATGAACAAAGGTGGGAAAGCTTGGCGCGGTTTTTTTCCCGTTGGATATGAGCTTACGTCTGGGAAGCCCGATCAAAAAGAAGGGATATATTTTGGTTCCGAACTCGATAGCGAGCACCCAAATGTAAAATCAGGAATTCCATTGCACGGAAAAAACCTTTTCCCAGAATCACCAGCGAACTTGGCGAAAACGGTTGTTGAATATATCAATTTAGTCACAGTCGTTGGTCATGCCGTTCTACGCGGAGTGGCGTTAAGCCTTAAACTTCCCATCAATTATTTTGAGTCTACAATCACCAAAAACCCATTCATTCTATTCAGAATATTCCATTATCCACCGCAAGAGCCAAAACCAGATGTATGGGGAGTTGGAGAGCATACAGATTATGGTCTATTAACCATTTTAAAGCAGGATGACGTTGGAGGCCTACAGGTACGATCGCGTGGCAGTTGGATTGATGCCCCACCAATTGCGAACACCTTCATTTGTAATATTGGTGATATGCTAGACCGAATGACGGGAGGACTTTATCGTTCTACTCCTCATCGAGTTCAAAATATTTCTGGCAAAGACCGCCTTTCTTTTCCACTATTCTTTGATCCTGATTTTGATGTCGTGGTCAAGCCTATTTCTGGCCTTTCAACTTCGAATTCAGATTACTCTGATAGATGGGACAAAGAAGATGTTTACAATTTTGACGGAAAATATGGCGAATATTTAACCAAAAAAGTGTCTAAGGTTTTTCCGAACCTGTTTCAAAATACCATTTAAGCCGCGACTGTATAAAACTAAAAAAGCCCCGAAATTTGGGGCTTTTTGTAGCGAGAGGGGGAATTGAACCCCCGACCTCAGGGTTATGAATCCTGCGCTCTAACCATCTGAGCTACCTCGCCATTTTTTGCGGCTGCAAATATAGTATCTCAGCATCCATCTCCAAACCCAAAATAAAGTTGAATTTCATTAAGTGTTACAAAATTTTCTATCTTGCAGGATTAGAGTACGGACGTTACCGTAACAATTTGATTATCAATGAAAAAGATTGAAGCTGAATACACAGTTCACTCCTCGCCAGGAGTACTTTACAATAGATTAAGCACCGCTAGTGGATTGGCGGAATGGTTCGCGGATGATGTGACTATCGATAAAGATGGACTCTATCATTTTTCTTGGGATGGAGAAAAAGAAATCGCAAAACTGCTGAGCAAGAAAAACCTCGAGTTTGTCAAATTTCATTGGACGCATTTAGAAGAAGGGACTTTTTTGGAGTTTAGACTGAAGACTGATCCACTTACTAAAGATCTTGCCTTGTTGGTTACTTTTTTTGCAGAAGAAGACGAAGAAGAAGAAGCTCGAGCTTTATGGGATCAGCAAATTGAAGAATTGTTGCACATTTTAGGAAGTTAATAGTTTTCTGATTTTACCTTTGGCCTTCGTGCAAATGAAGCAAGCCATATTTGATTCACGTTCAATTGCCCTGCCATTTGTGGTGGGGCTTTTATTTTATACGGTAATCGGTTCAGTGATTTTTTTGGCGTTTGGCAAGGAGGGTGCTCATAAATTTCTCAATTCTTACCACACACCCTATCTCGACCTAACGTTTAAGTATCTCACTCATATTGGCCACGGTCTTGTTCCCGTTATCGCCTTTGGGCTCTTGCTGCTTGCGAGATATTCTTGGGCTTTGGCGCTAGGTATTTCTAGCTTGGTGATGGGCATTGTGGTTCAAACCTTGAAACGTTCTGTGTTTGCAGGTGACCATCGTCCGGCCGTGTTTTTTAAAGATGGCGGACTCCCAAGCATCGAGGGCGTTGACCTAATGCTCAATCATAGTTTTCCTTCCGGACATGCTGCCACAGGATTATTAGTTTGTCTCATGCTAGCTTTTTTCGTCAAGCAAAAATGGGTAACCAACTTCCTCCTTGTTTTGGCTTTGATGATTGCATTTTCGCGAGTATACATATCTCAGCACTTCATTCAAGACACAATTGTGGGTGGCTGGATTGGTTTCTTCTTGGCTTATCTCGGATACGTATTCATAGTGCATCCTGCCGAAATGAATCCCAATTCTAAATTGAACAAGCGACTTTGGCCTTCATGAATTGGAATAGGACTTCCATTTCACTTGTCATCTTTTTAGGCTCACTCCTACTCTTCGTTCCATTCTTGGGAGATTCACATCTATTCGATTGGGATGAAGTGAATTTTGCGGAAGCAGCGCGAGAAATGCTTGTAACTGGAGAGTTCAGCTATGTTCAAATCAACTTTAAGCCTTTTTGGGAAAAACCGCCTCTCTTTATTTGGATGCAGGCCTTGAGCATGTCTCTGTTTGGAATAAACGAGTTTGCTGCTCGATTTCCGAATGCCATTTGTGGGGCAATTACGCTTGTAGTGCTTTTCAGCATTGGATCTAAATGGGTTTCGAATAAATTCGGATTGCTTTGGGTTTTGGTTTATGCTGGCTCATTACTACCTCAATTTTACTTCCGTTCTGGAATTATTGACCCTTGGTTCAATTTGTTCATTTTCCTAGGAATTCATCAACTAATTCGTGCTACTGAGCATGAAATTTTAAACAAAATACATCTTGGAATTTCCGCTTTTTTAATCGGTTTAGCGGTTATGACTAAAGGCCCCACCGCCTTCGGATTGGTCGGAATTTCTGCAGCGGTTTACTTCGTCACTTCATTCAAGAAGCACAAATGGCGAATCTTGGATGGAATCATGTATTCGGGCATTGTGATAGTTGTTGGATTTTCATGGTTCCTTTTAGAAATTGCTAGAGGTCACGGATATGTGATTCAAGAAGCGATTGATTATCACATCCGTTTGTTTTCTCAAAGCGAAGCTGGACATGGTCAGCCGTTTTTCTACCATCCGCTTGTGCTATTGCTCGGATGTTTTCCGATGTCATTGTTTCTCATTTTCAGTTGGACGCAAAAAACCGAAGCGCCAACCGAAATTGCCCATTACAAAAAATGGATGAAAATTCTCTTTTGGGTTGTATTGATTGTGTTTTCCATCGTCAAGACCAAAATTGTCCATTACTCCTCGCTCACCTACTTCCCAATCTCATTTCTGGTCGCTTGGTTTATTCACCATTCCATCCAAAACGGAGTTGCATTCAAAAATTGGCACAAGGGTTTAGTCTTGTTTTTCGGGATTGCTCTCGGAAGTGCATTTGTGCTCATTGGAATGTTGGAAACCATCAAGCAACCAATACTTTCGCTCTTAGAAAATGACGGATTGGCCTACGGAAATTTCAGTCAAACTATTGCAGATGGAAGGTTTGATGCCTTGATTGGAATCTTCTTTCTGATTGGCACAATCACATCCGTTTTATTCCTGAATCGAAATAGAAATGCCGTTACAGGCTTGTTTGCCACGAGCTTGATAACGGTTACGCTTTTGTCAGCCGTAATTGCTCCGAAAATTGATCGATACACACAGACTTCGCTTTTTGACTTTTACAAGGAAAAAGCCGGTGATTATTATTTACAACCACTCGGATTTCACTCTTATGCTCATTTGTTTTATGGCAAACGAAAGCCCATTCCGGTTAAATCGGATGATGAACCAAAATGGATGGTTTTTGAGAAGGTGGACCGACCTGTTTACTTCATCTCCAGAATTCAAGACTTGAATTCAAACCTTGGATATTTTCCGCATCTCAAAGAGATTGACAGAAAAGGTGGATATGTGATTCTCGAACGTACAGACTCCAATTATCCCTTCTTGGCACTACCGTAAATTTTGGATTTAACCAATCCACACATGTGCAATCTGTGTAGGAGAGATGTTTTCAGAACACCTAAACCGTAAGTCACACTTCTACTGAAATTGATAGAAGAGGCTTCATCAAAATATTTGGTAGGACAGGTCACTTCGCCAATCTGAAAACCAGCCATAAAAATTTGGCTTGCCATCTGATTATCAAACACAAAATCATCCGAATTGGCTTCCAAATCAATGGCCAACAAAACTTCTTTCGAAAATGCTCTGTAGCCCGTATGGTATTCAGATAGCTTTTGATCAATGAGAATGTTTTGCGTCAATGTCAAAAAACGATTGGCGATGTACTTATACACAGGCATTCCGCCCAAAAGTGCGCCTTTACCCAAAATTCTCGAACCGAATACAACAGGGTAAACATCGTTTGCAATCATGTAACTCATTGAATGAATGAGCTTTGGAGTGTATTGATAATCAGGATGAAGCATGATAACGATGTCGGCATTCAGTTCCAACGCCTTGGCGTAGCACGATTTCTGATTGCCGCCATAACCTCGGTTTTTCTGGTGCTTCACGATGTGTTTAATGCCTAGTTTGCTTCCAACTTCAATCGTATTGTCGGGACTGGCATCGTCAACCAAAACAACATCATCCACAATATCGAAAGGAATCTCACGATAAGTGGTTTCCAATGTTTCAGCAGCATTATATGCTGGAAGTACTACAACAATTTTTTTCCCGTTTATCATTGAGCGGCAAATTTAGACGTTTAGCTGAATGACGCGGCAGCCCTATTTCAGACCTTATATTTGACCTCGAAAAGCAACCATTCGTGAAGAAACTCCATAAGCTCATCCTTACCTCCTATTTGGGACCTTTTGTGATGACTTTTTTCATCTCGCTTTTCATCCTGCTCATGCAGTTTTTGTGGAAATACATTGATGATTTAGTAGGAAAAGGACTCGAATGGTATGTCATTGGCGAGTTGATGTTTTACGCTTCTGCCAGTTTGGTTTCGTTGGCTTTGCCACTTTCTGTGCTCATTTCATCCATCATGACCATGGGTTCTTTGGGAGAGCACTACGAGCTGGTCTCACTCCGATCGGCAGGAATTTCGCTCGGAAGAGTGATGTTTCCTCTCGTCATTTTCTCCATTATTATTAGCGGTTTAGCATTCTATTTCTCAAACAATCTTTTGCCAATTGCCAATCTTAAAATGGGTACGCTATTGTATGACATTAGGCACAAAAAGCCTACTATGGATTTGCGTCCGGGTGTGTTTTACAAAGGAATTGACAACTACGCTATTCGAGTAGGATCTAAAGGAGAAGACGAAGTTTCGCTCTATGATGTGCTCATCTACGACCATACCGAAAATAAGGGTAACAATAAGATAATTGTGGCCGATTCGGGACGTATGGAATTTGAAGGTAATCGCTACCTGATGCTTACGCTTTATAACGGAAACAGCTACGAACAGAAGGACAATCGGAGCCGAGATGAACGCACCTATCCGCACATGCGAAACGAGTTCAAGAGACAAATCATCCGCTTCGATATGGTCGAATTTAACATGCGCAGGAGCAGTGAAGAAATTTTCAAAGACAATTATAAGATGCAAAGCTTTGGGCAGCTAATGGAGAACATCGACACCTTAGATCAAAGTCTGACCGAAAGAAAATCGAATTTTTATGACAATCTGAAACGGAATTTCATTGCGCTAAAGCCAGACACCAATCAGATAATTCCAATCCCAACCACTTATGAAGGCAATGCGCTTTCATTGTTTGACGAAACACAACATTCGAGAATCGTAGAAGCCTCGCTCAATATGGCTCGGAGTACGCGCTCTTACACGCATTCTGCAAAGGATGATATTGAGGCGCGCATGTCACGCATTAGCCGCTATTGGATTGAGGTTCATCGGAAATTCACGCTTTCCATCGCGTGCCTCATTCTATTTTTTATTGGTGCCCCGCTTGGTGCCATCATTCGAAAAGGCGGTCTCGGACTCCCAACTGTCTTCTCTATTGTGTTCTTCCTTATCTATTATTTGCTCTCCATTACAGGAGAGAAATTTGCCAAAGAAGGAATGTGGACGGTAGCAGAAGGAATGTGGCTATCATCAGCCGTACTTTTTCCAGTTGGACTGTTTTTGACCTACAAGGCCACTACAGATTCAAAGATTTTTGAGTGGGAATCTTACTTTAAACCTGTGAAGTTTCTATTGGAATTGCTTCGCAAAAAACGGAATCCAATTGCGGATACTTCAGGTTTGTCTTAAACCGCCTTATCCAAAGGTTGATGGCGGCTGCATTGCCATGGCAGCTATGACAGAGGGCTTCATTCTGGATGGTCATTCGGTTAAAGTGCTATGTATGTCAACTCACAAGCATAAATTTTCTACTTCAAAAGTTCCCTCAGACATCCTGTCTCAGACAGAAATGGAAGCGGTAGAAATAGATACGCGCATTAAGCCATTGAATGCTTTATTGAACCTGTTTTCCACTAAATCTTACAACGTAGAACGCTTTTATAGCCAAGAATTTGAGAATCGATTGGTGGGAATTCTGAAAGCTTCGAAATTTGATATCATACATCTTGAAAGTGTCTTTTGCACACCTTATTTGAATGCCATTCGATTGCATTCAAACGCAAAAATTGTGGTGCGAGCACATAATATTGAGTTCGAAATTTGGGAGCAACTGACAGTTCAAGAAAACAATCCTGTTAAAAGGTGGTATCTAAAACTGCTTGCTTCACGATTGAAAAAGTATGAGCTACACGTGCTGAAAATGGTTGATGGAATTGTGGCAATTACGAAGGATGATGCTTCTGATTTGCAAAATTTAGGCGTTTCCGTCCCAATAGAAATCATTCCTATTGGAGTGGACGTAAATTCAATTCCATTGACTCCTTTGAAATCGGACAATTTGAATCTTTATCATTTGGGAGCAATGGATTGGCAACCAAACATTGACGGAATTAACTGGTTTTTAGACGAGGTTTGGCCGAAAGTTGAAGCAGAATTTCCAAACGTATCGTGCTCATTGGCTGGAAGAAAAATGTCACCATCCCTACTGTCTCGTTCGCTCGGAAATTTGAAAATTGAAGGTGAAATTTCGAGTGTTTCTGGGTTCATTTCGGACAAGAACGTGGCAATTGTTCCGTTGCTATCCGGCAGCGGAATGCGCGTAAAGATTGTAGAGGCATTAGCTTTTGAAAAAGTGGTAATCACAACCTCAATAGGCGCTACAGGAATTCCTTATGAAGACGGAAAGAATATTCTCATTGCCAATTCTCCTGACGAATTCGTTCAGAAAATTCGCTTGCTTCATGATAATCTAGATTTGATTTCTTCCATAGGAACTGAAGCTAGGAAACTAGCTCAAGAAGAATTCGAACTCAAAAAGCTCAGTTCAAAATTGACCTACTTTTACGCCAATCTCTGACCGAACGATTTGCGCCTTTTTTTTCTGCTTTCTCGATTTCCGTATCCGCTCGAAAAAGGCGATAAGCTGAGAGCGTTCCATCAGTTGCGCATACTTTCCAAACATCACGAAGTATTTCTTTGTGCATTGCATGAGGATGAGCTAGAGCAAAGTTGGATTGATGAAGTGAAAAAGTATTGCACCGAACTAGAAACCATTCGTATTTCCAAGTTCAATCAGATTGTAAACCTTGGTTTTTCAGTGTTCGGATTAGAACCACTTCAAGTGGCTTATTTCTATCAATCATCCGCCCAAAACCGCGTGAACGAGTGCATAGCTCGGTGGAAACCAAAGGTAATTTATTGTCAGCTTTTGCGAACTGCCAA
The DNA here is from genome assembly GCA_021741075.1 of Flavobacteriales bacterium. Classification (GTDB taxonomy): domain Bacteria; phylum Bacteroidota; class Bacteroidia; order UBA10329; family UBA10329; genus UBA10329. The sequence goes on along the minus strand of JAIOYO010000054.1, from coordinate 3,097 downwards.
ATATGTTAAAACCATTGGTTCCATTCCGAAAATCATCGATTTTCAGGATGCATTTTCAAAAGGAATAGAACGCAGATTGGAAACCGATCCGTGGTATTGGAAACCTATTTTGAATTCAGAATTGAAAAGACTGAATCGATTTGAGCAGCAGCTATTCAATCAATTTGACCATTGTACCATCATTTCAGAACAAGACCGTGCGCAGCTTCCGTTTGATCAGCGAAATGATGTAACCATTGTTCGAAACGGAGTAGAATTGGATGATTTTAAACCGAGTTCCGAAGCAAAAACGGTGGATGTTCTTTTTGCAGGAAACATGGGCTATCCGCCCAATGTAGAAGCTGCGGTTTTCCTTGAAAAAGAGGTCATGCCGTTGGTACGATTGCAAATTCCTTCTGCAAAACTTATGTTGGCCGGGGCGCGGCCCGATCAGAAAGTGAAAGACTTAAAAACTGAACTAACCGAAGTAACTGGTTGGGTTGATGATATTCGAAATTGTTACGCCAAGGCGAAGGTTTTTGTGGCGCCAATGATGATTGGAACTGGACTTCAGAACAAGCTTCTGGAGGCCATGGCCATGCGCGTACCTTGTGTGACTTCAACCTTGGCGAATAATGCTCTAAAAGCCACTCCTGAAACGGAAATTCTCATTGGAGGAAGTGTTCAGGAATACGCTCAACACATTATTTATTTACTCCAAAATCCAGCGAAAGCTGAGGAATTGGCTAAAGCTGGTCATGAGATGGTAACGGAGCACTTTAGCTGGGAAGGTGCCACCAAGCCATTATTAGATATTCTCAAGAAATACGATTGAAATGTGCGATGGTCGCTTTGAGCGCCATCACGGTATCAACAGGTAATTCGGATCCATCAAAAGGGTGTTTTCCACCAAAAGTGTGATCGCCATCGTCTATCAATAACAATTCTGAATCTGAAGTCCAATGGTGCAACTGCTTGGCGTAATCCGCTGGAACTGTTTGGTCATTTGTGCCATGTATGAACAAGGATGGAACTTCAATTCGCTCTGCACATTTTTGCAAATCGTATCGCTCTTCTTGCGCAAAATAATCTTCCACAAACTGATAATACATTGGCATTTGCTGATTGGTTCGTGCATTTGGAACGTAAATAACGCCTTCTTTCATCCATTCGTCAAAATCTGCCTTGGTGCGTTTTGTGTCTCCAATAGAAGCCCATGTTGCCAATCCTTTTACGCGCTCATCCTCACTAGTCGCCATCACAGCAATTCCTCCACCCCGACTGTGCCCTAGCAGCAAAACTTTGTTTCGATTAATATTTAAATCAATAAAAAGAGAGCCCTCTGAAATTCCAGAAATCACGCATTCGACATCAAAAAGTTCTTTGTGATAGTTATTGTTGCCAAAGGCTTCTAGGTCAGCAAATTCATTTGGCTGCTCGACCGTAGTTCCGTTGTGGCTAAAATTGAAGCTTACGAATGCAAAACCTGCTTTAGCAAACTCATCACCGATTCTAGGAAAATGACCCCAATCTTTAAATCCTTTGAAACCATGAACAAAGATGACTACGGGCTGGTTCGAAAGTTGATTATCAAAACGAAGGTCAACCAACATGGGTCTATTTTCGGAACCATTGATAACGGAAGTAATAAGTTGAAGCATTTTAAGTTCTAATATCGTTCGAAGTTAACGTCATGAAGCCAATACTGTTTTCGCTAATTACAATTCTTGCCATGGGAAGCACTGCTCAATCCCAAAATAACGAATGCAAAGACTGTATTCCTTGGAATGAAAACCGAAGGCTGAGGTGGAGTGATTTTAAAGCTTCGCCCAAAAAACTATCTCCAAACGAAGCTTTGACCGAAAGTGGAATGTCGATTGAGCTTAATTGTGATGGAAAAACTTCAACCGCTGTGGTAAAATGCTATTTCAATCCGCACAAAAGCTGGACAAAGGATAAAGAGTCGGTACAGCTTCTCAGTCACGAACAATTGCATTTCGACATTACCGAACTTTTTGTAAGAAGACTGAGAAAGCAGTTGGCCGTGTTTGGAAACGACTGCGATAAGCTCAGTAAGCACATTCAAGAATACTACGATCGGAATTACAAGGATTTCGTGGCATATCAGGATGATTATGACCGCGAGAGCCAGCACAGCATCAACACGGAAAAGCAAGCCTACTGGCAACAGAAGGTTGCACGCGAACTGGAAGAGTTAAAGCCTTATGCTTCTTTAGCTAAGAACTAAAACCAAGTCGTCCGATTCTACCATTGTGCCATCCTCCAGTACAATTCTCTTCACGGTTCCTTCTCCAGTTGCAGTCACGGTTGTTTCCATCTTCATGGCTTCAATAATGAACAACGGTTGGTTTTTCTTCACCTTATCCCCTTTCTTCACCAACACTTTACTTAACAAGCCTTGCAATGGAGCACCTATTTGGTTAGCGTCTTCCTTCAAAGCTTTTTCGTGCTCAATTTTGACGATATTCAGGCTTTTGTCCAATATTTCGATGTTGCGAGTCATACCGTTCACACGGAAGAAAAGCGTTCGCATTCCGTTCTGATCTGCTGGCCCAACAGATAGTAGTTCGATGATGATGTTCTTGCCTTCGCCAATTTCTACCAAGGTTTCATCGCGCAGCTTCATTCCATAAAAGAAATTGCCTGTGGGAATCTTGCTTAGGTCTCCGAATTGCTGTTTCTGAGCATAATAATCCTTGAAAACCTTCGGATACATCAAGTAGGACAAATAATCTGTGAACTTCAGAGAAGCATCGAATTTCTTCTTGAAATCGGTAAATCCTTTATCAAAATCAATGGGTTCCAAATGGCTATTTGGCCGATCTGTAAACGGAACACGGTCTTTCAGAACCAATTTCTGAACATCTTTTGGGAAACCGAAATGCGGTTGACCCAAATGTCCGAGAAAGAAATCGACCACGCTTTCTGGGAATGAAATGGTATCGCCTTTTTCTCTGACGTCCTGAATAGTTAACCCGTTGGAAACTAAATACAAAGCCATATCACCTACAACTTTAGATGAAGGTGTTACTTTCACTACATCCCCAAAAAGTTCGTTCACTTCTCCGTACATGAGTTTGATTTCCTCAAACTTATC
>JAIOYO010000053.1 GCA_021741075.1 Flavobacteriales bacterium | reverse complement strand
TCTTCGTGAAGCCAGGAACTGAGTTGGATTGGTTTGAACAGTGGAAAACCAAACGACTAGCATGGCATGAAGCAATGGGCTTGGGAAATGAGAAATACCGTTTCCATGCACACGATAAATTGGCGCATTATGCCAATGCTGCGTTCGATATTGAGTTCGATTTCCCATTCGGTTTCAAAGAATTGGAAGGAATTCACTCTCGTACAGATTTTGACCTTACTCAGCACGAAAAATTCTCAGGCAAGAAACTACAGTACTTCGACCCTGAAGAAAACAAGAGCTACGTTCCGTATGTGGTAGAAACCTCTATCGGTTTGGATAGAACCGTTCTGGCTGTTCTTTCAGCATCGTATCAAGAAGAGGAACTGGAAGGTGGAACATCACGCGTGGTTTTGAAGATCCCACCATTCTTGGCACCAGTTAAATTGGCTATTCTTCCTTTAGTGAAGAAGGATGGGTTGCCCGAAAAGGCGATGGAGATCTTCAATCAGCTACGTTTCGACCACAACATCATTTACGAAGAGAAAGACAGCATCGGAAAACGCTACCGTAGACAAGATGCCATCGGAACGCCATTCTGCATCACCATCGACCACGATACGCTGAACGACAATTCAGTCACGCTCCGCGACCGCGATACCATGCTTCAAGAGCGAGTCCCAATTGAAAAACTATCTCAGATAGTGGAAGAGAAGGTTGGGATGAAGAAGGTTTTGGAGAAAATTGGGTAAAGCTCAAAGTCTTATTTCTTTGGCCACCACATTTGGGATGGTCGTACAATAGCCCCCTTTTTCCTGAACTGATTCGATAAATTTAGCATCTGTTCGGCTGACGTGTTAGGATGTAAAACAACAGTGAAGTCAGTTAACAACCCAAATGGTGATATTTCTTGGATGAGGTTCTCGCCTGAAGCGTGATATATCAATCGAAACTCATTCTCATATTTGAACGAGTTGTGCTTAAAAAATGCTAGAGGAACTCCGTTTTTGAAACGATGAATCCAATCTTCATCCAGTTGATAATGATGATACTCAACCAACCCAAAATAGATTCTATCGATTCCAAGGTCAATCTTCATATCCTTGCCAACTTTTGATAGGGTTTCAAATTTTCCGATGAAATTATCGGCCCTTATTCTAACGGCTATTCCACCTTCCTCAGAATATGTCTTCCACATCAAGGCTGATTCTTCTTCGCCTCCAACGAACCAACAACTACAACGAGTTTCAGACTGATATTGACGATGCTTTGCATGCATTTCACTGTGTTTATCGACAGTTTCTTTGACTATCTCTCGAATTTTCTCTTCCTCATTAATGTCTGTAAGTAATCGTAGTTGACGTAGCAATATCCTATCAGAGAAATGTGCGGTTATCATGTCGCCAGTTGGAAATTGGAAAATTGGCGTCTTTTCGTGTTGTACATCCAGATCTAAAGTCATCATTTGACGGATGTAGGATAGTATGAACAAATGCAGCGGTGTGATTCCTTCATAGTAATCCTCAAAATCCCTTAAGGTGGGAAAGAATAATTTTCCATTTACGAAATCATCAATCCTTGTAGGTTTGATATAACGCCAGAGGTATTGATACTTCTCGGGCTGCTTTAGGGTATAAGGAAAAATCAATTCCAATCAAACAGTGCTTAGAATAAAGCACTAATGTAAGTGATATGGGTGCTTCAATCACCCATTAAACTGACTCATCACAAATCCCAATTCCATTGTGCCAAAAGCCTTCACGGCTTCAACGGCCTTTTCAATTTTAGGATTAACGATTTCCAGGTCTTCTTTGGTCCATTCGCCAAGAACGTAATCTACCTGCTGGCCTTTGCCAAAGTCGTTTCCGACACCGAAACGAAGACGAGGATAATCCTGCCTTCCAAGAACCTGATTGATGCTTTTCAGTCCGTTGTGGCCACCATCGCTGCCTTTTGCTCGAATACGGATAACGCCTGTATCCAATGCAATATCATCTGTAATGATGAGAACGTTCTCAATCGGAACTTTGGTTTCCGCCATCCAGTATTGAACGGCCTTTCCACTCAGGTTCATATAGGTTGAAGGTTTAACCAATACGAACGTCCGTCCTTTGTGTTTTACTTCACACATATCGCCCAAACGGCTGGGCTTAAAACTAGAAGTGGACGCTCTAGCTAGAGCGTCCACTATCTTAAATCCAATGTTGTGACGGGTTTCGGCATACTCGCTGCCAATATTACCCAACCCAACAATAAGGTACTTCATGCTTATTCAGCTGCAGCTGCTTCACCGCCTTCGGCAGATTCTTCAGCGCCTTCTGCTCCTTCTTCGCCTTCAGCTTCTTCAGCCTCATCTTCTACAAGAGCACCACGTTTCATACGAACAGCAACAATAATTTGATTGTCATCAGCAAGGAATGTAATTCCAGGGATTTTCAAATCACCAATCTTGATTGCTTTTCCAATTCTAAGGTCAGATATGTCAAGTTCGATAGTACTTGGCATTGCTTCTGGCAAACCTTGAACTTTTACATTTCTTCTTACAACTCGCAAACGACCACCAGCAAGAACTCCTTTTGCTTGTCCTTTGGTAAGGATTGGCAATGTCATTTTTACTGCACGTCCAGCCAACTCCTGAAAGTCAACGTGGATAATTCTGTCGCTGATTGGGTGATACTGAATTGCCTTCATCACTACTGAATAGGCCGTTCCGTCTACATCCAAATTCACAATATATTGGTCTGGTGTGTAAACCAATTTGTTGAATGCACGTTCATCGATTTGAACGTGTACTTCTTCTTTACCTCCGTAGACGATGCATGGAACCAAGCCAGCATTACGCGCGGCTTTTGCATCGGCTTTCCCGAGGGACTTCCTTTTTGATCCTGAAATTGAGATCGATTCCATTTTTAATTGTTTTTATTGATTACTGATTTGATTTAAAAAATGAACTTGGTGCTAATGGACTCGTAATTGTGAGCCTTCTTAATTACATCAGCAAATAGAGGCGCTACGGATAGCACCGTTATTTTTTTGTTTTCCTGACTGAGGGGAATGGTGTCTGTGGTAACCAACTCTGTAAGTTTAGAATTGATAATGTTTTCGTGTGCGTTTCCAGACAAAAGAGGATGCGTAATGCAAGCCCGAACCGTTTTGGCTCCGTGCTCTAACATCATTTCGGCTGCTTTGCAAAGTGTGCCTCCTGTGTCTATAATGTCATCTACAAGTACCACATCTTTCCCTTGTACATCACCAATTACGGTCATGTCGGCAACTTGATTGGCAACTTTACGCTGCTTGTAGCAAATGGCTAAATCAACGTTCAGTGCCTTGGCATAAGCGTTCGCTCTTCTTGTGCCTCCAACATCCGGAGTTGCCATCACCAAATTGTCCAAATCCATGGAGTTTTTTAGGTGATCCATAAATAAATAAGACCCGAAAAGGTGATCTACTGGAACATCGAAAAATCCTTGAATTTGATCGGCATGTAAATCCATAGTCATCACACGCGTTACACCCGCAGCTTCCAATAGGTCAGCCATCAATTTGGCACCAATTGGTACACGCGGTTTCACTTTTCTATCCTGACGTGCCCATCCGAAGTAAGGAATAACAGCAACAATTCTTTTGGCAGATGCACGCTTGGCGGCATCAATCATCAAAAGCAATTCAAGTAAATTATCACCAGGAGGAAACGTAGATTGAATGATAAAAACATCATCGCCACGGATAGATTCTTCAAAGCAAGGCTCAAATTCACCATCTTTAAATCGCAATGTTGTTTGATTACTAAGAGGTTGCCCATAGCTTTCTGCAATCTTCTCAGAAAGGTATTGTGTAGCTTCTCCTGTAAACAACTTGACGTTAAACGGCATGTTTTCCTCGTTTTTTAGGGGCTGCGAAAGTAAGGATTTTGTGTCCTACACCAATAGAAAAATGCGAGCATCTTTCAAAAGTGCTTTTTAGTAAAAGAAAAACGTATAGTTTTGCCGCCCCAATTCACTTGCCGAAGTGGCGGAACTGGTAGACGCGCACGACTCAAACTCGTGTTCCGTGAGGAGTGCCGGTTCGATCCCGGCCTTCGGTACGAAAGCCCCGATACTGAAAAGTGTCGGGGTTTTTTGTTTGGACGTTTCGCCAATTCACCTCAGGCTTGTCTTTTACGTTTTTCCTTTTTCGTTCCCCGTTTTTCCTTTTCATCATTAGCTTCGCCAACCCAATGGACGAAGGATTTATTAAGTACAACAACCCAGAAAAGCAACTACGCTACGACCGTGCTTATTTGCGCATGGCGCTTGAGTGGTCAAAATTGTCGCATTGTAATCGCAGACAGGTGGGCGCCATCATTGTAAAAGAAGGACAAATTATTGCCGATGGGTACAACGGCACGCCTTCTGGTTTTGACAATTGCTGCGAGAATGATAATGGCGAAACCCATTGGTATGTGCTTCATGCAGAGGCCAATGCCATCATGAAAGTGGCGCGCTCGATGAACAGTGCACGAGATTCTACGTTATACCTCACACTTTCTCCCTGTAAAGACTGCAGCAAATTGGTGCATCAAGCAGGAATTAAGCGTCTCGTGTTCATCAGTGGCTACAAGGACATGAGCGGTGTAGATTTTTTGAAGGAAGCTGGTGTGGAAGTGGTACAGTTGGATGATGTAAAGCTAGATGAGCAATAATCGATTAAAGATTTTCATTTATTACCCAATTATACTGGCAGTTGTTCTGGCTTCTGGCATCTATTTGGGCTCGCTTTTAGGCAATGGATATCTTCCAATGTCTGTCATAGAAGCGTCTAGTTCCAATTCCAAAAAAATTACAAACCTGCTCAATTATGTGCAAGAAGAATACGTTGATTCCATCGACCTTGATGGGCTGACAGAATCCACAATTATCAGCATGTTGGAGCAGTTGGACCCTCATTCGTCTTACATCCCAGCACGTGAATTGGAAGCCACGAACGAACAGTTGGAAGGGAATTTTGATGGAATAGGCGTGGAGTTTAATATCATAAATGACACCATTGTTGTTGTTGCTCCAATTAATGATGGACCGTCAGAGAAATTGGGAATTCGTTCTGGCGATAGAATTGTGACCATCGAAGATAGTCTTGTTGCTGGAACAGGAATTAAAAATCAGGATGTGATTTCGATGCTTCGTGGTGAGCGTGGCTCTAAAGTAAAAGTGGAAATAGCCAGACGTGGAGTGAAAAAGCTCATTCCGTTTAGCATTGAGCGCGATAAGATTCCTATTTACAGTGTAGATGCAGGTTATATGATTGATGACGTGATTGGCTACATTAAAATCAGTCGGTTTGGAGCAACTACTTATGATGAGTTTGCGGAAAAATTGAGCGGATTGCAGAAAGCGGGAATGCAATCGTTAGTCCTCGACTTGCGTGGTAATCCTGGAGGTTATTTGAATGCAGCTATAAGTATTTGTGATGAATTTCTATCTGACGGAAAGCTGATTGTTTACACAGAAGGACGCTCTCGTCCGAAAGAAAGTGCCTATGCTACACGTCAAGGAGATTTCCAGAAAGGAAAATTGGCAGTTCTTGTAGATGAAGGTTCGGCTTCGGCATCTGAGATTGTATCAGGGGCAGTGCAAGACAATGACCGAGGAACAATTGTTGGTCGCAGAACTTTCGGAAAAGGACTTGTGCAAGAGCAGGTTGAATTAGCTGATGGCTCTGCGGTTAGGTTGACGATAGCCAGATATTACACACCAACTGGGCGTTGCATTCAACGCCCATATAGCAAGGATGAGGATTACTATGCGGATTTCTATGACCGAGTTGATAATGGCGAATTGTATGAGGTAGATAGTATTTCGGTGGACGAAAACGAGCGATTCGTAACCCCAGCAGGCAAGGTTGTTTATGGCGGAGGTGGCATTATCCCAGATGTCTTTGTTCCGTTGGATACGACTGGTTACTCAGAATTTCACAGCCAACTTATAAGTACAGGAGTTTTAAGAGAATTTGCGCTGAATTATGCGTCTCAGAAAAGGAAGGAATTGGAGAAATACAAGTCGGCTACCGATTTTAGAGATAGGTTCAGCTTTACCATCAGCGATTATCAAAAACTGATTGCGTTTGCCAAAGACAAGGGAGTATCAGTTGCCGAAACCGAAAATGCAAAGATTGAAGTACTTACTAATCTTAAAGCCTTGGTTGCGCGCAGCAAGTGGAATGGAGCGGGGTTCTATCCCATCATAAATCAAAGCGATAAAACAATTCAAGCAGCGTTAGAAACGCTACGCTAATTGAGCTTGTAAATTTTCCCAGGCAGATTACTTACTATTCCTTCGAACTCTAGTTCAAGGAGTACGGATGCAACCTTACTCATGGGAAACCCCGAAAGCACCGCTAAGCGATCAATTGTATGCTCCTTTTCTCGTAAAACGGCAACAACTTTCTCCTGTTCTTCTGTTAGGTCTATGAGCAATTTTGTCTGAGGCTGCGGTTTCTTTTTCGAATCAGCAACATCCCAGCTCATGGCTTTAAGAACATCACTTCCAGAGGTGATGAGGGCAGCTTTATTGCTCATGATTAAACGATTGCATCCTGCAGAATATTCATCTCCAATCCTTCCCGGAACAGCAAACACATCTCTGCTATAATCGAAAGCGAGGTCGGCAGTAATTAAAGCGCCACCTTTTATTCCAGCTTCAACAACAATAGTAGCATCCGCCATTCCGGCCACAATTCTATTTCGTTTTGGGAAGTTCTCTCTGTCAGGATTTGTTCCGATTGGGAAATCCGTGATTAATGCTCCCTTTTCGAGCATTTCTGTAGCCGTGTTTGAATGCTCCTTTGGGTACATTCGGTCTAAACCATGAGCTAAACAGCCAATGGTTGGCACATTAAACTTCAAACAAGCTCGGTGCGCTGCAATGTCTATTCCATAAGCAAGGCCGCTTACAATGGTAATTTGAGCTTTGGCCAACTCCTCCACAATAGCTTCAGTAATCTCTTTGCCTTGGCGTGTTGCATTTCGGGTACCAACGATACTTACACACCTGCTTGGGTTAATGCTGCCGTTTCCTTTGGCGTAAAGCACAATTGGCGAATCATCGCAATGTTTTAATCGTTGTGGGTATTCGACATCTAGAAATGAAATGGCATTTACCCGATTTTTATCAGCAAAAGCAAGTTCTTCTTCCGCTTTTCGTAGCACGTCACTTGATTTTACTGCGTTGGTAAGAACCGCTCCAATGCTCGGAATTTTGTTCAGAAACGAGGCAGGTTTTGCAAAAACCTCTTTAGGTCCACCACAATAGGCCACCAATTTTTTAACGCGCGCATTTCCAATTCCTTCAACCTTGCTAAGTGCAATCAAATAGAGTGTCTGTTCCTGTCTGTCCAACTATTCAAATATTGATATATTCGCCCCGTTCTAAAAATAAGCCCTAAACTGCTGAACCCACACACATGAAAAGAATTTTTACTACTTCAGCTCTCTCTCTACTTGTTCTGTTCTCTGTAGCCCAGGATACTGGCACCGTAAAAGGAGTCGTTAAGGATAAGGAATCTGGCGAAACCATTATTGGAGCCAGCGTTGTTTGGTCTACTGATAAAGGCCGAGGTGCCGCCACTGATTTTGATGGAAATTTCTCGTTGCAATTGCCAGAAGGAGATCAGAAAATCATCATTACTTCTATTGGATATGAAAGCCAAACCTTACCAGTAGCAATTAAAAATGGTGAAACTACAACGGTAACAATTGCTCTCGGTATGGAATCGAAGCAAATGGAAATGGTAGTTGTTTCTGCTGGTAAATTTGAGCAGAAACGAGAAGATTTGACCGTTTCTGTTGCGGTAATCAAGCCAGATATCGTAGAAAGTAGAGGTTCTACTAGCGCTGAAGATGCTTTGGAGCAAACGCCTGGACTTACCATTATGGATGGTGAGGCACAAATGCGTGGCGGTAGCGGCTACAGCTTTGGTGCTGGATCGCGCGTGATGCTTTTGGTTGATGATTTGCCGATTCTTTCTGGTGACGCAGGGCGACCAAGTTGGGGTTTTGTGCCAATTGAAAACTTGGAGCAAATTGAGGTTATTAAAGGAGCTTCTTCTGTTCTTTACGGGTCATCTGCATTGAACGGAATCATCAACATTCGTACAGCGTATCCGAAAGACAAGCCTCAAACAAAAATTAACTTGTATACTGGGTTTTATAGCCAGCCAGAGCAAGAAGATGCAAGATGGTGGGATGAGGACGATTTACCAATTTACGGTGGTATGAACTTCTTTCACTCTCGAAAAGTTGGAGCTTGGGATATTGTTGCAGGTGGAAACTTTTTGATTGACAACGGTTTTATCGGACCAGAACCAGGTGATACCATCATTGATGGATCCGCAGCCGTCATTGATACACGAGATAGTACCGGAGCGGTGAACGAATGGCACGAGCCTCGCAAGGAGTTTTCGAACCGATTTAGGGTCAATTTGAACATTAGAAAGCGTTCTATAAAGATTCCAGGACTGGCGTTTGGTTTGAATACGAACGTAATGTACGCCAAGAGCACATCAACTCTACTTTGGTTGAATAACACCTACGGACTTTACCGACCATACGGTGGAAGCATTACGCGAACTCTACAAACATCCTTCAATATTGACCCTTTCATTACTTACTCTGGCCCAAAAGGCTCTAAACACACCTTTAGAGGTAGAGTTTTTCATCAGAATAACGACAACGACAACAACCAAGGAAACTTGAACTATGTGTTCTTTGGAGAGTACCAATTCGCTCACCGTTTTGCTGAGGTGAAGGATCTTACGATTACCGTAGGAACCATGGCGCAATATTCATTGTCTGAAGCTGAGCTGTATCTCGGAAATGAGAACGGTGACGGAAAGAGTAATGCAACCAACGCAGCAGTGTATGTTCAGGTTGATAAGAAATTTTGGAATCGTGTGAACTTAAACGGTGGTGCTCGATTTGAGTATTTCTCTATCAATGGGCAAGACACGATTATTCGTCCAGTATTCAGAATTGGAGCAAATACACGTTTGTGGAAAGAAGGTTACTTAAGAGCATCATTTGGAGAAGGATTCCGTTTCCCGAGTATTGCTGAGAGATACATCTTTACAACAGTTGGCGGTCTTCCAATTGTACCTAATCCAGACGTTGAGCCAGAAAGAAGCTATGCTGCTGAAGTAGGTTTAATGCAAGGAATCAAGATTGGTAAGTTCTTAGGTTACTTAGATGTGGCCGGATTCTACCAGTACTACATCAATTTTGTGGAGTTTAACGCAGGACAGTTTGGCGCTCCAAACGGACAATACGGACGTTTCGCATTCAAATCTCTTAACACAGGCGATGCACGTGTTTATGGAGTAGATGTGTCGCTTATTGGTAACGGTCAATTCACACCTTGGTTTGGGGTGAATGTGATGGCAGGTTACACCTACTCTCGCCCAGAATCAGTAGATCCATTCTTTGTGTATGCAAAGGATAGCTTGGGTAATGATGTATCGCAGGTTTCATCTTCATCGGCATTGTTCGGTACTCAGTTTAACCCAGATTATCCAAAACCAACGGCTGCAGATACGGCAGAGTTTGTGAAGAATGGCACACTCAAATACCGTTTTGAGCACTTAGCTAACGTTGATTTAGAGTTTGTATTTACCATCAAAAAGAAATACAAACTATCTATTGGTGGTACTTACCGATACTACAGCTACATGAAGAATGTGGATAGAGTTTTCTATCAATTGGATGTGGCTGGTTTCCCTTGGAACGCGGTTGAATTTAGAGAAGAAAACAACAGTGGTGATCACGTGTTTGACCTTCGTGGAGCAGTGGAGCTCACTCAGAACATTAAGCTCGGCATCTCCGTTAAAAACCTTGCAAACCGTGTCTACGCATTGCGTCCGCTCAAAGTAAACGCACCACGTACAACGCAGATTCAACTAACGGTGCAGTTCTAAATACCAAATAATTTTTGATTTAAACAGGGTTGGCTCGCTACGAACCAACCCTGTTTTTTTTTCTGTAATAATTAGAATTCCTATTTGTCGTTGAGGTTACTTCGTTTCAATATTTGTCGTTATGACAAATACGCTATTGGTAAATTTTTTCACCTTTGACCCCATTACCAACATGAAAAGGAATAATGGCTAAGACAAGAAAAAGAACAGTTGAAAATCTAACCGAAAAGCGGGAACACAGCTTTTTTGGTGATGTACTAAAGTACTTCGACCACGCGGTACAATTTCTAGACCACGACCCATCATTACTTGAGCAAATCAAGTATTGCAACAGCGTTTATCGGATGCGATTTCCGGTAAAAAATGATGAGGGCAAGATTGAGGTTATTGAGGCCTACAGGGTAGAGCACAGTCACCACAGACAACCAACAAAAGGAGGAATTCGCTACAGCATTCACGTAGAACAGGACGAGGTTATGGCCTTGGCCGCTCTCATGACCTACAAGTGTGCTATAGTTGACGTGCCTTTTGGAGGAGCAAAAGGTGGTATTAAAGTAAGCCCACGATTGTGTAGCGTAGGAATGCTTGAAAGAATTACACGTAGGTACACAACAGAATTAGTGAAGAAAAACTTCATCGGTCCTGGAATTGACGTGCCTGCACCCGATTACGGTTCGGGAGCTAGAGAAATGGCATGGATGGCAGATACCTATGCCACATTCTATCCAACAGATTTGAATGCCATTGCTTGTGTAACAGGTAAACCAATTACTCACGGTGGTATACAAGGTAGAACTGAGGCTACTGGCTTAGGGGTTTATTATGGCGTTAGACATGCATGTTCCTACAAAGAAGACATGGACCGTTTAGGTCTTGAAGTTGGCTTAGAAGGAAAGCGTATTGCCATTCAAGGAATGGGTAACGTAGGTTATTGGGCTGCTAAGTTCTTCCATGATGGAGGCGCTAAAATTATTGCAGTATCAGAATGGGATGGCTCTATTTACAACGAGAACGGAATCAATCCAGACGATTTATTGGCTTATAAGAATGAGAACAATGGCATCGTTGGTTTTCCTGGGTCGAAGGAAATTGGCGGGCCAGGTGCAGCGCTAGAGGTAGAGTGCGACATTCTTATACCTGCAGCACTCGAAAATCAAGTAAACAGCGATAATGCAGACCGTATTAAGTGTAAGATTCTTGCCGAGGCAGCTAACGGACCCGTTACTCCAGAGGCCGAACAAACACTACTTAAAAAGGGAGTAATCCTTATTCCAGACATTTTTATCAATGCTGGAGGGGTAAGCGTTTCTTACTTTGAGTGGTTGAAAAACCTATCGCATGTTCGGTTTGGACGTATGGAGAAGCGTTACCGTGCTACCATGAACCACAACATTCTTGATGCCATTGAAGGTGCAAGCGGAAGCAAAGTATCTGAGGAGTCTATGAATCTTATTAACCGTGGAGCAGACGAGCGCGATTTGGTTTATTCTGGGTTAGAGGAAACCATGATTAATGCTTACGACAACATTCGCAATCGTATGAGGGATACCGAAGGCATTAATGACCTTAGAACGGCTGCCTTTGCAGAAGCCATTGACAAGGTGGCAATTAGCTACCAAAACCTTGGTATTTGGCCATAGTATTTGGTAACTGAATGGAAACAAAGCGGAATTCTCCAACTGGAGAATTCCGCTTTGTTTTTTGGCGAGGCTAGAAAGTAGCGGATGCAGACTTTAGCCGCTCGTTAAGCACCTGCAATAGTCGAATTTCCCGATGCTTGGCAGATGCCCAGATGTACATTTCTTCAGCGCCAAGCACTTTTAGGTCCATAAACGGAACAAGTGCTTCTGCAAATTGGCCAAACGATTGCTTGCGTGCACTCTTGCCCACCGTGTCGTTGTGCGATCCTAGCCATTGGCGCACCATGTTTTCTAGCGCAAACCTCCGGTCGTTTTTGCCGAAGAAAAGATTGCTGTTGCGCAGAAAATGCTGCACATCTCTGTTTTCCTCTTTATCGTAAAGAAGCAGCAGGCGCATGAGTCTAGAAATTCCTTGCAAATCGAGCCTTACGGGCAATATGCCAAGACCACGAATTCGGTCAAAATAGCGCATGGCTTCGGTTCTGTTTTCGCACAAAAGGTGGGTAATGCCAAGGTTGTATAGCAAAACCAAAATGGCGCTGTCTTCCATTGCTTTTTGATACCGCCTAAGACCCGCCAGCACCTTCTGTTCGCGCAGCAGCACTTCGGGCATTTTGCCCTGATTCATATAAAACAACTGAAACTGAAGCTCCATGTGGCCAAATTGAAGCACCTCATCTCTTCGATTGGCCACCTTCATGGTTTCCAACTTTTTCAAATACGTGAAGGCTTCATCGGTTTTACCCAGTAAGGTTAGTTTACCAATTAGGTTGGATAATACACTCCTGTAAGCCGAAGGATTGACCGCTATTCTGGCGGGGTTTTGTTCCCAAAGACTGAGTTGGCGCTTACACATCTCGTTGGTTAGTTCGAGATTGTTTTGCTGAGAATAATAGTATTGTTGGATGGTGTAAAATCGAATTTGAGCAGGCAAAGAGGTGGCAAGATTAATATCCATCATTTCTGGTGTGCTCATCAATTCAGCTATTCCTCGTTTTACGGCAATGGAATCCGTGGCGCGGTAGTTTCTCACGTAATCAAACATTCGGTCAGAAATTTGAGAGTAAAGCAGCAGCGAGTTCAACTTTTTTCCTGCCATAATCAGCTGATATTCGTTCTGAATACGCGTGGTGGTTAGTTGTTTTTGACTCATGGCTTTGTAAACCCCTCGCAGCAAATCTCTAAGTCCTACTTCAAGCCACAAATCTTCCATAAAAACAGCCTGCTTCAACCCTTTAGTGGCCACTTCGGCAGCCTCATCAAGCAAACCCATGTCAAAAAGGAGACGGGCTTCGTCAAGCCGCAATTGCGGGTCGTTGGCAGGTTTTCGCTTATCGTGCAATTGTTTAATACACAGAAGAAGCACTTGGTATAGCCGTATTTTTTCTACCGCAAGCTGGTTGGTAATGGGCAAATGCGCCACCGCTGCGGCCAAAGCTTTGGCATTGTGCTTTTTGGTGGTGGCTAGTTGATCAAATAATAACAAATAACCTTTGGCTACATCTTTCTGGTTTTGCTCTAATGAGGTGCGGCAATAGCGCAATTCGCCCTCATCTAACGACCGAATAAACCGATGCAAAAAGTCACTTTTCATGGCGTGATTTTATGTGATTTGAGTTTACGTGATGTAAAACCCGTTGTAATATGAGAAAAAACTTTGTCAAAATTTCTGATGCATGCTCCGTTAATTTGAATCGAACTAAAAAAATCAAAAAACAATGGCCAATTACACCTTCACACCCACCAGTTGCTATGCCCTTAGCACGCATGAAGTTTCTTTCTCTAAAACCAAGCTTGTAATAAAACTCACCTCAACAGGAGAAGTGGTGTTTGAGAAAACCTATGGTAGTGTGGGGGTGGCCATTATGTGCCAAGCTAACGACTTCTGTGTAGGCACGCTAGCAGATAATGGGGTATTTACCAAAACTATCGACTACGCAAACAAGAAGGCCAAAATGTGGCTAGTAGAGAACTCGGGTCAGAACAAGTTTATTGGTTCAGACAACGAGACAGATTCTAACATCTACAACAAGTACATTCTAAACGATTGTCCGGTTAGGATTGTAAACGGCAGCAGCACCACCGTGGTACTAGAGTGTCCGTGCCAAAGCAGCAGCGGCACGTGCAGCAACGACTGTTATACCTACGGATAAAACGAAAAAAATTATTGAACGATGGATAGAGGAACGATAGAGTTTAACGACAATCTAATGACGCATGTCTTCACTAACGAGTTGGGATGGTTGCACAGCCGAAATTTGGATATTGACGACCATATACCAGACTTTGTGTTAGATAGGGCAGACGACCCACGAACGCTCATTTTCACTGTTTCAAATGCCTACCTAACAGACAAGGAGCTTGCTATTGCCAAGCAGTTTTTAGACAACTTTTCTTCCCAACAACCAGACACTAGAGAGTTTGAAATCATTCTGCTTTGCGGTAAACTCTTAATGCCACTTCCCAAACTGCCCAATGGCATTCAGGTGGTAAATATGGCGGCCGATTGTATAGACGCAGGTATCGAACATTTTACGTTGAACTAATGAAGACAATAGCCAAAATGAAAGAAGGAAAACAGCGCAAAATGGTGCCTTTTATATCGCTTATTGCTCTTCGAAGAAGGATTGAAAAGCTTGAGGAAATGACATCACCAACCCATAGTTGTACGTTTTGCGGAACGGCAGACGACACATTAGTTATTTCGGCAGAAGGTAGTGTTTCCTGTAGTGGATGCCGCGCCAGCAAGGGAGATTATGAGTGTAACGAATGGCTTAGATGGCTAAAGGTGAACGACACGGTGCAATGGGATAGGGTGGTAGATCATCATCGGTTGGGATCTAACCCCTTTTCAAATTTGGTACGTAAAATTAGGATAGAGCCGTGATTTTGATGCGTTGATAAACACTCCATTCTAACTTTCATCAACAAAAAGAATTCAGCACCATTGCAGCGCGCATCCATTCCGCTGTTTATTTTCGTTCTGTAAAACATAACCATCATGAACCGTATTCTTCTCCTAGCCAGTCTATTCTTTGGTCTTACTTTTTTTAGCGCCTGCGATCCCGATCCAGTGGATCCCGAGGAGCAAGAAGCCCACGTTATGTACATACATGCAGCACCCAACGTTCCGTCTCTTTACATCGATAATGTGGAGGCCAATCATGATGTAGGACCTATTGGCTATGGCCACCATAGCGGCTACACCATTGCCTACCTCAATAATGTAAATTATGTGGTTAAAAGCCCTGGACTTACACCAACCGTTTGGGCCACCATTACATCTCCACCGTGGGAGGCCGGCAAATACTACACCGTTGTTATTTACCAAGATAATAGCAGCGCAACTGGCATATCGTTGCACGTAATAGAAGACCAATTACACACGCCTGCAGACGGTAAGGTGGGGTATCGCTTTCTCAATTTTGCACACGATGCGCCCGTGTTAGACCTCGTGCATGCTAGCGGCACTACATGGTTTGAGAATGTGCCTTTTTATGGTGATGATGCTGTTGCATCTATTACCGGTTATCAAGATTATGCGCCCGGCTCTACCATTCTCTCTTTACGAGAAAACGGAACCGGCACCACGCTATACCAGCATTGGGCCTTAAACAGCACCGAAAACCGCGTGTTTACCGTAGTAGCCAGCGGATATGTGGGCAGCAGCGCATCTAACGGAATTCAAATACAATTCTGCGAAAACGAACGCGATTGACACCCGTTGGCGCGCCATCCCCGCATCAGAAAAATGCCCGGACCTGCACCGTGCCGGTATGCACGGCATCGTTGTCGCCACTTTTTCGGCCGTTGTATTGGAGGTTTACCTGCATGTTTTTGCCCACACGCATTTGAAAAAACACGCTCCACGTAAAATTGAGCCCCGCTTTTAATCCTTCTAAAAGTTCAAACTCTACCGAGTTTCCCGGAGTGCCAGCATAGGTAATGCTGATAAAATTGAACGAAGCGTTAATGCTTCCGCGCTGCAATAGGTTGTATTTGCCATCCACACCTGCATCGCGCAAAATGGCCTGTTCGGTTCCGGTGTTTTCGGGTTTAAAGTTGAGCTTGTCGGTGTATTTAAACTTGCCGCGCACTCGCCATTTTGTTCCGGGCTGAAATACCAACTGCGGCTCAATAACGTAATACCGCACGTCTAGTTTGTTATTATCGAAGAAGGAATCGGTAATCTTCCAACCAAATTCGCCATCTGCGTTTAGCGTAAAAATCTTGGTAAAATTCCACCGCACTTTAAGCTTGTGCGAAACGTTGCTGCGCGTTTCAAACCCATTAGCCAAATACACCTTGCTGCGGGTTTGGGCGTAGGTATAATCGGCCCCAATGGTAGAGCTGCTGCGGTTAAAAAAGAAGGTATTTCGTAGCGAGGAGGTAAGTGTAACCAGCGTGCTATCTGCCACGGTGCTAAAAAAGGGATCGAAGGCTGCCAGCAAATTGTCGCGCTGCGTTTTGCGATCAATACGGTATACCAATTGGTCAGAAAACCGCGAAACAAATTTTCGAATTCCTGTTTTTCCGCCCCATGCTGCGCGCGGATTGATGTTGATGACCTCATTAAATTGGGTTGTATAGACCTTTGTAAAATCGTTAGTCGGGGTAAACACCCTCAAGTAGCGAGCCGTATCCTGGTACACTGCCAACACATATTCGTTGATGTCTTTGTAATCATCGCCATCTTGATCAATCCAGCTATAAGCACCTTGGCCGGGCGGCACCTCTATGTAGCTAAATTCTTTGGTGCTTTCTAACCCAGAACCCACCTCATAAAAAGTGGAGGAAGTGAGGGCACCTTTTAGCACATTAAGGTTGTATTCTAACCTCGATACAAGCGTATTGTCGGGGCGATTGGGGCTCAAAAGCGTATCGCGGATTACCAATCTTCGGTAGGTAACGGTTGCTCTAAAAA
The DNA here is from genome assembly GCA_021741075.1 of Flavobacteriales bacterium. GTDB lineage: Bacteria > Bacteroidota > Bacteroidia > UBA10329 > UBA10329 > UBA10329. The sequence continues at coordinate 3,365 of JAIOYO010000053.1, read as the reverse complement.
CGCTGTTGGGGTTCTTGGCCAATTCCCCCGTAACACCTGCGCTTTCGCCCAAGCTCGAGTATTTGAGTTGGCCATCGCCCGGCAACCAGTCGTCCCTACGCTGGTAAAAAACAGAGTAGCGGTTTTTCCACGTATCCGGACTTTTGATGTAAACCTTCGCATCGTTCCACCGGTAACTCATACTGGTTAGCGAATCCGAATTGGGAAGGTAAAATCGGTTGTCTTCAAAAATGTTGGTACCGCCCACCCAAAACCACCTAAACTTTTGCTGAGTCCCCACCTGAAACCGCCCAAAGCGGTTGTTAATCTCCTTTCCGTTTGAGAAGATGTGGCTGCCGTTGGCATCAAGGTTAAATCCTTTGTGGCCAACTTTCACCATCAACGCATTTTGGTACGCTTCAAACTGGGTTTCGTTTACAAACGAGCGGAATGTGTATTCTACATCGGCCATCTCTTTTCGGGTAAATCCAAGCCTAGCAGCAGCTATGTACTGATTTGTAAATGTGGTTTGATTCTGAATGTTCCAATCGCGCTCAAACTCCACGGTGCGGAAACGCTCAATGGGCCGGAAATTCTCGTTTAAATGTTCAAAATCAACGCCTGTTTTTATCGCCCACTTGGCCGAATCATCAAGCGGAATAACGTGGTCGTATTTCACCTTCATGCCGTAGCCAAGGTTGTCATCATTATCAATGCTCGAAAAACGGTTTTGGTCAGTATTAGAGAGCGCACCCTCTATAGCCACCGTTCCGTTTTTGGCCACTTTATACTCTGCACCAAGGGTAAAGAGTTGGTTCATTTTGGGGGTAATAATCTTCTGCACCAGCACGTAGCGGCCCTTTTGCGTTCCTGTAATAGAATCGGGCGCCACCCATTTATACACGCGGCCGTTGGCTGTTGCCTCCGAGTCAATGTTGTAATCTCCAAAACCCACTCCAACATCTGAAAACCGAACTTGGTAAATGGCGCTGTCTGGCACAATACTGAAAACGTAGATTTCTGGGAAATAAACTTGATTTCCGGCCACATTTACGGTGGTGTCTCTTTTCATGTAGCGTACCTGGTCGTTATCAAACCCAACCGAGTCTATGGCCGGAATAATTGCCAAGTCCACACTATCGCCAATGTCTTGTAAGAGCTGAAGCTGATCGCTAGATAGGTCTCCGTTTAGCAAGCCGTTCTTGCCATCCTGTTCCGAATACAGGTTGAAACGCACTTTCAGCCGGTTCTTTTCAAAATCGGTCCCAAAATGGAACAACGAGCGTGAGTAGTTCCGCTCAGAATATTGGAACTCAATAATGATTCGCGAATCCTTCGTAATCAATCGTTTGGAGGTGAAACTGAGTTCGGCCGTGTTGTAATCCATAATATAGTCGTTCTCTTGACCTCGCGTAAGCAATTGACCATCAATATATACACGCTCTGTACCTGCAATAACGATGATAAACGATTCGTTTTCTGCCCCACGAAGCCGATACGGCCCTTGGTTTCCTTCTGTACCCTGAATAATTTGCCGTCTGAATTTACCACGAGAGAGGGCGCCACTTCCTTTCACTTCTAAAAATCCGGGATGCTCGTCATTCACTTTTTTCTTTACGATAGGAAAACGATGCTTGATGCTTACACCTTGCGCTCGTTTAAAAAAACTCATGAAATAACTATTGGGTCGCTCCAAGCGAAAATCGCCTGCCGTTAGCTCCGTCTCGTCTGTAAAAAGCTGAATGTAAATCTGGTCAAAATCCTGCAATTGCTGCGTGTTCCCCTCCGGCTGAAACGGAATATTATTATCCGTGATGGCGGCTCTAATGCCAACTTTGGGCGTAATCTGTCCAGAAAGGTTCAAGTTTAAGCTCGAACTTACCCCCAAATCCTGATTGTTTCCGATGGTGATACCGCGCGAAATGGAACCACTTCTGCTCAAAGATCCGAGGTCGAAAAGTTGGTCCGAAGTGCTTGGCTGAACCGTGTAGCTAAACGGATTCTGCGGTACATTCCGAATATCCATAATCAGCGATGGATCTTTATTAAACGTTTGCTTTGAATAAAGCGATGGAAAAACGCGATAGCTAGCTTCAACAGAACTTCCAATCAAATTTTGAGCAACAATCAGCTTACCAGAATACCATTCCAATTGATACTGGGTCGAATCCAGTTTAGCACCATTTAGCTTCAAATTAAAACTGACGGGGACAATGCTTAGCGTATCAAGGATAATGGTATCGTTGGTTAACTCAATGGTGCGGCTGCGCAAATTGCTGAGATTCTGCCCCCAAGCAGGAAGCAGAAACAGCAACATTACAAAGCTGAGTATCGGTTTTAACAAGCGCATATGGCAATGGGCAAACCCAATTGAACAAGTATAACGCAATAAATGGCGTTAAGTATGTGACAGTATGAAGCAAACCTTCGTGCTGTCATCTTGTGCGCAATCCAAACAACTCTTCAGAATCCTCTACTTCGGTCGGAAAGACGGATTCTTATTATCGAACAACCGACCCGTTCGGCAATTCAATTTCTGGACTGAGTAGCACCACGTCATCCGCACTTGGCGTTGCACCCAAAACCAACACTTCGCTCTTAAATCCAGCCACTTTTTTAGGTGGAAAATTGAAGACAGCTACAATTTGTCGCCCAATCAATTCTTCTGCTTTGTAGCGTTTGGTAATCTGCGCGCTACTCTGCTTTATTCCCAAAGCACCAAAATCGATGGTGAGTTTGTAGGCAGGATTTTTCGCTTCGGGGAACGGCTCGGCTTGTACAATTGTTCCTACTCGTAAATCAATGTTCTGAAAATCTTCAAACGTGGCGTTTTCCATGGTGCGAAGATAGGCGTGTCAGCTTTAGTGTCTTTCAAAGGTCAGCAGTTGACATAAATCAATAATTAAACTCAAAATTCATTGATTTATCTAGGTCTCCGCATACTTTAGCGGCACATTATCAGAACCTCTCAAATTCAATAATGCCTTATTTAAGTCAAACGCTCAATGAAGCGGCTGAGGGAAAAACGATTGCCCTCAAACTGAAATATGCCCCGTTCCTAATGGCAACAGGCGTTCTTTTGCTGCCGATTCCGTGGCTAGTGGTTGTAATTGCACTTACAATGCTTTGGGTGGGTATTATCGGATGGACCTATAAGACCGCCCCAGCCATTTGGCTCACGGAAAAGACGGATGCAGCGGTTCTTTGGCTTGCGGTTAAGATTATGAAAGACGAGCGCGACAGTCCGTACCTCTATTCCTATATCGGAATCGGAATTATTGCGCCAATTCTGTTCTTTGGTTCGTACTACATTCAGGTAACCTATTTAGGCGCCAACGAATCTTGGGGTTGGAAGAACTGGTTGGCGGCATTGGCTTACAACGTGC
>JAIOYO010000052.1 GCA_021741075.1 Flavobacteriales bacterium | reverse complement strand
GCCTTTCACTTTCAGTATGGCACATTCAATTGCATATTCTCTTAACGATTCTAGCTTTGATTGCTGAACGCTCATCCCAGCTGCCTGAAGCTCTTTTCTCTTCAGATCAATATCCCTACCGATGCGGAAAATTCCAGCATCAACACAGAAAATTCGTGAAGCCATTTCGCCTAACTTGTGCTGCATAGCACCAAATTCCACGATGGCAGTGTCAAACTGTTTACGCTCAAGTGCATATCCTAAAGCTTGATCCAAAGCGAATTTGCTTCCACCATTTGTACCGGCAGCAAGTTTGATTCTACCTGTGTTAAGAATATTAAGGGCCATCGCAAATCCACCTTGACGCTCGCCAAGAAGGTTTTCGACCGGAATTGGGGTATTCTCAAAGAAAACTTGAACAGTTGATGAACCCTTAATTCCTAGTTTTTTTTCTTCGGCCCCAATGGTAATTCCGCCAAATGCTTTTTCTACGATAAAGGCAGAAAGTTTTTCGTCCTTATCGATTTTTGCAAACACAATAAAAAGGTCAGCGAATCCACCATTGGTAATCCACATCTTCTGACCATTCATGATGTAATGCGTACCCTCAGCGTTCAAAATCGCATTTGTTTTGCCAGAGTTTGCATCCGAACCAGCAGTTGGTTCTGTAAGACAATAACTTGCTTTTAGTTTGGCAGAAGCTACGCCTGGAAGATATTTGTCTTGTTGCGCTTTTGTGCCATAATACACGATTGGAAGAGAACCGATTGAAGTTTGGCAACCGATGGTTGTGGCAAATGAAAGACCTAAAGCAATGGCTTCTGAGAAAATCAAACCTGTGTTAAAATCCAATGCCATTCCGCCATGTTCTTCAGAAATGGCAACACCACAAAGACCAAGCTCTGCTGCCTTCTCTAATTGTTGTACAATAATGTCGCGGTCTTTTTCTGCTTCAAATTCTTTTCCACGCGCCTTTATTGGATTTTGAATTTCCTGAATACAGAAATCCTTAACCATTTCACCAATCATCACCTGTTCTTCGGTGAATTCTTCGCGAATGAAAATATCTTTTGGATTGCTTTTTTGAATGAGGAAAGTGCCGCCCTTAAGTGTCATGTGTTCTTTTGTTTGATGCAAAATTATTAAAAAAGCAATGCGTGCATTGAAAGTGACAATTCTTAGGATGTGGTTGATTTATCGCAGTTCGCGATAAGCCGCTTATTGTTTTCTTCGCACCATGACAACTACAAATATTCCAACGTTAGAAGAACTAAGAGACGTTTTTGATAAGCGCAGACCTTATTTTCATATTAAAAATGGTAGGATAGAAGAAGGACTTTTTAAGTTCGATGTCAACGAATCATTGGTCGCATCAGAAGATACGTTTGAAGAAGATCTTCTACTTATTTCGTTTCCGATTGCTTACATGGATACGATTGAACCTATTCTTCAACACTTTGGTCTCAATAATAGCAAGGACAATTTTTTGGAGCAATGCCGTGAAGTGATTGCGGTTGCAGAAAACCATCAGAGTGAGTCAGGTGGAGGCAAGATGAGTTTTCAAAGTCTTTTTTATAATATCCCAGAATCCATTCAGTCGGTAAATTATGATGCGGTTATCGTATTGTCGATTCACGTTTACGGGAAACAAGAAGCAGCCAAGGATTATCGCATTGTGGGCTACATCCACGCAAATGAGTTTGATTTTGCGCCTTACGAAGATGAAACCAAAATTGAGCGGGGCTATTATTACAATATGCTTCGGGTTACAGAGCATGTAGAGAATGGAGAGAAAATCTATCGAAGGAAAAAGATATTCTCGCTGATGTTCTCCATTTTGCATCATTTGGTGTATCAGAACGGAGTGAATTTCTGCTTTGCGTGTATGGGAAAGGAGAACCAAAGCATTAAAGAAGCCCTTCACCGAAACACGTTGCTTCATGGCGAGTACTACGAACGATTGCCGTTCACAATGTACTCTAAGATTAACCGTTTGTACGGTAGTAAAAAGGAATATGAGCGATTAGTGGATATAACCCACAATGAAGCTCTTTTGCGCAAGTATTACGATATAATGCATGCCAAAATGAAGAACTATCTGTTCTATAATCATCTCAAATTTGAGGATTTTCAGAAGTTAATGTTGAGCATGAAAGCCTATTCGCCAACAAGCGGTGTTTATGCGCATGTAGATGCTAGCGGAAACATCGTTACAGCAAGTGGTGCCATGAACTGGGGCGAGTACCTTACGTTTCAGATTGCCAATCCGAAAGGAATCTTCATTCTTGCCCAGAAATCGGGAATTATGAAGCACTTCTTTAAGCCATCTATGGGAATTGGAAAACCTGAAGACTATAAGAAACTACTAAAAGGTCTTTGCTATAAATACCACAAAGAGGCTGGGGTCGGAGTGACTGTCATTTCTACTTCGGAAGGAGATGAGTATTATAACATAAACAAGAGTTTGCTTGATGATCAGTACGCTTACTTTATCATTTGTAATGATGAGAAAAAGCTACAGCAATTCAAGAAGCGTTCGGAAGTAAATGGACATCCAATGTTGTTCTTAGACCAGCCAATCATCTGATGTACAACTTTTTTATCCTCTTCTTCGGCCCAGGACAGAATTCAGCATGGCAGTTCATACATTGATCAACCATAGTGTTGAACTTAAAAACAGAACTCGAATCGGACGATTCTAATTCTTTAAGTGAATTGATGTAAGCTTCTGCAAAGGCTTCGAAAACTGGTCCTTTAACCGTTGGGTCGGTAGGAATTGCCGAATGGATGTCTTCGTATTTTTTAAGCCCAGTAAGCAGACGGCCTTCAATAATCAGTTGTTTCAAACTATCAGATTCTTCAAACATATCGCGCATTAGAAGAGCTAGTTCTGAATCTCCGTTTGGGTTAACTGGTCTTGGTTTTTTACATTCTTGCTTTTGCCCGCAGGCAACTATGCCAAAAATTAACACTGCTATTATTTCTTTTCTCATAATCCTAAAATTCGCCCAACCTTCCAAATACTCATAAAGTTGTAGCCCCAACGGTTTTTGCGACTTTGTTCTTCTTCTCGTTTCCAAAAATGGAGTGTATGTGGGGCATAAAGATAGCCGTGTGGATAGCTCGTATGACTGAACCGTTCGGAGTAAAGGTATTCCGAATCGTACTTATAATTCAATTCAAGTTTATGAACTAATCCAACGCCTTGCAGGCGAATTTCGCGGCCTTTCTCAAGCCAATGCAGTTTGTCTTCTTTGCGCTTTTGGCGATGGGCAAGAATGGCGTTTATTGTAGTTGCCCTGTGCTTAGCACGAAGTGAGGTTATTTCCAATGCGTTGAAATACTCCGAGATGGGCGTAGGACGAAGGGTGTCTATCAAGGCAGCCAGTTCCGTATTCAATGCCTCTGACTTAGAATAGTATTCTTGAAGTTGAGTCAGTCCAACTTGTCTAACTTGATTTCTTGTTAACTCATCACTCTTTCTCGCGAGCCATTTAAACGTGTAATCTGGACGTGGTTGAAATTGCTTTCTGAAGAGCGAAAGTTCATCCGTCACAGTCTGTGCACACATGAATTGTAACAGATTCTTGTTGAGCAAATACTCTTTTTGAAGCTCCAAATGTCGGTTTAAGTTATTTTCGACTTCGTCAGAATACCCTAAAGCCTTAACCCATTCTAATGGCTCTGGAGTTTGTTCTTCATTATAAAATGAACTTTTCCAACTCCAACGAGCAATACTCCAATCAACGGCCCAATAGCCTAATTCCCAACCGCTACTGAAGGTTAGATGGTTTGGAATTCCTTCTTTTTCGCAGAGCAAAATATCATTCAAACGCCCTGAGAGATAGGGGAGAAGCAGCATTGGAACAGAATTGTCATAAGTTACCCAATACGCGCTTTCTGGATAGAACCACACTTCGCGCACTTTATTCTCTCGAATCATGTCTTGGTGGATGTGATGGAAATTTTTGTTCTCGTAGACGGGTGCTGTACTATCTTCTAAACTGTACATCATAACGGTATGAATTCCCACGCCTCGAAAAAGGTCAATACTGTCTGTAGCATTGAACACATCGGCTTGTTCGCCCACCATGTTTTCCTCACTTACCACGTGTTTACGGCCCATGATGTTTGCGCCATAGGTATTTCTAGTCGTTTCTATCAATGTTTTTTTAAGACGACTTTTCAGTCTTTCCTTGCCGCCAACAAACTCAGCTGTGGCAAATTCTACGTTCAGATAATCCCAATCGGCAAAGAACAGATCTGACAAACTGCGCTCCACCTGTTCTTCCTTACCCCTCCAGCTTTTCGGCCAGCTTTTATAAAGCTGAAAAGTGCGTTGCTGAATCATGTGCAATGAAACATCTACTCCTATCATCAACCCGCGTTGGTGCGAATAATCGACCATGCGCTTGGCATGCGGCTGCCATTTTTCCATGTCAACCGTGCGTAAAAGACACCATTCCCAATAGTTCTGACGGTTGCGCACCAGCCAATCGATGTACTCTTTCACATCTTCCCATGCATTGGGGAAATCGGGATTGTGTAACTGTTCTGTGAGTTCTAACGGATGCTGTGTGTGGAGATGAAATCCCTTTTTATTGAAACGTGGTGAAGAACTGTAATTCAGTTCGGAAGGCCATTTAACTTCGTTTGGTGCAATGGTTGTCTTAGGATGAATAAATCGGAATCCTAGTACTTCATCTAGCAATCCATAAATGCCAAACGCCACACCCTGAATTGACCTTGCTTCGAGTTTAAAGTTTGGGAATTCCCCCGACCAATCGTAGGAGTGCTCGGGATAGTGAACAATCTGGATTCCGTTTTTAGTGATGGTTGTTCCAACTGGAATTGTGTCGGCAACCCTCACTATCAGTTCGATATTAATCTTATCCGTTTTTCCAGCAAGTGTATCAAGGTCTTTAATGGCCGATTCAACCAATGGTTGGTTACGGTCAAAACCATTGAATGTGAAATTTATCTGCGCAATTGATGTAAAAGGTGCGACTACAATCAAAAATAAAATCAGTCTCATTTGCTAATTTCCTAATTCACTCATCTGCTTTTTTGCCTTAGCGGCTAAAGTAGGGCGTTCGTTCTCAATTATTTCTTCTAAGTACATCTTGAATTCGGGAATGAGTTCCGGATTGCGCTTGCAAATGAACTCCAGTAATCGCATGGAAGCATTCTTCACCGCAGGTTTATTGTAAGATTTACCTAATTCTTCAAACGCATAGGTGGCAGCAAGTCCATCATGATCAACAGGAAACTTACAATGACTCAAATACCAAAGGGTCATCCAACGGTACCACTGGTGAGGTGGTGCAGGCATTTTATTTAAAAGCACACTAATTTTTGGCACAAGCAACGATGGATTCTTCTTAAACGTTTGCCCAAGGATAAACCCACTTCGATGAGCTATGTGCCCTTCCTCGGTATAAAATGCGTGAAATACCTCTTCAAAAACCTCCGTGTTAGACGCAATGAAACCTGAAATACACTGAGATTTATCTGTTTCCCAACGATCGTAAAGCAATTCTCGCCAGTTTTTCATTGGAGATAATTCGTGGACCAATTTAACTGCTCAGAACGGATTGCTGACCACATAGCTTAAATGTTAATGAAATGCGAAGATTAAAAACTTTGGATGTTCTCTTAAATCTGTGTTTAAATGCTCAGTCAGCGCAGCGAATCAAGTTTTTATGACTCCTTTCAATCACTAACTTTCGGCCCATGATACTGATAGCAGACAGCGGAAGCACCAAGTGCGATTGGATTTTGCTCAACAAACGTGAGCGCGTGGCGGAGGTAGATACCATCGGTTTCAACCCGTTTTATTATGATGAGCAGTCTATTGTCAATGTGCTAAGCAAAGTGGAGGTGTTTGCCGCTAATGCAGCAGCCGTTACCGAAGTTCATTTTTATGGCTCTGGCTGCTCATCGCCAGAAAGGAACGTTACCATTGAAAACGCGCTGAAGCACGTGTTTCCGAATGCAAAAATTCATGTTGGACATGATGTGCTTGGCGCGGCTTTGGCTGCCTGTCAGGGAGAGAAGGGAATAGCTTGCATCTTGGGCACGGGATCTAACTCGTGTTACTATGATTGCAAGGATGTTTCGGAAGTCATTCCGTCCTTAGGCTACATTTTGGGTGACGAAGGTAGTGGGGCATGGTTTGGCAAGAAACTCATTACCGATTATCTCTATAAAGAATCTATTCCAACAGCCTTAAAGCAAGAGTTAGAAAGCAAAGGCCATACAAAAGGGTCCATTCTAGAGAACATCTACATGAAACCACATGCCAATGTTTACTTGGCATCCTTCATGACCATTATTGCCAACCATCGCCAAACAGAATACATTCAGGCATTGATGTCTGATGGCATGCGCGAATTTTTACAACGCCACATCTGTTGTTTTGCTAATTACAAGGAGGTGAATTCAAATTTTGTAGGTTCGGTTGCTTTTCATTTTCAAGACTTTCTAAGAGCTGAAGCGGAGAAGTTACAGATACCAGTAGGAAACATCATTCAACGTCCAATTGATGGGTTGGTGGCGTTTCATGTAAAGGATTCAAATTAAGGCTAAAAGCTCGTTTCCGTAGTGTAAAACAAAGCTAACTACCGCGCCTAAAAGCGCACCTACAAAAACTTCGGTGGGTGTATGGCCGAGAAATTCTTTCAATTTTACCGTTGTGCCATTGCTATCTGGCGATAGCAGTTCTTTTATCATTCTATTAAGCACCATAGCTTGTTTGCTGGCGTTGCGTCTCAATCCGGCAGCATCAAACATAACCACCGTTGCAAAGCATACAGCCAAAGCGTAAGTAGTAGAATCGAAGCCATCAATAAGACCGATTGAAGTAGCAGCTGCCACCACAGTTGAACTGTGGCTCGATGGCATGCCGCCTGTGGCGAAGAGGATTGTCCATTTGAACGTACGCTTCTTAATGGCAACCGTGAGTATCTTAATTGCCTGCGCAATTAGATTGGCGGCAACAAAGGCTATGATAACTTCCCATCCTGTATCATGTATGTTAATGAAGAAGTTGGTCATGCTATGCTTTCGAGAATGCTAATATAACTTGAATAACGGCTTTCTGGAATTAGGTTGGTTTCTACCGCACTACGAACAGCGCAACCAGGCTCGTTTAGGTGCAAGCAGTTTCCGAACTTACATTTGTCTGATGTGCTGAATATCTCAGGAAAGTAATGGGAGATTTCTTCCTTCCGCATGTCTATCATTCCAAATTCCTTGATGCCCGGAGTGTCAATAATAAAACCTGGAGTGTCCGATAACGGAAACATTTCGGCAAAGGTTGTGGTGTGGGTTCCTTTAGCGTGGGCTTCCGATAACTCTCCAATAGCTAGGTCCAGTTCAGGAACCAATTCGTTAATAAGCGTGCTTTTACCAACTCCCGAATGACCAGAAACCAGTGTTACCTTGGCGTTCATCCATTGCCGCAGTTCGTCCATTCCTGTCCCGTCCAAGGCAGAAGCCACAAACACACGATATCCTATCGATTGGTAGCAGGATTGATATTCAGCTTGTAGCTCGGCTGCGTCTTCTTCCGTATTTAAATCAGACTTGTTGATGAGCAATGCAGCAGCAATGCCATACGCTTCTGCCGTGCAAAGCAGCCTATCTATAAACCCGAAGGAAGTTCTAGGCTGATGAACGGTTGCCATTACCAGCATCTGATCCACATTGCACGCAATAATATGAGCTTCATGGCTAAGGTTAACCGACTTACGGATGATGTAATTCTTGCGCTCCTGAATGTGCTCTATGATGCCAGTGTTTTGGGCGGTAGATTCCAATGTAACCTCAACCTTATCACCAACAGAAGTCGGACTAGTCGTTCGCAACCCCTTCATACGGTACGTTCCTCTTAGCCGGCACGCAATGATATCACCGTTTTCGAGCAGAACAGAACTCCAACTTCCCGTACTTCTAATGATTGTGCCTTTACTTCGTTCCGACATTCCGCTCAAATATACTTCGCGCAAAATGGTCATTTGTTACCTTCACCGCAAATTGTTTTGAATGTCTATTGAGGTAACGAACGTTTCGAAGTTGTATGGCACGCAAAAAGCGTTGGATGACGTATCTTTTAAAGTGAAAAAGGGAGAGATTGTGGGCTTTCTAGGACCAAATGGCGCGGGAAAATCAACCATGATGAAGATAATTTCGTGCTTTTTGCCGCAATCTTCGGGTAGTGTAAAAGTGTGCGGACATGACGTGCAGAATGATTCCATGAAGGTTCGAAGTTTGGTAGGCTATCTGCCAGAAAGCAATCCGCTCTACTACGATATGTACATAAAGGAGTATTTAGAGTTTGTCTGTGGTATTTATGCATTGCCAAACCCAAAACAACGGGTAGAGAAGATGATTGCCGTTACTGGATTGGAACTTGAGCAGCATAAGCACATTGGTCAACTGTCTAAAGGATACAAACAGCGAGTTGGAATTGCCCAAGCACTCATACACGATCCGCAAGTGCTCATCTTAGACGAGCCAACTTCGGGTCTCGATCCGAATCAGTTAATTGGCATCCGAAGTCTCATCAAAGAACTTGGAAAGGAAAAGACGGTACTGTTCTCTTCGCATATCATGCAAGAAGTAGAGGCCGTATCCAATCGTATCATCATCATCAATAAAGGAAAGCTTGTTGCCGATCAGAAAGTTGGTAGCGTTTCCAGTCTTAAAAAGCAGATTGTACTGGTAGAATTTGATGGTGAAATTGATGTTATAAAGTTTGAAAACATTTTATCCGTAGATGCAATCACCAAACTCAATGATGGGAAGTACCAATTTATCGGAAAGCAAGATGCCGATTTAAGAAGGGATGTCTCTCGAAAAGCACAGGAATTAGACCTTCTCGTGCTCGGAATGACTGTCATTGATCAAAAACTAGAAGACGTTTTTCAAGAACTTACGTCCAAACGCTGACAACCATATGGTTGGTCTGATTACGAATTACTAAAGTTTATACCTTGCGCCTCCAAAAAACGATTTTATTACTTTGTTAATATAACACTTACGATATTATGGCATATTTATTTACATCAGAATCAGTTTCCGAAGGTCATCCAGATAAGGTTGCAGACCAGATTTCGGATGCTATGCTTGACGAATTCCTAAAACACGACCCCAATTCGAAGGTCGCTTGCGAAACGTTTTGCACTACAGGACTTGTAGTTGTTGGAGGCGAGATTTCATCTCAGGGAGAAGGGAAAGTAAAGGTTGATACCATTGTACGTGATACCGTAAAGAAAATCGGTTACACAAAGGCATCCTATAAGTTTGATTCTGAAAGTTGTGCAGTGCTTTCTGCCATGCACGAACAATCGAGTGACATCCGGCAAGGCGTTGAAGAGGGTAAAGGTCTTCACACGGAGCAAGGCGCTGGCGATCAAGGAATGATGTTCGGATTTGCTACAAATGAGACTGAAAGTCAAATTCCAATCACGTTGGAACTTTCTCACCTCATTTTAAAGGAAATGGCTGCCATCCGTAAGGAAGGAAAAGTGATGCAATACCTCGGGCCAGACAGTAAATCTCAGGTTACCGTAGAATATAACGACCGCGGTCGTCCCGTTTCTGTTCACACCATTGTAGTTTCTACTCAGCACGATGATTTTGATGAGGAGAAAAAGATGCTTGCTCGGATTAAAAAAGACGTGCAAGAAATTGTATTGAAACGCGTGTTGAAAAAACTTCCAGCATATTCGAGAAAATTATTTGGACGTGGATGGCAAGAGCGTGTAATTCTACACGTAAATCCCACAGGTAAATTCGTAATCGGTGGACCACATGGTGATGTTGGTCTTACAGGAAGAAAAATCATTGTAGATACCTATGGTGGAAGGGGTGCTCACGGGGGCGGAGCTTTTTCAGGTAAAGACTCTTCTAAAGTGGATAGAAGTGCTGCCTATGCTGCGCGTCACGTAGCAAACAACCTTGTTGCTGCTGGGGTTTGCGATCAAGCATTGGTTCAGGTTGCTTATGCAATTGGAGTTGCGCAGCCAGTGAGTCTGTATGTAAACACATACAAAACATCAGACATTTGGGTTGATGGGAAAAAGATGAGCGATGGCGAAATTTCTAAGAAAGTTTCGAAGTTGTTTGATATGCGACCTGCTGCTATTGTAGCCCGATTCGGTCTTAAGAATCCAGTGTTTTCAGAAACCGCTGCATACGGTCATTTTGGTCGCACTAGCGAAACCAAAGAGGTTGAAGTCTATTACAAAGGAGAAGGAGTAACCGAAAGAGCAGGAAAGTTTTACAAGCAAGTTGATACGTTTGGCTGGGAGAAACTCGATAAAGTTGATGAAATCAGAGAGGAATTCAACCTGTCTGAAAGAGCTGTTGTTTCAAATTTGGTTTAATAAAGAATAAAATAGCTGTAGAAACAAAAAAGGGTCAGATTTATCTGACCCTTTTTTTGTGCTTCAACTTTTATTTCTGCCTCATATAAATTTCAATTGGAACCCCGTTGAAATTGAAGTTCTCGCGCAATTTGTTCTCCAAGAATCGCTTGTAGTCTTCTCTTACATATTTTGGATGATTGCAGAAGAACGCAAACGAAGGGAAATACGTAGGTAACTGGGTAACATATTTAATCTTAACGTAATGATGCTTTTCGGTAGGAGGCGGATTGCGCTCAATAATTCCCAACATCAAATCATTCAATTTCTTGGTCTGAATACGCTTCAATCGATTCTGATAAACTTGAATGGCAGTTTCCAAGGCTTTATGAATACGTTGCTTGGTAATAGCACTCACAAAAAGAATAGGCACATCATTGAAAGGCGCCATTTTTTTGTGAATAAGGTCGGTGTATTCTTTCGTGCTCATCGTGTCTTTCTCCACCAAATCCCATTTGTTTACGAGAATCACAATTCCCTTATGGTTCTTCTGAGCCAATCCTAGAATACTCATGTCTTGATGCTCAAAACCAACAGTGGCGTCAATCATCAGAATACAAACATCACAGCTTTCTATTGCACGAATGGAGCGTAAAACCGAGTAGAACTCAACATCTTCGTGCACCGATTTTTTTCTCCTAATACCTGCTGTATCCACAAGCGTGAATTCAAAACCGAAGGCGTTGTAATGCGTGTCAACGGTATCGCGTGTGGTACCTGCAACGTCCGTCACAATATTTCGTTCTTGACCAAGAAGTGCGTTTGTGAGGCTTGATTTACCCACATTCGGTCTACCTACAATGGCAAAGCGCGGTAAATCAGATTTCGATTCTTCTTTTTCAGGACTAAGGTAGGTTACAACTTCATCAAGAAGTTCTCCGGTTCCACTTCCATTGATACTCGAAATGCAGAAATAATCGCCCAAACCAAGGCCGTAGAATTCGGTAGCTTCGCCAATTCGGTCGGCATTATCAACCTTATTTACCACTACAATAATTGGTTTTTGCGATTTTCTCAAAACCTCTGCAACCACTTCATCCGGACCCATTATTCCTGAAGAAACATCAACCACAAAAAGCAACACTGTCGCTTCCGAAATAGCAATGTCAACTTGCTTTCTAATCTCACCTTCAAACACGTCTTCCGACCCCATCACATAACCACCAGAATCAATTACATTGAATTCGATTCCATTCCAAACCGATTTTCCGTACGTCCGGTCGCGTGTTACTCCACTCTGTTCATCCACTATGGCTTGGCGTTCGCCAATCAACCTATTAAATAGGGTCGATTTGCCAACGTTTGGCCTCCCAACTATTGCTACAATATTGCTCATGTCTTGATATTAGTAACCGAATTCCTTCAGGTCACGTTCATTTGTTCTCCAATCCTTTCTCACTTTAACCGTTAGGTCCAAGAAAACTTTCTTGCGAATAAAGTTTTCGATGTCGCGTCTCGCATCTGTCCCCATTCTTTTAATGGCTTTTCCACCTTGCCCAATCACAATCATTTTCTGTGATTCTCTCTCAACATAAATGGTTGCCTTTATGCGGTCTAGTTTTTCTTCTTCCGTATAATCTTCAACTACCACTTCTACCGAATACGGAATTTCTTTTTTGTAATGCTTCAGAATTTTCTCTCGTATCATTTCTGAAATGAAGAAACGTACAGGTCTATCTGTAAGCTCATCTTTTTCGTAATAGGGAGGATGCACAGGCAAATGCGGAGTCATCAACTTTAAAAGCGAATCAGTGTTAAAGTTGTGTAGGGCAGAGGTTGGTAAAATTTCGGCCTTCGGAAGGAGCACAGTCCACTCTCCAACACGCTTTTCAACCTTTTCCTGATCGCTCAAATCAACCTTATTTAAAACAACAACCACAGGAACTTTCAATTGTCCAAGTTGCTCAATAAGTGTCTCATTAAAAGGTTCGTCTGGTTCAACTAAGTAAAGAATAACGTCAGAATCTTTAATTGCTGAATGAACTACTGTCATCATGTTCTCCTGCAATTTGTATGCAGGGTCTAGAATTCCAGGCGTGTCAGAAAATACAATTTGATGGTTTTCATCGTTCCAAATACCCATGATACGATGGCGTGTGGTCTGCGCTTTCGGGTTGGTAATGGAAAGACGTTCGCCAATCAACGCATTCATCAACGTAGATTTTCCCACATTGGGCTTGCCGATGATACTAACGAAACCGGCTTTGTGTGACATGGAAAACAGGTGTGAAAAATTTGGAGTGCAAAGAAACAAATTATATATTTGCAGCCCCTTAGAAAAAAGTGCTGCGCTAAGGTTGCTCTTCGCAGCTTAAAATATATCGCGGGATGGAGCAGTTGGTAGCTCGTCGGGCTCATAACCCGAAGGTCGTTGGTTCGAGTCCAGCTCCCGCAACACAGACCCGGAGTCAGAAATGACTTCGGGTTTTTTGTTGCTTCTATTTTGCACGTTTGTGACCAACGTTGTAGCCAAACCCGAGACGAACCATGCCCGTTGATCTGATTTCTGATTCTATTTTAGCGTTTTCGTAAGTGTTCCATTTTAGTAGAACACCTGCACTGAAGTCATTGAACATGTAGAAGTTGTTTCCAAGTTGAGCATCGAATCCAATTCCAATCATATGCTCGTTTAGGAAGGTCTTATCTGGAAATTTTTTGATGTCAAATGGCTCTTCAACAATTACAGGATACAATTTACCTCTGTTGCTGGCTGAAAAAGTAGCATGATATCCGAAAAAAAGATTGAAAGTGTTCTTCCTAAGATTTGGAAAATACTTGTATCCAAAATAACCACCCATGATGCCTGGTCCATCTTTCCAAACATCATAAACCTTTACTAAGGCACCAACGTCAACCTTGTGCCCAGCACGATAAACTGAAAAAGTTGGCGAAAGCCCGATACCTGCTGATGATGCGACTGGTGCAATCTCAACCGCGAAGAAATTTGTGTAACGTTCATACGCATCTTGTCCGTAAGACAAGGGCGCAGTAAGTAATAAAACGAAAACCAAAAGTTTTCCTTTCATGTTGCTATGACGAACGGCCGTATGCGCGGTTGTTTATTGAATAAATGAAGCAAATAATTTTTTGATTCCGATTTTATGAGCAAGAAATGACGTTCCGTATGCTCTTAAGCAACCTCTCTCGATTCGACCGTTATCTATTAAGCGACATCAAACCAATCTCAAAACCTTCTTCGATTCACGATATTTGCAATTGCACGCCCATTCATCCAGTTAAGATTCAGCATCATTTGAGACTATTCTTTTTTGCCTTCGCAGTTTTGTTGCTCTCAACGACTTTCGGCTATTCTCAGTGCAATCCATTGTCTACTCTATATGCCGAGAACAATGGTCAGGACGGAATCATGTTCGATATCAATGCGATTGTAGATGTCACCATTACCGGATTTGATTTTAATATGGGTGCCACCACGCCATACAATATGGAGATTTACTTTAAAGCTGGAACGCATGTTGGCTTTGAAATGACACCTGGAGCTTGGACACTGGCTGGAACTGCGGCTAACGTTATGGGAGTGGGACTTAACGTTCCAACAGCTATTCCAATTGCTTTAAATGTGGCCATTCCTGCTGGTCAAACGTATTCATTTTACATTACTGATACGGGTAGTGCTGCCAATCTTGACTACACGAATGGAACGGTAGTAGGAGCGCTCTATTCAACGGACGGAAACATTAACGTTTATGAAGGAACTGGTAAAGATTATCCGTTCTTACAGAATTTTGCACCAAGAATTCCGAATACTACGGTGTATTATGACTGCTGTCCGAAACCAATATTGGTTGAATTAGATAATAGTTGTTCGGGATTTCCTGATGGATCCATTGAAGCAACTGGTCAGGGAGTTGGTCCTTGGGTTTATGAAGTTTCTAACACTTCGGGTGTTCTGCAGACCAGTCCGTCAATAAACGGACCGTATACTTTTATTGGATTGATTGAGGGGCAATACGTAGTGACTGCCACTGATGCAAATGGCTGTGTTGCGAATGAAGATGCTGAATTAGAACCTGCAGCTCCGATGACTATAGCCGCATCTGTTACTGATAACTTTTGTTTTGGTGGTGTTATTGGTGAAATTAATGTGAATGTGGTTGGTGGATCTGCTCCATTTGATATCGGCTGGAGCGATTTATTCGGGAACATACTTCAGCTGAATCCGCAAACAAATGGAACGTCTTCGCTTTCTGGTTTGGCCGCAGGTACTTATGTGGTAGGTGCATTGGATCAAGCAGGCTGTCAAACGGTTGATTCGATTGTTGTTTCGGAACCAGTTTCCGCTTTGGTATTGACGCTAACTCCCAGCAATTTATTGTGCTTTGAGAGCGGTGATGGACAGATTCTTGCTTCACTCAATGGAGTTTCGCCTTTTGTTTACGATTTGGAAAACGCTATGGGTATTCCAATTGGGAATGCCAATAATGCGGGTAATCATACTTTTCAGAACTTAAATGCTGGTAATTATTCTGTTACTGTAACCGATGCAAATGGCTGCGAAGCAACGGAGGACGTTGAACTTACAGAGCCGGCCATGTTAGATGCAGTTTCATCTACTAGTCCAGTTCTTTGCTTTAATGGAAATCAAGGTTCGGCCTCAATTTCTTCCATTTCCGGAGGAACCACGCCCTACGGACAAACCAGTTGGAATGATCCAACATCTCAAGTAGGAAATTCTGCTACTGGTCTCTTTCCTGGAGCTTATACGGCAACGATTATTGATGCCAATGGCTGTACGCTGGAGGTTGATTTTTTATTCAATAATCCACCGCCATTAACCTTAAATCCATCGTATTTGACGGATACATGCGGACAAGGAAAAGGTGCAGCTATTATCAATGTATCTCTCGGAACCCCACCGTACACGTATTTGTGGAAACCAGATGGTTTGACAACTCAATTCCATTACCAACTGCTTGAAGGGTTCTATGAAGTGGTTGTTACAGATGCTAATGGATGTACTGATTCTGCTTTTGTAGAAGTGAAGGATGATATTTCGTATCCCATTGCCGCATTTGATTATCGAATAGAAGGCGAAGATGTCTTAACTCAGGAAGTTCAATTTCTCAACAATTCAGTAGGTACATCTCAGTGGACTTGGAATTTTGGAGATGGAGAATCATCCAATGAAGAAAACCCATTGTACCAATACGATTATGCTGGCGATTACCTCGTTCAGTTATTGGCTTCCAATGGATTTTGTGTTGATACCACGTATAAGTATGTGAACATTGATCCAATGCTTTTGGTGTATGTTCCGAATGCATTTACGCCCGGAATCAATGGGAAAAACGACTTTTTCTTTCCGCAAGGAGAAGGAATTGAATTAGAAAGCTACGACATGTTTATCTATGATCGATGGGGAAAACTTTTATGGCAAACTGGCAACTTTAGTAAGAAATGGGATGGTACCAATATGTTTACGCTAAAGGAGGTCCCGAACGGAACGTATGCGTATTTGATAAAATTTAAAGAATTCGCAGATCTTGACCGCCACGAATACACAGGAGTTGTACATCTGCTTCGTGATTAGGTGTTTTTTTTCGGGATTTCGTAGCAACTGAAGGCTTAACTCTGCGTCAGCAATGTTGAAAACTTGCTTCAAAAAAGGAAGTCAATTTACGTGTCAAATGGCGTAATTCAACCTTGCTAATGAAAACCACTTACGCAACTCTTCTATCTCGGCTAATTTATTCGGTTTGCCTGTTCATTTTATCGTTTTTCAGCTTAATAGTTAGCCCAGTTTTTGCGCAATCGCCAACATGCGATATAGCTGCCATCACTGCAGCTTTCACAGGTGCGGGATACGTGCCATTAAACGTACAAGGTCAGCCGTGCAGCATGTATTTCGTGAATCCTGCATCATTAGAAGCAGGTCAGGCCCAAGCCGCAGCAGCAGCCTTGGGAGCAAATTTGGTTTGGATGAATGATGCAGCGGAAAATGCAGCGGTTACAGCAGCCTTAAATGCAAGTGCATATAGTGGGGCAACCATCTGGATAGGCGTACAGCGAACAGGAGCAGGTTCCGCAAATTTTTACGCAAGTGATGGAACCACAGGGCCATTTCCGCCAAGCAACGGAAACCCAAACATTTATCAGAATTGGGCTGGTGGTGAACCAAACAATAGTGGATACGGAGATACCGATTGGCTAGGTAACTGTGATTATGAATGCACTAATGGAGAACAGTGTGTGCAGATTTACCAGAATGGTCAATGGAACGATTTACAGTGTAATGAAAGCAGTAGATCAGTTATTGAGGTCAATCTTTGTCCAGAGATTACGGTTGCTGTTAGTGCAAACAACATCTGTTCTGGAAATCCATCAACGCTAACAGCAACAACCTTACTCGGTTCTCAGCCATATCAGTACGCGTGGTCAACGAATGAGATAACGGCAGCGATTACGGTAACACCGTTACAGACTACAACCTATGACGTTGCAGTTTCTGATCGCTATTCTTGTTCGGCCACCGAATCTGTTACAATCACAACGTTAGCTGGGCCATCTGCAACATTCGATGTCGGTTCTTCTGTTTGCATTGGGTCTCCGGCAGTCATCACATACACCGGTTCGGCAGCCGCTAATGCAACGTATACCTGGAATTTTGGGACGGGGATTGTAGTTAGCGGTAGCGGACAAGGTCCTTACCAAGTTGGCTGGGCTGCTTCAGGGCCACAAGCGGTTACCCTTGAAGTTACAGAAAACGGTTGTACTTCACCGGTTCAAGTAAATAACGTTACCGTTTCTCCTTCGCCTACGGCAGATTTCACCTTTACAATTGTTTGTGAGGGAAATCCTACAACCCTCACGAATACGTCTACTGGAAATGGTGCCGTTATCTTAGGTAGCGCTTGGGTAGTGGAAGGAGATACAACTATCTCTACTGATTTCAGTCACACGTTTTCTGGTGCTGGGACTTTTCCTGTAACCCTCGCAGTGCTTACGATAGATAGTTGCTATGCTACAGTAACACAACAGGTAACTGTAAATCCGGGGCCAACTGCTGTTTTCAGTTCTACAGATGTTACATGCTTTGGTGCTTGCGATGGTACGGCTCAAGCAGTGGTTCAAGGAGGAGCTCCGCCCGTTACCGTTACTTGGAGTAATGGGACTGTTGGAAACGCTGTCAGTCCACTTTGCCCAGGTGCTTTGTCAGGTACAGTTGCTGATGCCAATGGCTGTGAAATAGTGGGCCAGGTCGATATTACAGAACCCGCTGACTTAACTGTGGTGGTAAACGTAACTGAAACCACCTGTCCCGGACTTCCAACCGGAACAGCAACAGCAGTTCCTGCAGGTGGAACGGCTCCTTACACAACAGACTGGGGTGGGCTCGACCCGAATATGCTTCTGGCAGGCAATTACATTGTAACCATTACCGATGCCAATGGCTGCACGGTTGCAGAGCCATATACCATTGTGGATGGCGTTGGCCTTATTTTCAGCTACGTGGTTGTAGACAACGTTTGTTTTGGAGGCAATGATGGCTCGGCCATTCTCACGGTTTCAAATGGAGTTGCTCCTTACGATATTGCATTCACAGATGCTTTCGGAACACCTTTACAAGTTAATCCAGCCACGCAAGGTGTTGCATCCATTTCTGGTCTTGCAGCTGGAACATACAATGTAGGGTCGTTAGATGCCACAGGGTGTCAGCAACTCGGAGCTTTTACCATTACCCAGCCAGCTGTTGATTTGGTAATGAACTTAACGCCTCAAGATTTGAATTGCTTTGAGAGTGGCGATGGTCAAATTGGAGTGAATCAGAATGGATTATCTCCATACACGTACAGTCTATCTGATGTTTTTGGAGCACCCTTAGGAAATGCTTCTGCTGCAGGTTCGCACAGCTTTAATGGATTGGACGTAGGAATCTACTTCGTGAATGTGACCGATGCCAACGGATGTACCACAACGGATGCCGTAGAGTTATTTCAGCCAGATTTGCTTGAGGCCGAATCTACCGTTACGCCCGTTTCTTGTTACTTGGGTTCAGATGGAACCGTTACTATTACACAGATTACTGGTGGAACCGCACCTTATGCACCAGTGGTTTGGAACGATCCTAACAGCCAAGTAGGAAGTGCTGCTACAGGCTTACCGAGAGGAACCTATACTGCAACTATTACCGATGCCAATGGCTGCGAACTTGAGCAAACCTTTACACTAACCGAGCCGCCAGAGATGCGATTGACACCAAGCTATTTGACCGATACGTGTGGTCAAGGATTTGGAGCGGCAATTATACAGGCCGGTTTTGGAACACCTCCGTACACATATTTCTGGAAACCAGACGGTGTACTAACCGCCACGCATTACAATCTTACCGAAGGAAGTTACGAGGTTGTAGTTACGGATGCCAATGGCTGCAAGGATTCAACGTTTGTAGAAGTGACGGATGATCTGCCACTTCCTTTGGCCGCGTTTGATTACCGAATTGAAGGAGAACACGTATTGGATGAAGTGGTTCAGTTTGTCAATCATTCGGTAGGAACTATTCAATGGAAGTGGAATTTTGGTGATGGCCAGTCGAGCAACCAACGAGACCCCATTCATAGTTATGATGCCGCTGGAGATTATTTGGTGCAACTTCTTGGTTCAAACGGCTACTGCAACGACACTGCCTATCAGTACGTGAACATCGATCCATTAATGGCAATTTATATCCCAAATGCGTTTACTCCCGGAGATAGAGAAGCTACTCAAGACGGGAACAACGATTACTTCTTTCCGCAAGGAGAAGGCATAGAGGAGGATAGCTACGATATGTTCATTTTTGACCGTTGGGGAAAAATTGTTTGGCAAACAGGCAAGTATGGTCAGAAGTGGGATGGAAGACACATGACATCGTTGGAGATGGTACCAACTGGCACCTACGTCTATCAAATTACCTTCCGCGAGTTTGCCGATTTAGATAGGCACGTTTACAACGGAGTTGTGCACGTAATTCGCCAGTAATTATATTGAGTCGATACGGGATTTCCTACGAGAATTCTTCTAGTAACCGTACTTGATTACAACCGTTTTCGAAGATTTAACGGATTGACCTGCCGCATCTTGCGCTGGTTTCCATTTAGGCATGGAGCGAACAACCCGTAAGGCATCTTCATTTAATAGACCGTTAACACCAGACTTAATCTGCGCATTGGAAACGCGTCCGTCTGGTTCTATGTCAAAGCTAACGGTTATGGAACCTGTAAGATTTTGAGCCAGCATCACATCACTGTAATTCTTCTTCTTTTCTATGAATTTGTACAAAGAAATATCGCCACCAGGGTAGCTTGCAGAAACAGAACGGTCTGATGTTGCTGGTTTTTGCGCTTGTCTTTCATTTTCAGCAGAAGGCTTACTGCTTTGCTCCGCGGCTAACCTGTTTTGCTCCGCTCCATTCATGGCCACTTCATCGGCATCTTGGCTTGCACCCGCTCTCTCTTCGCGCATTTGCTGCGCTACTTGGTTGGCGGCTAGGGTAGAAGTAGTACCAGCCGGGCTTTTAGCATCCTTTTTAGTGCCTGCGTTTCCAGCTACGGCATCAGCCAAACTTGCTTCTTTTTCGGCTTGTTTTTCTTTGGCCTTTGTTGCGGAAATTTCGGCTTGCACTGCTTTGTCGGTAGTTCTAGTATCTACCGCTTT
>JAIOYO010000051.1 GCA_021741075.1 Flavobacteriales bacterium | reverse complement strand
TGCCAAAGCAAGTTCCTTGGCTTCTTCTTCAGCTTTCAATGCAGCTGCTGCTGTAAGTAATTCTTCCTCAACGGCCTTGGCCTTGGCCAACTCCTTTTCCTTCTCCAACCGTTCTGTTTCTTTTTGAAGAGCCAGAATGTTTTCTCCAAACACAACTTCTTTCAACTCAATGACGGTTCCTATTTCCTCATAGGTCTTATCATCCGCTACCGGAATTGTTGTAACAATAGGTGGATATCCATCAGCCTCATAGCTGATTTTATAAGATTCTCCAGGCTTGAGAACAAGTACATAATAACCCGTTACAGGATTTGGCTGGTAAGTGCCAATCTGAGCACCACCTTCATCCGTCACGATGATTTTAGCTTTTATGTCTGCATAAGCCATTGCAGGAACCTTCATTATTCCTCGCGCTACAGCAACAGCATTTGATTTCTTAACTTCTAACCGGAGTTTGTACAAATCTGTGTCGCCAAAACCACCGTCCATTCTGGAACTGTAATAAGCTGTGCGCCCATCAGGCGTGAGGGTAAAGAAAACATCATCTTCGGATGTGTTGATGGGATAACCAATGTTTTCTGGGATAGACCATGCTCCATCTTTAAATTCAGACCGAAAAATATCAAAGCCACCCATAGAGGTGTGACCTTGTGAACTGAAAATCAATGTCTGTCCATCAGCACTAATAAACGGAGAGTCTTCTTCATACTGGGTATTAATAACGCTTCCCATATTAAGGGCAAGTCCCCATTCTCCATTAGGCAACTTTTTACAGTACCATAAATCGCGACCACCATATCCACCCTCACTTCTATTGGATACGAATATTAAAACATCTTGCGTGGCATTGGTTGTGGCATGGGTTTCCCAAGAAGTTGTGTTGATGTCAGAACCCATTTTTTCCGGCTGAGTCCAATCTGCTCCCTTTTTCTCGCTGTAATAGATGTTTCCGTCACCATTATCATCTTTATATATAAATAACAATTGACCATTTGGTGAGAGCCCAATAGCCGCTTCATGACCAGTAGAATTGATATTCGAACCTATGCTTTGCGGTTTGCTCCAATTACCATTGGACTGACGCTGACACACATAGATATCATCATAAAAATTTCCTTCATCGTCTTTTGCATCTCCGGTGCCACCTTCTCTTCTTGAAGTAAAGATGAGGACTTGGCCATCTGCGGAAACAACTGGACAATAATCCGGATACTTGGTATTGATTGATGAACCTAGATTAGTTACCTTGACTCCAACAGGATTCTTGGTCAGCTCCATTGCATTTTCAGCGTATTGAATTTGAAGACGTACCTTATTATAGGTAGCTACGTCATCCATCTCAATGTATGAGCGATAGTTATAGTAATTGGCTACTGCCTTGTCGAACTGATTTTTAAAATGATACGCTTTACCTAAATAGAGATAAGTCAATCCTGGTGCTTTACGCTCTTTCCAATCTGCCTCGCTATGCTGTAAAGACACATCTTTTGTGGCACTTTCTAGCAGTCTGATGGCCCTATTATGGTCCTTTTTACCAAGTAAATTACATACACCAAGGAGGTAATTTAGATTGGCATTGGTGGTGTCGTAAGCATACATCTCTTCAAAAAGAGGAAGGGCTTCCATGTAGGAACCATCATAGAACAAGGCATCAGCCTTATTGAACTTTTGCTTGAATTTAGCATCGCCATAAGGCTGCGCTACGGCTGAAAAAGCTAACAGCCAAAACAATAAAAAACATACAATGTATCTCATTTCCCCTTTTCAACGGAATGGTTGTGTAACCATTCTTTTTTATGGATTCCTTCTATTTGGTAAATCCACAGTTGCGCCAAAGATAAAATAATTAGAATCTTATATAAGGACAAAAGAAGTTGTTGAATTTGTAGCTAATCTTGAAGGGAGATTGCCTTTAACTGGATGGCTCTGTTAATCTCAAAATATGCCGTGTTTGCAGGAACAAACAGCTTTTCGGATTTATAAAGGTAACCTGCTGACTCGTAGGCAATATTATAATTGCCCCCTGGATGAAGAATGAGGACGAACCGACCATTATCCTCTCTAGGACGATAAATTCCGAAAAGCTCTCCTGATTCGTTGTCAGTAATTTTTATTTCCACATCTTTCGGTCTTTTTCCTGAAGCATCTGCGACAATTTCTCCTTTGTAAACCGTTAATGGAACTTCTCTGTCAGTATCGAGCCTGACGAGATAAATATCTTTCCCACCCATACCTGATCCATTCGAAGAGGAGTAATATGCACGCTTTCCGTCTGCTGACATGACAAAGAAATATTCGTCATCGGCCGTATTCATAGGATAGCCTACATTCATTGGTGTTGACCATTTTCCGTTTTCCTCAATAGAAAAGAATATATCATATCCTCCCATACTGCTGTGACCTTTTGAACTGAAGAAGAGCGTTTTTCCATCTGGATGAATGAACGGTGCCTCTTCATCATACTTTGTGTTGATAACTTCTCCGAGATTTTCGGAAACAGCCCATTCTCCAGTCGGCAATCTTTTACTTCGGAATATGTCCATTCCACCTTGACCAGCTTTGTCTGATGTGTAGTACAGTGTTTGACCATCAGCAGAAACGGAGGCATGTGTTTCTCTAAATGACGAGTTGATATTCTGATTCAATAATTGAGGCTCTCCCCAACTGCTACCTTTGTAGTGGCACACGTAAATGTTTCCGTCTCCGAAATCATCACGAAAAATGTAGAGTTCCTGTCCATCTGCAGACAGTCCGATTGAAGCTTCGTGACCTTCAGTATTAATCCGCTTTCCAATGCTGCTTGGTTTACCCCAAGTGCCATCTTCCTGTTTTTGTGAGACGAAAATATCTTCAAAGTATTTCTCATCCAAATCAAGAAGTCCTCCCGTAGTTGTTGGTCGCCTTGAAGTAAAAATGAGCGTAGATTCCGTTGCATCAACTACGGCAGAATATTCGTCATAAGCTGAATTAATGTTCTCTCCTAGATTCTCGGTAGTTGCGCTAATAGGTGAATCTACAATCAACTTACCATTCAAGCAACATTGAATCATC
Source organism: Flavobacteriales bacterium (assembly GCA_021741075.1). Taxonomy (GTDB): domain Bacteria; phylum Bacteroidota; class Bacteroidia; order UBA10329; family UBA10329; genus UBA10329. The sequence goes on along the minus strand of JAIOYO010000051.1, from coordinate 17,353 downwards.
CATTCAATTTCATCAATTCTATCCTTATCTGAAATGTTTGCTTCCTTCAAATATTTCCTATAGGCAGAAATCGCATGATCAAACTGGGAATCGAGGTGATAGGCACGAGCCATGTAGTAATACACATCAATTGGAGCCTCTTCTCCTTTGTAGTTGTCTTTGGCTTTAATGCTGGCGTTGGCAACAGCTTTTTCTAAATAAGGAACAGCCTCATTCTTCTTGCCGTTAATCAGAAGATAGCTTCGACCAACCTTGTAATTGATGAGCGCATTTTTTTCATCTATTGCGAGAAGATCAAGAAAATTCTTAACCGATCTTTCTCCCTTTCCAGCCTCCAATTGCTCGTTTGCTACTGGGTAAACTCGCTTAAAATGTGCATCCTTGTTTACTTCTCGCTGAGCGAACGCAGACATGTTGCACAAAAGGAAGGTGGCAATTACTAAGAGTAACGGTCGACTCATTTGTTGCTTATCAGTTTGTTGACCTATGAATTGGACAGGTTTATTATTCCGAATTCTAATTCAGATTCAACCCGATACGCAAATAAACCTAAATGGTTCTATTGATGTCCCAATTCTCTAAAAAGTCGGCAACTTTCCTAACAAAAGAGCCTCCCAACGCACCGTCAACAATACGGTGGTCGTATGAATGCGACAAGAACATCATGTGCCGAATGGCAATAGCATCACCTGAAGGTGTTTCAATTACTGCTGGTTTTTTACGAATGGCTCCAACAGCCATAATAGCAACCTGTGGCTGGTTGATAATTGGTGTTCCCATCACGTTTCCAAAGGTTCCGACATTGGTTAGCGTATAGGTTCCTCCTTGAATTTCTTCTGGCTTGAGCTTATTTATTCTCGCTCTATTTGCAAGGTCGTTCACTTCTTTAGTTAGGCCAAGCAAGTTTTTTTGATCTGCATTTTTGATAACCGGAACAATCAAATTTCCTGAAGGAGTGGCTGCTGCCATTCCCATATTAATTGCTTTTCGTTTGATGATGTTCGTTCCATCCAATGAAACATTCACAGCCGGCATTTCTTTAATGGCGTTAACCAAACACTCGATGAAAATTGGTGTGAAGGTCAATTTTTCGCCATATCGCTTTTGAAAATCATCCTTAATTCTATCTCTCCACAACACAAGATTCGTGACATCGGCCTCTACATAACTTGTAACATGTGGAGATGTATGCACACTCATTACCATGTGCTCCGCAATAATCTTTCGCATGCGATCCATTTCCACAATTTCGTCTCCTGGCATAAGTGGCACAGAAACCTTTCCAACGTGTGCAGTTGACGAATGTATTTGAGCTGGAACGGCAACCGGAGCAGGTTGTGTTACCGACTGCTGTGCACTACGATTTGGAAGATAGCCCAAAAGGTCAGCTTTGGTAACTCGTCCATCCTGTCCACTTCCCGAAATTGTTTCCAACTCTTGTACAGAAACACCTTCAGTTTTTGCAATTGTCCTCACCAATGGTGAAAAGAATTTCCCTGAATCTGAGCGCTTTGGAATATCTCCAACTTCGGCAGCGCCATTTGAAGAATGTTCATTAGAATGAGTGGCGACTGGTTCTGCAACCGCTTGTGCCGTTTCTGCTTTTACAGGTGCTGATGCTTTTGGCACAGCTTCGCTGATTGCTCCTACTTCAGTACTGATGTAAGCAACTGGTTTTCCAACTTGCACTACGTCATCGGCTTGGCAGCATTGTTCTGTAAGCACGCCATCCACCGGAGAAGGAATCTCAGAATCAACCTTATCCGTGGCAATTTCCATGATTGGCTCGTCCATCTCAATGGTATCGCCCACCTCTTTCAACCAACGAATCACGGTAGCTTCTGCCACACTTTCGCCCATTTTGGGCATCAACACTTCAACTTTAGCCATTGCTTAATTTTTGCGAGCGCAAAGATAACTATCAAACCAAACCTACTAAGTTTTGAAAGACTTGAAGGCTTATCTACCCAAATCTCTAAACCCTTTGAACACAATATTCAAATCATTTGCCACGCGATAATCCTTTGCGTAGAGCATATTCAATCGTGTCAGACCTTCTTCATCAGGCTCGCCAGCTTCCAAACCATCCAATGGATTGAGAACAGAATCTGCAATTTTCGGAAGATGAAAATTTTGATCAGCATTCAAATCTTTGATATAGCCTACCCATGTTCGTTTTCCGACAAGCACGAGAACACCGTTTTTCAGCAATCCAAAAGGTTTTTTTATGAACCAAATAATGAGAGGACTTAGACTCAAAAACAGCAAACTGAGAACAAGGTCAAGCAATCTTTTTACTCGTTGATTGGTGGGTTTGGTTATGGCATTGATGCCAAAAGCATACAAATCGCCAGCCGTGTTGATTGAATTACTACCAATTAGAAACATTGATTCCGTAGGTGCAATTTTAAAATCGACCTCTGAAAAATTGGTCTGTGTCATACAATCAATAATTCGCTGGGCAGGAATGTCTTTCGCGCAGAAAATCACTTCTCCTACTTTATTGATGCGAATAAAATCATCCAATTGAGACAGGTCATTTTCATCAGCAACTTCATATCGACCAATAAATCCTGGCGTTTTAAAAGTGTCTTTGAGCAAATTCTCAACCCGTTCAATTTCGTCAGATTTCCCTACTACCAAAAACCGTTTGGTCTTTTCGCTATTTAGGTTAAAGCCTTCGACTTTGAGTGCGTGTAGCAATAATCTAATGCTGGGAATGGTTAGAAGTGCCCAAACCGAGCCAATTAATATTACTGCCCGACTGAACCGCACTTCTTCGCCCATCAAACCATATCCTATTAAAATGATGGCCGATCCAGCTATAAGTCCACGAACCAAATTGGAAAGTTTGACTGGCTTATCGTAGGCGCCAGAAAAATGCATCGATACCAACCAAATGAACACATACGCGGGCAAAACCAGTAGAAAAAACTCTTTCGGATAATGCAATCCCTCACCTGCCTTTACAGCTGATTCCCAATAGTTTGAAACGGCAAAAAGTCCAGCATAAATCAGTAATCCATCGAGAATGGGCAATGAGATGCGTTTTACAAACCTGTTCGCCAGCGAAATAGATGCTCGAAGCAGAATGGCAAAATTGATAAGCAGCGAAAATAGTTGCGCACGCTCTTTTGAGAAATGTTTTCGGGCGAAAATCGCCATTGCATTATAGAATACGAAAACGTAGTTCAAACTACCCTTTTTTGTACTCTCACCTTTGTAATGAATGATGCGCGCTTCGTGGTAATAGTAGTTTTTGAATCCACCTTGAATTATTCTGTACGATAGGTCGATGTCTTCACCGTACATGAAATAATCTTCATCCAACAGGCCGACCTTGTCCAATGCCGTTTTTCGCATGAGCATGAAGGCTCCTGAAAGCACTTCAATTTCGTGCGTTGCGTCTTTACTTAGATACGTTAAGTGATATTTCCCGAATCGCTTTGAATTTGGGAACAACCAACTCAGACCAAATATCTTGTAAAACGCTACTTCTGGAGTTGGCAAACTTCGCTTGCTTTCTGGTAAGAAATTGCCTTTTCCATCAACCATGTTGATGCCAAGGCCACCTGCATCAGTATGCTCATCCATAAATCGGACAACCTTTTCAAAAGTGTCCTCCTCCACCAAGGTGTCGGGATTGAGTAGCAACACGTATTCGCCATTGGCGATGCGCATGGCCTGATTGTTCGCTTTGGAAAAACCAACGTTATCCTTGTTGGAGATAAGCTTTACGCTTGGAAACTTGCTGGCGACCATTGCCACCGAACCATCCACCGATTTATTATCGACCACAAAAACCTCGGCATCGATGTTCTTAATGGCAACCATCACCGATTGAAGACACTGCTCCAAAAAGTGCTGCACATTATAATTGACAATAACGATGGAGAGTTTCAAGAGGCTAATAAATCTGATTGCAAATATGGGGATGGAACACAGATTTGTTTGATTAAACAGATAAAAACTGATTTTCGTATATCAGTGGAAATCGATTAAATCAGTCCGATACGTGTTCTATTGTTTTATCAAGCTATTCTCGTAAGGAACACGATTGAGCAGCGAACGGCCGAGAGTGAGTTCGTCCGTGTATTCTAATCCACCACCGATGGAAACACCACGCGCCAAGGTGCTAAGTTTTACATTGTATTTCTGTAGCTGTCGCGATAGGTAGAAATTGGTTGTGTCGCCTTCCATGGTTGTTGTAAGAGCGAAAATCACCTCTTTCACTTCGCCAGTCTCTAGGCGTTCCATCAAAAGCGGAATATTAAGATCACTTGGGCCAACTCCATCTAAAGGAGAAATGATGCCACCAAGCACATGATACAATCCTTTGAATTGCTGGGTATTCTCAATTGAAACCACATCGCGGATATCTTCCACCACACAAATAGTCGTTTGATCGCGCCTGTGATCGGAGCAGACATCGCACATATCAGCATCACAAATATTGAAACATTGCTTGCAATACTGAACTTGCTCTTGCAATTGTAAAAACGTGTTGCCGAATTTTCTCAGTTCCTCAGGCTTTTTCTTGAGCAGATGAAGCACAAACCGAAAGGCAGTTTTGTGCCCAACGCCCGGCAATTGCGCAAATTCATCTACAGCCTGCTGAAGAACTTTAGAAACGAGATTCATTGGGGCGAAGATAGTAGTTGAAAAAACTAGTTATTCGGAGTTACTCACATCAATGAGATGAAAACCTATTGAAACCTGTTCTATTTAGTTGGTTAGAACAGAATAATTTCGAATCCATGTCCCCAATCCTCATTCTCTCCATCATTGCCCTTTACTTCCTTATGTTGGTAGTGGTGGGACGTATTACTTCTAAAGGTGCGAACAACGATGATTTTTTCATTGGAAAACGCAACTCGCCTTGGCCGGTAGTGGCCTTTGGAATGATTGGAGCATCGTTGAGTGGCGTCACTTTTATTTCTGTCCCTGGTTGGGTTGGAACTACGCAATTCTCCTACATGCAAATGGTATTGGGCTATTTGGTCGGTTACGCATTCATTGCCTTGGTGCTGATGCCGCTGTATTATCGACTCAACCTTACAAGCATCTATAGCTATTTTCAAGATCGTTTTGGGACAGTAAGCTACCGCACAGGAGCTTGGTTTTTCCTGTTATCGCGAACTATCGGTTCGGCATTCAGACTGTATCTAGTTGCAGGTGTGCTTCAATTGGCTGTGTTCGATGCACTAGGCGTTCCATTCGTTGTAACGGTGATTGCCACCATTCTTCTTATTTGGGTTTACACAGCTGAGGGCGGCATTAAAACCATTATCTGGACAGACACGCTGCAAACCGTCTTCATGCTGCTTGCAGTCGTACTCACTATTCTGGCTATCGGAAGTGAGTTGAACTTGGGATTGAGCGAATTGGTGGCAACGGTACGCGATAGTGAATACTCCAGAGTGTTCTTTTTTGAGAATGGAAACGGGCCAAAATTCTTTTGGAAACAATTCTTAGGAGGTGCATTTATTGCCGTGGTAATGACAGGCATGGATCAAGACATGATGCAGAAAAACCTCAGTTGCAAAAACATTGGCGATGCGCAGAAGAACATGTTCTCATTCAGTGTGGTGCTGGTTTTTGTGAATTTACTCTTCCTTTCGTTGGGCGCACTTCTTTATGTGTTTGCTAGTAGCAGAGGAATTGAAATTCCGACTCGGACGGATGATCTGTATCCACTGTTGGCAACTGGTGGGCATTTACCAATTGCTATTGGCGTGCTATTCATTCTAGGATTAATTGCGGCAGCTTACTCTAGTGCCGATTCTGCTTTGGCAGCATTAACTACATCTTTCTGCATTGATATTTTAGATATTCAAAAACGCCCCAAAGAACAGCAGACCACCATCCGAAAACGAGTTCATATAATGGTGTCTGCAGTTATGGTTGTGGTTATTTTGATTTTTCGCGCTGTGAATGACGACAGTGTAATTAGTGCGGTTTTCACCGCTGCAGGTTACACGTATGGACCACTTCTTGGCCTTTTCGCCTTCGGAATGATAACCAAACGTGCAGTCCGCGATAATCTGACTCCGATAATTTGTATTGCATCACCCATCATTTGCTATGTGCTCAATCTCTATTCCGTAGAATTGATGAACGGCTACAAATTCGGGTTTGAGCTTCTGATTCTCAACGGAACGCTGACCTTTTTAGGACTGTTTTTGATTTCTAAAAAATCAGAACTGAAGCTCACTTAATCGCACTTGATGCTTTCGGACTTGTTCACCGTTTACGTCTATAAGTTTAAATTGAAGAAGCGGGTCTTTCTGCTTCCAATCAATCTCAATAATTCCTGCATTGTTTGGCGCAAAAGCTTCTCCAATACGGTTATCGTTAGGCTCAATGTGACTCCATTCCTGCGTAATTCCGCTTGAAGTAATGTCGTAAAGCGGATAGCAACCCTCTGCTTGAAGTTTTGAAATTTCGCCCCAATGCACATCGCCAGAGATGAAAACAATGCCATTGGCTTTTGTTTTCTTGATGAGTTCGATAAACTTCTCCCGCTCTCTTGGCATGTTTGCCCAAGCTTCATATCCATTGTAACTGATACCAAATTGATTGCTGGTCATCACAATCCGAACATCAGCAGGTTGATTCAGAACTTCTTCCAACCAAGACCATTGTTCCTTACCCAAAAACGTAGCGGATTTCCTTTTAATCGGAATGTAATCGTTCTTCCACTTCTTCCTGATTTTAAACAAATGGCCACTCACATTCAATCTAAGTGGATCGCGAAAAGTGCGTGTATCTAGCATAATGAATTGCACACGCTGACCAGCTGGCCCAACGATGGTTGAGTGATAAATTCCTTTGTGATTTCTGCGTTCCGAATCTGCAGGCTCACTCCAGAAATCGAGAAACACGTCTTTCGATTGCTTTTTCTTGGTGTAAAATTTCCCACCATCGTTTTTGCCATAATCGTGGTCATCCCAAACAGCAAGAAAGTAAGCCTCTTCATTCAGTTTTCGGAATTCTTCATGACAACCGAGCTTGGTGTATTTCTCTCGCAGCACCTTCATGGATTGCGTATCTCCATAAATATTATCGCCCAACCAGCAGAATACATCTGGCTTACGTTCTGCAATTTTCAGAAGAACCGGATAAGGCGTATTTTGATTGGCGCACGACCCAAAACCAATGGTTGATACAGCTTTCAATTCCTTTCCTTGATTGACGTCTCCACAAAACTGCTGGTGAGCATTTTGGGCGATTGATTTCGAGACAAAAGCAACCACGAAACAAGCAGAAAAAAGTAATCTCATTAAAATTTCAGTTCAGAAAGTTGCAATTGATGATTGATAACCACCTCACCGTTTACATCAATGACATACATACGTATATCTGGGTCGGTTTGCAACCAATCAATCTCAATCATTCCAGCATTAGCGTGGTTAAAAGCGGGTCCAACACGGTTAGAATTTGGCTCTACAGGAGAATATTCTTCAGTAATTCCACTTGAAGTTAAGTCGTAGATTGAATATAGATTTGGATGTTCAATGCGCGATAACTCTGCCCAATGCATATCGCCAGAAACAATAAGAACACCTTCTGAATGCGTTGAAGCGATTAAATCTAGAAATCGTTGTTTTTCATGCGGCATGTTGGCCCAAGCCTCGAAACCGTGATAATCAATTCCGAACTGTATGCTGCTCATGACAATACGGATTTCGGCAGGTTCAAGCAGTGTTTGCTCTAGCCAAAGCCATTGCTCTTGTCCGAGCATGGTCACGGTGCTGTCTTCATTCGGGCGATAGGCATTTTTCCACGGAGCGCCATCATTCAATAATAAAGGGTCTCGGAAAGTTCGCGTATCAAGCATAATAAACTGAACTCGTTGTGCAATTGGCCCAAAAGTTTCTGAGTGATAGTTTCCTGAATGATTCCACCGTTCTGAATTCAGCGGCTCGCCCCAAAAGTCGAGAAAGATGTTTTTAGAAGCTTCCTTCTGACTGTATTCTTTGCCAGCATCATTCTGTCCATAATCATGATCGTCCCAAACCGCAAGAAAATGAGTTTTCTGATTAAGACTTCGAAATTCGGGTCGACAGCCAAGAGCCGAATACTTGCGCTGAAGTACTTTCATATCGTGCGTATCGCCATAAATATTGTCGCCCAACCAGCAGAAAATATCTGGATTTAAGTCTGCAACCTTGTCAAGAACAGGCAACCCTGCATTCTGATTAGGACACGACCCGAATGCAATTAGAGAAATTGTATCGGGTAGACTCCCTTGGTTTACATCGCCACAGTAGAGCGCATCGGTCTGGCACGAAGCAAGAAATAGAATTATTAAAAGGCTGAGGATGTAGCTTAGTTTCACGCCAAAACTGTTTGCATCTGTTGCTCCAACGTTTGTCTTTTATTCCCTTCTTTTTCAGGAACGTGGCTCATAGCATATTCGCTCAAAGCGGTAATTGTCAAACTAGGATTTACGCCCAAATTGCACGGAATGATGGAACCATCCAACACGCGCATGTTCGGATATCCGAACACTTCAAATTTATCGTTTACAACACCTGTTTCTTTGGAATTTCCCATCGGGCAACCACCTAGAATGTGAGCAGTCGAACTCATATTGAAAAGCACCTCGGACGTGGCATTCATGGCCACACCACCCGTTTTTTCGGCATAGCGATGCATGACTTCCTGACCTACTTCGATGTACGCAGGGATTTGTTCTCCATCTCCACTCGAAGCCGTGAGTCTTCCTCCGAAAAGTCCTTTCTTCCATTTCATTTGCAATGCGTTATCTAATGATTGCATAACCAATAATATGATGGAATGGCGAGCAAATTCCTTTCTCAAAACGTTGAAAACCTTGCGCGGACTGGAAATGAAATTCCACAGCATTTTAAAAGTTCGCACTATTGATGGGCCGTCTCCTGCAGCAATAACCGACAATAGACTCATCATGCCCGAGCCATTGCCATATTTGACTAGTTCGATGTGCGTATTGTCATCGGGATTGAACACACGGCTAATGGCCAAACCATGATTCATCTTTTTATCAATTCCGGCAATTCCACAAAGAGACTCTGAGTTCGTGCGAAGGTTTGCCCCCAATTTATCAGACAAATTCGTAAGCGTTTTGAATTCTTCCTTCTGACGAAAAAGCAGCTTCATTGTCCCCAAAACTCCAGCGGAAAAAACAACTCCCTTGCTTTTAAAAACGCGCTCTTTCTTTCCAAAAAGCGCTGTGGAAGATTCTGTGTGAATGTGATAGATATTGTCTTTGAATTCAACCTTTATGACCTTGGTTTCAGCCTCAATCTTCGTTCCCCATTTCTCAGCAAACCAGAGGTAATTCTTATCCAGGGTGTTCTTGGAATTGTACCTGCAACCCACCATACAATTGGCGCATTCGATACAGCCTTTGCGCATTGGACCAAGACCGTTGAAATAAGGATCCTTCTCTTCTTTTTTATCTCCCAAATAAACTCCAACGTGGTCTACAGGTTTGTACGTACTAAGCCTGTTCATGTCGATGGCAATCTGTTTCAGAACCTCATCTTCTACATCTTCTTTTTCATACTTAGTGCTACCTAGCATGAACCGCGCTTTCTCGTAAAATGGCTTCAAAGTTTCTTTCCAATCTCGAATCCCTGACCAAACAGGATTGTTGAAAAATGCATCGGGCGGAAACATGTGGGTGTTGGCGTAAACGAGACTTCCACCACCAACTCCAGCACCACCCAAAACCATAATTCTGTTCAGGAAGTTGATTTTTTGAATGCCGAAAGCCCCCAAAGCAGGTGCCCACAGAAACTTGCGAATATTCCAATTGGTCTTCGGAAAATCGTTCGATTGCCATCGCTTTCCCATTTCCAAAACCAGTACGTCATAGCCTTTTTCGGAAAGCCGCATGGCGGAAACGCTGCCCCCAAAACCAGAGCCAATAACGATGTGGTCGTAAATTTTATCTACAGACATTAGTGCAACTTTCGGTTGTAAAGATGTAGCTGAGTGGTTGGCGGATCAAGCGGCAACCCATGTGCATTCGATTCGCTAATTAGCAAATACGTAATCTTATCTAGCTTGGTAATTTGAAAATCGCCATCCACAAATTTGTCGAGTTTGATTCTGAGGATATCAGACTTTGGCAAAGACCATGTTCCTTCCACCTCATATTTTAAAGTATCGGCAGCATAATATTGCCCCGTGCAACGATTGTTATCGTAATACTTAATAAGGTATCTAAACTTCGGATTATTGGGTTGATATCCCTGTAGCATTACCTCCATCAAATTCAACTCATTTCCCGGAATTTCAGAATGATAGAGCTCGTAGGTCGAATTTTTCAGTCCGAAATCAACAAAAACCTCACAGCCCGAAAACGACATTGTCGCGCCTAAAGCAAAGACGCATAATCCCAAAATGTGCCGAATTGATTTCATGGTTACGGGCAATTAATTAGTGATTGAAAGTCCTCAAAAATAACGATTGCGGCCTACCCACTTTCTTCGACATAAAAGAGCACAAAAACATCCTCTTCGCCTGCTTTAATTTCTACATTTGCACGAATTTTAATCCCAACGATCAAAAATTCACTCATGTCGTTAGATTCAAACAAGTTCCAAGGTGAGGGACTTACCTATGACGATGTTCTCCTAGTCCCTGCTTACTCAGAAATAATGCCGCGCGATGTAAATACGGGCAGCAAGTTTACGCGGAACATCCACATCAACGTACCTATCGTATCTGCAGCAATGGACACGGTGACTGAAGCCGCTATGGCCATTGCCATTGCACAAGAAGGGGGCATCGGAGTCATTCACAAGAACATGAGCATTGAAAAACAGGCTCAGGAAGTTCGCAAGGTAAAGCGTGCCGAAAGCGGAATGATTCTCGACCCTGTTACGCTTAAGGCTGATGCGCTTGTTGGCGATGCTGAGAAGATGATGGCCGAGTACAAAATCGGTGGCATTCCGGTTATTGACGATAACAGAACACTCGTTGGCATCATTACCAATCGTGATTTACGGTTTGAAAAAGACATGAAACGTCCAATTAATGAACTGATGACCTCGAAAGGCCTCATCACCATTACAGACGTGAAGGATGTAATAGAAACCGAAGCTATGCTTCAGAAGCATCGTATAGAGAAACTTCCGGTTGTTGATAAGGATTACAAATTGGTAGGGTTGATTACCTACAAGGATTTAATCAAAACCAAATTGCGACCAAATGCGTGCAAAGATGAGCACGGACGATTGCGAGTGGCAGCAGCCGTTGGCGTAACACCAGATATGATTCACCGCGTGACTGCCTTGGAGGCTGTTGGCGTTGATGCCATCATTATAGACACGGCACATGGACACTCTAAAGGTGTGATTGATTGCTTAAAAATTGCAAAGGATAAATTCCCGAATCTGCAAGTGGTTGTAGGGAATATTGCCACCGCAGAAGCAGCATTACTACTGGTTAAGCATGGAGCGGATGCCGTAAAAGTTGGAATCGGACCAGGTTCTATCTGCACCACCAGAATTATTGCAGGTGTTGGCGTTCCGCAGCTTACGGCCGTTATGGATGTAGCCAATGCGCTGAAAGGATCAGGCGTTCCTGTAATTGCAGATGGTGGCGTAAAATTTACAGGCGACATAGTAAAAGCAATGGTTGCCGGAGCCGATGTGGTGATGGCAGGAAGCATGTTCGCTGGAACGGAAGAATCTCCAGGTCGAACCATCATTCTTGAAGGAAGAAAGTTTAAAACCTACCGCGGAATGGGTTCTATTGAAGCCATGCAAAAAGGCTCAAAAGACCGTTATTTCCAAGATGCGGAAGATGATATTAAGAAACTCGTTCCTGAGGGAATTGTTGGTCGCGTTCCGTACAAAGGAACCTTAACGGAGGTAATGTATCAGATTGTTGGGGGCTTAAGAGCTGGAATGGGTTACTGCGGTGCAGCAACTATTGCCGATTTGCAAAATGCCAAGTTCATCAAGATTTCACCTGCTGGTTTTAGAGAAAGTCACCCACATGGCGTGACTATTACAAGTGAGGCTCCTAATTATAGTCCATAGGCATTGCTTTTGTGAAAGTTTGTTAAACCAATTCTGTATTGCCCTTAGGCAAACCGCTGCATGCTTTTAAGCGGTTTTGGCGTGCTCATTTTTCTATTTTTGCGCTCCGTAATTAAAAACCTTATTGAATTATGAAGAACACTTTCTTACAAACAGCGCTACTAATCAGTATTTTAATTGGTGGTTCTGAACTTTTTGCTCAGGAAAAGGACCCTGTTCTTTTAACCGTTGATGGGCAAAACATTACGCTTTCAGAATTTGAAGCCGTTTACAAAAAGAACAACCGAGATGCAGTGGTAGACCAAAAAGACCTCGAAGATTACCTTGAGCTCTACATCAATTTCCGATTGAAAGTGCGAGAAGCAGAAGAATTGGGACTTGATACGGTAAAGAAATTCATCGAGGAATTGAAAGGCTACCAAAAGCAATTAGCTAAACCCTATTTAACTGATAAAGAAGTTACTCAAAACCTTGTAAAAGAAGCACATGAGCGATCGTTGAAAGACGTACGCGCTAGCCATATTCTGTTGAAAGTTGGTCCTGATGCGTTGCCAAAAGACACGTTAATCGTTTACAATAAGATAATGGACATCCGCAAGCAAGCGGAAAAAGGTGATTTTGCTGCGTTGGCAAAGAAATATTCTGAAGATCCATCAGCCAAGGAAAACGCTGGCGATTTAGGTTGGTTCTCTGTGCTTCGAATGGTGTATCCGTTTGAAACCGCTGCCTACCAAACCGAGAATGGAAACATCAGTATGCCAGTAAGAACCCGTTTCGGATATCACATCATCAAATCATTTGGTAGCCGCGATGCGCTAGGAGAAATTTCTGCTGCCCACATCATGATAAAAACTGGGAAAGAGGCCACAGAAGAAGATCAGGCCAAAGCCAAAGAGAAAATTATGGAAGTAAAAGGACTTTTAGACAAAGGCCAAAACTTCGAAGATTTGGCCAAAAAATATTCAGAAGACAAAGGTTCGTCTGCCAAAGGTGGCGTACTCCCAAATTTTGGCACCGGCAGAATGGTTCCTGCGTTTGAATCTGCTGCTTTTGGCTTAAAAGCCGATGGTGATTATTCTGAACCCGTACTTACCGATTACGGATGGCACATCATCAAGCGCATTGAACGCATACCAGTTGCAACGTTTGAAGAAGCAGAGAAAGACCTTAGCGCCAAAGTGGCAAAAGACAGCCGTTCAGAAATGAGCAAGCTTTCTGTTCTAGCACGCATCAAAAAGGATTACGGATTTAAAGAAACCAGAAGTGCACTAGATGCCGTTGCTTCTAGGTTAGATTCTAGCCTAGTTGAAGGTAAATGGGATGCAGAAGCCGCCAAAGACTTAAAAGCTACCGTATTTACGATTGGCAAAGACAACTACACACAAGCGGACCTTGCTGCTTACATTGGTTCACATCAATCGCGTAGAAAAGAAGAGCCGTTGGTGGTAATTTTGAACGGACTTTACAATCAATTCGTAGAGGAAAGTCTGTTGGCATACGAAGAAGCAAAACTTCCACAGAAACACCCAGAATACAAAGCGCTATTGAAAGAATACCGAGACGGAATACTTCTGTTTGATTTAACAGACAATAAGGTTTGGTCTAAGGCAGTAAAAGATACCGCTGGATTAAAATCTTTTCATGAGAAAAACAGCGACAAATTCATGTGGGGAAAACGATTGGATGCAGAAATTTACCACTGCCAAAAAGATTCAATTGTTGAGCCTTTAAAAGCCGCACTTGCAAAAAAAGCGAAGAAAGGAAAGCCGACAAAAGAAGAAATTCTGCAAGAATTCAACGCCAATTCTCAACTAAACCTTCGGGTTGAACAAGGTAATTATGAGGAGAATGATGAAGAAATTCTTAAAAATGCCAAGTGGGAAAAAGGACTTTACGGCCCTTTCAAAGACGGTCAAAACCAAGTGTTGATATTGGTAAATTCAGTTCTTGAACCAACCGCCAAATCGTTGAAAGAAGCACGCGGCTTGGTAACTGCAGATTACCAGAATTTCTTGGAGAAAGAATGGATTGCAGAATTACGTGGTAAGTACAAGTACACGGCCAATCGCGAACTACTCAAGCAAATCAAATAATTTGATTTTGCGCCATACAACTGCGGCATATTGTCTCACCCTGCTATGCACAATGGCAGGGTGCGGTTTTTTTAAGAAGGAGGAAACGCGCAAAGTAATTGCCAAGGCAAAAAGCCACGAATTGTATTTAGATGAGTTGGTTTCGGCACTTCCTACCGACCTAACCGCGGAAGACAGTATCAGCTTTGCTAATAGTTTTATAAAAACTTGGGCAACCCAAATGTTCCTCTTAGACAAGGCAGAGCTCAACCTATCCGAAAGCTCCAAGGATGTAGACAATCAGCTAGAAGAATACCGCAGATCGCTCATTATTTATCAATACGAAAAGCAACTTGTAGCCCAGCGACTAGATACCACCGTCAGTCAGAAGCAAATTGAGGATTACTACAACAATAACAAGAAGAATTTCGAGTTACAAGACCACATCGCAAGAGCCATTTTAATAAAGCTCGATAAGAACACCAAGGACGTAGAGAAAGTGAAGAAACTATGCCGTTCTAGCAAAGAAGACGACCGATTAGAATTGGAAGAATACAGCATACAACACGCCATCTCCTTCCATCTCAACGATCAGCAGTGGATTCCGCTTGGCGAATTATTGAGCCAAATGCCACCAACCAACTACCTCAACGTTAACTACTTTTCGAGCTACGGTTTTGCAGCGCTAGAAGATTCCACCGCTCACTACTTAGTCAATGTCAAAGAGATTAAGTACAAGAACAGCGTTTCTCCAATAGAATTTGAGAAACAAAACATCAGAAACATACTTTTGAATCAGCGAAAATTAGAGCTCGTTCAAAAATTAGAGAAAGACATTTTTGAAGAAGCGGTTTCGAAAAACCAATTCGAAATCCTGAACGATTGACATGAAGAATTTACTTTTAACCCTTGTGGTTGCCTCATTTACCACCATTGCGTTTGCTCAGCAAGAAGGCCAAGTAATCGACAAAGTAATTGCCGTAGTTGGCAGCAGCATTACACTCCAATCAGAATTGGAAACGCAGTATCTGCAAATGCTTTCTTCGGGTTACGAACCAAATGACGATAGCCGCTGCATCATTTTCGAAGAACTACTTTACGGCAACCTCCTGTTGCACCGCGCCAAAGTAGATAGCCTTGTGGTTTCAGATGGCGAGGTAGAAGATGAACTTTCGCGCAGGTTGGCATACTTTATTGGCCAACTTGGTTCACAAGAAAAACTAGAAGAGTATTACGAAAAATCGATTCTCGAGATAAAAGATGAATTTCGTGAATTGATAAAGGAACAGTTGCTTACCACTAGAATGCAGCAGCAAATTACGGGAGATGCCAAGGTTACGCCTGCCGAAACCCGTGCATACTTCAACAATATTCCCGTTGATAGCCTACCCGTCTTTAATACGGAGATTGAACTAGGTCGAATCATGCGTAGACCAACGGTAACAAAAGAGCAAAAGCAAGAAGCGCGTGCAAAAGCCGAAGAACTTAGGCAACGAGTAAAAAGTGGTGAGAGCTTTCGCGCCTTGGCCATCCTGTATTCAGAGGATCCTGGTTCTTCAAAGACAGGTGGCGACCTCGGTTTCTTTCAACGCGGACAAATGGTTCCGGAGTTTGATGCCGTTGCATTCCGTTTAAAAGAAGACTCCGTTTCTGAGGTATTTGAAACCAGTTTTGGTTTTCACTTTATGGAAATGATGGAGCGTAGAGGAGAACAAATTAACGTGCGTCACATTCTAGTTAGAGCCAAAACCTCTGTTGAAGATTTAGAATTGGCCAGGACCTTTCTCGACAGCATACATGGTCTAATTATGGAAAACAAAATAACATTTGCTGAGGCTGCTGAAAAGTATTCGGATGATGAAGAAAGCAAGATGAACGGAGGAATCGTTTACAACCCAATGACAGGCGCTACGGTATTCGATAGCGAGCAATTAGGATCCATTGATCAACGCCTTTTTCTCACCATTGACAACATGAAACCAAGAGATATTTCAAAGGCAGTAAAGACGCAATCTCCAGATGGAAAAGAATCGTATAACCTGTTTTTATTAAAGTCAAAAAGTGAGCCTCACGTAGCCAACATGAAGGACGATTATCAGAAGATTCAGCAAGCTGCTTTGGCCGAAAAGAAGAATAAAATGATTCAGAAGTGGATTAATGACAAAGCGGCATCAACCTACATTCGAATTGACGAAGACTTTAAAGATTGCCCATTTGCGCATCGATGGGACCGAGAGAAAAGCTTATCAGTTGATTAGTGGACAAAGTTGATTGGTTTAGGAAGTTGACCAGAACTTTATCAACTCTATAAACTTTACCAACTCTATAAACCAAAAGAAATGACACAGTATAAAAATGATGTTGAGGCAATGGAAGCATTGCAAGGCGCGTACAAAAACCTAACCGCTGAAATAGGAAAGGCCATTGTTGGGCAAGACTTGGTTGTGAAAAATGTGCTCATCTCAATTTTCAGCCATGGCCATTGTCTGCTAATTGGCGTTCCAGGATTGGCGAAAACGCTTTTGGTAAACAGCATTTCAGACGCTTTGGGACTAACCTATAATCGTATTCAGTTTACCCCCGATTTGATGCCGTCAGACATTATCGGAACCGAAATCCTGAACGACCAACGGCAGTTCCAATTCGTAAAAGGACCGTTGTTTGCCAATATCGTATTAGCAGATGAGATTAATCGAACACCTCCTAAAACACAGGCCGCACTGCTTGAGGCTATGCAAGAAGAGGCTGTAACAACAGGCGGTATACGTCACGAATTACCACATCCATTCTTTGTATTGGCAACACAAAACCCGATAGAACAAGAAGGAACTTACCCGTTGCCAGAAGCACAATTAGACCGTTTTATGTTCAACGTATGGTTAGATTACCCTACGTATCAAGAAGAATTGAACGTAGTAAAACTTACAACAACTGAGAAGAAAGTAAAGCTAAATCCAGTACTCAACGCGGAGGAAATCATTTTCTTTCAGCAACTCATTCGCAGAATTCCTGTGCCAGAAAACGTGTATGAATACGCGGTAAAATTGGCCACTAGCACACGTCCAAACACAGAAATGGCAACAGCCAAAGTAAACGAATACGTGAACTGGGGAGCTGGTCCGCGTGCATCACAATACCTCATTATAGGCGCCAAAACGCATGCAGCCATAAATGGTAAATTTTCACCAGATATTGCCGATGTTAAAGCCGTTGCCGAACCTATTCTTCGCCATCGTATTG
>JAIOYO010000050.1 GCA_021741075.1 Flavobacteriales bacterium | reverse complement strand
TAAGCAGTTTCAACAAACTGGGTCAACCCAAATCGGTGAAGAGTTGTAAGCAATTTCGGAACACACAAGTTAAACTGCTAGGTCGTAAAACAAAAAAAGGAAGCCAATTGGCTTCCTTTAAAAATTCATTTATGCAAATTTAAAGAGCTGCCTTGTCAATAATCTTGCTTGTAGAGTAGTTAATCTTTAATGCGTTGGCTTTTCTAAGCTCTTGCTTTACGTCAACTACGATTCCCATTTTAGTCTTCACATCCACTTTAAGCGAATATGTAAGCAATGGTACTTCAGCTTCGTTAGTCTGTGATTTTACGGATTCAACAAAAGCTGGAATGTCTGATGGAAGCGCGAAAGCATCATCTAATTGAATCCTTGGTTCGGTACCATAAATGGATTGAAGCGGTTTCAGTGGCGGCCCAATATGTATGTAAGCTACCAATGATTTACGTTCTAGTTTAGCTACTTCTTTCGCCTTTGGGATAACGTGAGTCACCTTCAAAGAAGTTTCTCGCATCACGGTTGTAACCATGAAGAAGAACAATAGCATGAAAACAATATCAGGCAGCGAAGCCGTAGATACTGGCGGAACTTCCTTTTTACCTTTTTTTCTGATTTGCATTACCCTCCGATTTCTTTTGGTTCTGCTTCCGATATTCTTTGCGGAATCAATGCTCGGATAGCCTTGGCTTTATCGTTGTCAACTGGACTTTTACTATCCTTCAACTCATCGTACGACTTACCGAATTTATTCATTGCAACTTCGTTTCTAACTTCAGTATAAGCTGCTGCTAACTGATCTTGAATAGCAATATAAAGTTGGTAGGATGTTCCTCGGTCATTCTGCAAGGAAATAATCTGTTTAGAAATTGGATAATTCGGTCCAAAATATTTGATTATGTCTGGATCCTGAGAAATTTTGAATTCAGGGAAACGTTCATCTCCAGGATTACCGGGTTTTCCAATGATAAACTCCTTTGCAGCATCTTTCAAGTCTTCCACTTGCATGTATTCGTTTTCTACCAACAAGAAATCTTGTGAGTTGGCGAGAACAACAAATACATTACGCATTTTAACTGGAGGAGGTGGTGGTACGTCCTCCAAAATTGGTGGGGGAAGTACACGCATCAAACCAGTATCAACGTCCATTGTGGTTGTAACAAGAAAGAAAATAAGCAACAGGAACGCAATATCGGCCATTGAGCCAGCATTGATTTCTTGTATTTCTCTTTTCGACCTAGCCATTACTTAAATAATTTAGCTACTTCAGAATAAACCAATGCTATAACTGCTACCGCAGACAGAATGTAAAAAGCAAATAACCCAGTGTCAACTTGCTTGGCGCCTTCTGGAGTAATTTCCAAATTGCCTGGAACGGCATCTGAAGAAAGTGCATATGAAATTCCCAGAACCAAAACCAACGCTCCAACTCCAATTAGTGCGCCCTTAGCACCTTTAGGATTTTGAATGAGTTGAATGATTGGGAAAACAACGGCAGCCAATACCGCTACAGCCAAAAGGATGTAACAGATGATGATGCCATAGTTTGTCATGAAATCTGCCATGATTCTTTCTTTAACGGTTAATTACGTACAATATTACTTGTTGCTTTTGATAAGGATGTCCATGAAAGAGATAGATGCTCCCTCCATGTCATTTACAAGACTGTCAACTTTTGCAATGAGGTAGTTGTAAAATACTTGAAGAATCATGGCAACGATAAGACCGAATACCGTAGTCAAAAGTGCAACTTTGATACCTCCAGCAACCAAAGATGGTGAAATATCACCAGCTGCTTCAATCGCATCAAATGCTCCAATCATACCGATAACAGTACCCATGAAACCTAGCATTGGTGCAAGTGCGATACAAAGAGAAATCCATGATAGACCCTTTTCTAAGAGACCCATTTGAACAGACCCGTAAGAAACGATTGACTTCTCAACCATATCAAGACCTTCATCTTTTCTAGTCAATCCTTGATAGAAAATGCTGGCAACTGGGCCTTTTGTGTTTCGGCAAACTTCCTTGGCAGCTTCTACACCGCCTGATTTCAGGCTACTTTCAATCTCACTCAAAAGCTTGTCTGAGTTTCCAGTGGCAAGACTCAAATAGATGATACGCTCGATACAAAGCGCGAGTCCGAGGATCAGCACCAATAGAACAACCCCCATAAATCCAGCACCACCTTCGATGAACTTGGTCTTCAATGTCTGGTGGAAGCTCTGAGGAGCCTCTTCGGCTTCTTCAATGTCAGTAGAGGCTTCTGCGGGAGCAGCTTCAACTACTTCTTCTGAGGTAGTTTCAACAACTTCTGTTGCAGTGGTGTCATCCTGAGCAATTACTGCAGGTGCGTAGCTGAAGTTCAAAACTGCAGCGAAGGTGATAAGGGCAAACAACTTTTTCATGATTCTGATCGTGGTTAGTTCTTCAACTATTTATTTAATGGTTAATTTTTACAAATCTATACTTTTCTATCCTTGCGGAGAAGGAGGGATTCGAACCCTCGAAACCCTTTTGGGGTTTACACGCTTTCCAAGCGTGCGCCTTCAGCCACTCGGCCACTTCTCCTGTTCTACGTATCCCCCAAATTGGCGCGCAAATTACAAAAAATGTCATTCGGGCAAGGACCAGGCATTAAAGCGTCATTTCACCTCTTAGGTCAGTTGTTAGTAAATGTCTTCGTTCTTTCAAATCGTTGGTCAGTGCAAGAATAAACATAGCTTTTGTGATTGCAGATTCAAACGTAAGGTCAGCTCCATTAATGACTCCCAAGCTCAATAATTTCTCGCTGGTCTCGTATTTTCCCATCTCCACTCTTCCCTCTCGACACTGTGTAATGTTCAGGACAAGGATGCCATTATCGATCATTTCTTTGACCGCGGGTAGGAAATCTCCGTTGGTCGGGCCGTTTCCAGATCCGTAGGTTTCCAGTATCACCACCTCAATGCCCGAGTGTTTGAAGAGTTTTGGAAATGATCCCAGAATTAAACCAGGAAAGAGTTTCACTACGGCCACGTTCGTGTTCAGGCTAGTGTGAACGACCAGATTCTTGTTTGATTGTGTAAGCAATCTTTCTTCAAAGATTCTTATACGCACGCCTGCTTCACCTAGAATTGGATAGTTACGAGAAACAAACGCATCGAAATTCTCAGAGTTGTGCTTGTATGTGCGATTTCCACGATAAAGTTGATCCTCAAAGTAGATACACACTTCTGGTATAAACGACTGGCCATGTCTATTGCGCATGCCAGCGATGGTCAACGCGGTAATCAGATTCTCGCGAGCATCTGTCCGAGGTAATCCTATTGGAAGTTGACTTCCGGTGAAGATGACCGGCTTGCCTAGGTTTTCGAGCAAAAAACTCAAAGCAGATGCGCTGTAAGCCATCGTGTCTGAACCATGCAGTATTACAAATCCATCAAAGTCGTTGTAATAGTCTCTTATTATCTCAGCGAGTTCAATCCAAACGGAAGGGGTCACATTAGATGAATCAATGATTTCATCTAACTCTATGGAATGAATTTCAACCCCTAATTCTAGGATTGAAGGAATGGACTTGACCACTCTTTCCAGGCGGAAAGGCTTGAGTGTGCCTTTCTTCTCATCGCGGATCATACCGATGGTGCCGCCTGTGTATATAATGAGAACCTTCGGTTTGGACATGCTCAAAGATTGAAAAGCCTTTCGGTATTTGCCGTGGTGATGGCGGCAATTTCTTCCAAGCTAAGTTCTTTAACCTCGGCCAGTTTTTCGGCCACCAGCTTGGTGTAAGAACTTTCGTTCCGCTTGCCACGATAAGGTGTAGGAGCGAGGTAAGGCGAATCGGTTTCGAGGAGAATCTTCTCCATCGGAATGTCTTTTATCGCTTCCGCCACACCGCTATTCTTAAAGGTAAGCACACCTCCCAATCCAATATGAAGACCGAGTTCAATGCATTTTTGGGCTTGTTCTTCATTACCAGTAAAGCAATGCAATACACCTTTCAAGTTACCATTTTGTGCTTTTTCCACCGAAGCGAAAATCTCATCAAACGAGTCGCGGCAATGAATGGCAACGGGCAGACTCAATTGTTTGGCCCATTCCATCTGTTGCTCAAATGCAGCGATCTGCTCCTTTATATATGTCTTGTCCCAAAATAGGTCGATGCCTATTTCGCCAACAGCAATGTATCGGCCCGTGGCGAGTTCGTCTTCCACGTGCTTCAATTCAGTGCTAATGTTCTCATTCACCGAACAAGGGTGAATTCCCATCATCGGGAAGCAACGTTCGGAATAGGCATTCACCACCTTCCACATTTTTTGTGTCGTAGTGCTGTCTATGTTCGGAAGAAGAAGGCGTTGCACTCCGTTCTGTGCGGCACGCTCCATCACTTCAGCCAGGTCATCCTCAAACTTGCTGCTATATATATGTGTATGCGAGTCTATCAGCTGCATGGCGGCAAATATAAAGCCCCCTCGGTCCCCCAAAGGGGGAAGTTGCCCGCTTTTTAGACAATTTCAAACACTGCAAGTTCTAGGGTTATCTAATTTCCATCATTCAGCTAGAAAATTAACTCTAATGATTGCTCATTGGTTTTTCTCCCCCTTTGGGGGATTAAGGGGGCTGTGGCTGGGCTTATATTTGCCGCACATGCAGCGCATTCTGGTCATACGTTTCAGTTCTATTGGCGACATCGTGCTGTGCAGCCCTGTGTTGCGTGTACTTAGAAAGAAGTTTCCAGAAGCGGACATCCGATTTGTTACTAAAAAGCTGTTTGCCGAGTTACTGGAGCCGAATCCGAACCTGAACGGGGTGTTTTTTCTGGATGGAAGTTTGAAGGATTTGGCATCAGAAATGAAAGCCTTTAAACCCGATGTGGTGGTTGACCTACATCATAATCTGCGCACGCGTATTCTGAAAACACTTATTGGTGGTAAATGGCTTGCTTTCAATAAACTGAACGTGGAGAAATGGCTGAAGGTCAATCTGAAGGTTGACCGTCTGCCAGCAATTCATATCGTTGAGCGTTACCTCGAAACGCTCAAACCGCTCGGAATAGAAGGGGATGGGAAGGGGCTTGAGTTCCATATCAGCCCATCTGCCTCCCCCAACTCCTCCAAAGGAGGGGAGTTGCACTTTGGTCAAGCCCCTCCCCAACCATCCCTAAAGGGGAGAAACTCGGAGCTTCCAGAAGGCTTTCATGGAAAGTACGTGGCATTGGTAATCGGAGCAAAATTCAAGACCAAGCAATTGCCGGTTGCTAAGTTGATTGAGTTGTGCAATGGTTTGAAACGGCCTATTGTTCTTATTGGAGGAAAAGAAGATGCAGCCATTGCCAACGAAGTGGTGGCACAATCAACGGGTATCTTACATAATGCGTGCGGCATGCATTCCTTGTCAGAATCCGCTTGGTTGGTAAAACAATCAGAAGTGGTGATTACCCACGACACAGGCATGATGCACATTGCGGTCGCATTCAACAAGAAAATCATCTCAGTTTGGGGAAATACCATTCCCGAGTTTGGGATGTATCCGTATTTACCTGAAAGTGAGCCAGCTTATCTTTCGGAAGTGAATGGATTGGATTGCCGCCCGTGCAGCAAGATTGGATTTGATGCCTGCCCCAAAGGGCATTTTAGGTGTATGAATGAACAGAGCGTCTCAAATATTATTGAACAAACCAATCAATTGCTATTGCCATGAAAAAATTACTCTTCTCCAACAAACCTTTTCAGGTTGACCTCGGATTACTTCTGCTTCGCCTTGCTTCTGGCGGATTCATGGCCTACAGCCACGGCTGGGGTAAGTTGCAGCAATTGCTTTCGGGCGATATGAGTTTTGCCGACCCCATCGGCATTGGCGAAACGCCTTCGTTCATACTGACCGTGTTTGCCGAATTCGTTTGTGGTATTCTGGTGGCTCTGGGGCTTTTTACCCGTGTGGCGCTTGTTCCGCTCATCATTACCATGGGTGTGGCGGTGTTCATCATTCATGCCGAAGACCCGTTCAGTAAGCAGGAATTCGGACTTTTGTTCCTCAGTCCTTACCTGACGCTGTTCCTCACTGGACCGGGCAAGTTTTCGTTGGATAGGACGATGGCCTAATCCAAGAACAAAGCCTTCAGTTCCGTAGCCTCACTCGGTTTCATTTTCCCGGCCAGAATTAGGCTGAGTTGGCGTCTGCGCAAGGCGCTATCGAATCGTTCTTTTTCTTCTTCAGTCTCTGGGCTCACTTGCGGCACATGAATGGGGTTTCCCAACTGGTCTACGGCCACAAAGGTGTAGATGGCCTCATTTACCTTGATTTGTTGGGAGGTGCTGCGGTCTTCTACATACACATCAATA
The DNA here is from genome assembly GCA_021741075.1 of Flavobacteriales bacterium. Lineage (GTDB taxonomy): Bacteria > Bacteroidota > Bacteroidia > UBA10329 > UBA10329 > UBA10329. The sequence continues at coordinate 14,099 of JAIOYO010000050.1, read as the reverse complement.
AAGATTTCCATGCTGCTATTGAAGGTGCGCGAAACCTTGGAACGCAGCGTTACAATATCTCCCAAACTGATTGGTTTCGGAAAGGTGACGTTATTGACCGCGGCCGTCACGCACACCCGCTTGCAAAGTCGGTGGGCCGATATGGCGGCAATCACATCCATCCAATGCAGCAATTTGCCTCCCATCAGGTTGCCCAAGGTGTTGGTGTCGTTGGGCAACACAATTTCGGTGTTAATGGCAAGGGTAGATTCGGGAGTGCGCTTATTCTCAGACATGCTTCAATTTTGCGCAAAGATAAAGCCCCACCGTTCAAATGAACAGCGGGGCTTTATTCAGAGTTGGAGAAAATCTTACAGTTTCGTTAGCTTCTTCACAAAACGTTCTTTGGTGTCAACATCTGTTAACTCCACAAAATAGATGCCTTGGTTCAACGTAGAAACATCTAGGTTGATGTTGTCTCTAAAAGCGCTTTCGCTTCTAATCAACGAACCATCAATGTTTAAAATGTTGACGGTGTATTGTCCACCATTATCCATATATACACTCACCACATCCATGGCCGGGTTTGGGAAAAGCAACATGTCTGGACCTGTAGCTTCTACAGCCACATCTTCAATACCTGTATAGGTTTTGGTGTAAACAGGCAACGAAATTTGCGTTGGATGTTCTTCAGAGAAGTGAACACGTTGGATGGCAATTCGTGGAGAATACTCCTCGCCTTCAAATATGTAGGTCTGTCCATCGCCAGGTTTTCTTCTGAAGAATTCGCGCGGCATAATTGGCACGTTTGCATTTACTTGGTAACGGTTGTAGTTACTGCTGCTGATAAGGATTTTTACCTTGTGTCCATCTCCGAAGGTATATCCGATAGGAAGAAGGTCGAATACGTATTCGTAAATCTCTCCGATGTTGATGTTGGTAAACGGAATATCATCGCCTACAAACGGAATTTCATAATCTTTCCAAGGCTCTTCAACTAGCATTCTTACGTAGTCGCGAGCACGGGCGTTTATGGTTCCACACTGAACGAAATACTCACGTCCATCGGGATAAACGTCTACAATTCTCACCATAAAGTCTGTATCGGTAGGACCTTCTGTTAAACCACCAATGTTGCTCTTAGCATATAGTTTTACTCTAGGGAAACCAACTATACAGAGCGAATCTTTAATTGGTGCGGTTTCAAAACTAATAACACCAGGACGGTTCATTGTATATGGCTCGTAACGTGGGTCTTTTAAGTTGAATTGCCCTTGTGCATCGCGTTCGCCATCGGGTGTTTTTACAATCATATTGGCACCGCCCACTGTTCTAATTGGGTCGTCTGGATCGTGCACATACATTTTAAATCCTTCGTCAGTTGTAGGAGCATTATTGTCTAATGCGCCATTTTGGTGCATATAGAAAACCTCTCGTTGAATAGCATCCCAAGACCGACCTTCAGGTAGAGGGAAGGTATCGGCAGGAAGCCAATAGTTTCCAAGATCTAGGTTTTGTGCCTCGCTATCATTGTTTGGTCCGATAACGTATAGACGAACGTTAGCAATCTCATTGGGATCAGAAAAATCTCGGTATGGGATTGGGTCTATGTGCTGAGCACTCAAACCAGGAATTACGTTATCCAACGGAATGTCTGGAAGGTCAATAGGAATGGCACCACTTCCAAGAGGCGTGTTGTACACAAGTTCTGCTTTAAGGCCAGATAAAGGTTGTGCACCTGTAAGTACACCAATTAATTGATCATAAGGCAATCGAACTTCCTCAACTGGCACACGTAACGATAGTGTTCCCAAAAGGCCAAGGTCGGCCACTTGGTACAGGTTTTGAGATTCTGGTAGAACGAATTTCGGTTCGCCAATAAATTCATTTGGATGGTAATTCAGATTGTAACGAAACCAACCAATAATTTCCGAATTCAGTGCTTTATCAATCGGAATGTTGGTTTCGCTAAAATCATCGAAGTTGAGTCCAATCAGGTCATTTACGTTGTCTGGATAAGTTCTGTCGCCAGTTGTTGTAGAACCTATTGTTTGATGAGCCCAAGGGCCAAGTACTAATTTTTGAAGTTCTCGGTTTGTAACTCCAGGACGATTAAACTTATTGTTGCTGAGGTGTCTTCTCATGTTTGCCCAGCTTTCTGTTTGAGAGTCAACAAAAATGTCCCACCACCCGCAAAGGTGATAGCCAGGAACTTCCATATTTCTAAATCGGCTGTATTGTCCGTCTAACTGTCCTTCACCGAATTCATCGGTTACCGCACGGCTGATGTCAATTTCAGGTCTTCCTGAAGCGTTTGGATAGTATCCGCAAGTGGGTATGCCCGTAATTGGGTCTGGATATTGAACTGCAGCAAAGTGGTCTATGGCCAAGTTGGCAGCATCAAACTTGTTTTGTTGATACGTTCTCTCTACACCATTTACTGTTATTGTTTGTGGTAGTTTGTAATCTGCAGAGCTATGAATGTTGTTTTGTTCGTCATTATCAATCGGAATTAAATCATCATCTGTTCCAGAGAAAATCTGTCCTTTTAACCAACCTGTAACCAATCTATCTCTGAGCACGCCATTCGGATAACCTACGCCTTTGTAGAAATCGGCTGGAGCAACAATTGGCATAATGCATTTAAGACCTGGCTCATTCTCATCAATCATGTGCGCAGCCGCAGCTTGATACTGGTTGTATCCCAAAGCAGATGCTCCAAACATGGCGTAACGACCAGTGTAGAGTAGGTCGGTGGTTTCGTTAATTCCATCACCATCAAGGTCATAATCTCGTAGCAATCGGTTCTTGATGTATTCTTTTGTGTCATAACCATCTTCGTGACGATTTCCGTTTTTCGGGTCATTCGGATCTGTATTATCCAAAACATGCTGAAAATTCGGGTGGTAAACTCCTTTGTCCCATCCATCACTTGTTAAAGGCAAGTAAACACCTTCTGATGCATACCTACCACGCTGGTCTTGTTTTGCAAAGGCATAGCCCAATAAGTTCATGATTGGCGCTTCTTCTGCATCCAAATCTCCTTTGTCATAAGGAGTTCTTGTAAGCACCAAAGGCAGTTTATATGGATTTGGGTTCGGTTGTCCGTTAATGGAATCGTAAATCACATATTGCGTGTTTCTTGGAATCAACTCTAAGTTGAATTCAATTGGAGCACTTCCAAAAATCCCTTGAATTTCTGAAGGAATGGGCACACTAATAGGAACCAACAAACAGTCTCGCATTACTGGGAGATAAACGTCTGTCATTAGTTTCACGCTATCAGACATAATGAACTCTTCAGAAAACGGAGTACAGAATTCAAGCAGGTTGTCGATTTTTCCGTTGAGAATCACATTCTGCGATTTTGCAGAGTTAAAAAGTGAACCAACGAGAACAAGGGAAAGAATAACTCTTTTCATGGTATTTTGGGGTTAGAGTTTTGTAATATCAAATACGACCGAGCCATAAATCATAGCACCAATCTTTGGCGAACCGTAAGCTTCTTGTCTTTGCAAGTTATAAACATTTGAGCCACCTACACGGAAAGTAGAGTACCATTTAGGCACTTCGTAGCTAAGCTGAAGATCGAGGAAAGAATAAGATGGAACATTTCCAGTTCCAAAAGTGCTCTCCCACAAATAAGAATCAACCCACTGGAAGTTGGCAGAGAAACCAAGGCCTTTCCAAACTTTGCGACCTTTTATTCCGAAATTGATTTTGTGCTCTGGAGTATTAAATCCTGGAATGATTGGGTCGTCTAAATCATCATCAATCAACTTAGCCCAGTTGTAGTTCATAGAAGCAGAATATTTGTCATTAATGTAGTAAACTAATCCAACGGTAACCCCTGTTGAACGAACCTGTTGCGTAGCATTTACAGGAATCTGATAGCGCGTGTAAGATTCGTTGCTTGCTGAGTAAGATAGAAGCTGGTCTACACCGCTTTGCTCACCAGCTGTGGCACCTTCTGGTTGCACAACTCTAATTTCTCCAATAAAATCGGTGTACCAGTTGTAGTAGAAGTTTAGGTCGATATATAGTTTCTTAAACACAACGCTTCTATAGCCTAACTCTATGGTTCTAACTTGTTCTGGTCGGATTTTCTTGGCAGAGAATGTTTTCAATTTTCCAGCAGCATCATCATAAACCGAATCGTACCAAACGCCTTGGGTTTCAACGCTGTCGAGGTAGTTTTCGAAATCCGTTACCGATTCAAGGGTGTAAAGGTTATCCCATCCGTTCAAGTTGCCAGCAATAGTAAGTGGTCCTACATCTAGTCTGATAAATTGATTCTGCAACGTTGGTGTTCTAAAAGCACTTTGACCAGAAACACGGAAAACGTGACCTTTTAGGTTATACATCAAGGATGCGCGTGGGGAGAATTGAACAGGGAAATTCATGTTCTTATCAACCCTAACAGAGGCCGTTACTTTGAATTTTTCATCGAAAAACTTTTTGCTCAATTGAAGAAATCCACCGACTTCCCAAAGAGAAAGGTCAACAAACTTGGCATTCAAATCAGCAGATCCATTTGCCAGTGTATCTCCAGCATTTACTAGCGTGTCGGCAAAGATGGTTCCGAAAGATTGCGGGTCATAGCGTCTTACGTTGGCTCCAACAAGCACATCCATCCAAGGCCAATCAAAATTGTATTGACCTTCTATGTGTTGAAGATTTGATTTGTCTGTGAACTTAGAGCCGTTTTGAAGGTCGGCATTGTTGATAATTTCATTTCGTAGCGAATCGAACTTAACCGAACCAGCGGCAATCCAACCATTGGCATCGGCAACATCTCGAGCATGTTGGTGCGCAACCTGAACCTCAGCAGTTGTGGCGTCATCATCAAAATCCTCAGTCATTACTTTAAGTGTATCGAAATATGCACCTAAATATTCACCAACGTAATCCGAAATTCCTTCCTTGGAGATGTTGATTCCAGTGAAAACGATATCATAAGAATCGCCTGCATCCTCAAAGGTGGAATAAGCTTTAAAGTTCCAGTTTCGGCCTTTTACTTCTGCCTTCAACTGCTGGAAAAGAATGTTGTTTATGCTATAGCGGTTAGAAGCTTGATAGATGGCGGTGCCAAGACCGAATTTGTAGGTTAGCGAGGCTTCAATTCCGCCTTTAAAACGATAGTATAAACCTGCAGTAGCTTTAGCGCTAAAGGTATTGTAATCAGCAAGGTCTTTTTCTGCGTAGCCCGGTGCTCTTACATTGATTGTTCCCGGATAAGCGTTCGGAGAAACCAATCCCAACCAGTTGTTTAGCGCAACGTAATCGTCTCGTTGCTCTTGTGTGTTTTCTGGGTCTGTTTGTGCCTGCTCTATTATTTCAGAAAGGTCGATGTCTGCTTCAATGTCGCCATAAAGGTTGGCGGCAGTACTATCTGTTGCATCATCATAGACTGGCTTGTACTTGGTATCGTTAGCTTCCCAATCGTACGCACGTTTGTACTGACCAGTTACTTTCAAGCCAAAGCGTTTTTCCTTTCCATAAGTCCCTGCATATCGGAATTGTGCATCAACATAATCCCTCGACCCGCCTTGAAGTTTGAATGAAAGACCTGGGTAATCATAAGGATCTTTTGTTTTCATACTTACAACTCCTTGAAAAGCGTTTGGGCCGTAAAGGGCCGATGCAGCACCTGTGATAATCTCCACATTTTCAAGGTCGAGGTCGTTGGCGCCTACCATGTTTCCAACCGGAAAGTTCAGACCCGGAGCCTGATTGTCCATGCCATCAACAAATTGAACTACACGAACCGGTGCAGTGGTGTTAAAGCCGCGCATGTTGATTACTTGAAAACCGAGACTGGATGTGGTAACATCTACACCTTGCAACGTACTCAAACCCGAATAAAAGTCTCCAGAGGCAATCTCATTGATCTCTTTGGTATTCATCTTTTGGATGGTTGCCGTGGATTCCATAATAGTTTCTGAAACCCTCGAACCAGAAATGACAACCTCTTGTCCTACCATATTCACTGTTTCCATTTCCACAGTAACTGTAGTAGAGGATTTATCTACAACAATCTCAAAATCTTGATAGCCCAAGTAAGCTACCACAAGGGTTTTTGGTTCTGTAAGATCTAGTTCAATGGAGAACTTTCCGTTGACATCAGTAGACACTCCAGTGGATGTACCTTTAACAATTACAGACGCGGAAATGAGTGTTTCTCCGTTCTTTTTGTCTTTAATAACGCCACTTATAACCTTGGTTTGTGCCATGGAAACGAGTGTGAATAACAAGAAAACGGAGAGGAGAGTAAAGATTTTTCTCATTCGATAGGGGTTGGTTGGCTTTTGATGTATGCGAGCCAAGATTACGAAGTTTTTTAAACTTATCAAGACCGCGACATCAATTTTTGTAACACATCGCAAAATGTAACATTTGAATATGCATAAATTGGAGTCGCTCTTCTTGGGTTTACGTAGAGAGGGTAACTAAACTTCAAAATCAAGAAGTAGCCATAAGAACCTACATTTGCATCCTTAGCAATTAAGAATGGAAGAATTCCTTCAGCACGAACTTATTGGATTTGGAAATCATCATTTGAGCATGTTTCAATTGGTGGTTCTCGCATTCATCGTTCTGTTTACATGGAGCTTTTCTTGGTTGCTGAAAAAGGTAGTTGTTTACCGTAAGAATATCTCTGAGCTGGAGAAGGGAAGGCGTCTTTCGGTGTTTAAGCTCATGCAGTATGTGCTTTGGATTCTTGCTTTGCTTGTGGGAATGGAATCAATGGGATTTCAGATAACAGTATTGTTGGCTGGTTCAGCAGCTTTACTGGTTGGCATTGGTTTGGGACTTCAGGAAGTTTTTAAAGATTTTGTAAGCGGCATCATCCTGTTGTTTGATGGAACGATTCGCGTTTCTGACATTATTGAGGTGGAAGGAAAAGTTGGCCGGGTGACCGAAATTCGTTTACGTGCTTCAGAAATGGAAATGCGGGATGGCATTATAATGATTGTTCCCAACTCACGTTTCATTACAGGCAATGTGGTTAATTGGACGCATAATCATAAATTAACTCGTTTCACGGTGGTAGTAGGTGTAGCTTATGGCTCTGACGTGGAAAAAGTTCGGAAAGTACTTGTCGAATGCGCCAAAAAACATCCCGAAGTTGTTAAAAACCCAGAGCCATTCGTGTTCTTTTCTGATTTTGCCGATTCTCAACTAACCTTCTCTCTTCATTTCTTTTCACGTTCAGTTTTTCGTATTGAATTTGTAAAAAGCGACATTCGATTTAACATTGATAAGGCGTTCCGAGAGAACGACATCACCATTCCGTTCCCTCAGAGAGATTTGCATATTCGAAACAATTGAACATCCCATCTTCTGAAAGTTAGGTAACAATTCCTGGTTGTCTTCGTTGTAAGAGTCGACCAAAAACCTACATGATTTGAATCGCCTGGTAATCTTCCTTGCCATTCTAATGCTTCCGAGTATTGGTTTTGCACAGAAAAAAACAACGCTGAAAGACCGCTGGAGAAACTCCATCGGAGCATCAGCCCATCTTCTGATGGTTAAGAAGAACGTATCTCCAGCAGTTGGGCTTTTCTACAACCCACAGATAAACATCGTTAACAAATACGGAGACTTTTCACTTGCGGCCACCATGCCCCTCACCTTGGGTGTTCACATCAAAGACACCTGGATTAAGAAGACTTATTTCTACGGGCATGTACCGGCTGTTTTGGAAGCCAACATCGGTCATTATTCTACAAGAGATTTCCGTTCAGATATCGGAATGGGACTTGGCGTTGGGTATGGATTGCAAGTGAATGGAGAAGACATTTCATCCGGATTTGTAGCCACCCTAGCTGCACGCACGTGGTTTTTCAGAGGAAGTCTTACTTTTCGGTATCTCTTTCACTTAAATATTCAAGGAACAGGCTATCACAGTCATGCGCTTGGTGTTGCCGTTAACATGGGCAACTACTTCAAGAAATTGACGCACATGAATCAGATGAGTAAGTTCCAAAATTTCAAATAGGAACATATCAAGTTGCTTTAAAACCGTTCTCGTAATATTGTCGCGGTGGCGGCTTCTTAAAAAGATAGGATGCCTACATTTGTTTAACCTCCAAATAAATGGTATGACGAGATTTTTTACGTTTCTATTTCTAGTTCTCACGATGGCGCAAACAGCAACCGCAGGTGGACCTTGGCCTAAGAAAAAGAATAGTGGATACGCTCAACTAGGCTTCACTTACGTTGGCTACAGCAAGTTTTTTAATCATGAAGGAAAGGTTACGGATCTCAGAAGACCAGTTACTGACTTCACTAGCCAACTGTATATAGATTACGGACTTACTGATAAGCTAACGCTGACTGCCAACTTGCCCTTCAAATATGTTACAAGTGCCGATAAAATTTCAAGTCCAGATTCTCTTTATTTCCAAGACACTCTGCAGGCAGGGAATCTCTTCGGATTGAGCAACGTGATGTTGGGCTTGAAGTACAACATCATCCAGAAGAAGGTGCTTTTCTCTGCCGGTTTGAATGTAGAGGCGAACGTAGCTAAGTATGATTCGTTGACGTCTTTACGAACTGGCCCAAGTGCGTGGGTTTTTCATCCATACCTAAGTGTAGGAACATCTTTCGGAAAGTTCTACACCTTTCTTGATGCTGGCTATCGTCTTAGACTGAATAATTATAGTGATGAAGTTGACCTCAATTTGGAGTTCGGATATTCTTGGAATCAGAAAACATATTTCATTCTAAACGTATCTGGACGGCTTTCCATGCAGGAAGGCAGTTACGACAATAACATCACTCCTGTGGTTGACCCAACAGATTCAACAAGTGTGAGCTTGCACCCAAACGGACGCGATTTGCACACATCACTCTATCCAAACAATCAGCAATACATCGGTTACGGACTAAAGTTCATTCAGAAGATAAAGAAGGTGCATATCAATGCAGCCGTGTATTTCGGAATGGGTAATATGGTTGCTGCGACCCCAAGCTACAATTTAGGGGTGGCTTACGAATGGTAATGGGGCAGAATATAACCGCGTTAAAACAGCTGAATGTTGAAACGCTACGAAGGCTGAAATCGGTTCTTGCAGAAATTGACCAAAGACTCTACACCCATGTTAATTTGAAGGGACGAGCTTCCGTTGGGCAACACGTGCGCCACATGCTAGAGTTTTATCAATGCTTGTTTGATGCCGAACAGGCTGTTAATTACGATGCTCGCAAGCGAGATATACTTATAGAATCAAGCGCAGCACATGCATCGCTTGTTATTGACGCCATCATCAATAAGTTGCAATCCATAGCCACAGACGTTCCGCTGAGAACCTTGGCCGAATTGCCTTCTGCTTCTGCCGAAACGCTATCGGTAACTTCTTCGCTATCGCGCGAGTTACTTTATGTGTTGGAACATGCTATCCATCACATGGCACTTATTCGTATCCTTATTAAGGACGAAGCGCCCGATTTTGAATTGGAAGATGCCTTTGGCGTAGCCTATTCCACTTTGGCGTATCGCGAGCAAACAGGCAACGGCTAATCCATGAATCCCGTACCGTTTTCTATTCGACTGCACATTTGGTTGCAGCGACTGATTCGTTGGGAGTTCTGGCCTTGGAGAATCGTGTATGTTCCAATTGCTATTTACTGGTTTTTCCTGGCGATTAAGGCGCGTGGTTGGGTATTCTTCAGCGCGGCCAATCCCTGCATGCGTTTCGGTGGGTTGGTGGCCTATTCAAAGACAGATGTCACCAAGCTTGTTCCTGATGCGTACTTGCCAAAGACCATTTTTATTGAATCGCCAGAGGAGCTAAACGAGATTTTCACCCAAGTTCGAAGTAAGGAAATGTCCTTCCCACTCATCATCAAACCCGATATGGGCGAGAGGGGAAAAGGTGTGAAAATCTTGCGAACGGAAGAAGAGTTAATCAAGGCGATTTCATCGGTTAAGGAGCGGATGCTGCTACAGGTTTACGAGGACCTTCCGATGGAACTAGGCGTGATGTATAGCCGGCATCCAAATGAGGAAAAGGGCAAAATCACGTCCATCGTAGTCAAAGAGTTCCCTCACGTAGTTGGAGATGGAAAGCGCACGCTTTTGCAATTGATTCTGGCTAATCTTAGAACACGTCTCAGTTACAAGGTTCATGTGAAGCGGTTTGCTGATCGATTGAATGATGTGATTCCGAAAGGAGAGAGAGTCAGGATTGTCAGCATCGGTAATCACATGCTAGGAACAACTTTTTACGATGGTAATCATCTAATCTCCTCAGAGCTAGAAACCGTATTTGACAGCCTTGCGAAGCAGATAACCGGGTTTCATATTGGTCGTTTCGATTTGAGAACTGAATCCATTGAAGAACTCAAAAAAAGCAACTTCAAGGTGATTGAAGTTAATGGTGTAAACTCCGAACCTTGCCACATTTACGACCCAAGCATGCCATTATGGAAAGGCCTTCGTGATCTTTTTCGTCATTGGACTCGCATCTACGAAATTAGTTTTGCTAATCATCAGAATGGCGTTGAATATGCATCGTACACTGATATTCGGAGGGAGATAGACAGGCACGAGCGAGAAGGCGCAAAGCATGATTGATTCTTATTTTTAGCACTATGGAATTCCTATCAAACATCCCGTTCAATATCCTTTACATAAAGGCACTGCACATCATTTTCGTTACTACATGGTTTGCTGGTTTATTCTACATCATTCGCCTGTTTATTTATCATGCTGAAGCGCGAGGTATGGACGAGCCCGCAAGAAGCATTTTGGAGAAGCAATACAAATTGATGGAATGGCGGTTGTGGTACATCATCACGTGGCCATCAGCCATTCTCACATTTGTGTTCGGGTTTTGGTTGGTGTATGAGTTTAATTATTGGCTTCAACCTTGGATGCATGTGAAGTTTGCGATGGTCGGTGGCTTGTTCTTGTATCAACTCTATTGCCACAAAATATTCAGCAAGTTTCAGAATGATGAGGAAACTTGGGGCTCATTCAAACTTCGAATTTGGAACGAAGTAGCCACGCTCTTCCTTTTTGGTATTGTGTTCGTGGTAGTGCTGAAGAATTCAGTTTCTTGGATTTGGGGTCTCGGAAGCCTCATCATGCTTGCCATTGTAATGATGCTTGCAATTAAACTGTATGGTAAAGCAAGGAAAGCCTCCCCTAACCCCTCCGAAGGAGGGGAATCGTCCGAGTAGTTAACCTGGTAAAGTGTAAGGAATTGTGAGGACAGAGAATTGTGCAGTTGCCATTTTTAAAACTCCTTTTTCTCTGCGTCTCCGCGTGAGATAAGTTCAGTTTCCTGAAACGATACGCGCTTCCTTATTAGAAAGACTTACAGAAGCCAACATGTTTTTGGCATCTTCAATAGAAGAGTAAGTGCCGTAAGCAACCATGTAACTGTTTCCTTCTTGACCAGCATATTCGGCACCAAAACCACGCTTAATCATAGTGGCAACGTAATCAGCAGCTTCGTTTTTAGTTCTGAATGTGGCAGCAATCACTTTGTAGCTGGCAGCATTTTCCGTAATCTCCCAAGCACCTTCTTCCGAGTTAACTTCCGTTGATGGAATCGCATCCGTTTTCACAACAATTGGATTACTGGAATTCTTGGCTAAATACAGCGATAGGTATTCTTGATCATACTTCGCGGCAAGCGCATCTTGCCGCTCAAAGCCTTTGCTCAACCAATTCTCATCAAACTGTCGAGCAGCGTAAGATGCTTCTGTAGTTATTGCAAACGGATTCAGTTGATGAGCCAACATTTTACCGTTGTTCAAAGCACCATTCTGGATTGGTATCCACGCTAAGAATCCAACAGCAACCGCTGCTGCGGCATAAGTCGCCACACGTTTGATTGGAAGCGTACGAACCGTTGTGACAACAGGACCATCGGCAGCAACCAATTGGCGCACCTTATCCACGTTATCCTTTTCTACACGGCTGAGCGAAACTGGCTTCAGACCAAAGAACTCATCTTGAATCTCTGGTGTGGCAGCGGCTTCAAACTCAATACTCCCTTCAATGGATTTCTTAAGATTACCAAGGCCTTCCCAAACAATCGTTTCACCATTGTTCAATCGGAAACGTAGTTCTGAGATAGAATCAGTGAGCAGCTTATCCGCAGTTGAATAGCATACTTCATTTTCATCTGCGAATGCAGCGATGAGCAAACCATCATTATGAGACAAACGCGCATTGAAAATGACCGTGTTCTTAGGAGGATGAATACGATTACGTAATTCGTCCAATTCTGCACTGATACGGTCTTTTACAAACCCACCAAAACCAGGAAGCACAACTAATCGCTGATTGCGAAGTTGCTCATTGATAATATGTCCGAGTTGGTTAGATAACATGCGATAGGAACGCGTCAAAGTACGGCAAAATTATAGGTTCTGCTGGCGTAAAAGTCGCTCAAGATCTTGTGGTGTATCTACCGAGTTGCTTTCGTGTTCTGTTTCAGCGAGTTGTATTTCAAAACTATTGTCGAGCCAGCGCAATTGTTCCAATCTTTCTCGTAATTCATTCGAAGATTGTGGCAGTTTGGAGATCGTTTTCAGCGTGTCAGTGCGGTAGGCATAGATGCCGATGTGCTTGTATGACGCATCTAAAGTGGAAAAAGCCTTACGACTAAAGTTGATGGCCTTATTTGAAGCAGTTCGGCTAACCTTCACAACCGTGTCGCTTTCAAGGTCTACTTGATTATCCATTTTCTTGATGAGTGTAGCAATCTGAGTTTGAGGATTTGCGAAACAAGCAGCGAGCTGATTAATCTGTTTGGGTTCGATGAAAGGCTCGTCTCCCTGAATGTTGATGACAACATCCACATTCTCCAACCGCGACAGCACCTCTGCGCATCGATCAGTACCCGATTGATGCTCGGAGGAGGTCATCATTACCTTCCCGCCAAAACCCAACACATGATCAAAAATTCGCTGGTCGTCTGTGGCAACAATCACATCTCGTAATGATGCAGCTTTGGAAGCTTGTTCATACACACGCTGAATCATGCTTTTTCCAGCAATATCAACCAGCGGTTTAGCAGGAAACCGTGTGCTTGCGTAGCGTGATGGAATAATGCCGACAATCTTGGTCATATGGCAAATGTAGTTAACCGCAAAGACGCAAAGAAAACGCTGAGAGCGCAGAGTGCTTTCATTCATTACACGGCTGACTTCATAATCATCTGCGTCCTCTGCGTTTTTGCGGTTAAATGAATTGTGAACGTTTGTGAAATCGACCGCCAACATTTTTCTTTTCTCGTTTTCTCCTTTTTCTTTGACGTAAATCAAACAGAGAAACAATGGCACACGAGATAGAATACAAGATATATGGCGATGACATGCAGGCGGTGGAGATTGAGCTCGACCCAAATGAGGCCGTGAGGGCAGAGGCAGGCGCCATGCTGTATATGGAAGACGGCATTCAGATGCAAACCGATACAGGCGGTGGCATCTTCAAAGGATTCAAGCGACTGATAACGGGCGAAAGTTTCTTCATCACCACGTTTCTCCATACTGGAACAGGTAAAAGCCATGTCGCATTTGCGGCTCCTTATCCAGGGAAAATTATTCCATTGGATTTGAAAGAATTGGGTGGAACGTTCCTCTGCCAAAAGGATGGGTTTCTCTGTGCTGCGCAAGGCATTGAGATTGAGGTTGCCTTTACCAAGAAGATTGGTGCAGGTTTGTTTGGTGGTGAGGGATTCATCCTTCAGCGATTGGAAGGCGATGGATTGGCCTTCGTGCATGCTGGTGGCACCATCATCAAAAAGAACCTGATGGCTGGAGAACGCCTACGGGTAGACACAGGCTGCTTGGTAGCCTTTGCGCCAACGGTTGACTACGACATTCAGTTTATAGGAGGATTCCGAAACTCACTGTTTGGCGGAGAAGGATTGTTTACTGCTAATCTCACCGGACCGGGGATTGTCTATTTACAAACGCTTCCGTTTAGTAGGTTGGCTGATAGGGTTGTTGCCGCATCGCGCTCAGGCAGAAAAGATGAACGGAAGGGCGTGGCCGGAATGGGAGGAGATCTACTTGGTGGTTTGCTTAGCGGAGACTAAGCGGAGAAATTTGAGGTTCTAGATGAAAAAAGCACGAAATGCTTCGTGCTTTTTTCA
>JAIOYO010000002.1 GCA_021741075.1 Flavobacteriales bacterium | reverse complement strand
ATCGAATCTCATAGACCGCAGGCCCATTCGTTGCATTCTCCAACACTCTCTGCAGCCTTCAAATTGTTTGTTTTGGATAAAATGCTGTCTAATGTCCGTCATGTAATCAGAAGTCCAAGCATCTTGAAGGGAATCGCCACTTTGAATGCTCAGTTCTCTTCCTTTGTGTGTAATGTAGTCTTGATGCTTACTGCACGGACGGTACTTACCATCAGAAGTAAGCAGAATCTGCATAAACGGGTAGTAACAAAAATCGGATGCTTTTGGGTCTCTCATTGGGTTGCTAACTGTTCAACTTTTCGCGTAGTAAGTCAATTTTAGTTCTCAGTAATGCTTCGTACTGAAATGCTGAACTGTCGTCACTGCTTAGCTCAATGTTTTGTGTTACTTCTGATTTCCATGAATAATTTGAAATAATCCATTCTAGCCAATTCTTCGCTGTCCAATGCTGATGATTTTGGATGTCACTTCGAAAAAGCCTCCTACATAAGACAAGCACTTGCTCGTCTGTTAATTCAACCTTCAATCTGTCAAAAGTTTCTAGCCTAAAACTCAACGGCTTGTCGTCAATATTGGTTCCTTGAATATTCAAGAGATGTGTCACTTTTGCATCTTCTTCGCTGCTTTGGTCTTCCATCTTTGATTTATGCCAAGCCTTAAGTTGAACAATCATATTACGGAAGGCGAGATTATTGTCTCTTGTGGTTTTTGAGCGGCTAAGTAACTCACGGAATGATTCCGTTTTTAAAACCCAGTCTAATCTCTTAATTACTGTTTGCAAGGCTTCTTTAGATAGGAATCGTAGGGAAGCAGTCTCTGGCATTACCACGGTGTTGAAATACAATCGGACGCTGTTCTTGTTACAATATCGGAGCACGCCATCTAAGTACTCCCAATTTTGTTGAATTGGACAACAGCTGAATGTGAGTTGAATGTTCTTCTTTTTACAGAAAGTTCGCAGTGATTCTACGTTAGAAAAAAAGGTTGAAAACGATGCATTCTTTCTAATCGACTCATAGTTCTCTGGATTTAACGAATCCACGGAAATGACTGGATGAACCTTACAGCTTTCGAGCACCCGCCAGGCCCGTTTGTTCAGCGTTGTGGCATTAGTCGTGATATGAAGTTCAGCTTGCGGATTGATTTGTACAAATCGCTCCCAGATCTCGTAGTAAATAGGAATAAGGAAAGGTTCTCCACCAAGAAATCGGGCCACTTTAGCGGTCTTAATGAATGGCTCCAACTGTTGTACAAAAGCGCTGTCATAAGGAGAGACAAGAGCGGGCAGTTTTTCTCTGTTCTGTCTAATAAGATGGGAGTGCATTCCTCCGCACATTACGCATTCAAGGTTACAGATGTTATGCAGTTCAAATTCAAGAATTTCTGGAAATGCCTTTGATTGTAGGACAGACCCAGCAGTAATCTTTTCAGATTCTTTTTTGAATGCTAGTGGCTGGTCGTATATACGAGCGTGCACTCCTTCGTGGTTTCCAACATTAATCTGATCAAGGCATCTAACACATGCTACGTCAAACTTTTTACTAATAATTTTTTCTCGGAACTGTAGCGCGCTTTGGCCGAACCAGGCCTCTTCAACCGATGTTTGTGGGTACCTTCCGTATAAATGAGTCCGGTTGTAACAGCAAGGAACCATTTGTCCTTCTGGCATGAAATAAATGCTGTTAAAGGGTGCATGACACACTAATGAGGTGTCCTTTAAATTTCGTACGGCATTGTACACCTCCAAGGCTTTAGTCTCAAATGGTAATGTATCACGCTGTTCTTCCTTCATTTTAATCGTAGTTTCGAAACTAGTTAATTCCAACTTTACTAAATGAACCAAATGTTTGGACAACCAACCTTTTTCTTCACATGGATGGTGCTTGGTGTCGTATTTATGGTGGTTGGAATCGTGGTTTTCGTTGTTTCAAAGCGCCTTTTGTCCAGTGAGGTTCGCGTACGTCTAATCATAATGACTATTTCTACTTTCATTATGTTCCTATTTGTGGAGGCCGCGCTACGAATCAGCGGACTCACACGAAATTACTCGGAAGCACGGCTAGGGTACTACAACTTCATTAGTCATGGTTCCTACCGAGATACAATACATGTTTGGCCAAAAAATGAAGTTCATGAAATCGGTGATGGCACTCAATTTCTCTACCCAAGAAGCACCAACTCGCTGGGGCTGAGCGACAAAGAGTGGCAATTAAAAAAGCCAGATAGCGTGTTTCGAATCATCGCTTTGGGTGATTCGTTCACTGAAGGAGATGGAGCTCCCGCGGACTCTACTTGGCCCAGATTGCTTGAACAGCAACTAACACAAAAAGGACAATCTGTAGAAGTCTTCAACGCGGGAGTCTGTGGCAGCGATCCATTTCAAGAGCTTATGCTACTGAAGTATAAACTAACGGAATACGAGCCAGATTTGGTTATCGTAACTATTTCTATGCAGGATTTATTGGAAGATATTGCCGTGAAAGGAGGCATGGAACGGTTTGATCCGAAACAGGGAAAAGGACCACGTTTTTTTGAATTGATTTACGCTTACAGCCACATTGCAAGACTAATTTATAACCGTGTGCTAGGATATTCATGGGTGTTAGTTCGCGAGAACAGCTCTGAGTTTATCGAGCAAATAACTGAGAAGAATATTCCAGAGTTGTTCAAAGAGTTTTCTGAAGTGATACCCAATAAAAACATCATGTTCGTACTGTATCCACACCAATTACAAACAGAACAGGGTTACGTAGAACGTCTTCAGCAAGCTTTGTACAGAAACGGGAAAGTTCGAGGAATAGCAATCCGCGATTTACGCCCCTGCTATTTGGAATACATCAATGATTCAGGAAGTCCAACCGACTCCTTTTGGTGGAAAAACGATGGCCACCACAATTCTGAAGGATACATGATGATGGCGCACTGCATTTCGGCTGAGCTATCAGACATATTGCCGAACAAAAAGTGACGCAACACAAATATAACAACGATCTAGTTTGGGTTTTTGTATGAGTGTATTTATAATAGCAGGCGCACAAAACGGGATTTATGAAACATCCTGCATTCGGGAAAGCAGTTCGCCTTCAGAAAGCTCCGCAACCGATTGAACCAACTCTTTTGTTTCTGAATTAATCAAAGTGAAATGAACTTTATTCGTGTCTGAACCAGCTGAAAGAAGAGACATCGCCTTGTCAATTTTTACAAAAAACGCTTCAGGACTGAAGTTTTCGGACAAAAGTTTGTCGTGAAGTAAAGCCCTATAATTTGTATTGGAGTCATATTCTACATTAATCCTATGCGTTGTGCTATTGGTACCCGAAAGTTGATTATTGACAAGTTTGATTGGGGTAGTTGAGTACGGGTTCTCCCGAGTAATCGAATAGGAAATTATTTCTGAAGGGTTTCTTGTTAGCGCATCTTGCTCCGCGTTTTGAAGATACGTGAGTAGGTCATCAAAACACTGAGCGTTATTGTTTTGCACAAATGTGCCTCTAGGAAATACTTCCCCTACGAGCTCTTCTCTAATTTGTCTTAGCTCTTCAGCGGGCAGATTCCATAGCGCAAATCGAGGGGGTGTTTTAAGATAACTGACATAGAGAATAGCGTTTTGATCATTACAGAAACGAATCATGTCAGGAAAATCTTGCCAATTGATTCGCATCATAGTGAAGCTTATAACTAGGTTTTTTTTTCGCCTCTTACAGTAGTCGTTGAAGTAGGCTATGTTCTCCAATAATTGCTCTTTATTGACATTTTTTCTAATAGATTCTAGCCTTTCCTTTTGGGTTGAATCCATGGAAACTGCAATGTCGAAATTACCTCGCTCCAAAATGTCCTTCACGTTCTGATTCATTACAGAGCCATTGGTAATCGTAAAGATTTTAATAGCGGGATTCAGCCTAAGCATGCGGTCCCAAATCTTGAAGTAGATAGGAATTAGCAAAGGCTCTCCGCCATAGAATTTCGCCTCTTTCAAATAGGGAATAAATTCATCCAATTGATTTACAAATGCTTCGTCATATGGGCTCTTAAGGGCGGGAAGTTGGTCTCTGTTTTTTCGAATTGATGAGGAAACTTCCCCATTGCACATAACGCATTCGAAATTGCAAGTTGAACTAAGCTCGAATTCCATTACTTGAGGATATCGAACCTTTGTATAGTCATGGTACTTGTCAAACACCAACGGTTTTAAACCAGAAAACTTACGGTGTTCTGCAAAATACTTGCAGTGTTTACAACCATAACTCAAATCATTGTGCTCCATGTGGGTTCTCAGAGAATTGCCCATTTCACTTGAGAACCACATATCATGAATGCTTTGATTGGGATACTTTCCGAGTTCTACTTTTTGATTGTATGCACAGGCAAGAACGCGCCCCTTAAACGAAAAACTGATATTGTTGAATGGAACGTAACAGAATAATGGCTTGCTTCCTTCTGGTCTGAAGGAATTGTACGCACTCATTACCTCATTGGAGAGTGCGGTAAAGTCATCAGATGACCTTGGTAGCTGGGATTGGACCTTAAAAATGTTAGAAAAAAGCCTTTTCAGCATTGCCAAATTTCAGTAGTATAGCGCTAAATTAACGAGAAGAAAGAGTCTTTCGGACCTTAACACTTAAAAGAACCATGATTAAAGTAGGTGTGATAGGTTATGGCTATTGGGGACCCAATATAGTCCGAAACTTTTCCATGCATCTAGAATTTGAGGTGATTTGCATAGCGGAGCCTCGAAAAGACAGATGTAAACTGGCTAAACGAGCATGCCCTACTGCCGCTCTTGTTGAGAATCATGAAGATTTGATTTCAAACAAGGAGATTGAAGTAGTGGCTATTTGCACACCGGTTAGTACTCATTACGAACTCACCAAGGCGTCTCTATTAAATGGGAAACATGTGTTGGTGGAAAAACCCTTAGCGGGCAATTTAGAAGAGGCAAATGAATTAATACGGTTAGCAAAGATTAGTGGTCTTTGCCTACTTGTCGATTACACATTTCTTTACACAGGGGCGATTAGAGAAGTGCGTCAACTATTTGATTCAGGAGCACTTGGAAAAATTAACTACATCGACTCTACCCGAATAAACCTCGGTATTTATCAAACGGATGTGAATGTTTTGTGGGATTTAGCAACCCACGACCTTTCTATCATTTATCATCTTATCCCTGAACGGCCAGCGAGTTTACAGGCTATTGGCGCAATTCATCCCGAAGGAGGAAATGAACACATCGCTTATTTGATTTTGCACTATACTTCTGGAATGTTGGTGCACTTAAATTGTTCGTGGGCTTCGCCTGTAAAGATTAGGCAAATGATTTTTGGAGGTTCAGAGAAAATGGTGATTTATGACGACATCGAGCCATCCAACAAGTTGAAGGTTTACGACTATAGCATCTCTGAGCTAACAGAAGAAGAGCGAAGGAAGAATTTGGTCGACTATCGATTAGGGGAAGTCCGAATTCCTAAAGTACCGCTTACAGAGGCGCTATCGATTTTAGTCGAGGATTTCTATCAAATGCTAAACGGAGAACTACCTTACTACAATCCGGAGATTAGCCTGAGCATTATTGAAACCTTAATCAGGGCCGATGAATCACTGCGTAGTGGCGGTAAGCGCGTTTATTTATGATGCAGCCCTACACAATTCCATGGACAATCTTCATTTTCTGTTACAATGAAGAGCATACTGTAGGAAAAGTTATAGACTTAGCAGTGGATGTTTGTACCCAGCTTTCTCAGAACCAATGTGAAATTTTAGTAGTTAATGATGGTAGCACCGACCGCAGTCAAGAAGTCATTGACGTTAAATGTGGGCAGTATAATAACGTAAAGGCCATACACCATTCTACCAATAAAGGAATTGGGGCCGCGCTTATCTCAGGCTATTCAAATGCAAAGGGAGAGCGCGTTTGCGGAATTCCAGCAGACGGACAGTTTAATCCTGAAGAAATCATCCCTTATGGAAATCTTGAAGCAGGTGAGGTAATTTCCTTTGTTCGGAAGGACAAACGATACACAAATTATAGAGTGTTATTGAGCTCCTTTAACAACTTAACAAACAAGTTTTTGTTAGGCCTTTCCCTGCAAGACGTGAATTGGGTTAAGATATATCACGCTAAAGATTTAAAGGCTATTCATCCAACGTTGAAAAGTTCTCTCGTTGAAAGTGAGATGTGTGCGATGCTTAAGGTTCATGGAGTCAGCTTCCGGGAAGTGCCATCGTTTTATTACCAAAGAGAAGTTGGCGAAACAAAAGGCGGATCGCTAAAGACTGTCAGCAAGGCAGCGTTTGAGCTTGTTGCTCTTCTGTGGCGAGTTAATCGTTTTCGCTTCCGTAATCGTTGTAAATCTTATTTTAATAGAAGGAAAGTACCAATCACCAAAGCGTCCAACCCACTTCCGTAAAAAATAGAAATAGCATCTTGTGGAGAGCCAGCAATTGGTTCGTTACTTCTATTGAAACTAGTGTTAACACAAATGCCACTTCCTGTTAGGTTTTTTAAATGAACAAGCATGTCGTAATAGAGTGGGTTCTGTTCGTAATTCACTGATTGAACGCGGGCAGAATCGTCAACATGCGTAATTGCTGGGAACTTTTGAGGCTCCTTAACTATTGCATTTACGGTCATAAATGGAAGTTGATTAAACGAAGTTTCGAAGTACAGATGGAGATCTTCTTCTAGAACACTCGGACAGAAAGGCCTAAACGACTCTCTGAATTTAATTTTGGCGTTAATCTGGGACTTCATGTGTTTTCCAGTAGCGGAAGCGAGGATACTTCTAAATCCCAAAGCACGTGGTCCAAACTCCTCTTTTCCTTGAAACCAGCCAATTACTTTGCCCGCGGCAATCAACTCAGCGGCTTTCAGTTGAGGGTTCACCTTCTGGTAGCTTAATCCGAAAAGATTGAGCACGGAGACTATTTCTTCCTCAGAATAAGACCTGCCTAAAGAGACAGAGTCCATTTTAACCGGAGGCCGGTTATGTTTCAAGCTGCTTAAGTAAGCTGCGCCAAGAGAAATTCCTGCATCGCTAGACGCTGGCTGAACAAAGAGGTTTTGTGGTTTTAGTTTTTCTGCTAGCTGCCTATTGGCAGCACAGTTTAGAGCAACGCCTCCAGCTAAACACAGGTTTTGGTGTCCGGTCTTCCGCAACCAATATGCAACCACTTCCACCATTACTTCTTCCAATCGTTTCTGAGCACTGGCCGCAACGTCCTTGTAATGTTGAGTAATTTCTTCGTTTCGTATTCGCGGCCGAACGCCATTGAACAACGAAATTAAAGCGTTGCTATAGGCTGGTTCTTGTTTGGTAGATTGAGGAGCTCCTGGCAAAACCGGTTTCAAAATACTTTCATTTAAAACAAATTTTCCTTCAGAAGAAGAGAGTACGCCACTTAGGTCGAACCGTTGTGCATTTCCGTATGGAGCAAGCCCCATAAGTTTATACTCATCAGAATCCCGAACAAAGCCGCAGTACTGTGTGCATATAGAATAAAAGATTCCGAGACTATCAGGCCGTTTAAAATCGGCCAAAAGGTTCATTTTTCTATCCTTGCAATCGTAGATGCGCGCAGAACTACCGTCTCCAGAGCCGTCTGCAGTGAAAGCAAGCGCATTTTTAAAACCGGACGCAAAAAATGCTGATGCCGCATGGCAATCGTGGTGATGGTGCCGTTCTATTATAGGTGCATGACCAAATCGTGCAATAAGATACTTTCGAAGGTTTTCCTCAAAACCATCGTTCCACGTAGTTCCATGAGTGGCAACCACATCAACATCGCCAATGGAAATATTAGCTATTCGCAACACTTCCTCAATGCTTTTTTCAGACAATCTTCCGGGAGCGTGTTTCTCTCGTGAGATTCGTTCCTCTTCGATTGCTGCCACAATTTTACCATCTTTCAGCAGAACGGCCGAAACATCCTGATATCCAAGCCTTAGTCCACCGTTTATTCCCAAAATGTACATGCTACGCACCGCAGTTGAAATATTTGTCATAAGCTACTTTGGGCACCAAGTTTAATCGGCTAGCAATCCAGATAGGCATTTTAAAAAGCTCCATGTATTTCCTGCTCGTTGGATAATCTCTAAACGTTTTCGGTGGAATTTTCATGTATGCTTCAAACTCATCTTGTTTTATTCCCAATCGCTTTATACAAAGACGTATAACGTCTGGATCTTCAATCTGGTAAATTCCACCTGCTCTGCTTATCGCCTTTTCTCTTTCCATTTGACCAGAACGAACAAGTGCCGAATCACTATTCATGTTGAGGTCAATATTAAACTTAACGCGATGTACGTATTTAATCAAGCTGTGATAAAGGTCATCAAAATAATGTGCTCCAGGATAGACCCAACCAAGCTCATTTTTAATGATTTCATCTTCATTGGCCCTAATGTAGTCTGTATAATACATGGGCGTGTAGGTTTTAATCCCCTTCACAACGGTGTAGTAAAAAAGCTCTTTTAATCCGAGGTTAAAACCAGCGTTGTCGGCTTTCCATGGTTTTAGTTTCACGTTACCTAACTGTTTCTGCACATTGCGTAGATAATCACCATCGAAGTAAGACCATGATAGTGGTTTTACGCCTTCTGTTCGAAAAGACTGACCAATGATAATTGCTTTAATCCCCTCTTTGTGTGCAACACTGTACAGTGATGAAGCAATGCCAATGTCTGTTCCTAAATTAAGATCGGGAACAGATGCCTTCAGGAAGGTGATTTTCAAGTCTTTTGCTTCTCTCCAATCAGAGGTAATGGTTCTTAACTCCACACCAAGAATTTTACAAGCATTAACCATATTCTCCCCCGCCACAGGGTTATCAAAACCATCGTTGAAATGTACTGCAAGAGGTCTTAGCCCCCATTCTTTAACAACTTTTCGTAAAAGAACAGTACTGTCTCTGCCTCCGCTTATTCCGACAACGCAGTCATACTTTTTCTTTTTAGCCTTTCTTTTTATTCCGTCAAATAGCTGATGTAATTTCTTTTTTCCCAGCTCGCCATTAGGAAACATTAAGGCCATTTTATCATGCAACGCACAGAAATTGCATACTCCGTTCTGATTGAAAGAAATACCAGGAACGGATGTGTTTTGAACGCATCTTTTACACCGAATATCTTCTAGTTCGGTTGGCTTTCCGTTTACAATTACTTTTTCCAAAGGTCTACTTCTTGCGCAAAGCCTTTTGAGCTTATTTTTTGGTTGAGCACTGACCCAAAAGCATTTTGCGGATGAATGTCTGCATCTACATAAATAACTTCTCCAGCAAACTCATTGAACTGTCCTTGGCCAATTATTCCTTTTTCGGTGACAGCCAATGAACAACCAACCATTTTTTTACCCTCGTAAGGACCACCTACTATATAGCCAACAGATGTGGTGCTTATAACTAAACAATCATACATAGTTGCAATGTAGCTTAATGGCTTTACCCACTTATCTTCATATGGATCGTCTATTTCGCTTATGCCATGATTTACGGTCCAAGATGATGGAGATAAAATTATGCGCGCGCCCATAGCACCCAGCGTTTTGCCAATGTGAACAGATTCTCGGTAATTATCGGCACATATATTTATTCCGATTTTACCCCAAGGAGAATCTACGACTCGAAGAATGTCGCCTATTTCATAATAAGGCTGTTCCACTTCAATGAGGTTAATTTTGTGGTATTTAATCAGAATTTCCCCGTTATTGTCAACTAAAAGAGCGGTATTGAATAGCCTGCCGTCAGAACGTTTTTCGGTCAATCCAGCGCATATGTATATTCCGTACTGCTTGGCCCAACTACAAAGCCTATTGCTATAAGCTCCCGGTATTGGCAACGCCTCGTCAAAAGCAGATGGGTGTGTCCAAGCAAAGTCGATGGTTTCTGGAAGCACAATTAATTCCGCACCATATTCTTTGGCTTGTGCTATCATCTTTTTAGCTCGCTCCAAATTTCTTTCAGGTTCACCCCCTTCAACAAGAAGTTGACCCATGGCAAGCTTAATTCGAGATTTTTTCTCCTGTCTGCTCATATTGAACTCGTTATTACGAAGGTAATCCGTTCATTAGGTTCGCCACGCAATTTTTGCGGTTTATCTCTACCGAGCGCAGTTTTTGAAATTACTTGATTGCACCCATTACTACACAGGAACTACTTTCTTTCTTTGAGCTCATTTGAAGTAGAGTTCAATTTGTGTAGGATACGATTCCCAATCATAAAGAAGTAAAGGTTAGCATCACTTTATTTTGGTCAATTGCATCTTCGTACCTCAAGAATAAATTCTGGTTTGGCCGTGATTCGAAGTCTTCGGAATAGAAAAAATCTATATCAACCCCATACACTTCCACTTTCCCCTTCGGAGTCCTTTCATCTACAAAATGATGTAGAAAACGTTGACTTTCTGGTTTAATAAAGTAGTTGAGCGCAACTCTCGTGTCATTTGAATGGTTTGGTGGAGATGAGTGGATTAAAGCCCCTTCAAAAAAACACACGTCTCCGCATTTTACGGTTACTGGTTCTGATAGACGCAAAAGAGCATCTTCCTTTCCTGCAAAGCACCACGGAACGTTTAACGATCGGTGCTTGTTTCCCCAAAGATGACTTTGAGGAATAACATGAAAAGCCCCGTTTTCTACAGTTGTATCTACAAGAGGAATCCAAGCATAAACAGAAAACGAACACGTTTCGTCTACATGAGAACTATCTTGATGCGGACTTAGGGCGGTATTGGCACCGACTGGTTTTATAAGGAAGGTTCCACCCATGAGGGAGGCTCGTCCGTCAACGAAGAAATCGTTTAATCTCGATGGTACAACGGCATCAATAGCATTACGAGCGAAGTTTCTTAGAACGGGGTCTTCGAATCGACCGCTAGGGCAAAATGTATCGGGTAAGCCATCTGGAAGCATGGAGAGCAAATCTTCATAGCTGTGCAATAATGTGGCTACCTCGGTAGCGTGTAAAAATGGCTGCACAGAGAATCCTTTTAACGCTAACTCTTCTTGAATAGCAGCGTTTTTAAAAAGCGGTTCGTTAAACCGAGGATGGCGAAGTGAATTAGACATCTAGCCCAAAGGTAATGGCTTCGTTCTGGAATTTGTAGGTCAATTGGACTATTGCTAGTTACTTTAGCGTTATGGCAACTATCGAGCAAATAAAGGCCTTCAACCAGACCAGAAGTGTCCGAAACTCGGCCTATTTGTGTTACGCTCCTGTCTTATCGCTAAATTTTGACCAAACAGGTAATGTAACGGCCTGTTGTTTTAACAGGCAATACGTTTTAGGCAGTTATCCCGAAAATACGATTGATGAAATTTGGTCCGGTGAAAAGGTGAAAAAACTCCGCGACTCCTTGGCGTCCAATAAGCTGGAATTGGGTTGCGGATTATGCGACCGAATGATTGTGGAGAGAAATTTCGAGAGTGTGCTTATTAATCATTTTGACGACTACGTACCTTTAATAAAAGACCAACAAGTCAAGCCAGAAAACAATGGTCTATTAAGTTCAATACTAGGTTCATTTTATCGGAAAAAGGAAGAGAAACCGAACCAAGCACCGCTGGTTTTTGAGTTTGAAATATCGAACCATTGTAACCTTGAATGTATTATGTGCGGAGGTAAGTGGTCGTCTGCCATTCGTAAGAACAGAGAAAAACTTCCCCCGCTTAAAAGCCCATACGATAAAGAGTTTGTTAATCAAGTAAAGAACTATTTGCCCCAGCTTGCTAGGGCTAACTTTTTGGGAGGAGAACCATTTTTGATAGGACCATATTATGACATTTGGGAGGCTATTATTGAGGTAAATCCGAATGTAGATGTAGGTATCACCTCAAACGGCACCATGCTCAGCTCTCGGGCTAGAGGCATTATTGAACGGCTACCAAATTGCCGAATTACACTTTCCATTGATAGTCTTAATAAGAGCACTTGGGAGTCTATAAGACGAAATGGATGTTTTGAAGATTTAGAAAACAACATTCATTGGCTTTTGGGCAGCAAAAAGCTGAAATCATTTTCGGTTTGCCCAATGATTCAAAATTGGAAGGAGATTCCGGATATAATGAGGTTTTGCGATAAAAACGACTTAGATATTTACTTTAACGTGGTTTATGGTCCGTTAGGTGGAAAACTTGAAGGCGTTCATAAATTCAATTCGATTGAATCAGGCAGTGCTACAGAGCTTCTTCCTGATGTTTCTCTTCAGACCATGGGCCAATCGGAACTTGATGAGGTTATTGAGTTATATTCGAAACAAACGTTTCCTAAGCATCTCCAAATTCAACTACAGCATCTTATTGCACAACTAAAATCGTGGAGAGCACAGAAAAAGGAATGATTACATCAACCGATATAGAAAAGTATAATGCGTTAAGACCAGTTCAAGCGCGAGACAAAGTATGTCATGCTCCATCGGTAAGCTTAAACTTTGAACAGAACGGAAATGTAACAGCATGTTGTTTTAACCGAACGGATGTTTTAGGCCGATATCCAGACCAGACAATTTCAGAAATATGGAATGGATTAGCAATCCATCAGCTTCGAAAGAATATTGCTCAGAAAAAACTGGATGGAGGGTGTAAACTGTGCGGCATTTTATTGGAAAGTGGAAATTATCAGGGAACCAAAGCAATCCATTACGATGAGTATGCGATTCCGCAGGGAAAAATGGAGAAGCTTAAAAGCTTTGTAGGACTGAAGGATAAATCTACCATGCCACGTGTTTTTGAGTTTGAAATATCCAACACGTGTAATCTAGAATGCGAAATGTGCAACGGTTACTTTTCTTCAACCATAAGGAAGAATCGTGAGCAACTTCCGCCAATGCACAATCCTTACGATGATGCTTTTGTAGACCAGGTAGCTGAATTCATGCCTTATTTAACCGACCTCAAGTTTCTGGGAGGAGAACCATTTTTGATTGAGATTTATTACAAAATATGGGAACGAGTTGCGGTTGTAAACCCCAATATCCGAATACACATTACAACAAACGGAACGGTTTTTAACAACCGGGTAAAGGAAATAATGACCAGATTGAATGTTGGTTTGGTTATTTCCGTTGACTCCATTGATCCTGAAGAATTTGCTTCTGTAAGGTCTGGTGCAAAACTGTCGAGGGTTTTAGAAAACCTAGAACAGTTGCATGCCCTAACAAAAAAGAAGAACACATATTTAACCATTGCCGCGTGTGCCATGAGCACGAATTGGAAAGGAATTCCCAAACTAATTGAGTTCTGTAATGCCAAAGAGATTCCAATACATTTTAACGTTGTGTGGAATCCAGGGCACTTGTCGATGCGATACATGAACTTTGACGAGCTTACTCAGATAGCGGAATATTTTGCTAGTGTTTCGTTGCCGAATAAAACCAACACAGAAAAGATGAACGTGAAAGCCTTTGCGGAGCTGAACAATACGGTTAAGCATTGGAAGAGTGAACGGGCTAAAAACAGGCTGGAAAAATTGGATAGTTATGAAAATGTTGATTTAGTTAACCCTAGCTTATTATCAGAAATCCCTTCCAACTCGCCCGATGTTTTGTTGCTTGCAAAGAGTCTAGTAAAGCATTACGCATGGGCAAAACCTGCTATAAAAGACCAGCTCATTACCGTTGGTTTTTTAGATTCGGACGAACCAAAACCGATTAAACCGCTCCTCTTTAATCTTTGGAAAAAGAATGGCGATTCATGGTTTTTTGAGGCCTATTTCAAATTAATGCCTCTTTTGGCTGGGGCTTTTTATGGAGTAGAGCTGCTAAATGAAACAGAAACTAAAGCTGCGGCAATCCTAGCGCACGTAACAGATATGAGAAGGCAGCAAGCCATTTTGAGTGACTTGATTGATGACATAGACCGAAAAAGTGTTGTGAATCACCTCCAATTAATCACCAACAATACAACCGAGAATTTATTGGCGCACGTAGAGGAAAACTATTGATTCTTGGTTACTTCTGATTCAAACTTTTGTTTGAGTTCCTCCGCAGATAGGTCTTTGGCCATTTCCAAAAGAACCGCTGGGTCGCTATTCAAAACAAGAGCATAGAGGCGATTAATGAGCTGTTCGGTTTCAATTGTTGACTCTAGAACACTTAATTTATCGAGGAGAAATTGGCAGTCGCTTTTATGTTCGGCACCGAAATAAGTCGTTATTTTTTTCTGGGCTTGTTGTTTAGCGTTTACCTCGGGTTTTTCAGACAAATTATTACTTGTTTCCTCTCTCTCAACAGCCTCTAAATACCATGTTTTTATTTGCTGATTTACGAGGTTATTATAGGTGTCGATGTTGTATTTGTGAATGGCTCGGTCTCCCGTATTTGGCATCTCTAATTTGGCAGATGAAAGCTTTTTCAGAATATTTCCTAATTCAGAAGAAGGCAAGCTCCAAAGTGCTTGGTCGGCAGGTTTGATGATGCTATTGAACCAGAGGTGAATGTTTTTCTGGTTGCACCAATTCACGAATGCGGGCATTTCCCACCAGTTTTGCCGTAGTGGGTTTATCATGATGCACAACGTGCGTTTATTTTTTTGGCAATAAGTGATAAAGTACTCGAGGTTCTCCATCAGTTTCTCAAAATTTCCGTTTATCCGAATAGACCCATACGTTTCTGGACTAAAACCATCAATGGATATGTTGAAATGGAAATTCGATTTTTCCATGTACTCTTTCACCTTAGAAGTAAGCACCGTACCGTTGGTTGCAATCACCAGTTTAAGCTTCGGATTCAGCTTAATGATATTGTCCCAGATGTCGTAGTATTGTTTAATGAGGAAAGGTTCACCTCCATTAAAACGTGCTTCATTAAGGTGCGGAATGAATTCGTTCAGTTCTTCAACAAACTTTTGACCATAAGGAGAAGGTAAAGGCGGAAGTTTCTCTCGATCCTTACGAATAGTGGAGCTGAGGTTTCCGTTGCACATGGTACAGCCCAAATTACATCGGTTACTGAGCTCAAACTCCATAATTGTTGGGTAAATTGGATGTAAATGGTCGTTGTCGTATGCCTTGGAAAGCACGTTTACATAATTCCCTTCTAACAGGTGCTTTTTGCACTCTTGACACCCAAAATCAAGATTGCATGACTTTATGCCCGCTCTAATTTTTTCAAAGTTCTCCCCTTTCCAAATATCCATGATGGATTTTTCCTCAGAATAGGTTTCATGCTTATGGAACGTTTTCCAGCACACAGCAACATGCCCCTCTGTGTTGAAGTACATGTTTGAGAAAGGGGCGTGGCATAAAAGTGATTTATCTCGAACGCGCCTTGTTTGGTTATAGGCTCTAATTGTTTCTGCGGGGAGTCCAGATTCAGAGTTCCCAATACTTTTTCGATTAAAAAGGCTTTTGAAGAAACTCATTTTTATTTGTGCGGTTTTGGTACTTGAAATTGTCTTATTGAAAGAATGGAACCTTTGAAATCCAAGCGTAAACTAATACCAATTTAAGTAACGATGCCTGAAACGATTTTTCCATCGCTGAAAAGCGTTGAAATCATCCTCAATTAATCCGTATTTAACAAGGAGTTTAAAGTAAGCCGAACCAATCATAAAGTCATTTTTGTCTAGCCCTTTAGACCTCCAATTTTCATTCATCCAATGAATGAAATAATAGTCTTGTGGCATTTCAGTTTTTCCAATAAGAAGATTACGAACGTAATCCCAGGCATCAGGATTTGACCGTTTGTAGCCACTATCAATGTATTGGTTGAGTTCAAAATGTGCTACTGCATTGGCTAGTATTTCAATTGGCTTGTGCCAATCTGTATTGTGCTCGTCAACTTGAGAAGAGGCTTGTTCAAAACAGTTTCTCATGAGTTCAGAACCTTTTGGGGCTTTCATCATGTTTCCAACCAACGGTAGGGTGGGATGTTCTCTGAAATAGTAATCAGAAGGAATGTCTAAATGTTTCAAACACGTAACATCCATATCTGACCACCACCCACCCTCTTCATAAAGGAGCTTGTACCGAAAGATGTCTGAAAAACCAGAAACACTTCCTTTTCCTTGTCCGAACTGAGTGGTGTTTTTGTATCTGAAAACTGCGGATTCGGGCAGGATTTTATTTGCGTCTTCAATAATGCAACCTGAAGGTAGCGGTGTTAAAATGGGTTCGTACACGAAAAGACGGAATTCGTGTCCTTGCGCTAGGAAGGAAGTAATGGTGAGGGTTTCCATGAGAGAAAGCCGATTACCAATCCATAAGCCATTAACGGTTTCCGCCATTCCTATTTTTCCATCGAATCTGTTCTTCTTTATCGCCAAGCACTCGGAATTTAAATTGATAGGCTAAGTAATTTACAAGCAACTTAAAGGCAATCCAAAGTTCTAAAATGCCTTTGAAGTAAATAATGTGAAACAAGCGGTATGAGAAACCTACAAGAATTGCCCAAATGGTAGTTAGTATTCGGTTTGCAACATCCTTAGAAATACCATAAAGCATGCTCAAAACAGTTTTAGTCTGATAGTAAAACCGTAGCGCACCACGATGCCAAAGCACGTCTGAAGTTTGGTAGTAGACAACATTCCCCATAAAGTCCCCAATCAAAATGGCAATCCAATTTCTAAAAAGCACTAAATGAAGAATACCTAAAAGCAGATATTTCCAATTCAGGAGCATCAAAACCATAATACAAGCCAAAGGGAACCAGAATTCGTAAATGAGTCGTGGTTCTAGCAACCGGCTACCTAACCTAAAAGGTCTGGTTTTCTCAATAATTCCCTCAGCTATGGGCGTAGTAAATCCAATAGTAACTACGAATAGGGCAGTGAGAATGAGTAATGGAGGTAGGTGAAAACCAGAGTAAATAATGATTGCCGCAAAAAGCAACCATTCCATCGGAATAATCCATTTATTGAGAAATGCAGTAGCATTTGAAATGCCGATTAATTGAACGGTATTTGATACGCCAGAAATCTCATCATTTTGGAAGTCTATTACTTGATGTTCTACTATGTTTCGAAGACCCGAAAGAACCCCCCAAAACCCTGTGAGACAATAGACCAAGAGTTGAAATGAGTTGGGCGGACTGGTTTGCATTGAAACAATTACCAATGCCATTATGGTTACAGGAATAACTTGGGCATAAACCGAATCAGTCACAACGTCTATGTAAGGAACCTCTTTCCATCTAAAAGGCGAGGCTGAGTACAAGACAAACAGTATGAGCTGAACACCAACAATTGCAATAAAATAGGGCTGATTCCAAAATAAAACCAAGGCACTTGCCAATGAAACTACCGCCAAAAACAGCGATATTGAAAACCGCTTAAACTTGGAATGTTGGGAAACGTAGTTTGGTTTGGATGCTTTTTCGTCAATTGCTACATCGAAGCAATCATTTACGTAATACCCAAAACCAGCTGTGGAGAATAGCCAAATGAGGATGACAGGTAAAAGTTTGAAATATAAATTGGGCTCAACATCAGAAAGGAGAACAAAAAAATAAGACCATCCAACAAGCATGGCCACCTTAGAATTCCACCAGTCTGCAATGCGGAGGTTCATTACTGAATCACTTTTTCTATGATGTATGGCGGTCTTTTTCTGGCGGAAACAAGCGTTCTCCAAAGCATTTCGGATAGTAACGTGATTCCGATTAGGATGGTGACCATCCAGCTTGAAACAATGATGGAGCAGACCTTAATGGTTAGATCCCAGTTAGATTTTGTTACCAGAATTACGAGCACTGGAAAAAGAAGAAGCTCGACTATCGCTAGAATTCGAAAAAATCTGACTGGAGCGTATGAAAAGCCAATAAAGGTGTCTATTACCAGCTTTACTTTCTTCGAAAAGGACCACTGAGACTTCCCAGTTTTTCTACTTTCTCTAACAACCGGAACGGCTTCGTAGCGCTGACTTAACCATGAGATTAAATAAACTAGGTTTATGTTGTGAACGTCTATTTGCCTTAGGTGCTCACCAATTTCTTTATCAAGAAGTATAAGGTCATAACCTCCATCGGGAATGTGTGGAAGTGCAAAGCGCTTTACCATATTGTGGTACATTCCAGAAAAGAACTTGGTTGACATACTTTCTTCTCTAGCTACACGCTGACCGATAACAAGTTTAGCGCCCTCTGCCCACTTACTTAGCATTAATGGAATATGTTTGGGAGAGTCCTGAAGGTCCGCGTGAAGTTGAATGATGGCCTCTCCGCTTGTGTTTAATATGCCTGCATGAAAAGCATTATACGACCCGAAGTTGCCGGTTAGAACAACAATTTTACACTCAAAAGGAGCCCGGGCTTTAATTTTTTTTAAACCATCAAGGGTGCTGTCGGTAGATCCATCATCAACAAACACAACCTCAAGTTTATATGCGTTCTGAATTTCTTGGTGAAGTGTGCTAATCGCCCTTTCAAGCTCAATCAATTCCGAGTCGCTTTGATAGCACGGAACGACAATCGAAATCAACCTAGAGATACCAAATGCTGCATTGGTTTCATTATCCATCCAGTTCAGCATAAAATTGTTCAATTTCCGAAACCACTCGTTTTTGCTCATCAACGGTGATACCATAGAACAGTGGAAGACGAACCATTTGTGCTACGGCTTCTTCCGTGTTTTTCATGTCACCAGAATATGAATGGTAGGTTTTTCCGTAATGGGATTTGTGTAGAGCAGAATAGTGTGGACTTAGCGTAATTCCTTTTGTCTGCAATTCAGCAATTAGTGCACTTCGCTCGGTTGCAGATCGAGTCATAATCCAGAAAATGTAACCGTTGATGTTTAGGGTAGAAACGACCTTAGCCCCCTTAATTCCGTGCTTAGCAAATAGAGGGGCCAGTGCTTCTTGGTAAAAGAGCCAACCATTAACGAATGAACTAAGAATTGTTGGAGATTCATGAAACTGCTTTATCAAAAGATCAAAAAGCGGAGCCGCCAATACAGAGTTTGTGCCAAGTGACGTCCATTCATAAAAGGGCGCCTTGCCTGCTTTGAATTCAGACCGATTAGTTCCCATATCCAAACAAGAAGAAGCACCGCCAACCAAGGATTTATTGTTTATGGCCAACGCTCCGCCCTCATATGAAGTAATCATTTTTAGGTGATCAAAACTGAATGTTGATATATCGCCAAACGAGCCGAGCGGATTGCCATTTAAGTTGGCAAGGAACCCATGCGCATTATCTTCAATTAGCCAGAGGTTGTTTCGATTGCAAATGGAGTTGATTTTATCGTATTCGCATGGTACTCCGGCATAATTAATACAGATTACCGCTTTTGTTCTTTCGGTGATGGCTGCTTCTATAGCATCAGCAGAGATGTTAAGCGTTTCAATTTCACAATCAACAAACACACACTTATGACCCAATAGAGCCACTGCGTTTGCCAGTGACACGAATCCATAAGACGGGAGTATTATCTCACTATTTGGAGGCAGATTAAGAATCATGATTGCTAACTCCAAAGACTGAGTGCATGATTTTGTGAAAAACACATCCTCGGTCCCTACGATTCTTGAGAGGAACTGTTTGCACAAGACGGTCTGGTCGTTCACACCCAGAGAATATACAGGGTCGGTTAGACCGAGCTGTTCATGTGTGTTTTTGAATAGCGGAATTATCTGATTCACAATTTATTGAGTGCTGTTTGCAGAAACAAACCTGAAGTTTGTTCTCAAATGTAATATGTCTGAAGCAATGGTTTATAAATGATTCAATCAGATTGCGAATCCGTTGGCATTCAGGTACTGCTGCATATTTACGAAAACTACTGTTGACTTATTTGCACTTGATACCTCGTAAGAGCATTTCCGAAGTTTGATTTTGGAATGAATTTCACTGGAAATTTATGCATTAAGTGGGCGTACTTTGAACTAAAATGAACTCCTGATTCAGTTGAAATGTACGCTGCTTTAGTTATTGCTGCAAATTCCAAACGGTCTGTAATGGAGGCAGGATTGCAATTACAGGTTGCACGCCAAGTTTCATAAAAAGTTTTATACGTAAAGTATTCATCCATAAACAAGACAGAGTCTATTGGTGAATAGTTTTGTTGTACGCGTTGTGGCATAAACAATTCAGGGGAGTTAGTTTGTAGAACAACAAAACGCTTTTCTTCTTTTACGATTTTCCGAACACCAGCTATGTAGTTAGCGATTAGTTTTTCTTTTGCCTGTTTTTCCTTAATACACAGTCCTTGCTCGACAATTAAAAAAGAAGCGATAAGTAAAGAAAAAAGTATTGAGATTGGGCCTACGCGGGGTTGTTTAAGACATGATAAAATCAAATAAATAGATATAAAACAAGTATAGTAGGGTATCAAAAACCTATCCGGAACCGTAATATGAAATAGTAATAACACGGGTAAGAGGAACATCAAGAAAGCTGATAAAGTGAATCTATCAAACCCATGTGCAAAACTTAAAAACACTAACAGTAACAAAGAAGCAATCATCACCCAAAGCCCTCTCTTAGACTCTTCGATAGACAGTGTAAAGCAACTACGCCAGCTATCTAAATTTATTCCTCCTAGGAACAGATGAACAAGAGGCTTAAGCTTTCCTGAGCACAGCGTGTTTTCGACAAAACTGGTTTTTAGCAATCCAATGTCTGGCAGAGAGTGGTAAATAAGTGTTGTAGTTTGCATCGACAGGCTGTCCTCGCTGTTCTTCAGTACCAGTGTTTTATCATCCAAAAGACCTCTGGTATAAGCATTTTCGACACACACATTCCCGCGATCTATCAATTCGTTTTCGTAATAATAGAAGACTTTCATTGCTTCTGGGGCGCGAGCTTCCAGCGAAAGGTTGTAGCCAATCATTATCGCTAACCCAATAATCACAGGCGACAAAAATTTGTACGACCAGCGGTTGTAGATAAATAGAGGGAAACCTACGTATGCGCCTATTAAAACTACAGCTTCCATCCTCACCAGCGATAAAATTGCCAAAAACAGGAACAACAAGAATGCTTTTGTAATGCAAAGCATTCCTCGCCAATTATCCTTTGAGCCGAGATAGAGCAGCACAGCAAAGGTGCCTGTAATTGCTATTCGAGTGCTGTTAATGGTCAAAATTTGCGGTGCAGCAACGATTAACCAAGAGCAAATTGCTATGAAATATCCAGTCGAAATGTCAAGCTTCGAGGCTAGTTTTAGCAGGGACCAAATCAGAAACGATAATACAGCTGAATTGATGGAAACCATGAACAGTGCGTAGAAATCATACTCTCCAAACGTGGCGTTTAGTGCATTGTCTAAACAAGGGACAAGAAAGCCGGTTGCATTCCAAAGTGGAGATTTAGTCTGTTCAAACCACAAACTTTCGGTCATGCTGTGATTTACAAGGTCAACATGACTTTCGAAATAGCCGAAAAAATAACTAATCGGTGCCGCGAATAAAAAGACCAACCAAGGTATCTTGTCAACGTGTTGCGACAGATAAATACCTTTTACATTTGGTGTTAAACGCGAAACCATTCGAATTCATTTGATTGGGATGAAAAGAAGAAACCGTGGTTTGGACGGGAAAGTACGATTTGTAATGAAAATGACAAAGGCTTGGCCTTACGGGCTGATTTTTCTGATAGTGTACATGGTTTCGGGGCTAATCGAGTCCGGATTTCACATGATGGAAGATCACGAAATAATGGCCAATCACCTTCTGTTTAAACAAGCTGCGCTCGATGATTATGTTTTGCGGGTTTGGAATGAAAGCGGAAACCGCATAAGCCGAGGTTTGAACGTATACCTTGGATTGTTTTCTGCCATGTTTGGCTCTCGGTGGTGGATGTGGCACACGCTGGTTTTGACGTTAATGACGTTGGCTTTGCATCAATTTCAGTCGTTGGGAAGGACGTTGGGCTTGTCAAAGGTCATTTCCTTTGTGTTGCCGCTAATGCTTGTTGTTGGAACTCCAACAGAGTTGATGACTCGGTTGGCGACAATTGAAAGCGTATCGTTGCTGATTGCGGGGATTCTATTAAACCGAATTGCCAATGGTAAACACGATTGGAAAACGCTGGGTTTATTATTTCTCCTGTTTTTTACTAAAGAAAGTTTTGTATTGTTAGCACCCTTCTTGGTCGTGTTTTCCTATTTCTGCCAATCAGAATGGAATAAAAGCACCACATTGGAGAGCAAAGGGCAGCATTATTTCTCATTAGGAGTGTTTGGAATCTGCGCGCTTTTTGCAGGAGCCTTTCTAGTTGTAGACACAACAAACTCGGAGGCAGATTATATTCTTAGTGAGCCGACAGCGGTTGTAGATAATCTCATCAGTTATTTTAATCATGTTTGGCAGCATCAATGGCTAGCGTCAACTCCCTTGCCGTACTTTATTGTACTTGCCATTTTATATTTTTTGGTTTACGTTCGGAACAAAGGTGGCCGCTGGTTTTGGAGCCTTTTCGCCATTGGCATGCTTTGCATTTTGGCTCAGTTAGTGCTGTTTTCATCAGTTGGTTACGCAGGCAGATACCTTATTCCTTCACTGATAGTGTTTTTTGTAATAGTAGCAATCGGCATTGCTTCTTTACGAGAATCAAACGTTCAGAAAAGTCTAATTGCTTCTGCGCTTATCCTTATTTTTTGTATTCAATCGGTGTGGTCGAGAAATATGATTTCCGAATACATTGATTCTGGCAAAGCCATACAAGAACTCATAAGGTTTGTGGCTGAAACCCGCGAGAATGAG
Organism: Flavobacteriales bacterium; assembly: GCA_021741075.1. GTDB lineage: Bacteria > Bacteroidota > Bacteroidia > UBA10329 > UBA10329 > UBA10329. The sequence continues at coordinate 81,265 of JAIOYO010000002.1, read as the reverse complement.
GGCAAGGTAGTTCTTGTGGGAGACCCTTTAGTAAATATAGAGATGTTCGATGCGGTAATTAAGTATATCTCTTTTCGCACGGGAAACGAATTAATAGACGTCAAGATTGTCCCCACTAAACCAAACACCAAACATTTTTCCGAGCTAGCAGAAATTTACGACCCCAATGCCCTAAAACGATTTGAAAAGGGCTTTCAAGATCATTATTATGAAAGAATTGTTAAAGCTTGCCCAGACTCTTTTCAATTGGTTGTATTTATCGGAGAACGAACAGACTTTGAAAGTGTGTGTCCATTGATAACAACTGAAAAACCAGCACTTACTGTAGGTAAATCATGGTATCTGTTCCGTGTAATTGTAAAAGCCACCTAACGCTCTAGCACGATAAGAACAAGCATTACAAGGTCAGTAAGTATTGATAAATAGCCCTAGCTTCATCTTCCGTTAACATCGAAAATGGAAACATCGGGTCCCGAACGGTGCTCCCGTCAGGGCGGATTCCTGTTCGTAAGCAGCGAACAAAGTCATTTTCAGACCAATTTATAATCACGCTTACATCATTTTGTGTCAAATTGGCCGATACTATCTTTTCTCCAAATTCGTTTGCATGCGGACTGCCCCCTTCAAAAAACCGCCAAGAGTTTTCTGGATGGAGATGATTGTTAGTCATACTATTTCCGCTGTGACAGTCAAAACAAGCAAACTTGGCTACTGCCAAATATCGACCCCAAGCCACTTGGTTTGTTTTGTCGGGTTCTAACACCGGTTTTGGTTTCCAAGAGGGCGGCCTCAGCCAAAAAGACATCAATAGTCTCATCGGTAATGAGTATTCTGGGCTTGGCGTTTTGAATGGGGTGGGTTTAACAAGTGGGTCATCACTCTTAAGAAAGCTTACCAACGAAGACATATCTTGATCGCTTAAATGCACATACTTTGGCATATCAAATACGAAGTCTCCATCTGGATTGACGCCAAACCGTAAAAAGTAGACCAAGTCGCGTTTGGTCCACGACCCTATTCCAAATAAGCTATCACCAGTAATGTTACTACTCCAAAAATGTCCTATTCTTTCTGGGTTGGCGTGGTTAAACCCTGATAAAGACAATGTGTTGGGATTGTAATGGCAGCGAATACATATAGTCTTTACAATTCGCTCGCCTTCAATCGTACTGGTATTTTCCATTGACGAGTTTGGCAAATCGTTATATCCTGGACGCGAGAAATTTGGAGTCCAAAGCAATCCTAAGACACCAACCACCACAGCAATTAAAAGCGAGAGGATTATTAAAATTCGTACTATTCTCAACCGGCTAAATCTGTATGAATGTTGGCGTGTAGGTATAAAATGTTTCTCAAAGCATCAAAAGACCAATTAGTCGCTCCTTCATTTTGCGTCTGGAAAGCGTCCAGGTTTTCTAAACATGTTCCGTAAGCCTTTCAATGTTAGTTCTGAATTAATGAAGAACAAACAGGCGCCCATAAAAATCATCGTTGAGTAAATGAGCAAATGAACCAAAGCAACGGCAGTGGCTTCCTCCAAGGGCACTCCAAAAAAGGGAAGCATAAATATTAAACAAGTTTCGGGTAACCCGAAGCCTTGTATACTTAATGGCAAGATGAAACTTAGGTTTAACAATGGAACTAGGCACAGTATGTCCAGAAAAGGAATTGATTGACTTGTCTTGGAAAGCAAAACAAAAATGACTGCTGCTTGAACAACAGATTGTAACAAAGAAACCAAAAACAAAACGGTCATTAAACCCGATTTTTGCGGCTCCTCGAGTGCGTCAGTCAACCGCTTGGCCAGTGGTTGACCAATTTTAGGCACATGCTTGACAAGACGCAAAGCGTTTCGAACAAAAAAATCTGTAAAGGGCAATAGAAACAAAATAAATAGGGCCACCACTGAATACAGGGCTGTGGATTTTTGGCCAATTACGGCCTGCCCCCATGAGATGAAAAACAACAACAAAAGACAAAGAAGCACAGCCACGCCCGCCAGTCGCATTCGTATAACGCTTCTAATTGCGGATCCATCAGTCACGTTCCGAAATTTCAGAAGCAAAATTCTAAAAATGTCTTCAGCATCAGGAAACGGAATCACAAACTCCAAAAAGAGGATGTGCCATTCCGTTTGTATTGACCAAAAAAGAGGTGGACGATTGTTTGTAATCGATAACCACCATCTTGTTCCCAACAAGGCATAACGAACCAGCATCAACAAGGTCGCTACTGCTATTGGAAAAAACGAGAACGATTGAATTGCTGGAACAATCGAATCCATGTTGAGTTTCGAAGTAAGAACCCAAATAATCAATATAAAGAGAGAAGCTTGGACAGTTATTCTAAACAAAGAAGACCTCATTGACATGGCGTACGTTAATCCAATCAGTGCAATGAAGGTATTCTTTCGTTAAAACTATGCCGCTTACTCGCAATATGTTTGTTGGTCGGCAAAAATCGTCACGCCCTTGTTGAAACCCGATGTAATAGACCTATGGTAGCAAGGCTTAGTTACTCCTCAGCGCATTATTTAAATCAAACATCAGCTCAATTTGAGGGAGAAAATTGCTTTCTTTGATGATACCATACGAAACATCACGACCGTTTTATGGTTTTGCTGTCTTCTTAGGCAATTAAAACCATCATTTATTTAAATCGCATAACATGAAAAAGCACGTAATTTTTGGAATCCAGCTAGCTCTACTGATTTGTTGCTCTACTGGAATTTTTGCCCAGTCACATCCGGATAAATTCAGCTATAGCGCAATTGCGCGTGACGCTTCTGGAGACCCGATTAGCAATAGCGCTATTGGAGTTCAAATTTCGGTGCTTGAAGGTTCAATAAATGGAGTTGTAGTTTATCAAGAAAATCACACCCTTAACTCAGACGATTTTGGGCGTTTAAGTTTACAAATTGGTGGTGGCGTTGTGCAGGTAGGGGCTCTTGGCCTCATAGATTGGTCTTCCAACGATTTTTTCCTTCAGGTAGGATTAGATGCCGCAGGTGGAAGCGCATACACAGAAATGGGAACCTCTCAGCTTATAAGTGTTCCTTATGCCATGCACGCCAAAACCGCTGCTTCACTTAGTGGAGGTGTTCATTCTGTTTCGGCTACAGGCGATACGCTCTATTTGGGAGCTGACTATGTTATTATCCCTGGCATCAGCAGTAGCAATGGTGGTCCAGGAAGCCAATACTCTATACCAGGGGCTGGCGTTACAGATATTGAAGGAAACAATTACAGCACGATTGTAATGAATTATGGACCAGAATGGATGGCGGAAAACCTTCGAACAGGAACATACGCAAACGGAGACCCAATTCCTAATGTACAGGACGGTACGGCTTGGGGCAATTTGACCACTGGTGCTTGGTGTCATTTTGAAAATAACCCACAGTATGAGCCTATTTACGGCAAGATGTACAATTGGTATGCTGCTACCGATTCACGAAATGCCTGTCCAACAGGCTGGCATTTACCTTCAGATTCAGAAATGAATGCATTGGTCGCTAATTTGGGAGGGGAGTATGTTGCTGGAGGAAAAATGAAGGAAACAGGGACAGATTACTGGCTTGCCCCCAATCGTGACGCAACAAATATTTCAGGCTTCTCTGGTAGAGGAGGAGGTGCACGATTATCAGCCGTAGCTGGGCAGTTTGGCTTATTACAAATAGCGGGTTGTTGGTGGACGACTCTTGCTGAAAATAGTGCTGATGCATTTGCTCAGGCGTGTGACTTTTCGGATGGTGCTGTAGGAAGAGGTTATGACCCTAAAGCGGATGGCTTTCAGATTCGATGCGTTAAAGACTAATCTTATGAAGCAACTCTAACTCAAGCAGTACTGCTTGTTTGCACTTCTATGGGGTTGCGAAATGTAGTCTAACAATTTTGAGTTGTATGCGAATGCTGCTAATTAAAAGAGCGAGGTGCAGAATGACGTTAGAAAAGATTGCTCTGTAATAATCGTAGGGTTTGACGTCTATACTAACTGCTTGTGATACGGTAGTTACATCGTATATTATCCAAGGCAATCTTCCTGACTCACTGACCATCCAACCAGCCGAGGAAGCCGAAATCGCAATAGCTAGAGCTAGGGATGTGACAAAAGTTCTCTGATTCTCAGAGAAGTCAATAAAAACTAAGACGCACGTTGCCACAAGTAGCGCTCCCCAGCTTACAATCATGATGCGAAACGAATAGAATACCCTTCTCACTGGAGGCCACTTATCCTTAGGTTGAGAAGAGAGAGATTCAATTGGCACATCCATAGACTGCTGTAGTGCGTTTGAAATCGATTTAGGTAGAGCAATACCCTCTGTAACCATTCTTTCTGGGTTAGTCTTTCCAAAAAAATAAATTGGAATGTCACCTGTTGTTTTACTGTACAACCCTTCGATTGCTGAAACTTTGATTGGTTGCAGTATTGCAAGTTGATTGAAGCTAAGGTGCCCAAGAATGGGCTGGATTAGTAGTAAAATTGCAGATAACCCCAATATTGATTTTCTAAATCTAGTTTGCAAAAGGCACGCTGAATTCGAATTGGACGAATGATTTAATGAAAGGGAAAACAAAACCCAAAAAAGACCAATCAATATTGAAGCTAGGTAATGATGCAAAAGCCGACTAAGTACAAATGGTTGCATCATAAAATCACAGACTTGCTTAAACCCTAAATCAGTAATATCTTGATTGTGGTTGCCATAAATACCTAAACTTGGTGCGTGCATCCAGCTATTTACAATAACTGACCATCCGCTTAGGAAGAAGCTGTTTAGGCAGATATACAAGGTCGCGACTTTCCAAATACGCGTTTCACTTTTACCGAGCAAAACAATCAACAAAACGGATATTTGAATAAAGGCGAGTAGTGCAGACCTTCCAAATGGATGATTGACCAACTGCACTAATGAATTTTCAAGACCAGGCCAATGAATGTCTAGGCCCGTTTCAAGCATTAGTCCCGAAACACTAGAAATGACAAAATGGATTGCATATAGATGCAATAAAAAAATGCGAAATTTTTTCTCAGTTGAATTTGTATAGAACGTGCTTATAAATAGGGCTAACGCCACGCCAGGTAAACCGCCTGCAACCAAATTGTGGAACATCATTCCTGTTCCGAACACAATACTTGGGGCAGAATCCGGCAACATTTAACGGTTGCGTGAAAGAATTGCGAAAAATACCACCGAAATAACACCTAAATTTGGTTTCAGCCAACGCACTATCTCTGGTTTTGATGTGTCAAAAACGATTCTTGCAGAAACTAAAACCACTACCATTAGGACACAAAAAATGAGCATCAATTTAACGATATTTTGAGCGCTTTCTCGTGAATTCATGATGGTTAGATATGTAAGAAAGAATTAAATTTTTAGAGAATGAAGCCTCAAAGGAAGAAGTAAAATGTTGTTGTTCTTTGGCTTAATCACAGGAAAGCCATTGCGAAATTATTCAATCCATTCACTTACATTTACAAAACATGATTGAATTTATCCAAGCCCTCAACAAAACGTTCATCTCGATTGGTCTGCTGCTTTTGGCCTTGACGCACAATGGGTGTGACCACAAGGTGGGTTCGTTGATGGAGTCAAATAAACGCAACAATGAACTTTTGAATCGAATAAACCATCGGCTTACCGAGGCAACCATAGCTGGAACCCTTTCGCCACCTGCTGCAGCTAGGTGCTTTGCTTATGCGAACATAGCCGCCTTTGAAGCAACTGCAATTAAGCAGAACAAGTACAATGGTTTTTCAGGAAGATTGAATGGCTATGGTGTTCCAGATTTGGATGTGGATACAAGCAATTATGTGGTAGAACTAGCGGTAATACACGCTTTCTGTTCTTTAGCGAGAGAGGGGGTTTTTCATCCACAATTGATAGATGAATTAAGCGCCCATTTCACAGATTCAATTAGTTCTTTATACGGCAACCATAAGGTGGAATACACCATGGAAATATGCCGTAAACTAGAAGAGCATTTGCTTAAATGGATGCGTGCAGATGGTTTCGCTGAGATGCGAGCACTGCCACGGTATGTAACTATAAACGAGCCATGGGCATGGGAACCAACACCACCCAAGTATTCCGAAGCCTTAGACCCTTGGTGGCATAAGATTAGGTCTTTCGTATTGGACTCACCTTCGGTTTACAGACCAGATTTTCGGGTGACTTTTTCCGCGGATTCAAGTTCGGAATTCTATAACTACGCCAAAGAGGTACAACAAACAGTTGAAACACTGACGCTAGAACAGCGGGAGATTGCGAATTTTTGGGATTGCAATCCATATCTCACTAAGAGGGATGGTCATGCCATTAGGGCCGTTCGGCAAATGAGCCCAGGGGCTCACTGGATAGGTTTGGTTCGAAATGCTTGCACAGTACAGAACTTAGACCTTCACGAAAGCTCATTTAGGACCGCCATAACGGCTATTGCGCTTCACGATGGATTTATTTCCGTGTGGGACACCAAATACCATTATCAATTGATACGGCCAGAGACGTATATAAACAGATACATAGATCCTAAGTGGAGACCATTGCTTGAAACCCCACATTTTCCAGACTACACTAGCGGACACAGCGCTATTTCTGCTGCAGCATCCACGGTTTTAACTGAATTTTTTGGAAATAATTATGCATTCACCGATAGCCTTGAGGTTCCTTTCGGCAAAACGCCTAGGTCATTCGGTAGTTTTAAAGAGGCTTCAGACGAAGTGGCAAACAGCCGTCTATACGGTGGAATTCATTATCGTTTTTCTAATGATGACGGCATCGCACAAGGAAAAAAGATTGGTCAACACGTGCTTAAACGGCTTGTTGCGGCTGAGTAAAAACTCAAGGCTTTACTAGTAACAACTCATTTGATGGCCGTGCGACAAGAATGAACTCCTCCCCATTAATGGAAATAATTTCTGCGCTACTCACATTGCGGAATAATGGAAATAACTCGCCTAGTTTAGGTGACTGTATTTGCAAGATATTTGATTCAGACAAGCTGAGAAGTCGAACCCCGAGCGCATCAATTGCTCCCTCGGTATAATGCAAACTTTCGTTACCTCCGAATAGAATAGGGCGTTTGTCGCCATTTAACGTAATAGCTGCATTAATTGAAGCTGCTTGACAACCAAAAGGCAATGATTTTTGTGTGTATTTGCCAGACTCACTGTTCATCATAAGGGTAGATTGGAGTTCATTTACAGTTCGATACTCAGAATTATCAATTGTCGCCAATCCAAACTTATTAGTTAGTGGTGTGGTCGCAAAACTTTGGTAGGTGTTGTACTTTCTCCAGAATTGCGGCATTGCTCCACAGATTTCGTTTCTCCCGAGGAACGAGTCTAAGGTGTCGTTCAAATAGATGCATAACAGTGGCTCTTGCTTTCCGTTTCCGTCAAAATCGTTGATTAAGAGCTTTAGTGGTTTCTTTACGTCTGCGGTCAGGATGGAGTTAAGCCCCCAATTTCCAAACAAGAGGTCTTGTTTACCATCGGCATTTGCATCGCAAACGGAAATACTCGTCCACAGTCCGTTTGGCAGATTTATGCCGAATTCAGCCGCGGACTCTGTGAAGACATTTTTTGACCACTTGTACACTTTTGGCGATTCCCACTCACATGTCACAATGAGTTCTTTTTCTCCGTCAGTATTGAGGTCATGCCAAATTGCGTCAGTTACCATTCCAACACTTGGTAGATTCTTAATAATCGTATTACTAGTTGAGCTAAAACGTCCGTTTGAATTTTGAAGCAAGTAGCTTTCGGGAATGATTCCTTCTGTCCCAGGAACTACCCTACCTCCTACAAATAATTCAGGAATTCCGTCATCATCCACGTCATGAGCAGCAACACATCCCGAACTTACACGGATGTCTTCTAAGCAGTCTTTGCACCGTTTAAACTGACCCTTGCCATTGTTCAAATAAAGCCGGTCAAGGTAGCGCTCGTCACTAATAGGGAACAGGTTACTTCCACTAGCCACGTAGAGATCGGGATAACCGTCTGCATTAAGGTCTACAATAACCGCGTCTACGTCAGCCGATGTGCTATCGGCTTCAATTTCTGGTTGGTTAGACAACAAGAATTCTCCCGATGTAGTTTGGATGTAAATTCTTGATGGCTGTCCGGCTTGGCCGCCTACAAAAAAGTCTTGGCGGAGGTCGCCATTTACGTCTGCAACCACAAGTGCCGGTCCCTCACGGGAAAACATTCTAAACGCAGTCTTATCTCTAGCAAAGTCAAAAAAGTCGGGTTGATTATGTTTAAAAGCAGGTATAATTCGGTGTGTAGCGTTTGACCAAGTATCATTTGCGTCTTCCAGTGGAATCAAATGTTGAGGGTTTGAACCATTTTCCGTAAGTGTAATCCGTTGCTGGACAGGTACGTTTTTCAATACCTGATAAGACCCCAAAGGAAAAACCACACGAATACTGTCAATAAGAGTAGCTTTTCCCACCCCGAAATGAATAATGGGTTCTGAAGACGATTGAAACCCGCGTGCATTAGAAAGCTCACAAAAATGTGTTTCTCCGTTGTTGAATAGCCAAACTTTAGTTCCTAGCCCTAATGTGTTTTTTCCTGCTCCTAGTATTTTGATGGACAGATGGTTGTTCTCATCTCCGTGGTTTTTGTAAATGCGTGCTACACTGTCCGTTGGATTCAAAATCAGGTCGATGTTTCCGTCAAGGTCTAGGTCGGCATAAGCGGATCCTTGTGTATTCAAAGGGCCGCCAAATCCCCACGAATCTGTCACATCTATCCAGCGACCAGCACTATTGTTGCGGAAGGCCCTATTGGGGAGCCTGTAAACCGGGTAGTTTTTTACTAGCTCGGCACGCTCTCTTTTATAACTCTCGCCTTCAAGGTCCGCATACATCAGCATTTCAAAGTCCATATTTCCAACATCTCGTTTCATGCCGTTGGTAACGAAAAGGTCTTTCAGACCATCATTATCCAAATCCACAAGAAGGGGGCTCCAGCTCCAATCTGTGCGTGCTATTCCGTGCATATTTCCTGTTTCCTGAAAACCTCCTTGGTAATTGAGATGAAGCATGTTACGACTATACTGCATTACTCCTTTATACCGTTTTTGCAATTGATAATACTCTTGTGGTGCACCGTTAAGAATCATGTTTCTTCTGTAATGCGAATACGGAGCCATATCGCATACAAATACATCTGGGCGGCCGTTGTTGTCTACATCTGCAATGTCACATCCCATGCTGAAAAAACTATTTCGTGGCAGTAGTTCTTCACACTGATTCTCAAATTTGCCGTTACCCTGATTGATGTAAACGAAATCATTCGTAATCCAATCGTTTGCCACAAAAATGTCTGGAAGGCCATCCATATCTAAATCTGATATGGTGATGCCCAAACCAGAGCCCTTTTCGACCGGTAGTCCAGCTTGGAACGTCACATCAACAAATCGATTTCCAACATTCTCATAAAGACGGTCGGCACTTAATGAATCATGCGGAAGTAAAATTTCAAATTGAAAACTAGTGGGGTCTTCTTCACCGAAAATAGGCTGGTTCAAAACATAGACGTCCAAATCTCCGTCTAAATCCATGTCGAAGAATGAGGCGCTTGTAGTCAGACCAATATCGTTGAGACCATATTCGGCAGCTCGCTCAGTAAATGTTAGATTACCGTTATTGATAAACAGAAGATTACTGGTGTTTGACATTGGTTTCTTACCCGCTCTACACACATAAATGTCCATAAAGCCGTCACCATTTACATCGGCCATCACTGTTCCTGTAACCCACGCAGCAGGATATGTTAAACCGGACTCCTTTGTTATGTCTTGGAAGCGAAAATCGCCCAAATTCAGGTAAAGAGCTCCTTCTCCTTGATTGCTGGTGAAGAAAATATCTGGTAGCCCATTGTTGTTAATATCAGCTACAGAAACACCCCCGCCAGCATAGTTATACATAAGCTCATTAATCCCCCACGGGAGGTTTTCCATTAATGAATCTGCCCCAGAAGGAATGCTGCGCGTATCGTCTAGCACGTTCGAAAAGAAAATACCAGATTGCTGAGGGGAAAGAGCTTCAAACATTGGCCCTTTGGTCTTTTTATTCGGTAGTGTGCCGCAAGACACAAATAGTACCGTTATCCCTACCAGAAAAAAGAATGGTCTCATCATAAATCAAGTTCAGATTGAAATACTCGTATTTGATGGTGGGCGAGCAGGGGTTTCCAGAATCGTGCTGCCTTGGAATGGTACAGTGCTCGTTCACAACGTTGAATCGAAAGGCCGCCTTCTTTTTTGAATGTTAAAAAACCGAGTCGCTGATTTAGTTGCAATGCCGAAGAGTTGCTAGTCGCAACCTTGGAAAAACAGGTTTCAAACCCCAAATTTTCTAAAAAGTACCACATGAGCATAACCACTGCCTTTACAGGCAAAGCAGAGCTACGAAACGCAGGCTCCCCGACTAAGACGTTTCCCCAAAAAGTTCGTTTTCCCTTGTTTATTTCAGTTGCGTAAATCAATCCGAAAGGAACGCCACTTTCCTCTGCAATACAATAAAGGGATGTTTCAGCATCAATATTTTCGAACCACTTTGCCTGCGCCTCTATAGAGATGTATTCCCTGTTCAGAAGGTGCTGGTTTACGGATTCGTTATTGCGCCAGCTTCGCACACGTTCAAGGTCTTTGTTTTCAAGGCTGCGGAGTACGGTATTTCCGTGACTTATTTTCATTTTTCAGGAATTGCGACCTCTATTATTGGATGGCAAATAATGTTCTCTGTGTGTAATAGCACGTGTCCCATAGAAAGCCCAACTCCGAAGCCAGAGCAAAGCAACGTTTGTTTATGTGCCATTTGCTCGCGAAGCTGCGTTACCATGGTAAGTGGAATAGATGCAGATGAGGTATTACCAAATTGACCAATAGAGTAGGGAAACTTTTCCTCTGGGATGTTAAGTTTTTTGCGCATAGCTTCGTTAATGAGCTTGTTGGCCTGATGGAATACGAAGTAATCTATTTCTTGAACTGTAACATTCAGCTGGTTCAAGAAGGAATGTATGTTTGGCACCACATCGCGCAAGCAAAAGCGCAATACCTGATCCGCATCCATTTGAGCTCGGTACTTTTGGGCGGCTTCTGTTCCGCCATCTGCAAAATGGCGAGCACCACTGTTGGGGGCATGTATGGCCTCAAACTGGCTTCCGTCAGAGTAGAACTGGAAAACCATAGGTTCGGAATGCATAGACAGTTCCAAAACGGTAGCGGTTCCTGCATCACCCATGAGTGGGAAATAGCTTGTATCATCTTCAGAAGCGAGCACTGCCGTTTCGCCAGCCAACAGCAAACCTCGGTCAATTTTTAGTGTTTGCATTAGCGAACTAACCACAGATAGCCCATATACCCAACCAGAGCAACCTAAGTTAATGTCGAACGCCAAGCACGAAGAAGGCAATCCTAATTTTTCCTGCAATAAGATGGCCGTTGCAGGCATAAGTCTGTCGGGCGACTGCGTGACTAGTATTACAACTCCAATTGTAGAAGGATCCCATGCAACCTCGGTGAGCAACTTTTGTGCTGCCGAGAAGCACAGGTCTCCTGCTGTAAGCCGGTTTTGTGAGTAACGCTTTTCTGTAACGCCAACTTGTCGGATAAACTGACTTCTTGTTTCATCAGATTCGAAAGAAACCTGAGAGCTCAGAAGTTTTTTCTGAGGAACGGCCGCCCCAATACTGACAATTCGAACGTTATCCATTTAGTTTCAATCACTTTTTGTTTGAATCAACTCAAGTAATTCAGCAACGGTAACGGCCTTCTGGTAATCTTCCTTTTCAAGTAAAACCCCAAACTCAGCCTCTATAATCACGGACAGCACCACCGAGTTAATGGAGTTCCACTCGATCACTTCCTTGTAAACACTGTCTGACCCAATGATGTTGGGGTCCAAATCGTCAAACTCTGAAGCTAGTAATGCTATGAAACGCGTTAATTCCAAAGGGCAATTCAAATTTTGGTGAACTTTTGATTCCTCATCATTTTTGTGAAGGTATGTTTCTCCAGTTTCATCTCCCCTATTTTTCGGAATTTCCTGATGGAATTCGAGTTCAAAACGGAGAAAGAATCTATTTGTAGGTCTTCTGTTTTTCCGTGGTTGTATTGCCTTATCTGTTTGTGAATGTAATCAATAGGCACTGCTTCGGAAGTCACTAGTACTACCTTCAACGGCTTCAACGAATCATCGATTAAATAGGCTTCCTCTACACCTGATAAAGACACTAGCGAACGCTCAATGTCTTCTGGGTGGAGAAAATTTCCACGCTCAGTTTTGTAACTGCGTGTTGTTCTACCTGTAACCTGAACACCTCCATCCTCACTTATGGAGACATTATCGCCAGTATTGAACCAACCGCTATCATTCAGTGCATCTAGGACTGACCCATCGCTGAGCATATATGCTTGAAGTAAAGTTGGGCCTTTAACTTCCAGCTCGCTTTTTTCTGTTATTCTAATCTCAATATTTTTTGCCTTTATTCCAACACAATTTGGCCGCCTAACTTTGTTTGTGCTGTAAGTGAGCAGAGAGGCCGTTTCGGTAAGCCCGTAAACTTCAAAAATGTTCACGCCAAGGTTTTCAAACCAATGCCATAGACCGGCAGATAAAGGAGCGCCACCGCAGGTTATGGTTTTAAGTTCATGAGTTGAGAGAGCGCTTTTTCCTAATTCGTTTTTTAGTTTTTGAAGGAGAAACGGAACTAGCGCAACATGCTGTACTTCAAATAATTGGAGGTTTTTAAGCAAGGAAATCGTTGTGGCAGAATAACAAATGGTTATCCCCTTCAGTTGACATGCGTAATTTACCTTCCTAGCCGCACTATGACTCATGGGAAGAACACTTAAGCTCTTGTCAATACCCTGAAAAACGTCTGTTTTGCTGAACTCTTCTGCAGCAACCAATATGTTTCTATGGCTCAGCATTACCCCTTTTGAGGCGCCAGTGCTTCCAGATGTGAACAGGATGACGGCCGTGTTCTGTGGTTTTACGCGGTTTATGCGTTGGTTTAATTCAGTTACAAGGGATTCGGATTTCTCGATTTCCTCTAATTCGTGAACCAACCAAATAGAATTCGCATCAAGCAATGACGAACATGCTGAACGAATTCTCCTTAATTGAACAGCAGAATCGACCAAGATTTTCACTGGTCGGACCATGCTTATCACTGACAGTAGTCTGTTTTCGGAAACGGACACTGGCAACGGGACGTGAATGGCTCCTGACTTTAGCACAGCACATTCGACAATATTCCAAGTGGGCAAGTCTTTAACAAAGCTAATTATTCTATCTCCAGTCTCAATTCCGGCATCAACGAGTTGGTAGGCTAAATAAGTCGAACGCGAATCAATTTCCAATCCAGTAATCGATTGTACAGCACCGCGCCTAACATATTTAAACATTATACGGTCAGGATTTAAACCCGGAATTTCAAATAATCGACTGATTTCTTGATTGACGGACATTTCGGCTATGTACCACAAAGATAGAAGGTAGGAAACTGGTGGTTCCCAATGTCAAATCTATAAAGGCTCAAATAGAAGAAGACGAAAAAATTAGGGTTGCTTGGTTAACTCCCAAATAGTAACTTCTCCTGAAGAATAGATGCTTTTGGAACACGGTATGTTTTTTATTCCAAGCGAATCTAGATAACTGACGCGAAATTTTTTTTCGGCAAAAACGTGAGATATTGCATGTTGTGTTAGACTGCTTGGACAGTTTGTGTCATTTTTTTCAATCGCTTTTGACCAATTTGCCAAAACCTCTGTGGTTTCAGATAGTTCATGAAAAGGAGTGTTTCGGTAAAACACGCGGCATCCGGTGGTTCCGGCAAGCATGCGAGCTCGCTCAGGTACAACCGCGAAAGTTGCAGTCTGAGGGAGATTATCGCGAATCCAACTGAATGCTTCCAATTCATCTTTATCCGCAAATTCAGGGTAATTCATTTGCTCAACGCGTGTTAGCATTTTATCGTAAAAGTTCCAATTTGGAAGTGCAGAGAAAAACAGTAGTAACATACTTAGGGACAGAACTATCGGCTTGGTAAATTGACTAAGCCTTTTATTGTTGTACCATTTTTGTAAGCCCGTGGCCGCCATTAAACATAATGGCGCATACAAACCAACATGAGCTTGAACTTGAAAAGGTAAATAAGGAGGAGGAATTCGGGTAATGAGAAGTGTTGTGGCAACCCATATAGCAAGAGGTTTCCAATCTTTGTCCTCACGATTATTATTTGTGCTGAAAACAACTAAAAACAATGCAGGAATGGCAACCCAAAAATTAGTCAGTAATGTTTCCATCAAACTTGGACCAACTACCCAGCCTTCATCTTGCCCTGCGTTACTCAAGTTGAAATATACCCAAGCGTAGTAAACAATGACTATAAGTGAAAATGGAATTAACCAACCTACAATTTTCCAATAACTGTGTCCTTTGGCAGGTTGTTTTTTTTGCTTATAAATCAGTAGTGACGCTGTAATTAGCAGGGCAATTAGCATAGAATAGACATACACCGCCCCTAAGAGGAACAGCAACAAGCCAGTTAATAGCAGATTTCTTCGCTGTGGGCAAGGAGCATTCATGAGCGACAATAACCGCTCTATATAGAATAAAAACAATGCGGTTGCTGTAGGAATGTAATACTCGCCAATGCAAGCGATAAACGTGTTTAGTTCTGGTGCCGTAACTGACCAAGAGCAAGCATTGAGACCTGGAACACACGTGTCTAAACCAGTACCGAAAGCAAAAATTAGAAGCGCGAATAGCTGAAATTTCTTTTGGCTCAAAAAAGCGCGGCTGAGCCTCAAAAAACTAACCATAAGTAATATGGCTGCAATAATTCGGTAGACGAAAAAAGAGGTCGTATTGTCCCATCTGGTTACGTGCGACAGTAAGGCAATGAAGTTTCCAATAGGATTTATAAACATTGCCTTATCAGACCTCATAAATTTATCCTCACCAAATAATCTTTGATTATCAGTCATCTCTGCAGGTCCTAAAGCAAGATAATAGAACGATTCATCTGCATAAAGACCTACAACACCGGTAAATGCCTTGTCTTTATCATTAACCGAACTACCTAACCAAATAGGATAGGCAATGGCGGACAACAAAATGCTTGTTGCAAATAGGGTTAAAGCGAATCTTTCGACTCGTTGCTTAGACCACGCTGTCATTTTTTCAATGTTGGTTTGCCCTATCATTTATTCGATAATTAAGAATGAACGAAATAAGGGCTATCGGATATCGAAATATGTGTGCTAGAAACGCAAGCACTTGAGAAGGAATCATTTGCGCCAGCTTTTTTAGCCTTAGGCTAATGAGAACCATGAAAATTGCTTGGGAAATGATAATTCGGGAACATATGAGTGAAGCTCGGGATTGAAAATCAGGCCTTAGGACATCCACTATTAAGACATACCTATAGAACTGTGAATTGTTCCAAACTTCGTGGTCTGTGGCATCCAGAAAGCAAAGCACTTTTCCGTTGTTCCATTGCTTTTTTGATGCACCAACTCTGATTCCACACTCCTCTATTGAGCAATCTGGAACATTGAGACCTAAGTGAATTCTTATAATTGAGTTTGTTTCTCCACAGTGTGGTTTAATTAGAGAGTTGGGGGCAAGGCGCGTAATTTGACAACTGGTTACTCTTTTGCGATAATTTAAAAGCAGTGAAGCAATTATGGGAAATTGCGCGCTATTGGACTTCAGAGTTATACCCCAGACTTTGAGCACTATCTTTTTCCAAGACCCAACAGGAAATTGTTTGTCGTCAAACAAATCATAATTATTGAAAGCATTTGGGTTTACCCACAAGAAAGAGACTTCCTTAAGGATTTCGGGATATAGTTTTTCTAACTCATGGCATATAGGGTCGTGTTCTTTGGGTAGAAAATCGATTTGCTCTCCTAAATAAGTTCCATCGAAATCTGCAAACCAAAGCTCAGGGGCGTTGCTAGCGTGTTTAAGGCGGGTCATTCTCGAATGTCAGGATAAAGTTGACCTTCTCCTTGCCTAATGCTCTCGGCCGCTGGGCCATCATGGAATGAGAACTTGGATCGCGTCCAAGTGTAAACTAGGTTGGCAACTTGACCTAGTGTCAGTTTATAATAATAAAGCAGCCACCACATGTAATAAGCCCCGAAAATCATATCGGCTATTGGGCGGATGTCTTTTCTTGCAATGAAAACTAGAGGTTGTTTGAGAATGGGGAATTTTACCGCGAGTCCAAAAATGCGCTGTAGGTTTATTATCGTATTGTGCTCTTTATTGCTTTTCCAATACCGGTCGTAAAAAGAAAGACCAATATTTGCTATGACCTTAGGGTCAATGAGTCCATGTTCAACGGAAAATTTCTGCAAATCAGTCCCAGGATATGGTTGGTAGACGTAACAATTGGCAAATACGGGTTTTAGTTCAATGTTTAAATCAAGAGTTTTCAATGCTTGTTCAAAGGTTTCCCCTGGTAACCCGATCATATTTAATGTATCGAATTGAATGCCATATTTTCGAGCAAGAGTTGCTGCCTCCCTAATTTGCGCATTTGTAACAGGTCTCTTCAATACGTCTCGCCTATAGTCTTCATCGCCACACTCTACAGCAATTCCTAATAGCCCGTGATTAGTGGTGCTTAATTCCTTAACGTATTCTTCCTTATTAAAACGTTCGACCCTAATCGCACCTCCCCATGCCAACGTGCCATTGTTTAATTTGGAGATTCCTCGTAGTACTTTAAGTGCAAGCTGCCGATTATTGCCAAAGTGGTCCTCAACAAAATGAACAAACTCCTTTCGGTCTGATTTTGAAATGCAAAACTCTACCTCTTCTAGAATGCTTTCGGCAGAACGTTCGCGAATGAATTTGCCCTGGCCTTCAAAGACTTTTTTAGCCGCTGGAATAACGCAATAAGAGCAAGTATATGGGCATCCTCTACTGCCTAACATCGGAAGAATGTTTCTTCGTTTGATACTTGGGTATTTGTAATAGATATCTCTATCAGCAAATGGCAGACTATCAAGGTCTTCGACCAAACGTTGATGTGCGTTCTTCTGTATAGATCCGTCTTCGTTTTTGAACCAGAAACCCTTTACATCATTTGGCATTTGACCTAACCGATCAAATTCATCGCACAGCTCTTTAAGCGGAATCTCTCCTTCTCCAATACATATTGCGTCTATACAGGATTGGGTAATTGTTTCTGCTGGGTTAAGGTACACGTGAACGCCTCCGAAAACGATTGGAGCTCCAAACTCATTTTTTAATCGTGTTGCGCGATCGATTGCCCAGTTGTAACTCCCACTAAGCACAGAGAAAGCTATTATATCCGGTTTGTACTTGCGCACGGATTCCATCCAGTCTTTTTCTGCAAATTCTACAACAACGTCACAGTCGTGGCCATGTTTTTTGAGGTATGCACTCATGTACATTACTCCAAAGTATTCGTAAACGATATCTTGTACAAATAGAACCTTCGCCATTTTCCAGTAATTAACGGAATTTATTGCGCGTAGCCGTAAAATCGCATTGTCTCAAATATAACTTGCAATCAAGCCAATTTGAATGAATTTCTCAAAACTACGCATCTATGGCAGCACACAACTCGGACGAAAGAGGCTCTGTTGCTGGTGATAAAACTTGAATTAACACACCTTGCTCATTAAGCAAATACTTCTGAAAATTCCAATCTACTTCTGAGTCTTGAAGCCCATTATTCTCCTTTCTGGTAAGAAAAGTATATAGCGGATGAATAGGCTCGGTTTTAATGTTCACTTTTTCTGTTAGCAGAAAAGAGACATCATAATTGATTTTACAGAATTCAAGTATCTGTTCTGGCGTTCCGGGTTCTTGCCCAGCAAAATCGTTGCAAGGAATACCTAGAATTTCCAGTTTGCCATGGTACTTGACGTAAAGCTGTTGCAGTTGCTCGTACTGTGGAGTGAGACCACATGCAGAAGCCACATTTACAATTAGCAGCTTTTTGCCCTTGAATTGGCTTAAGGAAAAAGGCTCTCCTTCGAGGGTTTTAATCGATAAGTTGTGAATCGAATTAACCGGAATATTTTCTGACTTAAAAAACGAGGTAAAGATTTTTCGTAGGTTCATTTAAATACAGGTTTTCCGAAGGCCATTCGACCAAAAACGATAATTGATTGCACAAAAAATTTAGGTTCAATTAGCAGAGGTAGGTAGCTTCGCATAACTCTTAAAGAAAGATAGTACCGCAGGTAAGCTAATTGGTACATCTTATTCATCAAAGACTTGTCAATGGTGTTAGGGATATAGGTGGGATGTTCTATTTCGCCCTTCATGTACCGTACCCAAACATCAGAACCGAATTGTTTTTCTTTTATACCCAATTTATAAACCTCCACATCTGGCATAGGCACCATTCGCGTAAACATGACGTTGAACGGTTTTAGTTTTGCTGCAAAGCGTACGGTCTCCCACATTTCAGATTCTGTCTCGTTGGGATGGCCGAAAATGAAATTGGCCATTGTTTTTACTCCGTGCTTTCGACATAAATCGAAAGCTTCTATGCACTGCTGATTGGTAATTTTCTTTCCCGTTCTAAAACGAACATGCTCCGCGCCAGACTCAACACCGAAAGTGATTTTTTTGCAACCCGCGTCCTTCATTTTTAACAACAATTCTTCATCTATCAAGTCTGCTCGGGTCTCACATCCCCAGTCAAAATGAACACCAAAGTCAATAATTGCTTGACACATAGACAGTGTGCGTTTGCGATTTACTGTAAACGTTAGATCCATAAATTCCACCCATTCTACACGGCAGTCTTTTACGAGTACGTTAAGGTGTTGCAGCACTCTTTCGTTGCTCAAATAGCGAAAACTCATTTGTGTTGGGTTAGCGCAGAAATTACAATTGTACGGACAGCCACGTGTGGTGAACAGCTGCATATATCGCTTGTTGGTGCTTGCAGAATAGTAGCGCTCTACAGACAACAAATCGTAAGCGGGCAGGGGCAGTGAATCAAGATCCTTGATTGTTGCTGGCCCATTGTCTTTAAGTATACCCCCAATGTAATGTACAAGTCCTGGAATGGAATTATCAAACGATTCACCAGATAATATGTGTTTACAGAGATTGACAAATGCCAACTCAGCATCTCCTCGAAGACCCCATTCAATATCCATTTCCACTAGAATCGAAGGGTCGGCATTTACATGGTAGCCTTCCAGTATCAACGTAGTATTTGGCACCTCCTTTTTTAGCTCACATGTTAGTTTGTAAGCATCAGGAAGAGTGGAAGGGAATGCTCCAATACATACGATTTTAGGATCAATATCAATGATACGTTGAACCACATCGGCTGTACTTAGCCTCGTAGCCGTTGGCTCTATAATAAGGGAGCGGATTCCGTTACCACGAAGGGTTCCTGCAAGTGAGGCTAACTTTACATATGGCACACAAGCAACCAAGTCTCGTGGGTTTATGAAAACAACCTCAACATCACTAGACTTTGTTTTAAGAACAGAAAGGCCTTTTTTTTCGGTCAACCGCTTAATTTTTCTATTTGATAAATATAGTCAGTAGCCTTGAAACGGCTGTTTTTCTTGAACAAACCATGGATGAATCTAAATGTGAAAGATATCAAGGAGGTGATTGAATAAGAAGAACTAGACTCACCTTTTTGGCTAACGGGAATAAACGACACCTTCAATGCATTATTTAACAACCATACATCCATTAATTCAGAACTGCGGTGTTCTTGAATAAGTCTTTCAACCAATGATTGCTCAATTGCTCTAATTGAAGACCCAGTATAAGCATGCAATTCTGGATTGTGAACAAGGAGGGTAAAGGCCTTTCTGTTTATCCAACTCAGAACCTTTCGATGAATGGGTAAGTTGTTGTTTGGTTCTTGTAAATCTATGTACGCGATGTGCTTTGAAGCCTGTGCCTTAATCACTAACTCTTTCAGTACGTTTGAATCACAGTAAAAATCAGCATCTATTGTCAGTATAATAGGGCTCTTTGCCAAGCTCATTCCGCAAAGAGTGGCGGTCATTTGACCAAAATTTTTTCTAAGGCTCAGTAAAGTTACAGACCGGCTAATAGTTGTGAACGCATCGAATACAGTGAGGTCAAAAAGGTCGGAATCTCCATCGTTAATGAGTAAAAGTTCTGATTTTGACCCAAGCAGGGGAAATAGTTCTTGGGTCAAGTTGATGATGTTTTTGAAAAGCTGCTTGCTCTTGTAGAGGGGAATAATAACAGAAACTGTTGGGGCTTGTTGCAAAAGTTCGTTGATTAAAGTAACCTAAATAGAAAATTTAAGCGCGCGACCATTCTCCGAGTGGATAAAGAGGCCCAGTATAGTTTCCAATATTATGATATTCTTTGAGGCGATAGCCGCTGGGAGATATTCGGAAGGAAAGATAATCCTCCAGAGCAAGTGTTGTAATCTGCTGTGCATTAGCGAAATATAGGTTTACACGAAAAAGGCCAGCGTTAAGAAAACCTTCAGGAAGCCGAAGTCGAAGAGCGTACCTTCCTGGCAGAGAAGTTTCTACATGTTCCTCCTTCCTAAGTGGTCGATAGTTACAGAAACTCATGAGGTTGTTTCTAAACTTATCTGTAAAAACGGCTGATAATATGATTGGACCTTCCCAGTCTTTTGAAAAGTCAATATACAAACAGACTTTGTCATCTGCAGAAATCGTATCCGTCCTCTCTTTTTGATCAGCATAGACAAACGCATCGTGTACCGTCACATCAAAGTTCAGGTTAGTTGATTCTAGATTCTCTAATTCGCTTATTGTGTTCGAAATAGAGGCTTCAATATCAACGGTCGGCTCAAAATCGTTGGTTTTTTCTGGGTTTTGCGGGCCGCGAGCTGACATCGCTTCACCTTCAGCAATAGTTTCATTGCCCAGTAGCTCACTAAACGCTTCTTTTTCTAAGTATTCTTCAATTATTTTATTTGGAGCGCCAAACCGACTAATCATACCATTTTCTAGAAGCATAACTTTATTACACAACATTAGTATCGCTGGAAGTTCGTGACTAGCAAATATTACCGTGGTTCCGCTACTTGTTATCTGCCTGATGCGGTCGACAGATTCCTCCTGAAATTTCATGTCTCCAACGCTCATTACTTCATCTAACAGAAGAATATCTGACGGAAATGTCGTTGCCACGGAGAATGCTAAACGCAAAAACATTCCGCTTGAATAATGCTTTACCGGAGTATCCATGTGTGCTCCTTGACCGCTGAATTTCACAATCTCTTCAAGCTTAGTGGCTATTTCTTCTTTTTGAAGGCCAAATAATTGACCCGCCATAAATACGTTTTCTCTCCCTGTCAAATCAAGATGAAAACCCGATCCAATATCTAAAATGGATAGTAACTTACCCTTGTAACTTACACTTCCTGCATCTGGGGCGATTAGTCCTGAAATTATTTTAAGAAGTGTGCTTTTACCTGCCCCGTTGTTTCCAACGAGTCCAAGAACATCACCTTTAACGAGTTGAAATGAGATATCAGTTAGTACTGGGCCCTTTTCGTGGGCTATTCTGAATTGAGCAGAACCCTTAAATGATTTACTTATCCCACTTACACGCAGAACGGGTTCTTTACTACTTATAGTCTTAATTACAGTTTCGATGAACGTGGTTTTTTAAACATGTTAATTAGGAAATTCATCAAGCATAAAGCGTTGCAAAACCGCCTCCGTTACCTGCGGCTTACAATACGGAAACTGATGAATGAAAATGGCTTTTTCTTTCACCAGACCAGGTTCGTTTGCTGAGTCATTGCTAACGAAAAAGTCTTCTGACGGTTCAAAAACCTCAATTTTTTTAGGGTTTTCGATTGAGTCAGCATAAAATAAGTAGAATTTGGCCGCAGTTGGTTTCATATTAACGATGGCAGCAACGCGTGTTACATCAGAATGGTTAACTCCCGAACCATGTATGATGCGATGATCCCACATTATCACGTCTCCAGCTTCCATCAGAATATCGGTAAGATACTTTTTGAGTTCATCCACGCCAATTTCCTGGAATGAATCGGGGATATCCACGCCCCTCCATGTGTCAAATAGCCGATGACTTCCGTTAATCACGTGTACTGGACCGCGGTCTTTCGATATGTCAAGTAATGGGCACCAAACATTCACGGTTCGGTAATAAGTTTCGTCCACATGTGCCCAGTCTTGGTGAAGGTACATTTCACTGTCTTGCTGAGGGTGTTTTACCCCAAACACTGCGAACACGGGCTCATACCCATTTAGGTAATTCTGAGCACGCGCAACGAGAGCCGACTGAACCGCCTTGTTTATACGTTCTTTCTTGTCTTGTTTATTGCTCCACTGGCTGATATAGAATGCTTTATCGGTGACGACATCGATGTTTTCTTCATAGACTTGGCGAAGTCGTAGAATAGTTTCTTCGTCCAAGAACCGTTTCAGGACAACGTAACCGTATTTTTCAAACGTCTTATTTAGGGCAATATCTCGGAAAACTTGGTTTTTTCCTTTCCCTTTTCCAAAAAGAGAGTTTTCTGTTGAATTGGTCGAATAATGCTCAAGGTGCGCACAATCTGTTGGGTTATCATGATTGAAATGATAGCGTAATAGAAAATCGTCTCCAGTTTTTACAGTTCGTGTTTCTCGCTCCCCCTCTTTCCGATACGAATGGAGCACCTCGGCATCTTTAGGAAGCAATATGAGACCTACTACCAGCCTTTCATGCATGCTTGAATTGGGTTCGGAACAATGCAGTAATCGATTGTCCATAACAATTGCATCACCTGCTGCTGGATACAGTTTTTTCCTACTTATTTCCGTTGGAACTTCTGGATGAATGTTTGTTCCTCGAAGCGGTGCGTTATTGTGGCTGTTTTGCACAACCTCCAATCCGCCATTTTCTGCACTAATGTTGGTTAGCGGAATCCATAGAATCAATCCTGCTGATTTTGACTCATCCGTTAACGACCAATCTCTATGTGGAGTGACCACTCCATTAGTAGAGGGTCTTTTTAAAAGGTAATAACCCAAAAGACATTTGTAGTCGCCAAACCAATTATCAATTGCCGGTACTACTACTCGCCTTACGGTTGCGTCCACCTTTCTGCGATACTCTTCAGAACTGCTCCAATGGGTTGTGAAGAATGGAGTATCAACTCCACAAAATTCAAGTTGGTCATAGAAAAATGACGAAAGCTCGTTAATGTCTTTAGGCTTCAGGACTCCGTTTATTGTTCCGTATCCTTTTTCTCGAAGGCTTTCGGCCAGTTCTATATTTTTAATTGTAACGAGTTTCATTCATTTTAATTTACTAAATCAAAGCTATCCAATACGCCTCTGTGAAAAATGATATGAATCAACTATAAATGCTCAGCTATGCGAGAATCAATTTTTCGAAATTGATTTAAACCTAATAATAACAAAACAACCATAACTGGAACAGACCCAAAGTGGGTTAAATCTGGAGCTGGACCTCCTACTAGCGCAAATCGATAACCTTCGCAAATGAGGGTCATTGGGTTAATATACATTACGTCAGCGAGATGGCTTGGTAAAACTGTTGTCGGAAAAAAAACAGGTGTGAGCCAAATGCTAAAATTTATAATTATCGGAATTACATGCATTAGGTCCTTTCGTTTGTAGGTAAGAATACAGAGCCATACGCCAATGCTCAAACCAAATAGAATATTCAGCACAATAAAGAAAGGGAAGTAAAAAAATGATGAATCTGGATAAGTTCCGAAAATCAACATTGCTGAAATAAGCAACACAAGTGAGATTGAGAACTCCAAAGCACCAGACAGAACGCGAGATAAAAGCAATAGTATTCGAGGGAAATAGATCTTCTTTATTAAATCTGATGACTCATATAAAACGTTGCCTAACGAGACCGATAAATAGGTAAAATAATTCCAGCCAATTAGTCCAATAAGCGCAAAAATGGAATACGGAACGTCCCCTGTATCCACCTGAATAATTCGGTCGAAAAAAAAGGTGAAAACGATTATTGAAGGCAGTGGCTGAAGCAGCACCCATAAAAGACCAAAGTACGTGTTGGCGTGCCGAACCTTAATTTCTCTTTTAGCAAGAGTGATTACGAACCTCCTCATGTGCCATGCTCGCTGCACGTACTTCAGTAGGTTCTCAGGAGCGGCCGAAATGTATGTTACGCTTTTGTCTTCAACACTAAGCGAGTCTAACATGTCATTTGCCATTTGTTTCATTAGCTAACCTAGAAGTTTTAGTCGAATGGCGTTAATAGCATCCAATGAATCAAGGGTTGATTACGCTGTTTCTTTTCTTATTTTGTTTGTACAATGCAGACTTTGTGTTCCAATCAGGAAACCTCAGAATAAGAAAAATCCTCGGTTACGAATGTCGGGAATAATCAGCCGAAGCGCATCATCAACACATATGAGTTTGTGCACTACTAAACTTCTTTAATCATAAATAGTCCGATTTCTTCGCAAGCTGTTTGTTGATCCTCAAGTTTGAAAGTTTTAATCTGGCTACACCTAAGCGAAGTACCGTGTACAGTATTTAAATAATCAATGATTAAATCCATTCTTTTCTGAGATGAAACGAAAATCTTTTGCTTGGTTATGGCGAAGTTCATAAATTGAAGAATGAACTCACTTTCTCCAGATTTTATTTGTATTATTTCTTGATACTCCTGGTTTAAATACAAAATGCCTCCGTCAAGAACCGACATACTTTCATGTTGTAATGGTTGAATAGGAGCATAAAGTTTGTAATGAAGGTTGTCCCAAAACGAAATGTTCAAAACCAAGGAATTTGGATTCAGATGTTCTACTTCGTTGGCTACATGCGCGTAGTAATTGTGTTTTTGGCTAGAGGACTGGGTGATTGTTTTTTTTTCTGCTAAGGCAAATCCAGCTAATACTAAAGAAAAGAGGCAAAGAGCCCAAAACTTGCCTTGGGAGTAGTTGGCGGAGTTTCCAACATTTTCGTTTGTGCCAATTAGTAGCAATGCTGCCATCATAATGGTCGTAATGAAGTGATGCTCAGTTTTCAGAAATACGCTTACAACAACAATGAGGGCTGTGATTAATAGTAGGTAAATTGAAATCTGACGGTGCTGATTCCAAAAAATTAGAACCAAGAGCAAAAAGGTGAAAAAATGAAATTTAATGGAAGACGTGCGCCTCCAAAAATTTTTCAATCCATCTGCAATCCAATTTGGCCTAAAAAATGACTTAACAAGTGAAACGGGACTCTTGTCTATCGGAGCAATTCCAATCGATTTAAAATAAGCCACATTCAATTGTTCTTTGTCCGCAAAAAAGAAGCTCTGAGCGGCTATTATCTTAGCTTGATCCGAAGGTTCAAAGTCGGTGAGTTCTAAATCGTTTTTCCTAAAATCTACAAGGGCGTATTCATATGGTCTAATTTCTTTGTAATGTGTGTTTGAAGGTGTTCGGTCTGAGTTCAGAAAATATTGACTTAGCCCAACTATCGCCAATACAGCTAAAAGCAAAGTGCGACCACCTTGTTTGACAAACTTGAGACTGGCTTGCAAGGGAAATAGCGCCAAAGCCATGATTAGCATAATAACTACTGGCTCAGGCCTGATACAAAAACCAATGGAAATAAGTAGAGTACCAAAAACTGCAGACAAGAATCCATCGCGGTTACTGCTAATATGAAATCCAGTCAAAGACACAATCATGGCCGTTTTTGAAAACTCAAAAGGCAACACCAAATCACTAAGATGAATGAATATTGGCACCAAAATGAATGCGTTCGGGCCTTTTGAGTTCCAGTTGTTTGGCAAAAGCACAAACACCCAATAAACCATGCATAAGGTCACTAGGATAACCTGGAGATGATCATAAATATTGCGAAATCCCGCATGATACAAGGCGTTTAGACCATGCGAAATGCCTGAAAAACAGCCAAAAGTGTCTGGCATTGCGTTTGTCCCACCATTATATAAACCGAAAATGTACGTTGGGAAAACTGTGTCACTTTGCGTCTGATAAAACCAACCATCCATTATTAGGCGAACCAGCAACGTCAACGAACAAACCGACAATAGCGAAATGAAAAAGCGCAACCAGGTTGTGTTTTTAGTGCTTCTTGTATCCATTATTGCACGCATATTTGGTGCCTTAGACTTATAATAAGATTCATTGCTATATTTCCATTCGTCACGGTGCCGCTGTCTAGTCTCTAACTAATGTGTTCACATCTGATTGGGTAAGAAAGCTGCCTCCAATTTCTTTACGGTTTATGTATAAACCACAATTTTCTAGATAGTCAAGGATATGATGATGATAGTAATTAGGAGAGATACATCGGCTTCGCACTTCTGAATCTCCATTGAACAGGTAGTGCAAGGACTCAGCAGCTATAGGAATACTTGAATAGTTGATTGCTACCCTTCGCTGATTACTTTGATTTGGTGGCGACCCATGAAATAACCGATGGTCGTAGATGATGGCGTCTCCTTTTGCCAACTTCAGCTCAAGGATGGAAAAACGTTGAGAACACTCATGCGCAGGCTTTTCGCACCACAGTCTCAATCCAGGTCCTCCACGGATGGTATATTCGAATTGGTGGCTTCCAGGAAGAACCCAGAGTAGACCGTTTGTATCTGTGATGTCTGTAAGTGGAGACCAGATGGTGACAGAAGTGAACTGTTTTTCATCCACCATGCTCCAGTCAAGGTGAAGGTCAAAACCGCTTTCTGCATCCTGTTCTTTTACTGTAAAACACGAAAAAACAGGTTCATATCCAACCAGTAATTTCTGTGCTTTGGGGTAGAACACGTCATTCACCTCATTCGTTACCGACTCGCGATAATCAGGTCGGCTGTCGTGCAGTGTCGTGTGAAAACCAGTACGTCTCTCAGAAGGATGTTCTTCATAGAACGTTGCAAGGCGTTCCACCTCGTTTTCAGACAGGAACCCTTTGACAATCACATATCCTTCAGATTTGAAGCGTGAATTCAATTCTGGGTCTGTGAACACCAATCTGTCAAAAGCAATCTTATCTATCATCCTCCTCAAAATATTTAACAGCCCTTATTTCGAGCCACTCTGCTGGCATAAACTCCCCTCCTTCGAAAACCGATATGCCGTGTTGTGATTCAAAATTGCGTCTAATTTCTGTATCGCTTTCAAAGTTCAGGCTTTGAATGAAATCTATTACAAACCCTGCTTTCCGAAGGTGGCTCAATGTCTTATTCAGGTCGAGCACGGCATAGTTATATGCTCGATTGATGTTGTCTATTGTTTTATCGATACGCTGTTGAATCTCTGGATTGGCCGACTCTCGCGGAAAAAAGTCCTTTATGTAGATGAAGCCGCCCGTCCTTAGCACCCTGTAGGCTGCCAGAATGGCCATTTGTGCATTGGTGCTATGCCCCAGCGATTCTAAGAAGATGACACCATCCATTCCGCTGGTTACAAGAGAATCCATTAGCCGGAAATCGCCTTGAGTGCAGGTTATCAGTTCTTGTAGACCGGCCGCAGAAATACGTTCGTTTGCAATCGATGTCTGCACGCCCGATAGGGTAATGGCCTCAATGTGCACCGCCCGGTTCTGAGCGAAGTAAATGGCAGGACCGCAGATGCCGCAACCGGCATCGACTATCCTTTGGCCGTTTTCAATCCTAGCGCTGTGCATGATATAGTTGAGAAGAGCGGTCTCATCTTTCGGACGGAATGCTTGGATTACATCTCCATAAATATCCCTGTAAGCCCCGGTCCACTCGTCATAGTAGTTAGAAACCTTGGTTTGCGTAGCATCTGATTCCAGTACGCTTTCGGTACTTAATGTGAACACCGGCACTTCGTCAGTCTTCACTAATTTGGTTCCTGTTGGTCGGGACTGAGGCAGGTGCGTAAGGAAAAACGAGCGGTCCACCTTGTGGACTTCCACTTCTGACCCGTTCGGCTCTGGCCGATAGTAATGCATCGGTTGTGCGCCCTTCGGAACAATGACCAAGGCAATGGCCGGTCTATTATCTGGTGTATTGTTCGGGTTGGAATAATGAAGAAGGCCGCTATGGTAGAGCACTCCCTGTCCTGCAGATAATAGAACCGCTACAGAGTTGAACTGGACCATTTGCTGCTCTTTAGTGCTGAACGGAACATAGGGGGTTGTCCGTACACGTGGAGTGAACCTGTGACTTTCGGGCCACACATGTAGACATCCGTTGTGCTCATTCACATCCGTCAAAGGAATCCAGAGGTTGTATGACGTGTGAACGGATTCGTCAACATACGACCAATCGGTGTGAATACCCACACTTCCGCTCGCCCCGGGCTCTTTCACCAAAAAGTTGCCGAACAGGATCTCATGACCCGGCAGCATCAGTTCTATCTGGTCACTAAGAACAGACTTTAGCTTTTCGTCAACCATTTTCTTGTAGTCAACTTCTGTCTGTTCCATGGTGGAATGAAACGAGCCTCCCTTCGAAGTATGAGGATGCTTATCGAAAAATATCAACAGGTTCAGTATGTCCTTTAGCGAAAGAGCGGAAACCAACGTGAAACCACGCTCGTCAAGTGTTTTCAAATCAATGAAGGATTTGGCTAAACCGGATGTTGGCATAGGTCAGCGATCAGCGACTTTCAATGGTGCAATCCTATCAACCAATTCAGCTTCGGTAAGGAAATGTTGGTGGATGGTCAATTCATCTACCTTTTTCACACCTGTAGGAGGTTCATTCATATTGAACCGTGTGAAAAATTCCCAATCCACCTCATATACATCTACACCAACAGAGCTGGTGGAAGGTATGTGATAATGAATGGCAGGCACATCGTTCGGTTTCATAATCAGCTGAATGGCCGACCGAACGGTTTCACTATCATTTTGCGAGGTGTAATGCAGAATACTATCATCCAGAATCACGGCCTGACCGACCTTTGCATCAATCGGTTCCATGTACTTGGTTCTGATCTCATGCCGCAGGTTTTCAAACACCCACGGAATAGAGGGACTACGATAGCTTGAAAGAACGCGATGGCTGCCTTTCACCACCTCCATTGTTCCGTTGACGCGTGTGGTGTCTATCATCGGTATCCAAACCGATACGGAAGTGGCCTTCGATTCATCAACGAATGTCCAATTCTGATGAATGGGTACTTCTCCTTCGCCAGGTTCCTTGTCAAACGTGTTCACGATGAGCGGTTCATATTCATCCAAAAACCGACTTACAACAGGCATGCAGAACGCGCTAATCGAATTGAATACCTGTTTCCTATAATTAGGTTCTGTGCTGAAAAAACTGAGTTTGTAATCGGTATTGATATTGAACTGTAGGTCTTTCTTCTCCTCATTGAGCTGGCTCAGAATCGATTTCAACTCGTTGAATTCTTGATTTGAGAACATATCAATGACCACAAATCCGTCCTGATCGAATCTGGCTTGCAGCTCAGCATCTTTTAATACCCGTCTATGCATTGGTTGTCAGTGGAGGTCCGTGTACAAAGCTAGCATCGACAGGCTCATTGGAAAATGACTTCAGTCTGTTCAGGTCCAAATCTGGGAAGTGGCTGTCTACCAGTCCTGAAAACGGCACATTAGCTGGCTCATTCACAATGTCATAGTTCATGAAAAAACGGCAATCGACCTGGTATTTTCTGGCCAAAGTTCCTTGTTGCAATGGATCTTTCCAGTAGTGATACACCGGCACATTGGTTGGAGTGCAGATAAGCGTTGCTGCAATTCTGGGCTCATCAGACATGTTTGGTGGCGAGAAGTGAACCAAACGATGGTGCCACACTATAGCTTCTCCTGCTTTTAGAAAAACTTTTTCGTGATATTCTTCTTTGATGACTTGATGCAAATCTGTCCACGGATCATGCACCCCTGGGCCTCTAACCGTATTTGGAATCTTTTGGGAACCAGGAACAACACACAGAACACCGTTTTTCTCGGTGAGGTCGACTAGTGGGACCCAAACGGCAACACTTACATGTTGTGCTTCATCCACATAGGTCCAATCTTGGTGCACAAACCAGTCGCTTTCTTCTCCTGGCTCTTTCACCATAAAATTTCCATACAGAGCAGTGTGTTGTTTAAAGTGTGGTTTCAGTTTTTCAACCAAAGCGTTTTTAATAATGGAATCGACTGACGTTTTCAAATCCGCATCTGGACTAAACATAGTACAGTGAAACCCAGATTCTCGTGGGCGGGGAAGTGCTTCATAAGAATTTAACAGCTCCTCTGTTTCCTCCAGATTGAGCAAATTAATTCGCACAAACCCGAAGTCATCAAAATGGCGTTGGAGTTGCTTGTCAGTAAAAACCTGAGGATTTTGGATTGTCATGCTAAACCCAAAGGTATCATGTATATCTAGGAAAAGGATTTAAAGAATACTCAAAATTTGAGTTTCAAACCGAGAATTATGGTTTCAAACCGAGAATTCGGTCTTTTAACTCCCCAAGCTGCTTTTTTACATCCAACCCTTCCGTATTGCGAATAGATTCATACGCCAAACTACCATCCGCATTGCGAATAATCTGGAAATAGAAAATGAAAGATTCATCTGGGCTTGTAGACTTGAAACTACTCCTCCCGAATTTAAGTGTATAAAAATTGATGGTATCTGGCGATGATTGAGTGAGCACAAAAAGCTGATCACCAAACCATCTCAATCGTTCAACGCCATATTCGTTTTCAATGCCCGCAATCAAGTGGTGGTTCTTTTGAAACGAAACCCACGAGACATCTTTCGTTTCATCAAAAAAGGAATAATAACCAATATGAAATGCCGAGTCTGATTCTGCCACACCATACCAAAGAGCGATGTTCAAAGGTGTGGTTCCCACAAAAACCAACTCTTTCTTTTCGGGTTCAGTAGCAAGGTCTTTTCGGAACACATCGCTTGCCACATATTTATTTACTAGCCCTGCAAGCAAGTAAGCTGAACTAACTCCGAGTCCGAGATAATTGATTTTTCTGCGCCAGCCATTTGTACGGTTGATGAAGGAGACGGCAATCACACTCAGCAGAAATGGAATGGTATAAAACAAATCCACTACAAAAACGGTGGCAATGGTTACGCGATAATCCGAAAAGGGAAGAAAGAGTTGTGTTCCGTAGGTAGTTAAACTGTCGAGAAGTGGATGAGTGAAAATGGCCCAGAAAAACAGATTGGTCCATTGCAAGAAAGTAGCTTCATTTTTCTTTCTGTAAAGCCAATGCACAATCCAGCCAAGGAGCGGAGCCATGAGAACAGCAAACGTGATGGAGTGCGAAATGCCCCGATGCAGCACAATTTCTTCAATCGCTCCACCGCCAATCAGCTTAATGTAAAACACATCTAAATCAGGAATGGTTCCCGCTATGCCGCCCCAAAGAAGCGCCTTATTGCCAACTTTTTTGCCAAGAGTGGCCTCAGCAACCGCTGCTCCAAGTACAATTTGTGTTAAGCTATCCACGCGGCAAAGCTAACAACCGAAGAGGGCGAAAGTTCCTTGCATTTCAGTTTCATTGATCCTAGCTATATTTGGTTCATGTCGGTAGAGGTAAACGATAGAAAACAGGCGCAGCGCAACCATAGCGAAACCCGCGAATGGCAATCAGAACTCAACACGTTGGTTATAGACCTTTTGTTCTATCAGCGAATGGTTGATATTTATGGTTTAAAAGCGTCTGATCCAGTTGAAAAAAGGGACATTCAGTTACTAAAAGAAACACTGACTTCGTTTGTTGAGCACCGGGTTGAAAACCAGAAGAACAGACTGAAAATGCACGAAGAATACCTTCAACGCGTAGTTGAAGACCGAGTGTTACTGAAAGACCGCGAGCTGCCTTTTAAGCACAAGGATATGGCAGACGAAATGCAAGATTTTAGAATAGCTGGCAGTCAGTTGAAAGCCAATCTTTACGACAAAATCGAGTATTTAAGGAACTTTGGATGAGCATGATTGTAAGAAAATTGTCTGTGGTTGTTGTCTTGCTAGTTCTTGTTCAAAGTGCGTTTGCACAGAAAAGGCCAAAAGATAAACTCCTTGATCGAAAGGTTTTTGTGATTACCATGGAGGAAGTTTCCGACAAGAAGAAAAAGGAAGAGCCGTTTGAAGAAGAGTTGAGTTTTCGAACCAATAAAATGTCAACCGTTCAAATGCGAAGTGCCGACCGCGGAGGTTTTCAAATGGGCGAGTACGCCATTTCTAAAGTTGAAAAGCTTATGGAAGATGCGGTATATCACTTTCAAGCCATCAACAGAAATCAGAAAGGAATGTCGCTTAAGTGGGAAGGAAAGGTGCTGGTTGACCAAATAGAAGGGAAGGCTACTGTTTCTAAAAAAGGTAAGATTAAAGAAGAATACACTTTTAGTGGAGCACTGAAAGAGAAGTAGGCACCTTAGTTAATCACTTTGGCCTGAAATAGCTGATAAGGCACGGCATTCATTTCTCCTTCCTTGTTTATTTGAAGAATGCCCTTGAACGTGACAATTTGATCCGTCTTAAAACGAGGTAATTTGCTCGAAGGAAAAATCTCCACAACCGTTTCTGGCCCCGCATTTCCGCAAAAAAAGCAATTGGCAAACGCATTGGCCGAAACCATGTACATACCCAACTCCACATCCACAGGAATAACGTAACCTTTCACCAAAATTTCTTTTCCTTGATAGGCCAATAATTTGGGCGCAAATTCGGGTGGTTTTACGTTTACCTCAAACCCAAATGTTTCTGAGTATTGCCGGTAGAAAGTAACCTGCGCAAATGTGTCCCAACTCACCAATGTTTGAGCGAATCCGGCAGAGGAACTAATCATTAGTAGAAATACGATGAGTAGCCGCATCATTTTGGCGTGGCGTTTTTCAAGATGTAATTACAGTGCTCTAAATCATCCCAATTTAGCTTCAGTCGTCCTTTAAACGTGACTATTTCATCCATCTTAAACACCGATTTCATCGACTTTGGAAATTGAAGTTCCATCACGCTTTCGGGCCCTGCGTTTCCGCAGAAAAAACAAGAGGCATACGGATTGGCCGAAAGCACGTAATAACCAGATTCTACATCAACAGGAATCACATATCCTTGAATTTCTATCAGGGCGCTATCCAATGCCAATACTTCCTTGCTGAAATCGGGATAAAAGACCGTTTCGTCATACTCTTTGAAATATTTCTCGCCCCAAACAACTTTGGCAAGCAACGGCCAATCAACCTTTTTGTGCTGCGCCTTTCCTTCTGAATAAGAAAAGAGGGATAAAGAGATAAAGAGAAAAGGGATGAGTCTATTCATTTCTCAAAACGCTTGAAATGTCTGAACGATACGCACGGAAGGCAGGAATGAGTGCTGCAACAAGTCCGATGCAGAGCGTGAGTGGCAGCAGCCAAATTTCTACATCAGCAACACCGCTTTGCGATACTGAAAATTGAAATTGGTCTTCTCCGATGGATGAAAGTAGCATGATGCCAACCCTTCCCAAGATGATGCCAAGCGTGTAACCAGCTAAGCAAAGCAGCAAGCTTTCTTGAATGATAAGTCCAAAAAGTTTGAAGGGCGATGCGCCCAACGAACGCATGAGTGCGAGCTCGTACTTCCGTTCTTTTAAGGAGTTGAGCAAGGAGATGAAAACGCTTAAAGCGGCAATACACATAATCACCATTCCAATGATTTGCAGGGTAGTAAATCCGACACCCATCAAGGAATAAAGCCTATTGATTTCGATGGCTGGAATTGCCGCCTGCATGGATGTTTTTTCATTCACCATACGAGGTATTTGCATGATGCCCATGGGGCTTTTAAATTTTACTAATAGCGCAGTAATTTCTGAGGGCGCATCCTTTACATGGTCATGGTCGCAACTAGCGTGGTCGTGGTCATGTTCATCTTCATGATGATTGTGAATATCCCAAACACTTGCGGTAGATGTGAGAATAAGCCTATCCGCAACTGTTCCTGTTTCATTTAAAATTCCCACCACATTATAGTGGGAATCATCATGTGCGTGACCTTCTTCATCAAACCCATGGTTCCCATGAAAATGGGCGCCTATTTTTAGGTTAAGTTTTTCGGCAACGGCACTTCCCAAAACCACATCCATGCTGCGGTTCCACACATTTCCTTCAAAAAAAGTGGCCCCATAATGCTTTAGATAAAGCGAGTCTGTACCCACAATGCGGTAGCCCTGATAACTATCGCCATACGAAAGCGGAATGCTGTATTTAATGAGTGGGTTTCGTTTCAGTTTGTTCACTTCTGCAAGCGGAATATTCCCCGTAGGGTTGTCAATTTGATATACTGCCGAAAGAATGAGCTGCAGCGGACTGCCCTTGGCGCCCACCACCATGTCTATACCACGGATGTCGCGGTTAAAACGGTCGTTAAGTTGCTCGCTAACCGTGACGATAAATGAGACCATTCCTACGCCAATTCCCAATAGCATTACGCTAAGAATGGTAGAAAGGAAATGCTCCTTTAGGTTTGCGTATGCTAGCTGCAACATCCTCATAACGAAACCGAGTTTTGAAATCTGTTTTTCAAACGCTGATCGTGTGTTACAATTACCAAAGCCGCTCCATGACCTGTAACTGTTCGTTCAAAAAGTGCCGCCACGGCTTCGCAATTTTCATCGTCTAATGCAGAGGTTGGTTCATCGGCCAACACAATTTTGGGTTTAGTAACCAATGCTCGAGCGATTGCAACCCGTTGTCGTTCGCCAATGCTTAATTCGTTGGGTCTGGCGTTTTTCCGTTCCGATATTCCGAGTTCGGAAAGCAGGGTTTCTGCAAATGCATCGTCTTCAGGAAGTCCAGCAAGCGAACGCGCCAAGCGCAGGTTTTGCAGCACGCTTATAGAACGAATAAACTGTGATTGCTGAAACACAATTCCGATGTGTTGACCTCGAAAACGGTCTCTTGCCGAGCCTTTCAACGTGGCCATATTGGTGCCATCCAACACAATGGTTCCATCTGTTGCATCCATCAACCCTGCCAATAAATGAAGCAGTGTGGTTTTGCCTTTTCCCGAGTTTCCGAGAACAAGCACAGCTTCATTAGCAGCTACATTCAGGTCTGGAAATGCGAATGGCGTTCCATTCGGATAAGAAAACGTGAGTGTTTGCGTGCGTAGCATTTCGGCTGGCAAAGCTAAGCTGTTTGTTTTGGTTGATGGTAATGGAAACGAATGGTTGAAAGAGCCTAATTGGATTACCGAACTCCTTTGAGAGTCTGTACAATAAACTGTATCAGCAGTAAGAATTATTAATTTGGAAACTGAAAACGACACAGAACATGAAAGGAGAACAGAAAGACAAGTTTGATTACGCCAACTTTGAGAGGGAAGCGATAGAAAAGTTGAAGAATGGAACATAGCGAGGCAGCAAAGTCGGAGTACTTGCCCCTATGCTCAAGCGGTTGCTTGGGGCGGCCATGGAAGGCGAAATGGATTTGTATTCTTATTCTGTCAATTCCTCACCATCGCCATGTGTTTGACTGATTTTTAACTGTACTAGGAACAAGGATACAGGACCCACTACTTGTGGAGTTTGATTCTATTGAAATTTTATTTTTCTGAACGATTTCTATATGGTCCGAATCTTCTCTAATAACCAAGAACTGATTTACGCTTATTGTCCTAAACGTTTGCGTGGTGTGGTTTTTATTTGGCCATGTAACCGTTATTGAATCAATAGTAGATGTATTCCCGAGACCAACATGCACATCAAACGGATTTGCACCGAAACTTCCACCAGAACTAACGGTTCTAAATAGGTAACGTTTGTTATGTAATGAATCTGTAAAGTCAACCCTAACTACTGCACCAATTGCTGATCGGTTTGACTTGGATCCAATCAGCTTCATCGATAGCCAAGAACCGTTATTCCCAGAGTTCATATAGCAGGCATTTGGGTATTGATCTCCCTGAAATGCTCCACCTTGAACCAGATAGATGTCTAGATTACCATCATGGTCAAGGTCGGCAAAACTCACCCCATGTCCTTTTTGAAGAGAACCAAAACCGTAAGAAAAGGTAACATCTTCAAATTGGTTATTTCCAGCGTTCTTGAAAAGCCGATTTGGCACCAAGGATGAATAGTCGGGCGCTCCAGTTCCAGCAAAGAAGTCAAGAAACCCATCATTGTTGTAATCACCATAATTGAATCCCATGGTGTACAGTTGTTTGCCTAATCCAGCCTTTTGGGTGATATCTTCATATGTGTTATTACCATTATTGTGATATACGGCCATGGTTACTACTGCTTTTTCGCCAAGCATTTCAGACACAAATGCCTTTTCGGGAGTGTTATTAATATCATCATAATCACATATAATCAAGTCCTGAAACCCATCATTGTCAATATCAAACGAGGCAGCGCCAAAGCTTTGAATAGGGTCTTTTATATCTGCTGTTTTTGATATGTTTTGGAATGACCAATTACCTATTGATGTTCCTCCTTGGTTGTGAAAAAGAAGGTTTCCTCTCCCTTTGACGGATACGAGAAGGTCTTGCAATCGATCATTGTCAATATCTGTCCAAACCGCACCTTTTACAAATCCATTTATCTCCAAACCGTATTTGCTTGCTAAGTTGGTGAAGGTTCCATCGCCATTGTTCACATAAAATTCGCTTGGATATGCATCCTCCTTGGTATTGCTGTTGTAAACGTCCTCATCGCGTACTTCATTCCCAATAAAAACATCAACCCATCCATCAAGGTTAAAATCTCCCCAACATGCAACTTGCGTTGGAAATTCAGAATAGAGCCCGCTTTCAATAGTCACGTCTTCAAAAGTTCCGTTACCAAGGTTTTTTAGCAACGAATTAGGGTAGCAGCCCGAAGCCCCAAACCAAGAACCACGCAAAACCAGTAAATCAACCAGTCCATCGTTATTGTAATCAGCCTGAACCATATTCAATCCTCCAGTAAGCCCCAGAATACCAGCTTGCTTTGTTTTATCTACGAATGTGCCGTCAGCAACACGTTCGTAATATTTTAACTGGTCTTTTATACCAAACGATGACACGAATAGGTCAAACAACCCATCATTGTTAAAATCATCGATAACCACACCACCTGCCACTCTTCCGTCATCAATGCCAAGCGCTGCGGCTTTATTTTCGAAAATTGAGCCTCTATCTACTTCGGTACAAGCCTGCGGAATAGGCACAAGCAGCTCTTCTGCAAGACCATTAGGGTAGTTTCCTAAAGCACTTTGACATACATTCAATAACCACCTTGCTGTTCGGTCATTTGGCGCAAATGCCAAGATTTTCGAATAAATTTCACTGGCTCTAGTCACATGTTCTTCAGTCTTATGATATGCCAGAGGGTGGAACGGAAAAATGCACGATTTTGCATTATGATTGCTGAAGCAATTTTCTTGTTCTCCAGCCCTTAGGTGAGCCACAGCCAACAACCTCATTAAGTAGACGTTTTCTTCTGACACATGGTCGGTTGCGTAGCCTAATTGAATCATCAAATCTTCAATTTGGGTTATCGCCTGTTCGCTGCTTCCATAATCAAGTAACATTTCTGCTCGCCATTGCTTCATTGAGGCCTTCCAATCCTGATTCAACCAATGTGTGTTCTTTAACAGGAAATCAATCAATCTCAATTTGTGAGTCATCTCAAACGGAAGCATGACAATGTTTTCTCGATTGATTGCGTCTTGCAATAAGCGCGTCATGATATGAGTGCCCTTCGGAATGATTGATTGACTCGTATCTGGTGTTATAGAAACGTTTGGATTCAATAGGAAGGAAACTCCTTGGTAAGTGGTGATTCCCAACCATAGACAGCCAACGCCAAATGCTAGAATTAAAACGCGCTTAAATAATGGCGATTTGAAAATCATCGAATGCAGCAAAGATATGCTGTTGCCAACAGGTTTATACCTTTGGCCGACACCGTAAGAACAATGCTTGAACGACCTAGAAGAAACCGCGCCACAGAAACCATACGAAGTATGGTGCGCGAAACGCGCTTAGACCTTTCTAACCTCATTTATCCGCTGTTTATGGTTGATGGAAAAGGAATTAAAGATGAGATTGGTTCGCTGCCTGGCATCTACCGTTATTCGGAAGATAAATTGCTGAAAGAAGTGGAAGAATCGATGAACCTTGGATTGCGCTCGTTTGTGCTTTTTCCTGCGGTAGAGGATTCGCTGAAAGACAAAACTGCTACCTACAGTTACAGCCAGAAGAACTTCTACCTGCGCACCATCTCAAAGTTGAAAAAGGAGTTTCCAGAAACGTGTTTAATCAGCGATGTGGCCATGGATCCGTACAGTTCTGATGGACACGATGGCTTGGTGGAAGATGGGAAAATCTTGAATGACGAAACGCTCGATATTCTTGGAAGAATGGCCGTGGCACAGGCAGAAGTGGGTATCGATATTATTGGTCCATCGGATATGATGGACGGACGCATTCAGCACATTCGTGAAGAGTTAGATGACGAAGATTTTGAGAACGTGGGCATAATGAGTTACACCGCCAAGTATGCAAGTGCCTACTACGGACCGTTTAGAGATGCGCTAGGCAGCGCACCAAAATCGGGCGACAAGAAAACCTACCAGATGGATCCAGCCAACAAATGGGAAGCACTTCGCGAAGCAGAATTAGATGCGTCTGAAGGAGCAGACTTTCTGATGGTAAAGCCAGCGCTGTTGTACCTAGACATTATCCATCTTCTCAAAGAAAAGTTTGAATTGCCAATAGCAGCCTACAACGTAAGTGGCGAATATGCCATGCTAAAAGCTGCAGCCCAAAACGGTTGGCTCGATTACGACAAAGCCATGCCCGAAATGCTCTTGAGTTTTAAACGAGCGGGCGCTTCGGCAATCCTTACCTATTTTGCCAAGGAATATGCACAAATGCTAAAAGACGGGAAGCTTGCTTAAGATAGACATGCATACCCATATCATGCCGCGCAAAATGCCCGATTTTGCCCGCAAGTTTGGCTATGGCGATTTTATCATGCTCGACCATATTGAACCTGGAACGGCCAATATGATGCAAGGCGGTAAATTCTTCCGACAGATAACGGAGAACTGCTGGAACCCAGAAATTCGTATTCCGGAGTATGCACAATTCAACACGCAAGTGCAGGTAGTTTGTACT
This sequence comes from Flavobacteriales bacterium, assembly GCA_021741075.1. Taxonomy (GTDB): domain Bacteria; phylum Bacteroidota; class Bacteroidia; order UBA10329; family UBA10329; genus UBA10329. The sequence continues at coordinate 42,184 of JAIOYO010000002.1, read as the reverse complement.
ATTCCGGTGCTGTTTTCCTATTGGGCAAAGCCCGAAGATGGCGCGGAGGTAGCACGTTTTTTGAACGATGATTTGGCCCAATCCATCGCGCCATTCAAGAAGCATTACATCGGGTTGGGAACCCTTCCCATGCAAGATACTGACCTTGCCATTAATGAATTGCAGCACTGCAAAGAGCTGGGATTTCCAGGCGTGCAAATTGGTTCAAACATAAACGATAAGAATCTTGACGAACCTGAGTTCTTTCCCATTTTCGAAGCCTGTCAAGACCTCGGAATGGCGGTTTTTGTGCACCCGTGGAACATGATGGGAATGGACAAAATGAAGAAGTACTGGCTGCCGTGGTTGGTAGGAATGCCAGCCGAAACATCAAGAGCTATTTGCTCGATGGTGTTTGCTGGAATATTTGAAAAACTGCCAAACCTTCGAGTTTGCTTCGCCCACGCTGGTGGCTCTTTCATTCCAACAATTGGTAGAATTGAACACGGTTTCAATTGCCGCCCCGACCTCGTGGCTATTGACAATGATGTAAACCCACGCAATTACCTAAGCAAGTTTTGGGTCGATTGCATTACACATGATGCAGATGCTCTTAAATTCATCATTGACAAAGTGGGTTCCGAAAAAGTCTGTTTGGGAAGCGATTATCCATTCCCGCTAGGCGATTTGGAAATCGGAAAATTCATTGAAGAGATGAATCTTCCACAACAGGATTTGGAGAATATTTTCTGCAATTCGAGTTTAGATTGGTTGGGACTGAACGCAAATCAATTTGCTTGAGGTAAATGGAAATTCCATTCAATCGGCCACTGGTGTTAGGAACGGAGCAAGCCTTGCTATCGGAGGTTTTCGATTCAAAACAGTTTGCCGGAAATGGTTTTTTCGGAAATCGATGTCAACAAGAACTGGAGAAACAGTTTGGTTACCAAAAAGCGCTTCTGACCACCTCTTGCACTTCCGCCCTCGAACTGTCAGCATTATTATTGAATATTGGAGAAGGAGATGAGGTTATTATTCCTTCCTATGCCTTTGTTACTACGGCAAATGCTTTTGCTAATCTTGGAGCGAAAATCGTTTTTGCAGACAGCCGACCAGACCATCCGTCCATTGACGAATCAAGAGTTGAGGAACTCATCACATCAAAAACCAAAGCGATTGTCGCGCTTCATTACGGAGGAGTTGCGTGCGAAATGGACACCCTAAAAGCCATTGCCGATAAGCATTCTCTGCACATGATTGAGGACAATGCGCAGGGCGTAGGAAGCACCTATAAAGGCAAGGCACTAGGAGGAATCGGAACACTTGGAGCGCTGTCGTTTCACGAAACCAAGAACATCCACTGTGGAGAAGGAGGTGCGATTCTCATCAACAATCCAGCACTTGTTTCACGCGCAGAGATTGTTTGGGACATGGGCACCAATCGCCAAGAATTCAAAGATGGCAAGGTCAACAACTATGGATGGGTCGATTTGGGTTCTTCGTTTTATCCATCGGCATTCAATTCGGCCTTTCTTTTGGCGCAGATACCTAAAGTTCAAGATGTGAATGCCAGAAGAGTTGGTCTTTGGAACAACTACTTTGAAGCGTTTGAAACGCTGGAAAACCAAGGGAAAATTGAGCGACCTAAGATTCCAGCCTACGCCAATCATAACGGACATACATTTTATCTCATTACCGAATCTAAGCCCCAGCGTGATAGGCTGATTTCTTATTTGGCCGAAAAAGGAATTGCGGCTACATTTCATTTTCAATCGCTTCATCGGTCTGATTATTTTTCAAATAAATATGATGGAAGGGAATTGAAAAATTCGGATTCTTTTACCAATAGATTGGTTCGGCTTCCACTTTTCTACGACCTTACAACAGACAACCAAAACGCGGTGATTGAATCCATAAGTTGCTTTTTCGAAAAGTGATGATTTCGATTTTGCACCAAATGAGAAGGTAATGAAAGACCTATTCCAGAATTTTCATCCTCAGCACGATTCTCCCTTATTCAAGTTCCGATGACTAAAATCTCGGTCGTCATTCCGTGCTTCAACAATGAGAAAAACATTCCCATTACAACGGCTGCACTACTCGAAAACGAAAAGCGATTTTCTATTGACGTGAAATTTGAGTATGTTTTTATCGATGATTTCTCCGGAGACGGAACGCTTACTGAGCTGGTTCATTTTCATCGTTTAAATCCGAATAAAACCAAGGTAATAGGGTTGGCAGCCAATGTTGGCTCATACAACGCCATTTTTGCCGGTTTTGAATACGCAACGGGCCATTGTGTGGTGGTAATGAGTGCCGATCTTCAAGACCCTCCACTACTCATCCAAGAAATGTTTCAAAAATGGAAAGAAGGTAATAAGGTCATAATTGCCGCACGAGAACGCAGACACGATTCGGTTTCGACCAAACTTTTTGCTTGGATTTTCAATCTAATGCTTAGAATTTTTGGATTACATAATCTGCCAGCGGGTGGTTTTGATTTTTGTTTGTTCGACAAATTGCTCATCTCCGAACTGAAAACCAAGATGAGGTCCGGAATCAATGGATTGCTACTATTACTTCTAATCGAAAAAGAACCTGCAATACTGTTTTACGAAAAGCGAAAACGGGAGGTAGGTATGTCGCAATGGACTTTTCGAAAAAAACTCACGTTGGCGTTTAACACCCTTTTGTATTTCTTAGCTGCGAAGCGAATGCCGCCTGCAGAACTGTATCAAATCAAGGAAACACACGGGGTTGAATAATTCCTTAAAAAGCCAAGTGATTTACTTTCTACAATTTTGTGCAGCTAAAAAAATGTCATGAGAATCAAATACACGATGAATCAATACTTAAAAATTACTGGAATTGTGATGTCGGTCTCCACGATTCTTAGCTGTAACTCAAACAATAAAGGTCAAGAAGATATGAAACCACCTATTGCGGCAGTAAAACCGCACGAAATGACCATTCATGGTCATACCAGAACCGACAACTATTTCTGGTTGAAAGAGCGCGAAAACCCAGAGGTTATCAAATACCTGGAAGAAGAAAACGCCTACACCGAAAACGTAATGGCAGACACCAAGCAGTTTCAGGAAGACCTCTATAAGGAAATGCGTGGTCGCATCAAGGAAGATGACGAAAGCGTTCCGTACAAAGACAATGGCTACTTCTACTACACCCGATATGAAGAAGGCAAAGAATACCAATTGCATTGCCGAAGAAAGGGTTCGATGGACGCGCCCGAAGAGGTTTTCATTGATGAGAATAAATTGGCTGAGGGCCACGACTATTTCTCGCTTGGCGGAATTGAAATAAGCGATGACAACAAGATTGCGGCATTCGGGATTGATACGGTAAGCCGCAGAATTTATACCATGTATTTCAAGAATTTGGAGACTGGGGAAATGTATGCTGAAACCATTGCCGGATGCGCGGGCGGAGGAGCCTGGGCAGCAGACAACAAGACCTTTTTCTACATAGGAAAAGATCTCGAAACGCTTCGCACAGACCGCATTCTACGCCACGAACTGGGAACAGAAGTAACTTCGGATGTGGAGGTTTTCAAGGAAAAAGACGAGACGTTTTCTTGCTATGCATGGAGAACAAAAAGCAAGGGCTACATCTTCATCGGATCTTTTCAAACAGTGTCTTCGGAATACCGAATGTTGGATGCTTCCAACCCGAAAGGAGAATTCAAAGTCATTCAACCGCGTGAGCGAGATCACGAATACAACGTCACACATTTTGAGAACAAGCTTTATATCGTCACCAATTGGGATGCGCAGAATTTCCGTTTGATGGAAACAACGGTTGATAAACCGGCAAAATCGAACTGGAAAGAAGTGATTGCCCATCGACCAGAAACACTGCTTGAAGGCATTGAGATTTTCAAAAACTTCATGGTAGTGAACGAACGGACAAATGGTCTTCCGCAGCTGCGCATCATGGATCAAAAATCGAAGCAGGAGCACTATCTCAACTTCGGAGAGGCGGCCTACACCAGCTACATCGGAACCAATATGGATTTCGATACCGAAGTGCTGCGCTATGGATATTCATCCCTAACCACACCTTGGTCAACCTTGGATTACAACATGCGAACCAAGGAAAAAACGTTGCTGAAAGAGCAACCGGTCATTGGAGATTTTGACCGCAATAATTACACAACCGAACGAGTAATGGTAACTGCAACCGATGGAACACAGGTGCCAGTTTCCATCGTTTACCGAAAAGGAATAAAGAAAGATGGAAGCAATCCGACTTTGCTTTATGCTTACGGTTCGTATGGAGCAAGCATGGATCCGTATTTCAGTTCTGTTCGTTTAAGCTTGCTCGACCGCGGTTTTGTCTATGCCTTGGCGCACATCCGTGGCGGACAGGAAATGGGCCGACAGTGGTATGACAATGGTAAACTTCTGAACAAGAAAAACACCTTCACAGATTTCATTGATTGTGGCGATTACCTCATCAAGAACGGCTACACGACCAACGAAAAACTATTTGCCATGGGCGGATCGGCCGGTGGTTTGCTGATGGGTGCTGTGGTCAACATGCGTCCAGATTTATGGAAAGGCGTGGTAGCTCAGGTGGCTTTTGTTGATGTAATTACAACTATGTTGGACGAAACCATTCCGCTGACCACTAGCGAGTATGACGAATGGGGAAACCCGAACGAAAAAGAGTATTACGACTACATTCTGAGCTATTCTCCTTACGATAATGTTAGGGCTCAGAATTATCCGAATATGCTTGTCACCACCGGACTTCATGATAGTCAAGTGCAGTATTGGGAACCAGCCAAATGGGTCGCAAAATTGAGAGTGAACAAGACAGACAATAACTTGCTGCTTCTACATACGAATATGGAAGCGGGTCATGGTGGTGCAAGCGGACGCTTCGAAAGTCTTAAAGAAACGGCCCTTGAATATGCGTTCATGTTCAAGTTGGTTGGTGTAAACAAATAATTGTGACCTTAAAAGCTAATTCCATTTATTGGTTTGTAGTTGCAATTTGTTGCTCCTTTTCCATTTGGCTCTTCTTCCCAGGAAGCATGGGAAATGACTCTCTATCTCAATGGTACCAACTAAATGGAATTATACCTGTTTCAGACTGGCATCCTCCAATGGTTATCCAAATCTGGAAATTGACCAATGCTATTATTGAAGGTCCATCAGGATTACTCGTGCTTCAATCCATTCTTTATTGGATTGGGTTGGGCTTGATAGTGCAGTTTGCCTTAAATAACAGAGGGTTAGTTGCAAAGGCTTTGGCCCTTGTTTTTGTAGGCTTTTTTCCTGTTACCTGGTTTATGATGGCCTCTGTTTGGAAAGATGCGCTGATGCTGTCAACCATTCTTTTTTCGCTAGGACTTTATTTGGCAATAAGAAAACCAATCAAAAGCCAAAAATCAAAGTTTTGGTTTTTTTTATTGCCAGTAATATGGCTTTTCTTGATGGTTGCATGTGGTGTCAGACATAACGCGATTACCGCTGTAATCCCGTTGGTTTTTATGATGACGTTTGATTTAATGCAAGCGCGAGCTAAATGGTTTGTGAAGGTCTTATTTAGTTGTACGTTTATTCTTTCTATGGTTTTTGCGTCAAAAAAAATCAACCAAATTGGCGTAGAGGTTCGATACCCCTATTTAATTAACCAGTTGGTGTTTTGGAACCTAGCAGGTTTATCTATTGAAAGTGACGAAATGCTAATTCCTGTTGATGCTTTCGAGAATGCCGATTCGGCCAATGTTGAAGTACTAAAACGTTATTACAACGATGCTAGCAATAATTCAATAGTTTTTGGTTCAGGCATAATTAAACCAAAAGTTTGGGAAGACCCAGAGTATGGTAAAGCGTTTTTTAATACCGGCCTACGCTCTATAATTAATCATCCTGCAGATTATGTTCGTATTAGAATTCGGTCATTAAACGAACTAGTAGGAAACGGAAGATGGAGGCCTTATATGGCGTACATTTTTCACACCAGCTATTGGAAAGGAGACGAAAACTTAGATTTGAAAAGATACGCGATGAATCATGAGTCAGCATTGTTAAAAATCGAAAACGATTTAATTACAAGATTGTCTCGGTTCGGCTTTTACAATTTGATTCCATACTTATCATTGCTATTGATCGTTCTGACATTCCTTTTCTTTAGACCAAATTCTGAGCAGAGATTGTTTTTATTGGGGATGGGAATTAGCGCTTTGCTTTATTGGCTGCCGTATCTGATAATTGCTCCAAGCAATGATTTTAGATACAGTAATTGGACGATTGAAGTGGTTGTTTTGTCAATTACTATAATGACTTTAAATGGAATTTCTGATTCCAAATCATTGAAAAGAATCTTAAAAAATGCGTTTCACTTCTATGAATAAGATAAGACTCGTGGTGGTTTTGATGTTAATTTCTTCCCGGCTGTTTTCGCAGCACGGCTATTGGCAGCAACACGCCTCCTATCAAATGGAGATTGACATGGACGCGGCCAAGCATCAATTTTCTGGCAAGCAAAAACTGGTGTACACCAACAACTCTCCCGATACGCTCACAAAGGTTTTCTATCACCTCTATTTCAATGCTTTTCAGCCTGGCAGCATGATGGATATTCGTTCTCGGACCATTAGAGATGCAGACCCAAGAGTAGCCGACAGAATTTCGAAACTGACGCCCGAAGAAATCGGTTATCACAAGATCGGTAAGTTCACCCAGGATGGACAGCCCTTGAAATTTCACGTTCAGGGAACCGTTCTGGAAGTTGATCTTGCCAAGCCAATTCTACCTGGACAGAAATCGGAGTTTCTGATGGATTTCAACTCCCAAGTTCCGTTGCAGGTAAGAAGAAGCGGACGCGATAATGCGCAAGGCATCGATTATTCCATGACGCAATGGTATCCGAAAATGGCCGAATACGACTACGAAGGCTGGCATTCTGATCCTTACGTAGGAAGAGAATTCTATGGTGTTTGGGGCGATTTTGATGTGAAAATCTCCATCGATAAAAAGTACGTGATCGGAGGAACTGGCTATTTGCAAAACCCGAACGAGATCGGACACGGATATGCCGCTCCGGGAGTGGAGGTAAAGCCACCACTTGGAGAAAAACTAACTTGGCACTTTGTGGCACCACAGGTACACGATTTCGCTTGGGCAGCTGACCCGGATTATGTGCATCATACCACGCAGGTTCCCGATGGCCCGACCTTACATTTCCTCTATTTGCCTGATACGAGCGGGCATTGGTTGCGATTGCAGAATGAATTCACAGGTGCATTCTCCCTAATGAACGAGAAATTCGGCAAGTATCCGTACAAACAATTCTCGGTCATTCAAGGAGGAGATGGAGGCATGGAGTACCCGATGGCAACACTCATAACTTCCGGCAGAAATTATGGCGGGCTGTTAAGTGTAACTGTTCACGAGGCATTTCATAATTGGTACTATGGAGTGCTTGCCACAAACGAGAGTAAATATCCATGGATGGACGAGGGATTTACCTCTTACGCTCAGGATCATGTGCTCAATGCGCTGAGTTCTAAGCCCGTTTCCAACCCACATGCAAACGACATTCAACGCTTGGCGGAATTGCACAAAAACGGGGTAGAAGAGCCGCTGACCACCCATGCAGACCATTTTCAGACCAACTATTGCTACGGAATTTCATCCTATGTAAAAGGCTCCATTTTCCTCATGCAATTGGAATACATCGTTGGAAAAGAAGCCTTTTGGAAAGGTATGAAGCGCTACTTCAATGAATGGGGCTTCAAGCATCCAACTCCGAACGATTTTCTTCGGGTGATGGAAAAAACCTCTGGACTTGAACTCAATTGGTTCATGGACCTGTGGGTTGGAACTACGCAGGTCATTGATTACAGCATCGAAGAAATTGAAAAAGAGAAGAAGGGTCGAACCGTCATCGAGCTGAAACGAATCGGTCAGCTTCCAATGCCACTAGATATCAAGATCGTTGACAAGGACGGAAACACCAATTGGTATTACATTCCGGTTGGGTTGATGCGTGGCGAAAAACCAGCCGAAGAAGGGCAAACGGACAGGACCATACTTCCTGATTGGGAATGGACGAATCCAAACTATACTTTTGAGGTGGGTCTGAAAAAGCAAAAGATCGAGAGCATCACGATTGACCCCTCGAACCGCTTGGCCGATCTAAATAATTTGAACGGAGTATATCCATTTCCGAAGGACAGAAAATGAGTAAGTTGAAAAACATCCTTTTGGCACTATTGGTTGCCGGATTTGTAGGCTGCGAAAGCGATTCTGGAACATCAACTAAAACTGACAGAAAGGACATGGGTAAGTCGGAAGTCCGCCCAACAGGTCCGCAGTTCAAGAAGGAAGGAGAGCTGATTTTGCTGAAGGCAACTGGTGACACCATTCGGAAGATCGACATTGAGATTGCTGATATTGAAAGTGAACGCACCATCGGTTTGATGCATCGTTGGAGCATGCCTGAGACGCAAGGAATGCTGTTCATTTTTGAGGAGGAAGAGCCCCGCTCGTTTTGGATGCACAACACGTTGATGGGGCTGGATATTCTCTACATCAAACAAGATGGCACCATAGAGAGCATTGCCAAATACTGTGTACCGAAATCAGACAGATCCATTCCGTCAAAAGGACCCGCGAAGTATGTTTTGGAACTGATCGAGGGATTCTGTGACATTCACGGAGTTGCCGTTGGAGACAAGGTCGATTTTAGTAGAACGGACGGTAAATAATTAGCCTCTTCATTGCGAGGAAAGAAGCAATCTCATGTTTAGAACAATCACTATTTCTCTTATTTCCTTTTTCCTTTTTCTTCAATCATTCGGTCAGAACAACCTGATTGTTTCGTCCTACGTACCAACCTCGGAAAACTGGCTTCTGCTAACCAAAGACCGACAGTTCATCAGCGACAACGACAGCCTGAACGAAGAACTGGTTGACCTTGTAAAAGCGTTTTCGATTGATAGCGTTCTGCCATCAAAAAGCCAGCGGCACCGCGTGGGCGAAGCGGGTTGGATCATCAGCATTTTCGGCTATAAATGGAAGGCGCTGAATATGACGAAACAGAAATTCGTAGGAACCGAACGAGATGGCATCCGTGTTCCAGGCCACGGCCCTCGCTTCACGGAATATGACGTCAACTTCAACCTCATTCCGCGCATCAGAAAGTACATTGACCTTACTTGGGTCGGCATTAAGCAGCAGCGCGACAAGAACCGGTTCAATCGCATCAAGAACTTTGATGAGGCGCCTTGGATCTATCCCGAAACGCTGGAGAACATCAAGCGCTACCGAATGCACTGCGAGATCACGCCACCACAGGAATATCTACCGCTGCTCAACGAGAAGTTCTATCCGGTCATGCAGCCCAACTCATCGAAGGAACATCCGAACATCGGCTCAGATCACACCACCTTCGGACTTTACGGAGCCTTTGTGGCTGATTACAACCACACGGGCCATCCCGAGATCCATCCTTACGAATGGCTGTGGTGGTACGACACGCATCCCGACCGCTTGACGGAAACCAGCCAAACATGGTATGTAGGTTATATGAAAGAGGCGAGCAACCGTTTCCGTGGTTGGTACAAGAAAAAGGAGCCACGCGTGGGGCAGGTTTCGGTGCCATTCGTGTTCGACCTAAAAAACGACACTCTACAAATTACACTTGAGCATTTGCTTCATGACATGTTTGATGCTGAGTGGTTGAGCAAGCTTCAGGGTATTCCCGAAACAGCTTCTGACCTCTATTTTTGGGAGAAGACCTTCACCTTCACGGATGCTGGCCTGAAAGGGAAGGTGATTCGATACAGCACTTCCAACCCGATCAGACGCGAGGGAATGAAAACGTGGTTCTCCGACCTGAATTGGGACAAGGAGAAGAACCTGCTTACGGGTTACCTCAATCTGGGCGTGTCGGTGGAGAATGTGTATGGTGCGAAGGTGATCTTCGATTAATGTTCCCAACCTACTTCCAGCTCGGATTTGAGCACATTACTGATCTTAACGGCTATGATCATATGCTGTTCCTGTTGGCGCTGTGTGCGGCCTATCAGTATTTCGAATGGAAGAAAATTCTCGTGCTCGTCACTGCTTTCACGGTCGGGCATTCCATCACGCTTGCGTTAGCTGTTCTGAACATCATTCCTGTGAATGCAGCTTGGATTGAATTTCTCATTCCAATAACGATTGCTGCAACAGCCGCTAAAAACCTTATCGCGAAACAGCAAAAAACAGCAACGGCAACTTATTTCATGGTGCTTGGTTTCGGCCTCATCCACGGAATGGGCTTCTCCAATTACCTGCGCTCGCTTTTGGGTGATGAACTGTTGATGCCGCTTTTTGCCTTCAACATCGGCATTGAGCTTGGTCAATTGTTGGTTGTCGGGCTGATATTCATGGTGCAATACGCACTCATAAAGACAATAAGTGTTAAACAAGCTCATTGGAACACGGTGTTTTCCATAGTGTCGGGAGGCATTTCCTTACTTTTGGCCGCCCAACGAATTCCGTTCTAAGAGAATTCTGCACGCTCTATTCAAACAGTATGAAACGCATTTCCATTCTTCTTTTTCTCCTTTCTCCTCTTTTCCTTTTCTCTCAGGAGAACAACAGCGCCAGCAAGTTTGCGCAGCTCGGACAGGAACTTCCCACCCCAAATGTGTACCGCACGGCAAGTGGAGCACCTGGGCATGAGTATTATCAGCAGCAGGTCGATTACGACATGGACATTGAACTGGACGATGCCACACAGCGCCTGTATGGAACAAGCACCATTACTTACTGGAACAATTCGCCAGATGAATTGACCTACCTGTGGCTGCAACTGGATCAGAACATGCGCGCCAAGGACAGCGACACCAAGAAGATCGGTACGGCCGAAATAAACGACCGAATGGGATTTGGAGACCTCGGGCGGATTCACAATGATTTTGATGGTGGTTTCAAGATGGAATACGTGAAAGATGCCGCTGGAAATGACCTGAAGGCTACCGTGGTGAACACCATGATGCGCGTGGATCTTCCAAAAGCGCTAAAGTCGAAGGGAAAAACAGTGATCAAGGTCAAATGGTCGTACAACATCAACGACCGGATGAAGATCGGTGGTCGTTCGGGATACGAATACTTTCCAGAGGACAAGAATTACCTCTACACCATTGCGCAGTTCTTCCCTCGGCTATGTGTTTACAATGAGGTGGAAGGATGGCAGCACAAGCAGTTCTTGGGAAGTGGTGAATTTGCACTTCCGTTCGGAGACTATAAAGTGAACATCACCGTTCCGGCCGATCATATTGTAGGTGCAACCGGATTCTGCCAGAACTATAGCCAAGTATTGACTTCGGCACAAATGGACAAGTTCAATCAGGCGAAAACAGCTACCGAACCCGTCATCATCGTTACGCAGAAAGACGCAGAAGAGAATGAGAAGGAAGGAACAACTGAGAAGAAAACCTGGACCTACAAGGCCACGAATGTGCGCGACTTTGCATTTGCAACCTCACGAAAATTCATTTGGGACGCGATGGGCGTTGACATCGCGGGCAAGAAAGTGATGGCAATGAGTTATTATCCGAAGGAAGGAAATCCACTTTGGGAGCAATATTCTACGCGCGTTGTCGCCCATACGCTCAAAACCTACAGCAAATACACGATTGATTATCCTTATCCTGTTGCCATTTCCGTCCATGCCGACAGGATCGGAATGGAGTATCCGATGATCTGTTTCAACTTTGGAAGACCCGAAAAGGATGGCACTTACACGGCAGACACTAAGCACCGCATGATCGGGGTAATTGTTCACGAAGTGGGCCACAATTTCTTCCCAATGATCATCAATTCTGATGAGCGCCAATGGACCTGGATGGACGAGGGTTTGAATTCATTTGTGGAATATTTGACCGAGAAAGAATGGGATAAGGATTTTCCTACCAGAAGAGGTCCTGCTCCGAATATTGTCGATTACATGAAAGGCGATAAGAACGGAATGGTACCGATCATGACCAACAGTGAAAGCATTCTTCAGTTCGGGAACAACGCTTACGGTAAGCCCGCCACTGCATTGAATATTCTCCGCGAAACTGTGATGGGTCGCGAACTTTTCGATTATTCGTTCAAGGAATACGCAAGACGTTGGGCCTTCAAACATCCGTCTCCAGCAGACTTTTTCCGCACGATGGAAGATGCTTCAGGCGTTGACCTCGATTGGTTTTGGAGAGGCTGGTTCTATACCACCGAACACGTGGATCAGAGCTTGGATGCCGTGAAGTGGTTTCAGGTTGATACCAAGGATCCTTCGGTAGAGAAACCGCTGGCCAAGAAGCAAGAAGATGCGAAGGAACAGTACATCAGTGATATGCGGAATGAGAACGCTTTCCAAAGTGTGGTTGAAAAAGATGCTCGAACCCGCGATTTCTACAATAACGAATACGACCGCTTCAAATGGACCATTCTGGATAGCGAAGATTACGATCGTTACATGGCTCGCCTTTCCGAGAACGAAAAAGAGCTTCTCAATTCCAAGTTGAACTATTACCAGATCGATATTTCATCGCCCGGAGAATTGGTAATGCCTGTCATTCTCGAATTGGAGTATTCAGACGGAACCAAAGAAACGCATCGTATTCCGGCCGAGATATGGAAGACCAACGACAAGAAGGTGAGTAAGGTGTTTTTCTCCGAGAAGGAACTCGTGCGCGTAGTGCTGGACCCGACTTTGGAAACAGCCGACATCGACCGAAACAACAACTACTGGCCACCTAAACAGGAGCCTACTCGTTTCGAGCTTTTCAAAGGAATTGATCGTCCTGATGAGAACCCGATGCAGCGCGCCAAGCGGGCTGCCGCTAAGGGCAAGTAATTAGGGATTGATCAATCGGTCGATTTTATCGATCTGGCCGATGGGCATTCCAGCCTCTTCAGCGTATTTCGACCAATTTGCAACCGCTTGCTGAACGGAGGCGATTATTTCCAACGCCCTTTTGATGTTCATTTCACTGGCCACTTTCAACAAATCGCTCCGATAGATGTTCTCGCGTTTTCCGTTCACCGCCATCTGATGCTGTTTCAGCCAGCGGTTCTCAGGATTGTAGGCATAGGTCATATCATACGCAGGAGAAAGCCGCCATTCGCCACGCTTGTCCATCAAGAATGAAATGTTCTTCGTGTGGTCATCACAGTTGAAACAGAGTACGTTGAACACCATTCTTCGGAACAACTCTTCCGCGTCTGAGTAGGGTAGTCGTAGTTGCCGCATTACCTGAAATGCCTGTTCGTAGGAATAGACATTCGGCATGTTGTAATCGAAATGCGCGATGCCGCAAAGCGTTTGCATGTGCAGTTTTTCCGTGCCTACGCGGTCAAAACGTTTGGTCATGAAATGCGCGCGGCCGCCTTCTTCCAGTAATCGGCATTCGGTCATGTTGATTCCGCAAGCCTTTGCCATCAAGTAATAGGCATATTCAATGCGCCCGTAGCCTTGCGGGTCGCCTAGCAGGTCGTTGCTCACACCATCGAATTTGATGATCCAATAATCGAAGCCTTCGGAATGCTGCGCCTGACCGGAGCGCACATCGCCCGTTTCGGGATTGTAGGCGATGACTGCCTTGGCTCGCGCACCTCCAGCAGAAGTTCCCACACGGATAATATCTTCAATGCCGTGATTTTCGGGTTTTTCCAGATTGGTTTCGAGCGAGTTGCGTTGATGCAGAATGTCGCTTGCCAAGCGCACCAGCTCGTTGACCTGTAGCGGCTCCGAAGCATTCTTGAACGAAGCGATGGCAGGCTTGAACTCCAAAGCACCCATTCCGCGCGAACCGATGTAGCACAATTTTTCTATCGGGTTCATGCTTTGCACCGTTCGGCCTTGGCGCGCCAACCATTCCTCGATCAATCGGTTGCCGAATTTATCGGGAAGACTGTCGGCCAATAAGCCGGGCAGACCTTGGAATGTTTCGGGATTGAGTGTTGGGAACGCAAAGATGCGTTTGCCACTTCGAGCCTCAGCCAAGGGCATTTTTAAAGGAGAGATATCCAATTCCAGTTTCAGGAACTCAGGCTCAAACTCAAAAAAGCCGTAGTTTGTGGCTGTATTCCAAGCCACAGCCCCAGCGCGCATTCCCCAAAGATTGACCTCGGCCACTACCATTCTGATGGTTCCTTATCGTCTGAACTTCGTTTTCCTGAAGCACGATAGCGGGGCTTTTGCTCCTTCAGGAGTTGTAAAGGGCTTATTTCAGGAGAAACCTGGTGGAAGGCATCGAGCAGGTCTAATCTTTTGAGCGCACGAAGCATTTGAACCAGCGTAAGCAACGAAACCGACTGACCTTTTTCTATTCGGCTGATGGTAGCACGACCAAGACCCGAACGTTCCGCCAACTGTTCCTGTGTCATGTTCTGGTCGAGGCGAAGTTGTCTTAACTGAAGGCAGAGATGATTGACGATGGCTTTGTCGGTCATCGTTTGCCAGTCTTCTGTGTGATTAATATGATACATTAAACTCTATTTTATTAATTAACACATCTAATTTGACACAAATATATATAATTTCATTTGTGTATCAAATACATCACGAAAAAGCATAAAATCAAGCATAATGTATCAAAATAGATTATTTAATGCGCATCAAAGAACTTGATTAAGAACAGAATGGAAGCCATTACCTTCGCAAGGTGAAAGCACGACTTATTCAGCACTGCTTGCAAATTGCCAAGGAGAAGGTTAAATCCCTCGAGGATGAACTGGGTTCTACGCGAGAGGCAGCGGGCTCGGAAGACAAAAGTACCGCTGGCGATAAGCACGAAACGGGCCGCGCCATGATGCATTTGGAGCAGGAGAAACTGTATGCCCAATTGGCCGAAGCGGAAACACTTGTAGCTGAATTGCAGCGTATCGCCCCGAAATTGAGTTCACTTTCCGTTCAGTTGGGCACCTTGGTTTTCACCGACAAGGCCAATTTTCTCATCACCGCAGGTTTGGGTCGTGTTCGTTTTGAAAACGGAGATTATTTCGTGGTCTCGGCACAATCTCCTATTGCTCAAGCCATGATCGGGAAGAACAGTGGAGAGGAATTTGTTGTGAACGGCACACGCTATCAGATTAAAAGTATCGAATAGATGAAAGCATTTATACTGTCACTCACATTCATTCTGTTCGCTCCGCATGAGTTTCATCTCTCCCTAACGGAGATTAATCACAATCCAGATAAGAAATCGCTGGAAATAGCCGTGAAATTATTTACTGATGACCTGACCGTTGCGTTGAAGCAAGCAGGCGCTCCGACCCAAATGGAACTTGGAACCGAGAATGAACCGCCCGAAGCCAACGAATACATCGAAAGCTATCTGAAAGCGCATTTGAAATTGGTTGTAAATGGCAAACCGATTGATTTCGCTTACTTAGGAAAAGAAGCAGAACTGGATGCAACGTGGTGTTTTGTGGAGGTGAAAGACGTGAAGAAAGTCCAATCATTGCAAGTTGAAAATAGCTTCTTGATCGAAGCATTTGATGACCAGACCAACATGGTCAATCTCAATATCAATGGTCGCAAGAAAAGCGGCCTCTCCCGAAAAGGGAACACCAAATTAAAGTTCGAGTTTTAGAGAACCGAAACGACTTTTTCCTGCTTTTCGGTCATTACTCCGACTTTCCAAACAGACTGATTTTCAGTCTTCGCCAACTTTAGGAATTCATATTCAGCATTCGGGGCTATGCAAATCAGTAATCCACCACTTGTCTGAGGATCGCAAAGGGTGAAGAGCTGTTCGCCACTAAGCGTGGACGTTTTAGAAGAATACGTGCTGAAGTTCTTCATCGTCATATCGGGATAGATGAACTGGTCCAAATATGTTTTCAGGTTCTCAATCAGCGGAACATTTGAATAATTGATATGTGCTGAAAGACTACTTCCCTCACAGACTTCAATCAAATGACCCATCAGTCCAAAACCAGTTACATCGGTAATGGCCGAAATGCCTTTCATGAAGGAAACGACAGCTCCAAACGTATTCAGTTGAAGCATCTGCTCAACTGCCCGCTGATGGTCTTCGGGAGCTGCCTTTCCACGTTTTTGTGCGGCACTTAGAATGCCAATCCCTAGTGGTTTGGTCAGGTAGATCAGGTCACCAACTTGGGCTTTGTCGTTGGTTTTTAGGTTTACCACATCTACCATTCCAGTAACGGCCAATCCGAAGATCGGTTCGGGCGAATCGATGCTGTGCCCGCCCGCTAAGGGAATATTCGCCTTGGCACAAATCGCCCGTGCACCTTCCATCACTTGCCGCGCCACCGCTGTTGGGATTTTATCTACAGGCCAACCCAGAATCGCAATCGCCATCAGCGGTTTTCCGCCCATGGCGTAAACGTCCGATAAGGCATTGGCCGATGCAATTCCTCCGAATTGGAATGCGTCATCCACAATAGGCATAAAGAAATCCGTTGTGCTGATAATGGCCTTATCACCATCAATTCGATAAACGGCCGCGTCATCTTTTGTGGCATTTCCGACCAATAGATCAGGAAATTCAGCGGCCTTTTCGGAAGAAGAAAGAATCTGTTCCAAAACCTGGGGCGATATTTTGCATCCGCAGCCAGAACCATGTGAGAATTGCGTGAGTTTAATTTCTTCCGTCATAGTTTTTCTTTGTCAGCTAAAGCAATGAGTTGCGTTGCGTTTTTCTTAGCATCATTCGTGCTTAATTCAATAGTAAACGGCTTCCAATCTAGGTACTTGTCCTTGCTAAAACGATACTGCTTGTCGTAATACACGAGAAGCAGCTCGGCCACTTCGGGTAAACGGTTTTCCTGCAAAAGTTCCAAAGCATTGTTCATATGTTGTCCGCCCAATTTCTGTTGAAGTTTACGGATGCTTTTTTCCAGATCAATCGTAGAGGCAGCTCCGTAATCATTTACCAATCTTTCTACCCGAAATTCCATTGGAATTTCAATCGCAACAGCAGGCGAAACACGCATCTTTTGCCACAGCGGTTGTGGCAGATAAACCTTGCCGATCGTCATTCCTTCGCGCTCAATCCAAATACGCTTTTCGAGGTCAAGTTTTCCAAGTTTTTGATGCAGGTCGTTCTGAAACTGCTGGGAACTCGGTTGTTTAGGTAGGCCGATACTCCCGAACGCAGAACCCTTGTGATTTGCCAATCCTTCCAGGTCCAGTATCTGTTCTCCAGCATCTCTCAAGGCATGTAAAATGTCTGTCTTTCCACTTCCTGTCGGCCCATCAATTACCACAAGTTTTTTGAGGTCAGAAAAACCATTCAAAACCGTGTTTCGATATGCTTTGTATCCGCCTTCAAGAAGCGTACAATTCAACCCGACCTGCTCAAAGAGCCACGCCATGCGATTGCTGCGCATACCGCCACGCCAGCAATACACGCCAAGTGCACCGCCAATGGCAACATCTTCTGCTTTTTTGGCCAAAGCCGCCATCTTCGGCCCGACAATTTCGAGCCCTTTATCAATGGCGAGTTTCTTGCCCTGTTGCTTATAGATTGTGCCCACAATCGCCCGTTCATCATCCGCAAAAAGCGGAATGCTAATCGCTCCTGAAATGTGCCCAGCCTCATACTCGCTTGGCGACCGTACATCCACCACGGGCATTCCGCCAGTTGCAAATAGAAAGTTTTCGGGTTTGAGGTATTCCATCGTAAGCAAAGGCGAAGCTATCACATATAGTTCAAGCTCAAAAGCGTAACGCAATTGTGCTTACTTCGCAGAATGCAAAACAAGATTGCGGCAGAAGTAGGATGCAAGCCAGCACAGGTGGCCAGCACATTGAGTTTGATCTTTGGCGGTGCCACCGTTCCATTTATTTCGAGATATCGAAAGGAAGCGACAGGTGGTTTGGATGAGGTTCAAATTGGAAAGATCAAGGATTTATTCGAGCGTTATACCGAGTTGGAAAAGCGGAGAGAGACCATTCTCGCCTCCCTGAAGGAACAAGACGTTCTGACGCCAGAGTTGATAAGGAAAGTGGAGGAAGCCGTCAATTCTCAGGAACTGGAAGATCTATATTTACCCTTCCGTCCGAAGCGGAAAACACGTGCCACAAAAGCCGTTGAGTTGGGATTGGAACCGTTGGCGAAAATTCTGATGGCGCAGAATGAGCGGTTTCCCGAAGCGGCTGCGCAGCATTTTGTAAAAGGCGATGTTCGTTCTGTTGAGGACGCATTGCAAGGTGCTCGTGACATTATTGCCGAGTGGATGAGTGAGAATGCTGCTGTTCGTTCTCGCTTGCGTCAGTTGTTTCAGCGCGAGGCAATGATCTCATCTAAAATGGTAAAAGGAAAAGAAGAGGAAGGCGAGAAATTCCGCGATTACTTCAAGCACGAAGAGCCGTTGAAACGTGTTCCATCGCATCGTTTTTTAGCTATGCTTCGTGGTGAAAAGGAAGGATTTCTACGTGTGGGAATTTCACCAACGGAAGAGAATGCATTGCAAGTTCTCGAACGCTTTTTTGTGAAGGGAAGCACAGCCAGTTCGGATGAAGTTCGGGCAGCAGCAAAAGACGCTTACAAACGCTTGTTGCAACCATCGCTGGAAACGGAAATGCGGAGTACGTTCAAAGAGCAATCGGACGAACAGGCGATCAATGTGTTCGCGGAGAATTTACGGCAATTGCTAATGCTTCCTCCTTTGGGCGAAAAGCGAGTGTTAGCATTGGATCCAGGATTTAGAACAGGTTGCAAGGTGGTCTGTCTGAATGCCCAAGGCGATTTGTTGCACAACGAGAACATCTATCCGCATCCGCCCAAGAACGAGCGTTCGCAAGCAATGAAAAAACTTTCGACTTTGGTTGAACAGTATCAGATCGAGGCCATCGCCATCGGAAATGGAACCGCAAGCCGCGAAACAGAAGCACTGGTGAAAGCCATTCATTTCGATAGGAAAGTGCAGGTTTTTGTGGTGAGTGAGGCGGGAGCTTCGGTCTATTCGGCCAGCAAAGTGGCCCGTGATGAATTCCCACAGTTTGACGTGACGGTTCGTGGTTCGGTGAGTATTGGCCGAAGGCTGATTGACCCCTTGGCAGAATTGGTGAAAATTGACCCTGCTGCTATTGGAGTGGGGCAATATCAGCATGATGTGGATCAGAAGAAGTTGATGGCTTCGCTTGAGCGCGTGACCGAAAGTTGTGTGAACCAAGTAGGCGTTAACCTCAATACGGCCAGCAAATTTTTGCTGACCCATGTTTCTGGACTTGGCCCTCAATTGGCAGACAACATCCTTGAATTCCGACATTCGGAAGGGCCATTTTCATCAAGAGAAGAGTTGAAAAGAGTGCCGAGATTGGGCGCAAAAGCATTCGAGCAGGCCGCAGGATTTCTCCGAATTCCAAATGGAAAAGACGCGTTAGATAATTCAGCCGTGCATCCTGAAAGCTATCCGATCGTCAAAAAGATGGCGAAAGACCTGAGGGTTTCCATTGAAGAATTAATTGGCAACGAGGAACTTGTCAACTCCGTAAACCTATCCAACTATGTAACTGAAACGGTGGGTTTGCCGACACTCGAAGACATCAGAAAGGAACTTCTGAAACCGGGCCGCGACCCAAGACGCATCATCAAAGTATTTGAATTTGAAAAGGGAATTGAGAAGATTTCGGATTTAATTGTTGGAATGGAGCTGCCAGGAATCGTCACTAACATCACCGCTTTTGGGGCCTTCGTGGATGTGGGCGTAAAGCAAGACGGACTGGTTCACATTTCGCAATTGGCTGACCGTTTTGTGAAAGATCCGACCGAAGTCGTTTCTGTTCATCAGCACGTAAAAGTGAAGGTGCTGGAAGTGGATGCCGCCCGAAAGCGCATCGCCTTTAGCATGAAAGGCCTTAACGGATAAGCGAAACCGAACCCAGTTTTTTCATTCGTCTTCCTCGAAAATCTTCGTAAAGTACTTGATAAACATAAACACCCGGCTTTACGTCTTTCTTCGTTTTGCTGTCGGTCCCATCCCAACCAACCAAAATGTCATCGGTGAAGAAAAGTTGTTTCCCCCAGCGGTCAAACACTCGGAAATCAAGCCAAAAAATATCTTCTCCATAAGCTTTAAATGAGTCATTAATTCGGTCCGCATCGGGCGTAAATGCAGATGGAACGTACAATGTAGTTGCTGGCGCGATGAAAACCGAATCGAGAATGGTATCAGTGCAGCCAAACTGATTAAACGCTACCAAGGTGATAACGTGCATTCCGGTATCCGAATAAGCATGCCCTGGATTTTGCTCTACAGAAAATGGGGTAAAATCTCCAAAATCCCATTCCCAAGCAACAGCAGAAATCGAAAGATCTTCGAAATTGATGAGCGGCTCGATGGCAGTTGTGTAGTCAGGAGTAGCAATAAAAGATGCTTGCGGGCGAGCATTGACAATTACGTCTTCTGTCGATGTGTTGCTGCAATTTCCCCACGTTACGGTAAGCTGTGCCGTGTATGTGCCCGCTGCTTGGTAAGGATAAGTCGGCATGGTTTGAGTTGATGATGAGCCATCTCCAAAACTCCATTGATGGGTAACACCCGTAGTAGGCTGCGATGTATTCACAAATGCCGTTGTATCACCTATACACACATCGTCAGAAGTAAAACTGGAACTTGGAACTGGTTCAACGGTGATGGTTGTGGCATCGATGTTCTCGCAGCCATTCACATCCGTTCCCACAACTGTGTAGTTGATGGTTGCGGTAGGAGTTGAAACTGGATTACCAACGCTAGTGCTGCTCAAATCTGTAGCAGGAGACCAAACGTAAGTGGCCGCGCCTGATGCGTTTAGGTTGACGCTTTCTCCTAAACAAACTGGATTGTACGTTCCTGCCGAAACAATCGGCAGCGCATGTACTGTTACCGTAATTGTTTCGGTGGTTGTGCAGTTGGCGTTGGATGCCTGATAAGTAAGAGTAAAGCTTCCAACTCCAGCACCGCTAGGCGAAAAAATGCCCGTTGGATTGGTAATTCCTGTTCCGCTCCACGTTCCGCCAGCAGGCGTAAACCCAGTTAGAGTAACATCTGCAGCATCCACACAGTTTTCAAAATCAACTCCTGGATTAACAACAGGTGACGCAATTAGCGTGGTGGTGATAGCGGCACTTGCAACACTCGTACAGCCAAAATGGGTTGCTTCAACCGTTATACTATTTCCAGTTACAAGTCCAGTCGTAGTCCAAGTTGCTGAAGCGGAGTTTTGAACAGAAGTGGCCCCATC
Organism: Flavobacteriales bacterium; assembly: GCA_021741075.1. Lineage (GTDB taxonomy): Bacteria > Bacteroidota > Bacteroidia > UBA10329 > UBA10329 > UBA10329. The sequence goes on along the minus strand of JAIOYO010000002.1, from coordinate 20,998 downwards.
AAAGAATTCGTAACTGTCAAGTCCAGACGGAGCAGCAGTGAAGGTGATAGACTCGCCTTCGCAAATCTCATCGTTCGGGTCTGAACTACTCAGCGTAACTGTTGGATATGGATTTACGGTTGTTGTGATGATATTGCTCTGTCCGCCAACGCAACCCGCCTGACTGGTTCCTATCACAAACACATTTGTGCCAGAAACCAACGCGTTGGATTGATAAACGTTAGAAATGCCAGATTGAATAGCCCCCAAACCTTCAAAGAATTGATAGTCGGCAAGGCCAGTAGGTAAGGCCGTGAAAATGACATTGTCGCCATCACAAATCATGTTGTCAGCGTCAGAACTTGTAAGCGTAACCAATGGAATTGGGTTAACCAACGTAACGATGGCGGCACTAGCAGGGCTCGAACAACCATTGTCCGTTGCAATGACCGTGATGCTATTGCTTACCGGAATGGTTCCGAACAGAATTTCGCTTGCACCATTCTGCATTGATGTAGAACCATTAAAGAATTGGTAAGAATCCATTCCGGCCGGAGCAGCTGTAAAAGTGACCGTTTCACCTTGGCATATTTCATTATCGGGGTCGCTTGAAGTCAGCGTTACTGTCGGAATCGGATTCACGGTAGGAACAATCGTATCGCTCGGATTTGCAAAGCAACTTCCCACAAATGCCTCCACATAAATACTGTCTCCTTGCTGAATAGTGGAACTTGTATAAACTGGAAGCACCCCATTTTGAACCGAAACGCCATCAATGAAAAACTCATAATTGTCGTAGGTTGGAGGCGTAGCCGTGAAGATGATTGGGTCGCCTTCGCAGATGGACGTATTGTTTGCGGTCAGAGCTACGTCATAGATGTTTGCTTGCACGGTTACTTGTGTCGAATCCGTGACCGGGCCACAACAAGCGGTAAGCACAGTTACCTTAATCCAATACGTTCCGGGAGTACTGAAATAGACGTCTGAAGTAGTAGTAATTGATGGCCCAGATTCAGTTGAAGGTGATGCCACAGGTCCGAAATCCCAATCATATTGACTTCCTACAAGCGTGGTCGAGAACTGATTTGGGCAACCGGCATCTACCGTTGGGTTTGCAGGTGAAATGGTTGGGAGAGTTGGACCACTATTGAAAATGCCGATAAAGTCTGTAAAGGTGGTTCCAGCATAGGTTATCGTTCTTCTACCAGTGGTAGGATACGTAACCGCATGTGGACCGTTTCCACTAGCGGTCTGTGGGCTAGCTCCGGAACCGAAGTTCCAGGCTCCGTTTCCACCAGTTGCAGAAAAAGAAATTTCAGAGTTGGTACATCCATAATTGTCAACGTTGATAATAGGCGGATTGCCTGGCACAGATGTAATATTTGCAGAAGAAATAGGAGTTCCACCACCTTGTTCGGTTAGAGCCAAGCTTGGTCCAGTGGCTCCAGAACCGCCAACTCCACCAGCTCCACCGGCTCCACCAGCCCCACCAGCCCCACCAAAACTGTTACCACAGGCACCAGCCGCACCACCTTGCCCTCCTGCACCACCAGCTCCTCCTGCACCACCAGCTCCTCCGACACCGCCAGCACCACCAGTCCCGGGGTTTAAAGCACAATCGACCACGTTTCCTCCTGCTCCATTATTCCAAAGAAAAAGGGCAAACGAGCCTCCACCTCCCGAACCGCCCGTTCCACCGAAACCGCCCTGTCCGCCAGCGCCACCACCACCGCCTCCCGCACCATAATTATCTGAACCACCTAATTGACGGCCGCCACCGCCACCACCGCCACCGCCACCGCATCCAGGGCCGCCTTGTGTGCCATTGCCGCCAGGAGAGCCTATAACAAAATATCCTGAAACATACGTCCCTTGGGCACCTGTTATACCAGCGGAACCAGCAACTCCCAAGCTTCCCGCGGTTCCGTTCTGACCGGACGTTACACTATTGCAAGAAGGAGTTTGGTTGAAGAATGAGTTCTGAGGACCCGATCCAGTGGCACCTCCTGTACCGCCACAATTGGTCGGAGAACCAGGTAAGCCTGGCCCTGGATTTGTCCCTCCAGAATGTCGTCCACCCGTTTGCCCGTTTCCTCCGTTGTTTCCTGCTGCCCCAATGCCGCCTGCGCCTCCTTGAGGCAGGTTTGGCTCATCAGCCCCAGGTTGGCCATTTGCTCCATTTCCACCAGCCACGCCAGGCGCACCAGAAGTTCCCGAAAGGCCAGGCCCACCATTTCCCGTGTTTACTTCGCAACGCACAATACTGTAGTTGGAGCAAGAGGCCAAATAAATGCCGTATACGGAAATACCTGCCGAAGGAACTGCAGCCACATCGATGGTCAAATCCTGTAATCGGAATCCAGAAGCGTTCAACCCTGCTAACCCAACCAGTGCATTTGCTGGACCTGGCAATGGGTTTGCGGCTGTGCGACTAATTATAGAAGGGGTTGAATTGCTCTTGACCCAAGCGCCATTAAAACCACCTTCGATTGTGACGTTATTAGGTATGGGTAGAAAGTCAGAAATCGTATACGTTCCGGCTGCAAGCCAGAGCACATTATTTGAAACGGTAACCAAACTGAGGCCATGACTCAAACTTGCTGGATTGGCACGCGTTCCAGTTGTTCCTGAACTCGCACCACTTGGCGACACATAGATGATTCCACATTCCTGACCAAAAACAGAGAATGTAATCAGCAAGGATAAGGTCAATCCTCCGATAAATGATTTGCTCAAAAACATAGGAATCAGATTCGAACCAAGAACGAACCGCGTGTAGGTTGGTTGTCTGACGAAAATACGAAATGATCTACACGAGCATTGATAATTGAATTGAAATCTTGAGTGAGTTGGAAGCTATGAAGGTTTAACGGTGGATAACATTCGCAAAAGGTCACACTTGCCCTATTCATTGCCGCTAATTTTGCTACCTAAAGATTAGCCTATGAAACCGTTTTCAATTCAGCATTTATTTACGCTTGGGGCGTTTTCTGTCCTGATTTCATCCTGCGCATCGGTCAAACCTTGTGGAGAACCTTATTCCGAATCACAGCAATTTTTTCAATCAAAGAAATTTAAAGAGGCAAAAGTCGAGCGCGATTCTCTTTGTATTAGGACCACAGATCTTGAGGGGGTTTTAGCTGCTACTGAAAAAGACCTAAAGAAAGCGATGGAAGAGTTGAGCGCTTCCGAAAAGAAGGCAGCAAGCCTGACATATGACCTTGACGCATCTCAAAAAGCATACGATCAACTTAAACTTTCGTCAGGGGCACAAGTTGCCGGATTGAGCAGTGACCTTGCCGCAAAGGAGAAGGAACTGGCTAATCGTGAAGAACGGTTGAAAACGCTGGAAGAAATCCTGAAGAAGCAGGATGAATTGATGAATGCCCTCAACGAGCGAGTGAAAAAAGCCTTGATGGGATTCGATTCGGACGAACTGAGCGTGGAAATGCGAGATGGAAAGGTGTATGTTTCGATGAGTGATAAACTACTTTTCAAATCAGGAAGCGATGCAGTAGAACCAAAAGGCGTGCAAGCGGTGAAGAAAATTGCCGATGTCATGAACAAGAATTTAGACATTAACATGGCTGTAGAAGGCCACACGGACAGCATTCCTATCAATACCAATCGGTTCAAAGACAATTGGGATTTGAGTGTTGCCAGAGCCACGTCTGTCGTTCGTATTCTTACTGGTGACGGGGTTGACGCTACTCGGCTTATAGCTTCTGGTAAAGGCGAATTTTCTCCAAAGGCCACCAACTCAACCAAGGAGGGAAGGGCCACAAACCGCAGAACGGAATTGGTTTTATCCCCCAAATTGAATGAACTTTTGCAATTGTTGGGCCAGTACGAAAAGTAGTCTTGGTTTATTGTTTTCTTCCTCTAAAGGTTGAATGATAACCACCTCCAAGCCCACCTCCGTTCAATTCAGTGACGAGACTGTCACCATTAAAGAAACGAACTGAAAAGTAGCTGGATGCACTGGAGCCGCCTTGTTCATAGAACTCACCATCGGTACCAATAATAATCTCTGCTTCCTCAACGGTAACCGAAGAGTCGGCTACGATAAATACCTCAATCGTATCGGCTAAATTATATGATGTTGAGGGGCCGTTCAAACTCCAAGAAGAGTTTGTTCGAATGCCAATGTAGGTTCCAAAAAACGCATCTCGGTAATCCTCGGCAATTATTGGGTCTGAGTTACACCCAGCAATAATCATAACTATGACCGAGAAGAGAATTGGTGTTTTCATAATTCATAGCTAACGTACAGACCCGCTCCTCCCTCTAGCCCATATGGTGAAAGGGTCAACCCTTTTGTCAACGGTTTCCGCTTGTGTAACCAAGGCACAAGGTAACCTACCGTTGCGCCTAAAAAATAGCCAGCAATGATGTCGCTTGGAAAGTGCATTCCTGCTTCATACCGCAAAAACCCTGTTACAGCCGGAACGATTACAGCACCAGTCCAGACCAAGGCTTCGTGGGTTTGGTTGTCTGAGTAGTCGGAAAAGATTTTGGCGGTTGTAAAGCAAATAGCGGAGGTCATGGATGTGTGCCACGAAAAGAAAGAGTGTCGAGCACTTCGGTCGGTTTTCTCATTCATATCTACCTCTGGATTGTAGACAAATGGCCGAGCCCTTTTGGCCAATCCCTTTGTGAGCTCGGTAACACCCAAAGTGAGCATGGCCGTTTCCGCATAAATGAATCCAATGACGAGGAAATCCTTGCGCATCCGTTTGTTTATCATCATAAAACCGGGTAGCGCCACACTTCCATAAACAAAAATGTCGCTGGCAAGATTTGCCTTTGGGTTCCATTTATTAATGGCTGTGCGGTCAAACCCAGGAACATCGAATTTGTCTAAAGAATTGATTTGTGCAACAGTAAGCGGTCGTGATTGAAAGCTACAAAGAAGCCCACCACCAGCTACAAGACCAGCACCTGAAGCATATATGAGTTCCCGTTTCCAGTTAAAATTGTACGGGCTTTCCGTTTGCCCCGAGCAAACGAAAAGTTGAGTACACAATATCAATAGGATGGAAAGAAATTTCATTATTCAGAGATACAAAAAAGGCGACTATCAGTCGCCTTTTTCTGTGCATCGTAATTGCCTATTTAATAGATTTAAGTCGCACTTCGAGCTCAACTAACGTGGCTTTTGTTCCATCAATTTCCGCTTGTTTATTTGCTTGATTGCCAACGTTTACTTCAATGGCCGTTTTACACTCAGCAATTTTCTTATCGTAACTTTCAATATCCGATTCGAGACTAGCTTTATCTTTCTGCATTCCCATAAGTTCTTTTTCAAATCCGCCTAAGATTTTGTTCGTTGCCTCCATCTCTAACCGAACAAGTTCTCTAGCCTGTTCAACAGCAAAGTCGTAAACGATTTTTTCAGCAAAAGGATATTGGTCTGGATGATTGGCTTTGCTTAGGTAAGCGCCACCTAAATCAAAGGCAACTACAAGCTTCACTCCTTTATCCGTAGCTTCTTCCACTACTGAGTATATATCAAAGGTGTTGCTGCCCATTTCCTTGTCCTTACAATCATCGCCAAAAGTGAAAGTCTTGTCGCTCACTTTGCACTTAAGGTCTTTTAATTGCTTCTTCCAAGCTTTTTGAATGTCTTCGGTTTTAGCATCTTTAATTACGATGGTAAGACTGTTCCTTGGCACGCCATCCATCGGTACAACTTGCTCCTCTACTGGAGCATAATTCTGTGCTTTCCCAATTACCGAGCATAGCATCAGCATGAATATTAATTTTTTCATTTCCGTTGTTTGATTTTGCGATAAAGGAACGAAAAAACCCCGCAATTGCGGGGTTTCTGTGGGCCCAGCAGGGCATGATCCTGCGACCCCCTGATTATGAGTCAGGTGCTCTAACCAACTGAGCTATAGGCCCATGTCTTTCGACCTTTCCGCTCAATTTGAGCGGAGGGCAAAAGTATATATTTGACCGTAACTGACCAATACGAGATTTATGCAGCCAAAAGAATTTGCAAACATCATTTTCGACCTTGGAGGAGTTATCCTTAATATCGATTATTCGAGAACGATTTCATCATTTCAACAGCTGGGAATCAGTGAATTTGAAGCAAGTTATTCGCAGTTGGTACAAACAGGTTTGTTTGACGATTACGAGCGCGGAGAGATGACCTCAGAGGATTTTCGTCTTGGCATCAGAGAGGCATTTAGGATTGAACCAAGCGATGCTCAAATTGATGACGCTTGGAATGCTATGTTGCTCAATCTTCCGAAAGAACGGCTTGAGTTACTGCGAAAGCTAGCTGAGTCGAAAAGTATTGTCTTATTGAGTAATACGAATGAGATTCATATTCACAAGTTCAATCAAACGTTAAAGTTGCAACACGGTTTAAATGACCTTTCTGGCTACTTCCAAAAGCTGTACTACTCTTATGAGGTTGGAATGAGAAAACCTGAGGCGCGAATATTTCAACACGTGCTGGATGAGCAAAGATTTGACCCTTCTGAAACACTATTTATTGATGATTCACCTCAACACATTGACGGGGCGCGAAAGGTTGGGCTTAATGCTTATCATCTACAAGTAGAAAAGGGAGAAACGATTCTCGACTTATTCTGAAATTTCTTGGCAGAGTTCCATTAAAACGCCTGAAGCGTCTTTGGGGTGAACGAAGCAGATTAGCTTATTGTCGGCCCCACGCTTTGGCTGTTCATTTAACAATCGGAAGCCCTCTGTTTTCAACCTATCCATTTCAGTGTTGATGTTTTTTACCAAATAGGCCACATGGTGTAATCCTTCTCCACGCTTTTCTATGAATTTGGCAATGGCACTCTTATCAGAGGTTGCTTGAAGTAGCTCAATCTTATTATTTGCAGTTTTGAAAAAAGCGGTAATAACGTGTTCCGATTCCACGGCTTCTTGCTTGTAGCATTTCGTATTTAGTAGTTTTTCATAGGTTGGAATAGAAACCTCCAAGTTAGTTACCGCAATCCCTAGATGTTCAATGTGTTCCATGGTGCAAAATAAAAAAGGCCAACTCAATGGAGCCGGCCTTCATTGTTTTTATTTCAGGCGTTTAACGCTTGAATGTAGCCGTTTGTGTTCCGTAGTTTAGATAGAATGTTCCTTTATCAAGGGCAGACACGTCAATTCGTTTTCCAACACCTTTGGCTACAATATTTCCATACGCATTGTATACCTCATACAAAGTATTGTCTGAGAAATTGATGGCGTCAGTCACTTTTTTGCCATCTCCAGGTTGAAAAGTAATTTCTGGAAGGGGCGAAGTAACTTTTGTTTCAAACGAATAACGAGGCTTGCTCTTGTGGTCAGTTTGCTTTACCCTAAATCGGTTTGCTCCACTATGCACTGTTGTCAACTGAACTGAGTATTCGTTCTTTTCAGGATTTCCTTTGCCTTCAAATTCGCCCACTTCAACCCATTTATTCCAACGGAACTGCTCAATTGTGAAAGGCAACTTTCCAGTTTCGTTTGTGGTTGTAATGGCAAGTACTCCCTCTTTACTAATGCCGATAGAAGCAACTTCAAATGTGCTCATTGGCTTCAAAACCTCAGGGTTAACCACTTTCGGCTTGCAATCATCTTTGTGTGAAATGCGAATTTCAATAGGAGCCCCGAGGTTTAACTGGAAAAAGCTTAAATCAATTTCAAATGCACTGGAGTTAATCTCATCCGTTGTTACTTGTCCATTTACTTTAACCTCAAATGTGCAAAAACCTACACCTTCAGACGCAAAAGGGTTCTGAACGTATAAGTTTCTACCGTGATAATTTCCTTCGAGAAGAATTGTTCCTGCCATAGTTGGCAAGGTCAAAAGCAACATAAAAAGTGGGAGAATCTGCTTTTTACTTAGTAGGAATCGTGTCATTTTTGTGGAAAAGATGTTAGTAACAGGCAATATTAAAAGGTTGTAAAGATAATTCAAAACTCAATAGCCCATAATGCAAGTATAATTGAAATCGATTGATAACCATAAGTTCTTTCTTGGATTGTTTAACCGTAACTATTAAACTTGTGTAAAGTCAACCGTCATGTTTCAACCTACTAGAAAGCCGTCCTTTCTACTGTTATTTCTTGTAACAGTTACGTTTTATTCTTGCGAGCAAGCTAATAGACCAATTAGTCAGCGGACGTCAAAGGGGGACATTCACCTCGGTGGATGCCTTAAAGTGGCCATAATCTTCTTGCCAATGTCGTTCTTGCCTAGCCAAGTTTCGAGCGCTACTGAATCTGAAATTGGCATGCACCTACATGAAGGTCTTTTAAGACAAGACGCCAAAACCTTGGAGGTTACACCCGGAATAGCGGAAAGTTGGTCTGTTGATGAAACGGGAACGTCTTATGTTTTCAATCTTAGAAGGCGAGCGAGTTTCCATAATGACGATTGTTTTGAAAATGGAAGTCGCGCAATTACCGCTCACGATTTTGTTTACAGTTTCAAACAGCTATGTTCTTCTGGTAATTCGAAAGCATTTGCATCTACATTTAAAAACCGTGTTTTAGGGGCGAATGAAGTCAATACAGGTGAGGCCGAAGAGCTTGTTGGTGTTAAGGCCATTGATGATTACACGCTGAGTGTTCAGCTCACCAAGGCAGACCCTTCTTTTCTGTTTGTTTTGGCCCAACCTTCCACGGCAGTTGTTTCTGAGAAAGCTATTGAGAAGTATGGAAAGGAATCGAAAGTTGGCGCAGGCCCATTCACGTTTTTTTCTTCTGGGGAGGAACTGGTGGTAGTTAGAAATGACGAGTATTATTCTGAAGATGCTTTTGGCAACAAATTTCCTTATGTCGACACACTAATCTTTAAAGTTATAGCTACGCGCGAACAGCAGCTTGATGCGTTTTTTAATGACGAGATCGACCTTGTTTCCAGTGTATATCCGGATCCAGTAAAGCAAATTCTGGAGCAGCATATGGCAGATTTTTCTGGCAAGAATCCAAAGTATATCATGCAAAGAGAGACGGAGACGGTTGGATATGAATCTTACAGCATAAATAAGGCTGGCATCAAAGGTTTTGGGAATAACTTCATGGGCTATCGCGATTTTTCTCGTGTTCAGATTGAACAATAACCTCTGTTTCAGAATTACACAACTATGGATTTACAAGGAAAAATTGCCCTCGTTACAGGCGGAAGTAACGGCATTGGCAAACAGACGGCACTTCAGTTAGCAAAGGAAGGGGTAACGGTTTACATAACTGGCAGAAATAAAGAACGATTAGAAGCTGCTGCTTCGGAAATTGGCGCCATTCCAATTCTTGCCGATTCATCTAATCAAACGGATGTTGACAGCGTTTTTACTCAAATTATGAGCGAAAGCAAATCATTAGACATTCTGATAAATAACGCAGGATTTGGTGCTGGGTGGGCGGAATTAGGCGAATTGAAAATGAAAGATATGATTAACGTCTATCAAACGAATGTGTTTGGTGCAGCCATGATGGCTCAGGCTGCGGCCAATATTTTCAAAAAGCAGAGATCAGGGAATATTGTGAACATCGGTTCGACCGCATCCCTTAAGGGTTATGCAAAAGGCAGCATTTACGCTTCTTCCAAGTTTGCATTGCGCGGACTGAGTCAATGCTGGCAGGCCGACCTCAGACCCTACAATGTTAGAGTGATGCACATAAATCCGTCAGAAGTGACAACCGCATTCGGAAAAACAGATGGCGCCATGAGAGCGGAAGTGGAAAATAAGCTTCGGCCAAAAGAAATTGCGGACGTGATTGTTTCACAATTAAAGATGGATGAGCGTGGTTTTGTGCCTGAAGTGACAGTTTGGGCAACCAATCCGTGGTGAAATACGGGATTCACGTAACGCAACCTTATATTTGAAAGTATTAGACCTAACTCAAAAGACATGATCAGAAGTTTTACCCTAACATCCACGTTTCTTATTTCCTTCTTAGTTCACGCACTGGCCCAGCCGAGCACTGTCACGGTTGGCAATACAACCCTAGACGTACGCGTGGTGATACAAGGCAACAATTCAACCAATGGAATTGATATTCCATGGGAAATTCAATGGGGTCCTGATGATCATATATGGATGACAGAACGTTATGGACGTGTGAGTCGTCTCAATCCAGAAACGGGAGTTAGAACCACGATTCTAGACCTTACCAATACGGTTTATGATAATTCTGAAGCTGGATTGTTAGGACTTGCTCTTCATCCTGATTTTGAGAATACGCCACAAGTGTTTTTGGCTTATACCTATAATAGTGGAGGTGTGAAGGAGCGGATTGTCCGGTACAATTACAATAGCACCTCTGGGATGTTGGAAAGCCCGTTAACGCTGGTTGATGGAATTAACGGTAATACCACCCACATAGGTTGCAGGTTACTTATCCTTCCTGATAATACCTTATTGGCAACAACAGGAGATTACCAGAATCAATCATCTCCCCAAAGCGAAAGTTCTGTTAGCGGTAAGATTCTGAGAATGAATTTGGATGGTAGCATCCCATCCGACAACCCTTTTGGGCCATCAAGCTACTTGTATTCTATCGGGCATAGAAATGCGCAAGGAATGGTTTTGGCTCCGAACGGAATACTTTACAGCTCCGAACACGGACCAACAACAAATGATGAGTTTAACATTATTGTGGCGGGTGGAAATTATGGCTGGCCTGATGTGGCTGGATTTTGTAACACAGGGTCAGAAATGACGGCTTGTAACGCTATGACTGATTATCAGGATCCACTGGCTATTTGGTATTCAAGTTCCACCATTGCGCCATCAGATTTGATTTGGTACGACCATCCCGCCATTCCAGAATGGCAAGGAAAAATGTTAATGACAGTTTTAAAAGCGGAGCATTTGAAGGTAATAGAGGTCGATAATGTGGATGGAACAACGGTTGTTGATGAAGAAATTCTTTTCAATTCTGCTCATGCTAGTAATCCGACCTCGTCATTTAATCAAGGTACGTTTGACCGGCTTAGAGACATTTGCATGTCACCCGATGGACGAGTATTTCTTGCTACAAGCGGACCATCGTGGGGAACAAGCCTAACATGGGCAAATTCTATTGTTGAATTGAAAAACTCGGCTTACTCTGCCGTGGGAATTGAAGAGCAAGCGCGGCAATTAAGAACTCAGATTTACCCTAATCCAACAAATGGAGTGACCAATTTGGTGTTTGCTAACGAGTTGATGGGTGCTAGTTTCAACATTGTCGATCAACTTGGACGTACTGTTTGGTCGGGGGCGATTAATAACCGAAAAATGGAAGTAGACTTTTCGAGCTTGGCATCGGGTTTGTATATGGTGCAGTCCGCAAATCAGAAATTCACAACTAACGAACGACTGCTTATTTTAGAATGAGGTTTTTCCTTCTAGTGTTATCAACCTGTTTTACTTCCGCTTTATTAGGGCAGGTAAACAATCCCGAATTCGATAATGTGGCCAAAAAGTATGATAAGGAAGCTTGGGTTTCTGCGCTGGAAACGGCCGAGGCTCTTATTGACAACGATAAGCACCGAAAGAAGCCGGAACCTTATTTATGGGCTTCCATGTGTTTTTACGAAATATCTAAATCTGAAGACCAGAAGATTGTCAATCAATTCAAACTTCCAATCCGAGATGCATTGAAGTTTGCAGGGAAGGCGGTTTCCAAGGACAAGAATGGGGACATCCTTCGGGACAATCAAGAGTATTTTGATTTGATGCGAAAAGAAGGAATCGCCTACGCGCAAGCGTTTGAGAATGAAGGCGATTATCGGAAAGCTTCCTACACTTACAAGCAAATTCAGGAATTTGCCCCTAATGATCCGTACATCCAATTTGTGAAAGGAGTTACAGATATTCGGTTGAGCTCCATGTACGAAGCAGAACGTGAAATAAAAGCGAGTTTCCCAATTCTGGAAGCGAGTTATCGAAATCTTGATTACGTACCAGACCCGATTAGTTCACCATTGCTGAAACCTGCGGTTGAATATTACGCAGATTATCTAATCAACAACAACTTCGGAGATTCTGCAAGAACAGTGCTTCTCTCAGCTAGGGTTTTCTTCCCACTTGATGAAAAGATTAAGCAAAAGCTTCAGGATTTGTAGCCAGATTATTCGCCCAACATCCCCTTTATCATTTCGTTGCTTTCAGTGGCTTTCACCTTTTCAATTATCGATTTGATTCGGGTAACCATAGATTTGGCGGCTTCTGAGTCCTGACCTTCTGCTGATTGTTGCATTCCCATCAACACTTGAAGCGAAGAAAGTCTCATCCACCAAGCACCTTCATTTTGAGCAATATTTTCCAACATATCTAATCCTTTAGATTGCGTGGTGATGTCCTGTTTCATCAGATATTTCCCGAAAATCTGAACGTAAACGTATTTGTTGTTCGGGTCAGAGATTTTGTCGTATCCATTGACGAAGAAATCCATTTGTTCAGCTGTTCCATTCTGAGAATAAAGCGAAGCGATAGATGAGATTAATGATCCGCTTGCATCGGCTTCGGCCTCTTTCGCCAGCGACAATGCCTTTTCTTCATTGTATGAGGCAATGGCTTTCAAAGTTGAACCAAGAACTGTGTAAGACTGGTCCTTCATCCCGCCTTCAACAACCGCCTGAACATTCACATCTGAACTGAATTGTTCTGCCAATGCCGTAATCGCCTCCGCACGCACAATGGATTTCTCATCCTTCTGTGCCATCCAAATCAGTTTGTTTTTAAGGAGTGAAGTGTCGGCCACTGCCTTTCCTTTCAAGGAAGTCAATGCTTTTCTTCGAGTTCCCCAGTAGCTGTCTTCCAATGCAGCAATAATGGCTTCAATTGCTTCCAAATTTTTGGTTGATTTCAAACCGTTCATGGCTTCGGCTTTATCCAAGAAAAGAGGAGCGTTTTTCAGCATGAAAATGTACTCTGCTTCGGTCAAAGTCTCCGATTTTGTGCCCAGCAACATCTGTTCTGCATCAACCTTAACCAATGATGGCTCTCCAAGTACATCGAATTCAAACGTTTGTTCTTTTTCGGTGAGGTCGATACGATGACGAGCAACGCCACCTCCGAAATAAACATCCACATCCATCGGAATTCGATACAATGGGAACTCCTTCAAATCTTGCGTTTGCTTAATAGTTACGCTGTATTTCTTGGCTTCTGCGTTGTAATTGTGCGTGATGTCTAAGATTGGATATCCTTTGTCCAAAAACCATTGGTTGAAGAACCAATTGAGGTCAAAACCAGTCACTTTTTCCATTGCCAAACGCAATTGGTGGATCTCCACAGACTGGAATTTGTTCTCATTCAGATAGAGGTTCAGTCCTTTGAAGAAAGCCTCGTCACCGATAGTCTTGCGAAGCATGTGCAAGATGCGGCCTCCTTTATTATATGAATGCGCATCAAACATGTCTTCCTTGTTATTGTAGAAGTAGCGAATCATATCCACATGGCCTGTTTGAGCAACCGAGGCGATGTATTGCTGTTGTTGCTCTTTTCCGTGCTTATCAGCAGCGTCACGGCCATGACGGTGCTCTAACCACATGTATTCGCCATACGTGGCAAATGATTCGTTCAGTGGAAGATTACTCCAGCTTTCGCAGGTTACCAAGTCACCGAACCAATGGTGAAAAAGCTCATGCGCAATAATCTCCTCGTTGTCGCCATCCAGCAATTCCCGTTGCGTTCGGTGTAGGAATTCGCCATGAATGGTGGCTGTGGTGTTTTCCATTGCTCCAGAAACGTAATCTCTAACTACAACTTGACTGTATTTTTCCCAAGCATAAGGAAATCCCAATACCTCAGAATAGAAATCGAGCATGTTTGGCGTTTCTCCGAAAATGGCTTTTGCATGTGGTTCGTAAGCTGGTTCAACGTAATAATCAACATCAATTCCTTTCCACTTATCCTTCACAACGGCAAATTCACCAACTGCCATCATTGCCAAATAAGGAGCGTGCGGTTTGGTCTGCTTCCATTGGTCTGTTCGTGTGCCATCTCCGTTCGGGCGAGAGCTTACCAATAGCCCGTTTGAAAGCGTCACAAAACGGCTGTCGACAGTAATTTTGATGTCTTGTGTCATGTTCTCGTTCGGAGAATCGATGGTCGGGAACCAACAGGAGCTTGATTCTGTTTCTCCCTGAGTCCAAATTTGCTTTGGCTTGTCTTTTTCCTCACCGAATGGATTGATGAAATAAAGGCCTTTTGCATCCGTAATGGCGGCACTGCCCTCTGCTTCTAATTCCTCTGGTTTTGCAACATAATCCACCCATATTACCAAGGATTCATTACGTGTGTATTCTTTATCAAGTTCAATGAATATTTTATCCTTGTCATAAGTGTACTTTAGGGATTGAAGCTGTCCGTCCTTTTTCAGGCTCACTGCGTTGAGGTCAAATCCCTTTGCATCCAAAACTAATTGGTTTGTAGCGTAGAAATATGGTTTCAACGTAAGCTCAGCCTTTCCCATCAATTGCTGTTTCTCCCAATCAAAACGTACATCTAAGGTGGTATGTATAAGGTCAAATGTGCGTGTATTTGAAGCTCTGTATGGGCCTTTGTCAACTTCCACTACTTCTTCCTCCACCACTTCAACCTCTGAAGCGGGAGCAACAGCAGTTGTTTTCTTTTGCGTTTTACAGGCACTGAAACCAATGGAAATAGCAAGCAATCCGATGATCCAACTATTATTCTGGTTAAGAATTCTCATTCTATTCTTTTCTTTGAGTTTTTAACGGGGCGCAAAAATAGGTTTATACCTACTTAACACAACTGTAATTAGCGAATTTTATGGAGATGGGTAAACGTGTAAAGGTTTCAGAGTCAGAGTTTTTGACCGAGTTTGAAGACGAAAAAAAGACAAATGGCACGATAAACAACCACCAGTTTTCCTGGAATGTGAGCAAAATTGCTGATAACCGTTTTCATGTTATCAAAGACAAACGGTCGTTTAATGTAGAAGTATTACCTGCAATTGATGGGAAAAGTCAAATTAAGGTGAACGGCACTGTTTACGAAACCGAAACTATTGGCAAGTTTGACGAGCTTCTGAAGAGGCTTGGTATGGAAAAGGGTGGAGCAGGAAAAGTAAATGAACTTAAAGCCCCAATGCCTGGTCTTGTATTGGAAATAAGCGTGAAATCAGGCGAACAGCTAAAAAAGGGCGACAGGGTATTGGTGCTAGAAGCTATGAAAATGGAAAACGTAATTAAAGCACCTGCAGACGTTACGGTAGCTTCAGTCGAAGTGGAAAAAGGAAAGACCGTAGAAAAGAACCAAGTGATGGTTCGTTTCGCTTAGTCGTTCACCAACGAAATATCGAATTGGACAAGGTCGATGAAATCTTGTACTCGTTCATCAATTTCATTTTGGGTTAGACTAATCAATCGTTCGGTTCCGAATTTTTCAACACAAAACGAAGCCATGGCAGAACCGAAAATGATGGCGCGCTTCATATTATCAAACGAAATGTCGCGTGTGCTAGCTAAGTAACCGATAAAGCCACCTGCAAAACTGTCTCCAGCACCAGTTGGATCAAAAACCTCCTCTAATGGAAGAGCAGGAGCAAAGAATACAGAGTCTTTATTAAAAAGCAAAGCTCCGTGTTCCCCTTTCTTAATGACCAAAAAAGTTGGACCCATTTCAAGGATTACTTGTGCAGCTTTTACCAACGAATATTCTCCAGATAACTGACGCGCTTCGGCATCGTTGATTGTGAGTACATCAACCTTCTTCAAGACGGCTTTCAATTCGTCCATCATAATGTCCATCCAAAAGTTCATTGTGTCTAACACAACCAATTTCGGGCGGTTCTTCAATTGATTAATCACCGACATCTGCACGGCTGGAGTTAAATTACCAAGCATTAAGAACTCGCAGTTTTGGTAGGAATCTAAAACAACCGGTTCAAAATCTGCCAACACGTTCAATTCTGTCACTAACGTGTCTCGTGTGTTCATGTCGTTGTGGTATTTGCCGCTCCAGAAGAAAGTTTTCTCGCCTTTCTTTATCTGAATACCATCTGTGTTGGCTCCGTGATTTTTCAAATTCTGCAATCCTTCCTCAGGAAAATCATCCCCAACAACGGAAACCATATTGATTGGCTTATTGAAGTATGAAGCTGCCAAGGCAATATACGTGGCTGCACCACCGATTATTTTTTCGGTTTTTCCGAAAGGAGTTTCGATAGCATCAAAGGCAACGGTTCCAACTGTTAGCAAGCTCATTTTTTATGGGTCTGAAAATTTTCGACAAAGGTATTGGATTATATGACCGAGCAAACTACATTTGCAGCCCTTAAATTCCTCCTTAGCTCAGCTGGTTAGAGCATCTGACTGTTAATCAGAGGGTCCTTGGTTCGAGCCCAAGAGGAGGAGCTTGAAAGTGAAGGGGTTACATCTGAAAATGATGTGACCCCTTTTATTTTCCAGTTTTGATTACCCCCCAATAGCCACCATTTGCCTGTTCTTTCCATGTTCCTCTGTGTTAGAGAAAGCATCAAACGATTCCATTCCAGAACGAACCGCCTTTTTGTTTTGAATTGATGAGGCAATAAGCGGACGAATATCTTCTCCGTTTCTCAATGTGGTCAACAGATCTGTTTCCGAACCGGAGAACAGGCAATTCTTCAGTTTACCATCTGCCGTAAGTCGAATGCGGTTGCAGCTATCGCAGAATGGATTGGTTACTGTACTGATAATCGCGAAAGAACCAGCTCCATTTTTCAGCCGATAATTCTTAGATGTGTCATTCGGTTTATCAGCAATGCGTTCAAATCCGAATACACCAAAATGGTCGGTTGTCCGCTTCAGAATATCATCCAACGAAACGCCTTTACTCCAATCCCATTCGTTGCCATTAAAGGGCATGAATTCAATAAACCGAACCGCAACAGGCGTTTCTTTAGTCCACGAAATGAAATCGATGATCTCATCGTCATTCACACCTTTCGTAACCACATTATTGATCTTCACATCAAATCCACGGTCAATCAGTAGTTGAATGTTCTGCGTGATGCGGTCAAAGTAATCGCGTCTGGTAATGGCCAGCATGCGTTCACGTTTCAGCGAATCAAGACTGACATTTACCGCTTTTACACCACACGCTTCCAATCTATCGATATGTTGGTCGATGAGAATGCCGTTGGTGGAAATGCTCAATTCCACGGGAAGCTTTGAAAGCAGTTCAATCACTGCTCCAGCATCCTTGCGAACCAAGGGTTCTCCGCCCGTCAGACGGATCTTTTTCACGCCAAGATCAACGAAGGTTTGGGCAATGGCCATCACTTCTTCGGTTCGCATGAATTCCTCGCGCGGACGAAGCACAATTCCTTCTGCTGGCATGCAGTAGGTGCAGCGCAGATTACAGCGTTCCGTGAGTGAAATGCGCAAATAGTCGTGCTTTCTGCCGAACTGATCGACCAATATGTTGGTTTCTGGGCTCATCTCAATCGTGACGAGCACCTTTCAGGATTCCAAAAATGTGCAGCAATGGTGGAAAAAGTGCATCCATACTTTCCTTAGCTCCGTTGGTTGAACCGGGCAAAGCCAAGACCAGCGTTTCGCCTATTACACCCGAAACCGTACGTGAAAGCATCGAATAAGGCGTACGATTCTGTCCGTAGCTACGAACGGCTTCGGCAATTCCCGGAATGTTGCGGTCCAACATCGGAATGATTGCTTCGGGCGTTACATCCCGCTTCGAAAGGCCCGTTCCGCCTGTGAAAATGACCATGTCCGCGCCACGTTCAACTGCTTTATTTACTTCCGATTGAATCGCTTCTACTTCGTCTGGAATCACCAAATAGTCAGCAATCTTCACATCGCAACTTTCCAGTTTGGAGATGATGGATTTCCCCGCTCTGTCTTCTTTTTCTCCTCTTGAAATCGTATCGGAACAGACCACAACCACCGCTTGCAGGTCTTTCCTAAAACGGTTGGTGAAATCCGACTTTCCGCCCTTCTTTTTCAGCAGTTTGATGTGATGGATCTCCACGCCTTTGTCGATGGGTTTAAGCATGTCGTACATGGTCAGTGCCACCACGCTTGCTCCGTGCATCGCTTCCACCTCAACGCCTGTTTTATAGATGGTTTTCACATGCATCAAAATAGTGATTTCGAGCCCGTCCATGCTGTATTCGATGCTGGCCTGTTCAATTGGCATTGGATGGCAATCGGGCAGCAGATCAGCGGTTTTCTTCACGCCTAAAAGCCCAGCCGCTTTGGCCATTTCAAACACATCGCCTTTCGGAACGGATCTGTTCTTCAGCGCCTCAATGGTTTCGGGCCTACTAACGCGAACAATGGCCTGTGCCGTTGCTTCGCGAAGCGTGTTCGATTTATGTGTGATGTCGATCATTTGTTCTCTTTCCAGGTGTGGCTTCCGTCTTCAAAAACTTCTTTTCCGAACACGGGGACTTTGGTTTTTATCTCTTCCACCAAGTATCGCGTGGCTTCAAAACAATCCTTTCTGTGTGCCGATGATGTGAATACAAATAGGCAGATTTCGCCAGCATTTACGCGACCCAAACTGTGGTAAATGTGCATGCACGTAAGGTCGAATTTCTCAAACGCAGCTTCGCGAATTTCATGAAATGTTTGATTGGCCATTTCCTCATAAGCTGTGTAATCGATGGCCGAAACGGTCTTTCCGTCAATCTCGTCTGCACGCACTTGGCCAAGGAAAATATCGTGGCCACCGATGTTGGTTTTCACTTGATGATGCGCAATGGAAGTAGCAATCTTCTCAGGCGTTATCGGCCCTTGAACGAATACGTTTTTCGGTTTCTTTTCAGTGCTCATGCTGTAGTTGTATGATGGTGGAACGCAGCCATGCCACCTTCCAGATTTATCAGTTGGTTTGGGAAATCGTGCTGTTTCAGGAACTTTATTACGTGCTGACTTCGAATGCCATGCTGACAGACCACAACAAGCCGTTGATCCGTTGGAATTTTGGCTGCGCGATGTGGGATTTGACCAAGAGGAATCGAAATCACATTCGGATGATTGAGCTTAGGTGTTTCGTGTGCTTCGCGAACATCAAGAATGTTGACGCTTCGGTTCTGCTCCAGCCAACCCATCAGTTCATTTGGAAGAATGCTCTCAGCAGAGGCACAAGATTCGTCTGTGTACGATTGAGAAAGGTCGATTTGAATCGCTTTCGAAACCTGTTCCTCGTTTCTCGAAAACGAGATGTTCTGTTCTGAATTCGTTAGTAGGTTGATGAGTTTGAGCTTGCCAGAAAGCGGTTCGCCAATGCCAAGGATCAACTTGATGATTTCCGTTGCCTGAAGGGTTCCAATTACGCCAGGTAACACGCCCAAAACTCCAACCTCTTCGCAATTCGGAATCTGATTCTGCTGCGGATTTTCTGGAAATAGACAACGATATGTTGGTCCATCATTGAAATTGAATACCGAAAGCTGTCCTTCAAATTTGTGAATAGCTCCGTAAACGAACGGCTTATTCAGTTTTACGCACGCATCATTCACTAAATAACGCGCTGCGAAATTGTCTGTTCCATCCATCACAAAATCATAATCCTGAATGATTGCCAAAGCATTCTGAGCAGTGAGATTTTCAGGATAAATGGTGATAGAAATAGCTGGATTGAGTGCGTTGAGGCGCTCTTTGGCCGCTTCTACTTTCAGTCGTCCAATGTCTGAGTTTGAATAGAGAATTTGCCGTTGGAGATTGCTTTCATTCACCGTGTCGCCATCCACAATTCCGATGCTTCCAACACCAGCAGCAGCCAAATACTGAAGCGCAGGACAACCCAATCCACCTGCACCAATAACCAGCACTTTCGCGTTCAGCAATTTCTGCTGTCCGCTTTCGCCAACTTCATCCAACGCTATGTGGCGTGCGTATCTCATCCGCCTGCAAATGGAGGTAAAATGGCAATTTCATCGCCTAATGTGATGATGGCTTCGTTAGCTGCAACCACATGATTCACAGCAATCTGATACGAAGCGCTGTTCAATCCTGGAATCCGTTTCTCAATCTCACATCGCAGCTCCGCAACGCTGGTTCCTGAGAAGTCCAATTGGCCGTTCTCTGAGCCAGCCCATTCGGCAATCATTCCAAAGTATTTTACATTCAGTTTCATGTGAAAAAGAGTTTAGCGCAGGCAATGATCAGCACGAAAGCAAGCATGCGTTTGAGTACCAGATTGTCGAATCGAATACTGCCGAAATAGCCGCCCAATAAACCACCGATTAATGCAATCGCAATGAGCATGTACGCCTGTGGTTCAATCGTAATTCCACGACTGAAATGACCCGCCAATCCCGCGGCCGAATTCACCCAAATGAACGCGGCCGAAACGGCTGCGGCCTCTTTCATTCTTCCCCAACCCATAATGAGAATGACAGGACTGAGGATGATTCCACCTCCGATGCCGATCATCCCAGAAAACAGACCGATGGCTGCTCCGGCAAGCATTCCTTGCCAAAAAGGAACGTCTTTGATTCGGCCGCTTTCTTTTCCGAAAACGCCCAACATTTTCAGTACGGCAAAGACCAGCAACACCGCCAAGATTTTCTTGTAAACGGATGCATCAATCTCAATCATGCCACCCAAAAATGCCATAGGAACAGACGCTAAAGCGAACGCCAAAAACAACTTGGAATTGAAATGGCCTTTTCTCGCGTAAGCGAAAAACGAAATGGCCGCTACGAACAGATTAAGCACCAACGCGGTGGGTTTCATCATCGCAACGGGAAACGACCACAAGGCCATGAGCGCCAAATAGCCGCTGGCACCACCGTGGCCCACAGCCGCATACATGAATGCAACAATGGGCAAAAGCGCCAAAAACCAACCGATTCCATCTATCTGAAATAGATTCACGGCTGCTCGTTTTTGAGTTCATTTTCCAGAAATGAATGACAATTGCCGTTAATGCGTTCGTATAGCGCAATGGCATCTTTGCCAGCCTCGGTAACGGATGTGCCGCCACCACCGCTTCCACCCGTAGTGCGAATGACCAAGGGTTCATCAGCCAGCGAATTCATATCATCAATGGTCTGCCACGCCTTTTTGTACGACATCTGCATGCTTTTTGCG
>JAIOYO010000049.1 GCA_021741075.1 Flavobacteriales bacterium | reverse complement strand
ACACGGGCCGCATGAGTGTGATTAAATAAGAACCTCTCGCAAAGGCGCGAAGACGCAAATAAAATGAAGGTCGTCCGACTTAGTCGGACGCCCTTTTTGATTGGGTATTATGAGACCCTTCCTTCGTCAGGGTGACAACCGAGATAAGAGATTCTACTATGAAAGCAAATTTTCCATTTCCCTCCGACTGTCACCCTGAGGGACGAAGGGTCTCTTTTTTAAATACGAGTTCTATACAAACCTCGAATCCGTTTCCATCACATGGCCGCAATTCTTGCATGTTCTCAGTTCAACCGAACCATAGAACTCGCGGAAACGTGGCAGAAAATCCTTCTCAATATTGGTGAGTTCGAAGTAGGTTTCGTGCAACTTGTGGTTGCAATTGTCGCAGAACCAAAGCAGGCCATCCTTCATGGTGGTGCCTTTCCGAACGGCCTCGATCACCAATCCTACTGAACCTTCGCTTCGCATGGGCGAATGAGGAGTCTTTGCTGGAAGAAGGAACATTTCCCCTGCTTTTATCGGTACATCCACAGCCTTTCCATCTTCTTGAATGCGCACGTTGATGTCGCCTTCCAATTGATAGAAAAGTTCTTCCGTTTCGTTGTAGTGATAATCCTTGCGGGCATTCGGGCCGCCAACTATCATCACAATGAAATCGCCTGCTTCAACATAGAGGTTCTTGTTGCCTACAGGCGGTTTTAGAAGGTTGCGATTATCGTCAATCCACTGTTTTAGGTTGAAGGGTTTTCTGATTGGCATTGTGTTCGTTTTGTTCCCATCAAAGTAAGGAAATTCAAGTAGTTTTGACCAAAGCCCAAACATGAAGATTGATTTAAAAGGAAAGCGAGCGTTGGTATGTGGAAGCACTGCTGGAATCGGAAAAGCCGTTGCATTGCAACTGGCAGAAGCAGGCGTAAGTGTCACTTTATTGGCACGGAATGAGGAGAAATTGAAGACCACTTTGACAGAATTACAAAGTAGTGAGGGACAATACCACGGTTATCTCGTAGCGGATTTTAGCAAGCCAGAAGCGCTAAAAATTGTGGTAGATAACCACATGAAATCAGCCAAATCGTATCATATACTATTGAACAACACAGGCGGTCCGGCAGGCGGAAAAGCTATTGATGCTGAGTTGAATGAGTTTGAAGCGGCTTTCCGTTCGCACTTGATGTGCAATCACATTCTGGTGCAAGCCTTAGTAGAAGGGATGAAGGCCGAGAAATACGGTCGCATCATCAATATCATTTCCACTTCGGTGAAGATTCCGCTGCATGGACTAGGAGTTTCGAACACCATCCGAGGTGCGGTTGCTAGTTGGAGTAAAACCTTGGCTAATGAATTGGGAGAATTCGGGATCACAGTAAATAACGTACTGCCAGGCGCCACCGAGACCGAACGGCTTTCGAGTATTATCGGCAACAAATCGAAAAAGCTGGGTATCAGCGAAGCGGAGGTTTCGGCACGTATGAAGGCGGAAGTACCTGCGGGCCGTTTCGCCCAACCTTGGGAAATTGCCGCTGCGGCTACGTTCTTGGCATCGCCATTGGCCGGCTACATCAATGGAATCAATGTTCCTGTGGATGGTGGAAGAACGGGAAGTTTGTGATGAGCGAATGAGTGCAATATGCGAATGATGTAATTACTCTCATTCGCATATTACTCTCATTCGCATATTACTCTAATCGTTTTCACTCCTTCGCCAGCAACTTAAATCCTTTCCCGTGCACGTTCACCAACTCAACCTCGGGGTCCAGCGATAAGTATTTGCGGAGTTTGGCAATGTAAACGTCCATGCTGCGTGAGTTGAAGTAGTTGTCATCGCCCCAAATTTTGTTGAGTGCGTAGTTGCGGTCAAGCACATCGTAGCGGTTTTCGCAAAGCATGTGCAGCAGGTCGGCTTCTTTGGTGGTAAGGCGTTTTTCATCACCATCAATCTCTAACGTTTGGCGGTCGTAATCGAATATGAAATTCCCGACTGTGAGAACGGCTTTTTTCTTGGCTGTTGCTGTTTCTGGAAGTGATCTACGCAATACAGCTTGCATTCGCATGAGCAGTTCGTCCATGCTAAAGGGTTTGGTTACGTAGTCATCGGCACCCACTCCAAACCCTTTCAATTTGTCGTCCTTCATGCTTTTAGCAGTGAGGAAAATGATTGGAATGTGCTTGTCTGTTTGGCGGATTTCCTCTGCAAGGGTAAAACCGTCTTTTACGGGCATCATCACATCTAGAATGCAGATGTCGAAACCACCTTTCGCGAACTCATCGTATCCCTTCTTTCCGTTGTCTGCCAGCGTGGTTTCGTAGCCTTTTGCGTTGAGGTATTCGCGAAGGAGCATTCCGAGATTCGGGTCGTCTTCTGTTAGTAGTACGTTAATTTTTTCTGCGCTCATGCTTGGTTGTATTTATGGGGGATGAGAATTTCAAATCTGCTGCCTTTGTTCAGTTCGCTTTTCACTTTTATCCAGCCGTTGTGCTTTTCAACGATGGCTTTTACGTAGCTCAGTCCAAGGCCAAAACCTTTCACGTTATGTATGTTTCCAGTTGGCACTCGATAAAGTTTGTCGAAGATTTTCTTTTGATTCTCCTTCGAGATTCCGATTCCGTTGTCTTCTACAAACACCACAATTCCCTGCGCCTCGTTTCGGGTTCCAACCTTAATCACAGGAATTTTCTCGGTGTATTTCAGAGCATTATCAACCAAGTTAAAAACCACATTGGTCAAATGCACTTTGTCCGCCTGAACAAATGTATTGGTGGCTTGCAAATCGGTAATAAACGAACCGCCTCTGCGCTCCAATTGAATGTTCATGTTCTGTAGTACTTGATCTACTACCTCGTCCACGTTCATATCAACAATTTTCAGCTTCAGTTCTCCTTTGTCCATCACCGCTGTTCGGAGCACGTTCTCCACTACCATAGCTAGGCGTTTATTCTCGTCAGCAATTACGTTGATGTAATTGTCCACAATTCCTTCACGCATTTTGATGTCGGGATCGCTTAGTGCCTGACACGCCAACGAAATGGTGCTGATTGGAGTCTTCAACTCATGTGTCATATTATTGATGAAATCGTTCTTAATCTCGGATACTTTTTTCTGACGGATGATGGTGGAAACTGTGAACGAAAATGAGAAGATGATGACCAAAATGAACATGGCCGAGATGGTTAAAAGCAACCACATCGTACGAAGCAAATACTTGTTTTGATTTGGGAAAAAGATGCTCAAAAACTTTGGTGGGCTAAATACGTTTCCAGGAGTGAGATTTACCTTGTGCTCCGAGGCCAAAATACCGTCTAAATTCTCCGTCTCACCCTCCAAGTAAAATGCATTCATAAATGGGTCGAAAATGCCGTAAGCGTATTCTGCCCCAATTCCTTTATTCTTCAACTGTTGCTGCAACAAGGAATCTAGCGCCAAGGTGTCTATCTCATCCGACTGGCCGTACAAATCCACGTTCACAATCTCTTCGAAGATTTCGTTTACCATATCGGCACGTTTCTCCAACCATTGCAGGTTCATGTTTTGCGCCTGCTTCATTGAATCCATGTACCAAACCACGTCATCATCGGATTCAGGAAGAACCGGTTTGCGCATAGGCCCATAATTAGGAGATTCGAAATGCTTTTCGCGACTTCGTTTTACATACGTTCCGCCCGAATCAATGAGAAATTCTTCGTAAACGCTAATCTGAAACCGCGCTTCCTGGTTGCCCGAAAGCACATGCGCCACATTCTGGTTGGGGTTGAAAAATGCATCGTTGTAGCCATCACGAAGGGTTTGCAAATCGGGTGTACGGCCATCTTTCGTTTGTTGTAAATTCATGAGGCTGTCCTGTGTTTTTCGAATGGCTCGGTTAATCGAATCCATCTGAAACACCAACTGATTGCGCTTATCGTGTAAGTCCATTTTGAGGGCAAGTCGTTCGGCCGTTTTCAGTTTTTCGTACTGATAAACCACATTACCGAGCGCCTCGTTTACGGTTGAATGGAACTTCTGCTGGCGCAACATTACCGCGTTATTTATCCAATACACTTGAATTCCGATTAACCCAACAAGGGCCACGGTCATGAGAATAACGGTTGCTTTTATGGTATTCTGTCCCAACACATCAAAGGTACGCGTGTAGTAGGGCGTATATTAGGTGCTTAACACATTTTAACGCTGACCATCATCATTTCACCCCGGGTTGATGAATGCGTAAATTCGGTGCCTCAAACTTTTTATTCATGCCAATCTATCATCAGCTAGGGAAAGTGCCGCACAAACGGCACACCGTTTTTAAGAACGAGAAAGGCGAACATCAATACGAACAGTTGTTCGGCACAGTCGGGTTTGATGGCATGTCGAGTTTGCTATACCACGTTCATCGGCCAACACAGGTAAAAAGCATTAAAGAACCTTATTCGGTTAAACCGAAAATTGCCTTGGAGCATAACATGCGCTCGCTTCGTTTGCATGGTTTCAAAACCACTCCAGAAGATGATTATCTAGACAGTCGAAAGGCGATTCTCACCAATTCTGATTGTACGATTGTGTTGGCAGCCCCGCGAAAAAGCCTAACGGAATACTTTTACAAGAATGCCGATTGCGATGAGATGATTTTCATCCACAAAGGTTCTGGCACCCTTCGGACGCTCGTTGGAAATCTCAAGTTCAGCTATGGCGATTATCTTCTCATTCCACGAGGAATGATCTATCAGATCAATTTCGATTCGGAGGATAATCGGCTGTTTATTGTCGAAAGTGCGAGGCCGATGTACACACCCAAACGCTACCGAAATTGGTTTGGACAATTGTTAGAGCATTCGCCATTTTGCGAACGAGACATCCGCAGACCTTCTGATTTGGAAACGCATGACGAGAAAGGCGACTTTCTTATGAAGGTGAAGAAGCAAGGAATGATGCACGAAATGGTCTATGCCACGCATCCTTTCGATGTAGTAGGTTGGGATGGCTACAATTATCCGTATGCCTTCAGCATCCACGATTTTGAGCCGATAACGGGGCGCGTACATCAGCCACCTCCCGTTCATCAAACGTTTGAAACCGATGCTTTTGTGGTGTGCTCTTTCGTGCCAAGGTTATACGATTATCATCCAGACGCCATTCCCGCGCCCTACAATCATAGCAACATCGATAGTGATGAGGTTTTGTACTACGTGGATGGCGATTTCATGAGCCGCAACGATATTGGGCCAGGTCACATTTCAGTCCATCCGGCAGGAATTCCTCACGGTCCGCACCCTGGCGCAATGGAGCGCAGCATTGGCAAAAAGGACACGGATGAGTTGGCTGTGATGGTAGATACCTTCAAGCCATTGATGGTGACCGAAGAGGCTTTGAAGATTGACGATGGTAAGTACTACCGAAGTTGGATAGAATGAGCAAATTTGTCAATGAGCAGATTAGCAAATGGAGTTAAAGACGGAAGATAATTGGATTTCCGAGCGAGATGAGTTGCTGAAACAATGGTCGGAACACATGGTTTCTGAACCTGATTTACAATACTCTCAAAGTCCGCAATATCAAGACAATCCCATTTTGAAAAAATCTTTCGAATTCGCCCTTTCAATCATCGATTTTACAGAAGGACTTTTTGAAAATAAGAAATTCGTTATCGGTCAGCAATTGTTGAAAAGCGGCACTTCTGTTGGTGCCAATATTCGTGAGGCACAGAATGCGGAGAGTAAAGCTGACTTTGTTCACAAAATGAAAATCGCCCTGAAAGAAGCGGACGAGACGGATTATTGGTTATTACTCTGCAATGCATCGAGTCATTATCCTGACACAACGGAATTGTTAAAGGACTTGAAGATTATATTGAGAATTTTAAATAAAATAGTCGCTACGGCTAAACAAAACTTGAAGAGTAAATGAGCTTATCATTTGCTAATTTGCTCATCATCAAATTTGCTAATTATCATGTCTGAAATAAAAAATGTAGAATACGGATTGGAGAAGATTTTTGAAGGAGCGCAAGATTTCCTTCCTCTTCTCGGAACAGATTACGTTGAGTTTTATGTGGGCAACGCCAAGCAGGCAGCTCACTTCTATAAAACGGCTTTTGGTTTTCAAAGTCTGGCTTATGCAGGATTGGAAACAGGTGTGAGAGACCGTGCTTCCTACGTTCTCAGGCAGGACAAGATTCGATTGGTTTTGACTACCGCTTTGAATAGTGAATCGCCAATTGGTGAGCACGTGAAAAAGCATGGCGATGGTGTGAAAGTAGTTGCGCTTTGGGTGGAAGATGCTCGATCTGCTTTCGAAGAAACCACCAAGCGTGGTGCAAAACCCTATATGGAGCCTAAAGTGGAAAAGGACGAATATGGTGAAGTGGTTCGTGCGGGTGTCTACACGTACGGAGAGACTATTCACATGTTTGTGGAACGAAAGAACTACAATGGAACATTTCTTCCGGGCTATCGCGAATGGAAATCGGATTACAATCCAGCACCAACAGGGTTGAAATTCATCGACCACATGGTTGGTAATGTGGGTTGGGGCGAGATGAATACTTGGGTGAAATGGTATGAGGACGTGATGGGGTTTGTGAACTTCCTATCGTTCGATGACAAGCAGATCCACACCGAATATTCGGCCCTGATGAGTAAGGTGATGAGCAATGGAAACGGCCGCATCAAATTTCCGATAAACGAACCTGCAAAAGGGAAGAAACGTTCTCAAATTGAGGAATACCTTGATTTCTACGAAGGCTCAGGGGTGCAACACATCGCGGTTGCAACAGACGATATTCTGAAAACGGTTGCTGACCTCAGAAGCCGCGGTATTGAATTCCTTTCGACCCCGCCACAATCTTATTATGATGCCATTCCAGAACGGCTCGGAAAACATATGGAAATAATGAATGAAGACATCAACGAAATAGCCAAATTGGGCATTATGGTCGATGCGGATGAAGAAGGCTACTTACTTCAGATCTTCACGAAACCAGTTGAAGACCGTCCAACCTTGTTCTTCGAGATAATCCAACGAATGGGCGCACGTGGTTTCGGAGCGGGAAACTTCAAGGCATTGTTCGAGAGTATTGAGCGCGAGCAAGAAGCTCGAGGAACGCTTTAATTCTTAGGGGTTTCATTTTGAAGCCTCGTTCGCCTTAGGCGAACGAGGCTTTCTTATTTACTACTCCGATATTGCAGCCGCAAATCATGGACTTCTTCAAGAACATACCCAAGCCCATCTGGATTTTTACGGCCATCTGGTTTGTGTTGGGATGCGTTCAGGCCGCGTTGATGGACCTGCATCCAGACGAAGCTTACTATTGGCAAATGAGCCGTTTCATGGATTGGGGATATTTCCATCAACCGCCAATGATTGCGGTTTTCATCAAGATCGGTTACACGCTTTTTCAATCTGAATTGGGGGTTCGACTGATGACCGCTTTAGCAAGTTCTGTAGGAGTGCTGATGCTCTTCAAACTTTCGGAAACCAGAGACCATCGAACTTTTTTGCTTGTATTTCTCGGACTCATTCTGACTCATGCGGGGGTGTTCATGGCGGTACCTGATTCTCCGCTCATATTTTTCACCTTGGTTTTTCTAGTCCTGTTGAAACAGTATTTGAAGAACGATTCGATTCTACTCGCCCTTGCCTTAGGAGCTATCGCAGCCGCGTTGATGTATAGCAAATACCACGCTATCGTGCTGTTCGGTTCGGTGGTTCTGGCGATGCCGAAGCTGCTTCTTCGCAGGACGTTTTGGCTTACGGCCGTTGTTGGAGCAGCCTTGTTTGTTCCGCACATCCTTTGGCAATTGAATCACGACCTTGTTTCCTTCAAATTCCATTGGGTTGTTCGCGAAAAGAACGTTTGGGATATGATGGTTTTGCTCGATTATCTCGCTGGACAATTGATCATGCTCGGCCCTGTTGGGCTGATTCTGATTGTCACTCTTTTTAAGATGAAAGAACGCTCAGAATTTGATCGAATACTTACGGCTGTCATCATCGGCTTCTTTGGTTTTTTCTTCATGATGGCATTACGCGGAAAGGTGGAAGCAAACTGGACAGCTTCGGCATTTTTGCCGCTAATCATTCTTGGGTCACGAGTAATTGCTGATGACGAGAAACTCCTGAAAGTGCTTACGCCTATTGCCAATGTTTGCGCGGCAATATTGATTCTTGCCAGAATCTATGTCGCTTCGCCTTGGGCTGGGGATGGAATTAAGCTCAATTTCCCACTAAAAGGCTGGAAAGAATGGGCATTGGCTGTCAAGGAAAAGGCTAATGGAAAGCCAGTGTTTTTTTCCAATTCCTATCAATTTGCATCTCAATATTCCTTTTACAGCGGGGAACAAGGCTATCATTTCAGTCCGTTGAACTACAATGGCAACCAATTCGAATTGTGGAATATTGATGAAGCTGTTGAAGGACAGACCATCGCGCTCATTTTGGGAGCGAGCGAAGACTCGACCAAAGCGATTAATGCCAATGGTTTTAAAACCATGTATGCTTTTGAGGTGGATAATTATCAGTCGTACCGCAATCTTAGATTCGAGTTTACTCAGAAAGAATTCGAAGTCACGGGTGGCTCAGTTCTATCGTTGGAAGGAATTATCAAGAATCGAATGCAAACCTCTGTTGACCTTGATTCTCTTTTGGTTAACAGGCCATTAAAAATGTTCTTCTACCTTGATGGAAATCAAACTCCAGCCGAGCAGATCGATTGTAACGACTGCGAAGGAAAACTTGAATCTGGCCAATCGAAACCAGTATCTTTCAGCGTGAAAGTTCCAGAGGAATCAGGCAAATATTTTATTCGTTTCGGGCTCGATTTTGAGCTCGGAATGCCAGAGCAGAACTCCGATTTTATAAAACTCAATGTCGTTAACGAGTGATGGCCTTAGCTGATCTTATCAAGTTGGTCCGCGTTCATCAATGGGTCAAAAACCTGTTCATTTTCCTGCCAGCTTTCTTTGGTCAGGCCTTGAACGAAGAATCCATCATCCCGCTTCTATTCGGGTTCGTCTGCTTCTCTTTGGCAGCCTCTGCCGTTTACATTTTCAACGATTTTATTGATGCTCCGTCCGACCGTTTGCACAAGGAGAAAAAAGACCGTCCGATAGCAGCGGGAACGGTCTCTGTTGGAACCGCCTACGGCTTAGCCGCGCTTCTTCTGGCGACTTCGTTGGTTGGAGCATATTTCATTGACCAATTGTTCTTCTCGGCCTGCGTTTTCTATTTGTTCCAGAATCTGTTGTATACCGTTTGGCTCAAGAAATTCGCGCTTATCGACATCACCATCATCTCGCTTGGATTCTTGATTCGCTTGTTTGCCGGAGGCATAATTGCGGATGTTCCCATTTCAAGTTGGATGTATATCATGGCTTTTCTGTTGGCCATGTTACTTGCCTTGGGCAAGAGAAGAGACGACCTTTTGATCCTGAAAAACGAAGGAAAACAGGTTCGGAAAGCCGTTGAAGGTTACAACATGGAATTCGTAAACGTGATTTCGGTGATGCTGAGTGCGGTGACTGTTGTTGCCTATATCATGTACACGCTTTCGGCTGAAGTTATCGCACGTGTTGGAAGTCCTTATGTCTACGTTACGTCCTTGTTTGTTTTTCTTGGAGTCCTGCGATATTTGCAACTCGCGTTGGTGTATGAAAACACAGGCAGTCCCACCTTGATTCTGTTAAAGGACAATCCAACACGATTGGTGGTGTTGTCATGGCTACTCACTTTCGGCTATTTGCTTTACGCTTGATCATGGCGAAAACCAACATATCCGGTTGGGGAAATTTCCCCAAGGCCAACGCAGTAGTTGAAAGACCAGATTCGGAACAGACAGTTAGAAACCTTCAACAATCACACGGAATTCACATTCCAAGAGGAGCTGGTAGAAGTTATGGAGATTCTTCTTTGAGCGCTGCCATTTTAGAATCGTCTAAGCTGACGGAAACCTTGAGTTTCGATGCTGAGACCGGCATTTTCACTTGTCAGTCGGGCAAAATGCTGAACACAATTCTGGATGAAATTGTGCCCAAGGGATACTTTCTGCCCGTTACGCCAGGAACCAAGTTCATCACCATTGGAGGCGCCATTGCGGCCGATATTCATGGAAAAAACCATCATGTGGATGGCTGCTTTTCGCAACACGTTCTTTGGTTGAAGTTGATGATGGCCGATGGCTCGGTGAAGAAATGTAGCCGGACCGAAAACACGGAGCTTTTTTGGGCCACTTGTGGCGGGATGGGATTGACTGGTTTCATCCTTGAAGCATCATTTCAACTCAAGAAAATTGAGACCTCTAAAATTGTGAATCGTACCATCAAGTGTGAGAATTTGGATGAGGTCATCAGCAATTTGCTAGAACATGAAAACTACACCTATTCGGTGGCTTGGATTGATTGCGGCACAAGCGGCAAGAACCTCGGGAGGTCGCTTTTGTACTTAGGAGAGCATGCCAAGAAAGAGCAGGTTTCGAATGATGATTTGAGCAGCTACAAAACCCCAAGTCCTATTGTCAGTCTTCCATTCAACCTTCCAAATTGGACTTTGAATAAATGGACGGTGAAAGCTTTCAATGCCCTGTATTATGGAAAGGTCCGTAAGAAAGATAGCACTGCCATTGTTGGTTTTGAGCCTTATTTCTATCCCTTGGATATTGCGAACAACTGGAATCGTCTTTATGGCTCAAATGGCTTTGCGCAATACCAATTTGTGATACCGATGGAAGGTGCTCGGGAGGGAATGAACAGTATCATGCAAGAGATTGTAAAGTCGGGAGAGAGTTCTTTTCTGGCGGTCCTGAAGCTTTTTGGCGAGCAGAACCAAGGCTGGCTTTCGTTCCCTAAACGTGGTCTGCAATTGGCTTTGGACTTCCCCATAAATAAGAAGTCGCTTGAATTGATGAACCGACTGGACGATATGGTGATGGCAATGGACGGCCGTTCCTACCTAGCGAAGGATTCACGGATGAAGCGGGAATTCTTTGAATCAAGTTATCCGAAACTTCCGCGGTTCAAGCAATTGCTATCAGAAATAGACCCGAATGGCAAATTCCGTTCTTTGCAGTCTGATCGGTTGGGAATTACTACCAACTGACGGAAATTCTTTAGCCACAGAAACACAGATTCTCACAGAATTCACAGATAAGTCTTGAGATAACATGAAACGGGAATCCATAACCCAAACAACCTTGGAGGAGATTAAGCTTCTGAAGCATATGAAATCCTCTATGTTCAGTGGACGAGTGAGCGGCTATTTCCTATTGAAAAAACTTAATGGTAAATCAAAACAGTTCAACGCATGGATTCTAAGAAACTACTGATTCTTGGTGCCAACAGCGACATGGCCAAGGCCATTGCCAACGAATTCAAGGCTGAAGGATTTGAGTTGATGTTGGCTGTTCGCGAACCAAAAAACGAATCAGAATTGGCATTCGATGCAGTTGATTTTGCTTCCCATGAAGCATTCGTTAAGAACATGAAAGTGATTCCAGATGTGGTGGTGACTGCCTTCGGTGTATTGATTGAAGGTGATGAATCGTTCAACTCGCCTCAAGAATCACTGCAAAGCACATTGGTCAATTATTCTGGTGTTGTTTCCATTTTGGGCCGTTTGAGCAAGGCCATGGCTGAGCGAGGTTCGGGTACCATCATCGGCATTTCGTCTGTTGCTGGCGAACGGGGCAGAGGTTCCAATTACGTTTATGGAAGCGCCAAAGCTGGCGTGACCGCCTATTTAGACGGTCTTCGGAATTACTTGGCTGACAAAGGCGTACATGTGATGACCGTTAAGCCTGGTTATGTGGATACTAAGATGAAGGCCCATAAGCCGACACCGAAGCTCATCACCGTTTCGCCAGAACAAGTAGCCAAGGCTATTTTTCGCGGCTACAAATCTCAAAAGAACACCATTTATGTGCTGTGGATGTGGCGATGGATTATGCTCATCATCCGCAACATTCCTGAATTCATTTTTAAGAAAATGAGTCTGTAATGAGCGAAAAAAAAACACTTGCGCTGTTCGATTTTGATGGAACCATTTCCAGCAAGGACAGCTTTGTCGCCTTTATGAAATTTACCCACGGAAAGCCTGTTTTCATGTTTCACATGGCGATGGGTTTTGCCACGTTCGCAGGATGGAAATTGGGTTTGGTGAAGAGCCATTTCACGAAAGTGAAAGCACTTCGCTCATTCTACAAGGGTTGGACAGAAGGTCAGATGGCGGATGCTAGGAAGCGATTTACCGCTGAAATCATCCCAACGATTCTATTCCCCAAGGCGATTGAAAAGATCAATTGGCACAAGGAACAAGGACATCGCATTATTGTGGTAACGGCCAGTTGCAATGCGTGGTTGGGCGATTGGGCAAAGGAAATGGGGCTGGAAATTCTCTGCACCGAAATGGAATTGCATAAAGGCGTTTACACAGGCGAACTCTCAAAACCTAACTGCCGTGGAAAGGAAAAGGTGAATCGGATTCAACAGCACCTCGAACTGGAAACCTATTCAGAGATCTATGCTTACGGCAACGATCATGGCGACAATCAGATGTTGGCCATTGCCACGCACCCGCATTTTCGAGAGTTCGAAGTTTAAAACATCTTCCTCGGCAAACCTGCCACGAAATCTTTCAAGTAATACGGTTCGAAGTAAGCCACATCTTCAAAGTGCTTTGCGCCAAATTTAGCTTCAGCCAAGGCAATCATTCCGCTTGCGCTGGGCAAGAAATCATCCAAGAAAACAGCATTCTGATGATTGATGATGTCTTTGCACTTGGCAGCGCCATCACCAAAGAAGGCGACTTTGCCTTTATCCAATTCCGAAGAAAAACTCTGTTCGTCAATGATCTCTGCTGAAACTGTATGAAGCTCCTTAAAGGATGCATCAAACAGTTGCGTGTAAACCTCCATTCTTCGCGCATCAATCATGGGGCAGAGGAAGGAAACATCGGCTAATTCTTTCTGGAAGTTGATGGTGGCCCAATGAGCCATCGATTCTAGCGAACCGACCGAAAGCAATGGAATTCCCAAACCATAGCATAAGCCTTTTGCCGCAGAAACACCAATGCGTAGACCTGTATAAGATCCTGGGCCTTTTGAAACACAGATTGCTTCCAGATCGGATGGTTTGATGCCAGCCTTTTTGATAGCTTCATCAATATAAACCACCAACTTTTCGGAATGAGCATAAGATTGGTCGTGGCTTTCTTTCAGGCTAATTGTTTCTCCATTAACGGAAATAGCAACGGAACACGTTAGCGTAGAGCTTTCTATATGTAAGATGGTTGGCATGACCGAGATTACTTCGTGCTCCACGTGCGAGCAATGACGTGGTTTTTATTCTCCAGATCCTCCGTCTTCTTCGCTTGCCTTGTATAAATCTTCCTTCGAGACAACCTCCACTTCATCAGCAGGATTAAGCTTCTTTGAAATAGCTCGGTATGGAGCAGTGACCACTTTATCGCCCAACTCGCCACCCGAAAGGATTTCGATGAATTCGTTATCCTGAATGCCTGTTTTTACCACCTTGGCAACAACCTTTCCTGCTTGAACTACGAAGATCAATTCTACCGCATCTTCCTGCTTTTCCGATCTGTCAAAGGTTTCTTCTTCCGATTCCTCTTCTTCCGATTCTTCCTTGTTCCTTTTTTCTTTTTCCTCCGATTTTCCTTCAAGCTCAGCTTTTGTGCGGGTTGTAACTGCTTGAATAGGTACCGTTAGCACATCTCTCACCTCGCGCGTGCGAATGTCAACCGTGGCACTCATTCCAGGGCGGAAAGGCGATTGATCGGGCTGCTTTTCGTTTACTAGTGTAGCGTACGAGCTGCGCAAGATTCGAACCTTCACCTCAAAATTGGTAATCTGGTCTGTTCCCATGCCAGACGACATGGCGGAGTTGGCAATATTGGTAACGATGCCCTTAAATGTCTTACCCAAATAGGCATCAACCTCAATATCGCAGGTATCGTTGTAACCCACGCGGATGATGTCGTTTTCGTTCACCTCAACCGTAACCTCCATTTCGTTGAGATCGGCAATGGTCATAATTTCCGAACCTTGCATCTGCGAAGTTCCCACCACACGCTCGCCTTTCTCAAAGTTTAGTTTGGAAATGGTGCCATTTACAGGAGAATAGATTTCTGTTCGGGTAAGGCTTTTCTCAGCTTCTTTCAACCCGGCTGCGGCACTTTTTACGCTGAAACGGCTTGCTTCCACGCTTTGACGAGAAGCTTCCACATCACTTTTAGCCACTTCATATTCACTCACCGTAGCATCATACTCCGATTGCGCCACCACCTTGTCTGCATAAAGCTTTTTGATACGGTCAAAATTGGCCTTTGAGTTAAGCAGCCGTGCTTCCGATTGTGCCATGCGCGATTGGGCGTTGGCTAAATTCGCTTTGCTGGTATTCAATGCCGCCTCCAGTCGCTCCACGTTGGATTGCTGAATGTCTGGATCTATTCTCACCAGTAACTGACCAACTTTTACCTTATCGCCTTCCTTAACGGTAAGCTGCATGATTTCTCCCGAAACATCTGGGCTGATGATGACCTCCGATTCAGATTGAATCTTTCCGCTGGCAGAAACGGTTTCAATGATGTTGCGTTTTATGACTTCCTCCACGGCTACTTTCGTGGCAGGCGCTCCGCCCACAAGTCCTTTCTTTTTAGCGATGATGACGACAACAAGTAGCACCATTACAACGGCTACAAGCAGTACTACTATTCTATTGTTTTTCATTTGGTCTGGTCAAAGGTAATTGGTTTGCCTTGGTAGAAATCCAGCACCTTCATTTTGAAAATGTAATCGTACTTCGAACGTAGCAATTCTGAACGGGAGCGCGTAAGGTTGTTTGAGGTGGTGTTGAAATCCAAGGTATTCATCATACCTACTGCATAGCGCTGCTCGGCATATTCGAAGGCCTTCTCCATGGCGTTTACGCTCTTGTCGCTTGCATCGTATTGCCGCTTAGAAGAGGTGGCATCATTGTAAGCTTGCTGAACAGAGGAGTAGAGTTGGTTCTTCTGGTCTTGCAGTTGCAACTCTGCATTTATCCTACCAAGGCGTGCTTTGCGGACGGCCGTTCGGCTTTGCAATCCATTGAAAATGGGTATGTTCAACGAAAAGCCAATGCGTTCGCTTAAGTTTTGATCTAACTGCGTGCCGTAAGGAATGTCTTCTTGAATGAGGTTAAAGGAAGAGTCGAGATAAGAATCTTTGTAAGCACTAGAGAACAAGGTCGAAACCGATGCATTGGCGCTGATGCTTGGCGTATAGCTGGCAAAGGCAATCTTCTCACCTCGTTGGGCGCTAGCCAGCTTGGTTTCGCGGGCTTTAATCTGCGGCCAGTTGTTGAGGGCGTGGTCGTAAACCGTTCCAACCGTTGTGGCCTCCAGCGTCTCTATGGGTGTGTCAACCAACGGCCGTTGGATTCTGAAAGTTTCCGAAGCCGGAAGATTGAGCATTTGCTTGAGCGTAAGTACAGCAGCGCTCAACGCATTTTCAGCATTGATTACCTGCAATTCGTTTGATGCCAACTGCGCCTCTACGTCATATGCGTTTCCAACGGGAAGCGAGCCTGCCTCAACCAACTTTCTTGTGCGCTCCAATTGCTCGGTTGTTACTTCCAACTGTTGCTGTGCCACGGTAAGAAGCTCTTCGCTAAACATAATTTGCATGAATGCCGTGGCGATGTTCATGCTGATATCGTTGCTCAGTCCTTGAAGGTCGTATTCGGCAGCTAGCAGGTCTGTTTGCGATTGCTTGAAGGTGTTGAGAAGCCGGAATCCGTTGAATAGCGTGACATTAGAACCAAGCCAAAAGTTATTGGAGTTTACCTGCTCCGTAACAAACGAGTTAGAGCCCGGGTCGATGGTACGTCCGAAGTTCATATTGAAGCCCGTGCTGGCATTCAGGTCTGGAAACATCTGCGCCAAGGACTGGGTCTTGTCTAGCCTAGCCGATTCCATCTGCAAGGCCGATTGCTTTATCTGAATGTTGTTCTCAATCGCGTAGCTGATGCAACGTTCGAGCGTCCATTCATCCTGTGCCATCACCTCCGGAGTTGAAACTCCTACAATGAGTGCTAAGGTGATGGTAATGATTCTGTTCAAGTACATTCTTCCTGTTTTCGAGCGTCAAAAATAGCCAAATGAGCTAGGCAGGTCAGAACGATGGAGGTATTGATCCATAATAATTGTTAAGCCAACTACTGCTTGATCAGCTTTTCGGAGAACCAATCATTGCCCGAAAGTATCCTCAACTGATACACGCCATCCGCCATCTCGGAAACAGGTACAACCACAGATGAAACATTGGGACTTAGGTCCAGCACGATACGTCCTTGCACATCAAAGACCAACAAGCGGTTGATAGACTGATTTGCCTTCACGCTGAAAGCGTTGTGCATAGGATTGGGATACACGCTCACGCCAAAGCTATTTTCCGCAATGCCCACCGTAAGCCAGTTGTAAGGTTCGGAAATGGATGAACAGCCGTTGCCATCAAAAACCTCAACTGTGTAATTGCCTGTTTCTGTTGGCGTGAAGCTTTGGTCGGTGGCGCCTTCTATCGCTTGGCCGTTCAAATACCATTGATAACCTGTGCCAAAGCTTGACTGGAGTTCAGCTCCATTGATAGCAATGATGGGCTGAGAAGGAAGTGCATTCACCACTACTTCCACGTTTTCGGAAGCAGTGCCGCAGCTGTTGCTTGCCAAGAAAGTGAATGTGCTTGTGTTAGAAGGACTAACCGTAATGCTGTTTGTGGTTTCGCCATTAGGCTGCCAGATGATGTCTCCAGTGCCTGAGCCATCCAATTGCACAGTTTCGCCTTCGCAAATGGTCTGATCTTCTGAGACGATGACCGTTGGAAGCGGATTCACATCGATGGTAATCTCATCCGTGGCATCGCCACAGGCATTGGAAACCATAAGCGAGTAGGTGGTCTGCCCAGTTGGGCTCACGATGATGTCTGGCGTGTTCTCGCCATTCGACCATGAATACGCATTGGCATTGGTGGCCGTTGAGCTTAGCTGAACTGATTCTCCTTCACAGATTGTTGTGTTGCCAGCAATTGAAACCGTTGGCGTTGGATCGACCGTGGCAATCACCTCCGTGCGTGCCGTGGTACAACCTTCCTGCTGCACCTCCCAATCGTAGAAAAAGTAGTAGAAGTCAGTACCTGCCGTACTTGAGGTGATGGAAAGCGTGCCCGGAATGGTGTATGGATAACTTGGCCCCGTATTGTTTCTGTAAAGATTTGGAGCAGCAGAAGTTCCGAGTTGCAGATTCGTGCCAACCGGCAGATTGAAGTTTAGTGTAACGCGACTTTCTCCGTTTGGAATGTTGACCGTAGCGCTTTGAAGCACTGTTCCGGCTGCGTTTCTCAACTCGATGGTTCGGTTGGCCGCGCCTTGGGCGTACACTTTCACCGATACCAAAGTGGAGGTCTGATACGAGTCGAACAAAAGGCTCTGTATATTATTGAAGTTGCTGCCTGTTCCGAAGTTGTTGGTGGCCGGACCGCCATAAACAAGCGGAGGCAGAATCTCACTCTCTACAAAATAAGACGTGGTGCTGCTGATGGAAGGCGTATTGAAGCTTGCGCCACTGTTCACTTGGTTTCCGTTGCTTGGCGCATCATACCAGAGCAGATTGCCTGAGCCTGTGGCCGAAAGCGCCACCGAACCCGCACCGCAGCGCGAAGCATTCTGTGCCGTTGGGGCTGCGGCAATCTCTGCCACAACGGCCGTTCTTTCTGATGTACAACCTGGCGTTTCAATCACCCAATCGTAGAAGTGATAGTAGTAGTCTGTGCCGGCACTGCTGTTCTCAATGGAGACAATATTGGCCACGGTATAAGGGTAGCTTGGGCCCGAGTTGTTCCGGTAGAGGTTTGGCACACCTGCCGTTCCCAGTTGGTAGTTATTTCCAGGCTGTATCGGAAAGTTGAGGGTTACCACTTGCGTTCCGGTCGGTATGTTGACAGTCAGCGATTGAAGCACCGTGCCCGAACTGTTGCGCAGTTGAATTGTACGATTGCCCGCGCCCTCGGCATATACCTTCACGGTCTTTAGGGTGAAGGCTTCCAGCGCATCGAAAATCAGGTATTGATCTCCTTCAAAGTTGCCGCCTGTGCCAAATGTATTGTCGGCAGGCCCCACGTTGTAGGTGCTAGGCGTTACCGCATTCTCTACATAATACGTAGTAGTGTTGTTGAGTGCTGGGGTATTGAAACTGGCTCCCGTACCTACCTGCGAACCTCCCGTGGGCTGATTGTACCATTTCAAGGTGCCATTCCCGCTTGCGGAAAGCCCCAAGACACCTGCATCGCAACGGAAATTGCCCGCGGCTGCTGGGCCATCAGGCCGATCGACAGTGATGTAGTTGTTCTGAGAAACCACGCTGCTTCCAAAGCCATTGGTAGCGGTAAGGGTAACGGTGTAAGTACCCTCGCTTTGATACGTATGCGATGGATTCTGTGCGGTGGAGGTGTTGCCATCGCCAAAATTCCAGAGCCAAGAGGTGGCACCGTTGATGGATTGATCCACGAAGCTCACATCGCCACTGCAAGTCTCCTGAACCGAGGCCGCAAAGAGGGCAGATGGCGGTGAGTTGGGCTGCGTGCACTCCCAAGTGAGGGCAAAACCGAGTTCATTCACATACACATCGGATGTCATGCGAATGGTGATGGAACCACCTGTTGAGGAGATGCTTCCTCCGTTCGGAAGATTGAAGCCATCGTATTGGCCAATCAGCGGACTGTTCACCGTTGGGCCGTTGTAGATGTAGAGGTAATCATATCCTTCCTCAAAGGCGAAGGAACTGAAGTTGAGCGTGACCGATGTGGCGCCCGGAGGCGAAATAGTGGTGGTGACGTTATCGTTATCTTGATAATTTGCTGTTGGTCCGCCATTGTCGTACAGCGTTCCGGTACACCACGTCAGGGTTTGGCTTCCGCTATTGGGCATTACCGCCACGCAGGGATTGCTGGCGTTCAGACTGATATAATTTGGGCGGTTAACAGAAGCAGTTCCGCAGTTGTCGCCATCCACCGCAAGCGATACGGTGTAGTTGCCAAAGGCCGAATAGGTGTGCGTTGGGTTCACATCCGTGCTGGTGTTTCCATCGCCAAAATTCCAGACAAAGGAAGAGCCATTCACGCTCAGGTTACTGAACGAAATGGTGGCAGGAGCTTGGCAGTTGGAGGTGAGGGAGGCCGTAAAATCGCCAATGACGGTTGGGTCAAAGGCATCGCCCACACCCACGGCATACCATGCATTGGTGGTGGCTATGGCCTGTGGCGAACAGCCCCCGAAAAGGTCGATGGCCGATTGGATGGCGTAGAAGCGGGCATCGGCATAGTCAGAACTCGAACCGAGATACACCGTGAGGTTGCGGTAGGCAATGGCCTGTGCATCATCAAGCCCAATACCTGTTACCGAGTAGGCATCGCCAAGGTCGTTGGTGCCCGTTTCGCCCTGCACCAGAATGTAGAACCACTTGTTCTGCACCCCGCTGTTGGTGTGCACGCCTCCGTTATCTGCGGTGCCGGTGGCCCAGTTGGTGCCGGTGTAGGTATCTGGATCGCCATAGGCAGGAGGGTTGCTCATCGATCGGAAGGTGCCTACGTCTTCGCCCATTAGCCAGTCGCCCGAACTTGGGTTGTGTATGAACTCTACCGCTGCGCCAAAGATGTCGGAGAAGGATTCGTTCAAAGCGCCCGATTCGTCCTGATAAACTAGGCTTGCAGAATTCTCGGTCACCCCATGCGCCATTTCGTGGCCGCAGATGTCTAAGGCAGTGAGCGGATTGCCTTCCCCATCGCCATAGGTCATCCGTTGTCCGTCCCAAAAGGCATTGAAGTAATCCACGTCATAATGCACGTAGCTATTTATTTGCATGTTATTGTTGTCGATGCTGTTGCGACCGTGCTCATTGAGAAAATAATCGTAGGTCATTTCCGCGCCCCAGTGCGCATCGGTAGCATATTGGTCGTAGTTGGCATTGGCATTGTTCCAATTATTGTCTGCATCCGTAAAATCGACCGCGTTGCCGTAGGTTGTGCCTTGGTTCATGTCGAAGGTGCGCACGCCACTGCCGCGCCCAGCCTCCCGCAGTCGGAAGCTGCCATTGTTACTGTCTGTAATGATTGACTTTGTGCCGCTGTAGCCCGTTTGAGCGGTACCAACTGCATCGGCATGATGGATGCGGAGGTTCTCAAACAGCACCTCGCCCGATAGGGCATCTACAAAAACCTCGGCACGGTACAACGGCTTGTGGGCATAGATGTCAAACTTGTAAGCAAGGCGGAAATCCTCGCCATTCCTGAAGTCAAAGTTTGGGTTGATGTACACCAATTCTCCCTTGGGGAAATAAGTAGCTGCGGCATCGTCCGTTTCCCACTTGAGGTGCTGCTCCTCGCCTGCGAGTTCCCATTTATAGGACTCGGCACCAATGTGCTGCTTGGCGCTTTCCAAGGCATTTGCCTCCGTTAATGTTGGCTGCAGGCTGCCGATCTGCGTTGGAAGTTTGCTGTTGATGGATGATACCATGTCGTTGCGCCCATGCGTGTAGGCAAAGGCCCCGAACACCGGAATGCCATGGTTGGTAAGCTGATAACGGCTGTGCTGCATGCCAATGATATCCACCTCATCGCGCACTTTTACGAAGCCGATGTTGTCGTTCAGTTGGAAGGCCTTCTTGGCCCAAGCTGGGAACTTGGAGGCAGGGAACTGTGCATCTGTTCTGAGCTGCACAAACTCGGCAACGCTGCTTTTTTGTCCCAAACGCACGAGACTTGCCCCGTTAATGCGTTTGTCGGCATCTGTACCTTGATAATTCTGGGCGAAAGCCTGCGTAAAGGCAAAAGAAAGCCCCACGAGCAGGGACAGCGAGTATATCTTCATGTAAGTGCAAACAGTATTAAACTCCCAAGGTTGCGAAAATTTCTAAAAATGAATGTCGGGGATTGTGCAATGGGGGGATTTGAGCACTGCACTTTCAGGTCGCGTCATTGCGAGGTAGGAACGACCGCGGCAATCTGTTTCTAATAATGCCGTATTCTCCGTGAGATTGCTTCGTTCCTCGCAATGATGGATGCTTTGGGTGGCGCAACGGGCAAATAAGAAAGGCGAGCTCTTTCGAACTCGCCTTTCACCCACTTACCTGAAAAAACATCAGTGCTTCACGAGCTTCATCACGGCTCCCGAAGTTTCTTCACG
>JAIOYO010000048.1 GCA_021741075.1 Flavobacteriales bacterium | reverse complement strand
TTGAAGCAATTGAGAGTGCAATTAAAGAGAAAGCAGCAGCAGCTAAGCCGCTAGGAAACACCTTGAAGTTCAACTTCGGTGAGCAGAATGTAATGTTGAACGGAACGGGAGACAGCAACGTGGTAACCACCAACGATGCGACTGAAGCTCAGTGTACCGTTGATGTTGCAATGGAAGACCTAACAGCCATGCTGAAAGGCGAATTGAACCCAATGAACGCTTTCATGAGCGGAAAAATCAAGGTGAAAGGCGACATGAGCGTGGCCATGAAGCTTGGTTCTATCATGGGATAATTTGAGTTTTTAATCGCAGAGACGCGGAGGAAACGCAAAGGGCGCGGAGATTTATTCTTCGTGCCCTTTTCTTTTGGGCGTTTCCCCAGGCTTCGCAAGGGGTCGGGTTTTCTGCTCATACTCCTCGCTTCGCTGTGGGGTATCTGCTTCAACCCCTAACGCGGTGCCAATATCAACGCTTTTGGACCACCCGAAATGATACATTTGCAAAAAATTTGAACCATGACTTTGATTAAATCCATTTCAGGAATACGTGGAACAATAGGAGGAAAGGCAGGCGATGGTCTTACACCTTTAGATGTGGTGAAATTCACTTCGGCCTATGCCCAATTTCTAAAAAATCATTCCGACAAGAAAACGCTGACGGTCGTTGTTGGTCGCGATGCACGTATTTCCGGAGAAATGGTCAATCGATTGGTTACAGGAACGTTAATCGGATGTGGCATTGATGTAATCGACCTCGGCCTTTCTACTACGCCTACGGTAGAAGTAGCTGTAACTGCCGAAAAAGCAGATGGTGGAATTATTCTCACGGCTAGTCACAATCCAAAGCAATGGAATGCACTCAAGTTGCTGAACGAAAAAGGAGAATTCATTTCTGGTGAAGATGGAGCTGAGCTTCTTGAAATCGCTGAAACTGAAGCGTTCAATTTTGCGGAGGTCGACAAACTAGGAACGATTACCACCATAGATGATTACATCGAACGTCATATTCAAATGGTATTGGATCTTGAGTTGGTTGATGTGGAGGTAATCCGCAAAGCAAATTTTCATGTTGCAATTGATTGTGTAAACTCAACAGGAGGAATAGCATTGCCCAAATTGCTCAAAGCATTGGGAGTTGAAAAAGTAACCGAGTTGTATTGTGAGCCAACTGGTCAGTTTCCGCACAATCCGGAGCCGCTTCCAGAACATTTGACCGAACTTTCTGCCGTTATCAAAAAGAGCAAGGCCGATGTCGGTTTTGTGGTGGATCCAGATGTTGACCGTTTGGCTATGATTTGTGAAGATGGCGACATGTTTGGAGAAGAATACACACTGGTTGCTGTGGCCGATTACGTTTTGAGCCAGAAAATAGGGAACACCGTTTCCAATCTTTCGTCTACTCGGGCACTACGCGATGTGACCGAAAAAGCAGGTGGAACCTACCAAGCAAGTGCCGTTGGTGAGGTGAACGTAGTAACCATGATGAAGGAGACCAACGCAGTTATTGGTGGTGAGGGCAACGGAGGCATCATTTACCCAGAATTGCATTACGGTAGAGACGCGTTGGTTGGAATTGCATTATTCCTCACACACTTGGCAAAAACGGGCAAGACAGCAAGCAAGCTACGAGCTTCTTATCCAAGCTATTTTATCTCCAAGAATAAGATTTCGCTAACTCCTGAAACGGATGTTGATGGGATATTGATTGCGATGGAAAAGAAATACAAATCGCAACCTGTGAACACAATTGATGGAGTGAAAATTGAGTTTGATAAGGAATGGGTTCACCTTAGAAAGTCGAACACGGAGCCAATCATTCGTATCTATAGCGAAAGCGAAAACGAAAGCACGGCCGAAAATCTTGCAAACAAAATTATTGAAGACATCAAGGAATTGATGAAAGCCTAACTAAGACAGATTCTCTGATTTTGTCAGAGAAATGCGATATTGGATTCGGTTTGTATCCAACTTTGCCACTCAAACAGGAACACATGAGTATTTATCTTGATAATGCGGCTACTACTCAGATAGATCCTG
Organism: Flavobacteriales bacterium; assembly: GCA_021741075.1. GTDB lineage: Bacteria > Bacteroidota > Bacteroidia > UBA10329 > UBA10329 > UBA10329. The sequence continues at coordinate 19,969 of JAIOYO010000048.1, read as the reverse complement.
AGGTAATTGCCGCCATCTGTAAAGTGATGGAGGAAACCTATGGGAATCCCTCATCGGTTCATGGTTTTGGCCGAAAAGCACGAGCCGAAATTGAGAAAGCAAGACGAACCGTTTCTTCGTTTCTAAAAGTATCTCCAGCAGAGATTTTCTTCACTTCAGGAGGAACCGAAGCCGATAACATGGCCATTCTGTGCAGCATCAGAGACCTTGGAGTTAAGCATATCATCACATCAAAAATTGAGCATCACGCAGTGCTTCATTCTGTGGAGGTGGCCGAAGCCACAGGCGAAGTGAAGGTGAGCTACGTGAAGCTGACCGACAACGGCCACATTGATTTGGAGCATTTGGAGCTACTGCTTCAAACCAGCGAGAAAACATTGGTTTCGTTGATGCATGCCAATAATGAGATTGGAAATCTCATTGATTTGAAAAAAATCTCAATGCTATGCAGAGCCAATGGCGCCTATTTTCATTCAGATACGGTGCAGACGATGTGTCATTATGAGTTCAATCTATCCGAACTCGACATTGATTTTGTGACAGCATCTGCACATAAATTCCACGGACCAAAGGGAATCGGATTCCTTTATATCAATTCAAACGTTCGGATTAAACCGATGATTCATGGAGGTGCGCAGGAACGAAATATGCGTGGTGGAACTGAAAACATCTATGGTATAGTAGGTCTCGCTAAAGCGATGGAAGTGGCTCATCGAGAGCTGGAAGAACATCAGCAGCATATTCAAGAGTTAAAAACGTATATGATTGGCAAGCTAAAAGCTGCCATTCCGGATGTTCGTTTTAATGGTGATGCAGAAGGAAATTCACTTTACACCGTGCTGAATGTGTCCTTTCCTGACACGCCAATCTCAGAAATGCTGCTCTTCAATCTTGATATTATGGGTATTTCCGCTTCTGGTGGCAGTGCATGTTCATCAGGGAGCAACGTTGGATCGCATGTTCTAGCCGAACTTGAGCGCGACATGAAGCGGCCTGCTATCCGATTCTCATTCAGCAAGTACAATAAAAAAACAGAAATGGACCAGACTGTTTGGCATCTAACGCAACTTTTCGCCAAGCAAGGACTGACCGTTCGAGGGTAATCCGAACTCAAAGCAGCCTGAAAACTTCATTTGTTTGCTGCGAAATGTATGAGTTTTCCCCAAAATCCTGTGGATAAATATCAAGTTGTCGAGAGGGCGCAATCTCTACCTTTGAACCTGTTAACAAAACAATACTTGAACATGAAAAAATTACTACTTACCATACTTAGCAGTGCGTGTTTGTCGATTTCTCTTCAGGCGCAAATTGCACAGCCAACAAACGCAAATTTCGAAAACTGGCAAACCTATAACGGCTCAATCGGAAATACCTACATGGAGCCTGTAGATTGGAATACGGGCAATGAGTGTTCCGAACTTATCAATCAGCTGGCGGTAACACAATCTTCAGATGCTTATTCGGGTACATATTCAGCTCGATTAGAAACACTTCCTGCTTTTGGAAACATTAAGGTAAATGGAGTTATTACAACTGCTAGTATGATTTGTAGTGCGAACAGTGGAGGACAAGAAGGAGGAACTGCTTATACAGCGATGATTCCTGACAGCATTGTGGGATTCTTTAAATACGCACCTTCTACTAACGATTCTGCTTATTCTCAAATAATGTTTCTTGCAAACAATGACATGGACACGATTTCGTTTACACGAATCAATTTCTCAGAAACTGTGAACGAATGGACGCGTTTTTCTGCCCCAATTACACCAGCAGGTTCAGGTCAAACGCCTGAGAAATTGAGTCTGTTCTTTAATTCAAGCTGGGGAGATGGCGCACAAGGAGAAGCTGTTGTAGGATCTGTTTTTCATATCGACTCAGTACATTTTATTGCTGTACCAGCCGGAATCAAAGAGACTTACAATAATGCCGATTGGAGTGTTTATCCAAATCCAGCTACAGACATCCTTAACGTGAAAAGCGTAACCAGGAAAGCGGCAAACATTGAGATATTGGACGTAACAGGAAAGCAGGTGAAGCATGCAACTGTTGGTGCAGGTTCTGCAACAGTTGATCTTTCTGGTTTTGTTCCCGGAATGTATCTCTATCAGATAAAAACACTAGAGCAACAAGTTGTTCGAACTGGAAAGTTATTGGTTAATCCTTAATTGAAGGAAGACCTAGTTTAAAAAGGGAAACGCTTTGAATAAAAGTGATTTCCCTTTTCGTTTTAATGAAACCTAGACGATGAAAAAACTATTGTTTATAGTCCTCCTTGGAGCGGGCTTCCTTTCTGCCAGCGCTCAAGACACAGGAATTCTTACAGGCATTGTCACTGATAATGCCACTGACGAAACGCTCATTGGCGCCAATGTGGTATTGATGACTGACCGCACGAAAGGAGCATCTACCGATATAAACGGTAAATACTCTTTCACCATCCCCGTTGGCAAACATCAAGTTATTTGCTCGTTTGTGAGCATGAAAGCCGACACAGTTACAGTAGTAATAGAGTCTGGCAAGGTCACTACCATGAACATTGAGATGGGAATGAATGCCGAGCAACTGAGCACGGTGGTTGTCTCTGCAGGTAAGTTTGAGCAAAAGCTAGAAGAACTAACCGTTTCTATGGATGTAATAAAACCTGCTTTAATTGAAAATAGAGGCTCTACCAATATCACATCAGCTTTGGAGCAAACTCCGGGCCTCACCATTATGGACGAAGAACCACAAATAAGAAGTGGTAGTGGCTACAGTTTTGGAGTTGGGAGCCGTGTAGCTATTCTTGTAGATGACCTTCCTATTTTGAATGGCGATATAGGAAAGGCCGAATGGAGCTTCATTCCAACCGAAAACGTAGAACAAATTGAAGTTATTAAAGGTGCATCTTCCGTACTATATGGTTCATCAGCATTAAGTGGAGCCATTAACGTAAGAACCGCATATCCGAAGGAAAAACCAGTTACTAAGGTCAATGTTTTTACGGGCTTTAGAAGCGCAATTTTGGAAGACGATGCATCTGCCGGAAAACGAATTGCCAATTTTTTTGGAATGGATGCATCCAAAGCCAATGGCAAGAAATGGTGGGATGGTGTGGCTAACTTCTCAGGAATGAATTTTATGCATTCCAGAAAAATCAAACAATGGGATGTAGTTATTGGAGGTAATTTCCTGTACGATTATGGCTATCTCGGCCCTCAAAGACCGATTGCAACGGTTGCACCGGAAGACCTAATAGGATTAGGTTACGTGGATATAACCGTGGCTCCACAGGATACAGTTGCCGACATCGACAACAAGGATGTTCGCGAAATTCGGGGTCGTTTTAACTTCAATTTACGTCATCGACATAAAAAAGTCAGCGGGCTCAACTATGGACTGAACGGAAATTTCATGCGTAGCAGCAAGAATTTCTCTTTGGTTTGGCAATCAAATGAGAACGACCGTTCAGGACTTTATCGTTCCTATCCAGGAACAATGACGTTGACTGAGATTACTACATTTTACCTTGATCCATTTGTTAATTACGTCACCGCACGAGGAATTCAGCACATTTTCCGTTCACGAATCCTCTTCAACAATAGCGATAATTCAAATAATCAGTCCGTTAGAAGTACCGTCTTCTTTGGCGAGTATCAAATTCAGCGCACGTTCGAAAAAATGAAGGGACTGAATGTAATTGCTGGAGCAGCGGGGAGCTACACCAGTTCAGAATCTGAAATTTTTATTGGAGGAGACTCTTCTGGGGTTAATAACTCAAAGAACTTCAGCCTTTACATGCAATTAGATCAGAAGTTCTTTAAGGTGGTGAACGTATCGATAGGAGTTAGAGGAGAGTACTTCCAAATTAACGACACCGAGTTTGTGGTGCGTCCCGTTTTTCGTGCAGGTTTAAGTTGGAGGGCTGGGCGCGAAAGCTACATCCGCGGATCGTACGGTCAAGGCTACAGATTCCCCACCATTGCAGAAAAGTATATCCTAACCAGCTCCGGAGGACTGGGAATATTCCCAAATCCAGAGTTGAAACCAGAGACAAGTTGGAACATGGAACTTGGATTTAAACAAGGCTTCAAAGTAGGAAAGTTCTTTGGGTACTTTGATTTGGTTGGATTCTGGCAAGAGTACAACAACAGCATCCAGTTCGTGATGGGTCGCTATTCGGTTGATCCATTACCAGGTTTCAAATTTCTTAATACGGGGAAGAATCGCGTGAGAGGAATTGAAACATCTATTATGGGAGGTGGCCAGTTCACAAAGTCCTTAGGTATGAGTGTAATTATGGGATACACCTATACCATTCCAGAATCGGTAGAGCCTAATGATGTATTCTACACCGATTCTATTGGAGGATCGCGTATCAACCACACGCACAACAGTACGTCTATTGACACGATGAAAATCTTGAAATACAGATTTCAACATTTGGTAAATTTAGATATTGAACTTTCATACAAAAAGTGGTCGTTAGGCTATACGTTTAGGTACTACAGCTACATGAAGAATATTGATAAGGTATTGTACTCCATGGATTCTAACGTCAAAGAAGGAAATGGGTACGACCAATTTGATACTGGAATAATTGAATATAGAGGTGATACTGAAATTCAGGACTGGACAGACCCTGGAGCCCCTCGTTATATTGTTGGAGACAAACACCCCGGTAATTATGTGATGGATGCCCGCGTTAGCTTTCAGGTGGCCGAATGGTTGAAAGCGGCTTTCATTGTAAACAATCTTCTGAATAGTGAGTATTCGCTTCGACCTTTAAAGATGGAGCAGCCACGTACCGCTTCTATTCAGTTTACGGTGAAGGTTTAATCGATCAAAAAAACTACGAGGTTCTCAGAATCAGGTCGGAATCTTTAAGCTGCAAGCCTAATTATCTCGAGATAATTCTTTTTGAGAAGACCCTTCTCGTAATAACCTCGTTGCTTTAGCAAACCATGCATTTTGGGTAAATTGTAACTCGGAACAGTCATTAATAGATGATGCTCCGAATGATAGTTTACGTAATGTGGCGCAAAGAGCATTTGCTCCAAAAAATTAGCGTAGGTAGTACGCGTGTTCAAATGATTGTTAGTTGAGTCAGGAACAACACTGTGCTCAGCAATGGAGCGAATTCTTAAGCATAATTGATAAGTAGTGAAATAGGCACCAATCCACAGAAAGTACAACCAACCATTTCCTGTCAACCATAATATTGACCATATAGTCAGGTTTGAAACGATTGGGCCAGCCATATTTTTGAAGAAAATGATAACGTGATAATACTCTTTGCGTTCTTTTATGGAAACCTTGTCAACCTTGCCGCCAAGGTTGAATTTCCACAGACCAGATTGAATCATTACAAGTGCAAAAAGAATTTTCAGCCCAGTAAGGCCAAGGAGGTCTCTGGCAATCTTTCGAATAAAGCTTCGGGTTCCAGAAGGATATCCTTTAGTTAGATTGATGTCGGGGTCGTTCTCCTTCCCAGTATGAGCATGGTGAGAAAGATGGTATGGTCGGTAGCGTTCTACATCAAACATCACCGGAAAGCCTCCAAACCAATTTCCAACGATTTCATTTGCTCTCTTCGTTTTGAATAAAGCATAGTGAGAAGTGTCATGCATAATTATAGAACATGCTAACTGCTTTCCGCCCAAAATCCATAACGAAATGAAGATAGTAATCGGGTTTGTCCATAAAGCAGAAAGAGCGAAAGCCACAGCTATCCAAAACCACGTATCGGCAATTTCCAACGCTGCTCTAAAGTCAGATTTTTGCAGAAGCCGTTGAATTTCTTCCTTGCTCAAGTAATCGTTAGCATTCATTTCTATTCCGTTGTTTCCAGCTTAAAGACCGCTTCGGTAATGCTGTCTTCGTCTCTAAAGAAATACACACCGCCCCAGTTGTACACAATCTTCTTGTATATGTAGGTCATATGCTCTCGTTGCATGGTAATTTGTTTGATAGTTCGGTTTACCTCTTCAATGGTTTCTTCAGTTTTCGAAATCACATTTCCAGCATCTTTTATGGAAAGACTTTTACGTTCTTCCTGCATTTTAGCCATTGCTTCCGTCCGCTCTCGCGATTGTGCTTCTCCTACTGATTTTGCCTGTGCATTGGCCCGTTGCTCTGCTTCAAATGCCTCCTTGGCTTTCTGTTTTCTAACGGCTTCGAATGCCGCATCTTCCGCAGCCTTTTTTCTGGTTTCTTCTTCTTCTTTTATGGCATTTGCCTGCCTTCTTTTTTCTTCAGCAGCTGCATTCTCTGCCGCCAGTTTCTCTTCCTTAGCTTTGCGTGCATCTGCATCGCGTTGGCGCTTTTCAATCTCCTCTTTTTCAATTTGAGCGCGTCTTTTATCTTCTTCTGCCGATTTTAGTTTAGCCAGCCGCATCTCTTCTTCTAGTTCCGCTTTTTTCTGAGCACGTTCTTCTTCGTCCAGCTTTGCCTTACTTGCTTCTTTAGCTTCTTGTTCTGCCTTTAAATTTGCAGCCTTTTTGCTTTCCTCCTCCGCTTTGGCATAGGACAGGCGCTTCTCTTCTTCTTCCTTTACTTTGAGGGCTGCACGCGCATCTTCTTCGGCTTTTAGGTTGGCTTGTCGTTTTTCCTCTTCAGCCTTAGCCTGTGCCATTTCCTGTTTCAATTCTTCCGCTTCGGCTTGTTTTGCTTGCTCCGCAGCCTGCTTATTCTTCTCTGCCTCCGCTCTCTGTTTTTCCTGTTCTGCAATTCGAGCTTCTTCAACGGCCTTAGCCTCAGCAGCCAAACGTTTTTCCTCTTCCAACTTGGCTTTGGATTCTGCAGCTAGCCGTATTTCTTCTTCGAGCTTGGTCATTGCCTCGGCTGCCAATCGCGCTTCTTGCGCTTTTAGGGCAGTATCGTTAGGCTTCGGTTTGGTTTCCTTAGCCGTTTCGTATTCTTTTTCGAAGTTGGCTAAAGCCGAACGAATACTCTTGGTGTAATCGGTATCGTAGGCAAAGCCATCCTCCTTAGGGTCATAATACCATTTGGCCACAGGCTGATTAAAGATTACGGTGTTCACGCCTTCGTATTGCTCAAATAGCTCTACGGCAAAATCAAAGTCTAGGTCTTCTCCCTTAATATCGTCAGGAACATTCTTCGTGCTTATTTCTACCCGTTTGGTAATGTAGCCGGGCTTCTCAAAGGTTATCACGTATTTCTTGCCGAAGCTGAGTTGTGGTGTCATCCGAGACTTACCCGGTTCAAATACTTCCTTAACGGCACCATCTTCGGTGATGGTTACCTTGGAGCCATCAAAGCCGCTACCATCCACCTGAAATTTTATGATAGGCGATAGGCTTTGTGCAACAAGTTGCGAAGCAAAAAGCAAGAAAGCCACAAAGGCAACCCTTTTTAGAACGGTATTTATGAAACAGATTGGTCTCAATAGCGTATGCATAAAAATATAAATTCGGATAACGTGAACGCGCGATACGCAATAATACTACTCATTCTGAACCTTTTGATGATTGGCACAGCCTTTTCGCAGTCTGTTGAAGACCGAATTGCTGAATGGAATACGGCTCTAGGGAGCGAATATGAGGTGAGTTTTAAGGGGAAGAACCTTAGTGTGAAGGCGTTCCGAGAAGGAAAACAAATGAAGGTGGAACAGGTGAACGTATTTGACTTAGACATAGAAACCCTGCATTATTCTGAAGTGGATGCCACCGTATCGGTCAAATGTTATTCCAATCTTGACGGTTGTGTACAGCAGACACTTTTGCTGGATAAGAAGAAGGATTACCGAAAACGCTTGGTGTTTGAGGTTTTGAAAGCTGAGTCTGGCACAGCCATTGAAGGTAAGCTTCGAACGCTTTTAGTAGAATTGATAAAGACAAAGTAGAATGATAAGAATCGGTATTGTTTGGGTGCTCATGCTGATTTTGGTTGCCAAAACCAACGCACAAACCGATGTAGAATCCATTTTCAATCAGGCTGAGAATCTGATTGGTTCGGGCGAATACAAACAGGCCTCGGCACTCTACACCCAGGTGATTGCCCAAGATTCCGAAAACCTCAATGCCTATCTTCGAAGAGGGTTTTGCCATTCAGTGATGAAAGAGTACGATGCCGCAATTGCCGATTTCGGTGTGGTTATTGAGAAACACGGGCGCGACCCTTTTTCATTTATCAGCAGGGGCAGCGCTTACAACAAGTTGGAGAAGTACGAAACGGCACTAAAGGATTTTGACATGGCATTGAGTCTTGATCCGGAGAACCAAGAGGCATACAACAACCGTGGTTGGGCTAAGAACGGTCTTGCGTTGTACAATGAGGCGTGTGAGGATTGGAAGACATCTAAAAAACTAGGCAACGAGGAAGCCAAGATTATTCTGAAGAACAACCACTGTAAATAGACCAACATGCACAGCATTACTAGTTTAATTCTCATTATAAGCCTCGCAGTTTCTGGTGCGCGGAACACCCCAAGCAATAACAATCAACCCCAAGCCGATTATAGTCAATGCGTTCAGAAATACCGCTCGGCTTGGGGCGAAGACTGCTCGCAGTGTACCAGTTGGAAAGACAGCTATGTGGTTTATCTGAAGAATACCTGTTCGGAGTCTATTGATGTGATGATTTGTGTGCAGGAAGAAACCAAACAATGGAAAAAGTTTCAGCATACTAGTATGGCCGCTGGCGATTCGCTACGGGCTTATGCCTGTGTAGGAACGGGTAAATACCTTGCTTGGGCTAGAAGAGCTGGAGACGAAAGCATTACGTTTCCTACCCTTGAGCAGGTGAATAGGGATTATTGATACAGTCCCACTACGTTTTATTTAGTTTCTGGTTAATGGGTTTCTGATTCTCTTACAGAAGCATGAACCTTTGACTGAAAGTGGAGTAATGGCATGCTTTAGTCTTGCATTTCTGTTGATTATGCTCCTTTGGAGATGAGTTAGGGCTCTTTTTCCATGAGTTTGACGATTTCCCCAATTGACTAGCGCTTTTTGTGAAATAATCGGGGCTTTTCCCCAATGATTTTGACAATCTCCCCAATGATTTTGACAAGTGCCCCAATGATTTTGACAAGTGCCCCAATGATTTTGATAAGTCCCCCAATGATTTTGACAAGTGCCCCAATGAATTTGCCAATCTCCCAAATAAGTTTGACAGCCTCCTGAATGAACGAATGCCCTTCTCAAGCCGAATTGGGAGAAGAGTTGGCGTTAGGCTGACACAGTTCGTTGAACAGACCCTCACACATTGGTGCGTATCAAACGGCCACCGCAATACCATCGCAGTGGCTTTTTACTGCTTGTATATTATCTGTTTTGATGGCTTAGACCTGTAATTATTGCCTACAAGATTGTTGGAAAAACCTTGTTGTAGAGCAAAGGAATGCGAAACTTTGGGTTCAAAGCTATCTGGTAATGAAACATCTACTTCCTTTCTTATCCCTTGCTCTGCTCTCATGGCAGGGATATTCTCAATGTTTATCACCAAGCGCCTATGCGTATTTGGATGTGAATAATGCTAGCGTTCGTATGAATCTTGGAGGGCCATCTTGGAACAGTCTTGAGAGTGAAGCGCGGTATGAGATTCCTGCTGGTAGCGGCATCAATAGTTTTTTTGCGGGCTCGTTCTGGATAGGAGGAAAGGACGAATTTGGGCAACTGCACATGGCCGCTATGCAGTTTCGGCAGTCGGGAGTTGATTATTGGCCAGGGCCGATTTCCTCTAATGGTTCCATTACACCGAATCAGTGTACCGACAATGACCGCATTTATAAATTGAACCGCTGGGAAGTGCAAGAGTTCCGTCAACGGTATGGGATGGCGGCTTACGTCATTCCGCCAGATATTTTAGAGTGGCCTGCTGATGGAAACCCACATAGCCTTGCCCATGCAGGGGCTCCGTTTAAGGATGTAAACAATGACGGCATTTATAATGCGCATGATGGTGATTATCCAGCATTTGCGTTTGATGAGCCCGTGGATCGGAACTATCACCTTATGGGGGATCAATGCCTGTGGTGGGTGGAAAACGATATTGGAAACGTACACATGGCATCGGAAGGGGCCGCCATGGGAGTGGAACTGCAATGCATGGCCTATGCCTTTTCTAGCTGCAATCCGCTTAATGATCAGACCCTCTACAGGTATAAGGTCATCAATAAAAGCAGCTACAATTTCCATGATGTTTACTTCGGGCTTTGGACAGATGCAGACCTCGGTTACGCGCAGGATGACTATGTGCAATGCGAGGTAATGCGGCATCTTGGGTTTACGTACAACGGATATGCGGTTGATGGAACGGGCGGGCCGGGTCAGTATGGCGAATACCCACCTGCCGCGGGCATCGGAATTTTGGAAGGGCCATTGGCTGACGCGGGGGATGGAGTGGACAACAACAGGAACGGTACCGTTGATGAAGTCGGGGAACATTTGGGAATGAGCAAGTTTCTTTTGGGAAATGTGGATGTCACTAGTCCAATTGGAATCGATTTTTTCTTGGCACCGCACGTGTATTTGGCTCTTCAAGGTATTTGGCTTACCGATGTTCCAATATGTTACGGAGGCAATGGTCATCCGAATACAGGGTGCAATGGAATACAGGCTGATTTTGTATTTCCGGGAGATTCAGACCCGCTTGGTTACGGCACAGGAGGCATACCACAACTTCCTTGGAGCGAACAGACCGAGGGGAATATTCCCTTCGACCGTAGATTTATTATTTCTTCGGGCCCTTTCTCTTTCGATGCTGGGGAAACCGACTTTCTCCACTATGCTGCGCTCTGGGCAAGGGACACTGTAACGAGTGGGAATCCCTTCCTCTCTGCCGAGAAACTCTTTGAGGCAAAGGATCTCGTTCAGGAAAAGTTTGACACTGGCTATGAAGATATCGGCTGTTGTACGCCAACTGCCCGAATGAGCTATCAGAACCACAGCAGGTTCAAGTTTCTGTTCTCTTCTATCGAAGAGGGAAATTCTTATAGCTGGGATTTTGGAGATGGCAGCACGTGGAATGGCCGCTTTCCGTTGCTACATACCTACCAGGACTACGGTACGTTTGCCGTTTGCCTCACGGTAGAGAACGATTGCGGAATGAGTACTGTCTGCGAGACGATTACTATTTCTGCGCCTCCCGTTGGCGTTCGATTGAAACGGATTGAAGGTTCGGGAAACATGGGCAGAACGTTGGAATTTCGACAAGGAGTTCATGATACGCTGTTCAGCACTGCAGCTAACCGCATCTATCATCCGGAATACGATTTCAACAAAGGTCCAGTTCGGGTGGAGGTGCTCGATAGCACGCTGCTTCCTGCCTCCGAAATGTTCATTGCTTTGGATGGCGTTGCTGCTGGTTCGGGTTGGAAAATGTATCCCTTAGGCGGAACAGATACCGTGTATTCTGCCACTACCATTGGGGTTGGCGATGCCCAATTGATTCCGCAATGGGGTCTTTTGGTGCAGGTGAAGCAGGTGGATAACTGGAATGGCGACTGCTCTTTCGTACTGGACTGGGGCATTGATCAAAGCGCAGATCCTTGGCTCACATGGTTAGAGGATACCGATTATCCTAACTATAGCAATTGGATCCGTGCCGGTCTTCAAGACGGGGTAGATTATCAGGGAGATAGCGAAGGATGCTTTGAGAACATCTTAAGCGGTACATGGGCTCCTTACAAACTGGCCAGCCATGCAGACAGCATTGCTTCGCCTACTTGGAGTAAGTTCAAAGCATTGACTGATATAGAGGACCTCGCATCGGTTGACATCATCCTTACCGCAGACCAGAGCCGCTGGACCAGATGTGCTGTAGTTGAGATTGCGGACACGCATGTTCCGTCTATTGGAAATGCCAGACGATTTGATTTACGCCAAAGTCCTTCGGCAGATAAGAATGGAAACCCTGATAACTCAGGAACCATGGGAATGAGCTGGTTTCCGGGCTATGCCGTGAACCTCGAAACGGGAGAACGACTCAATATGGCCTTTGGCGAGAATTCGTGGTTGCAATCTGAAAATGGGGCCGACATGGTATGGAATCCGACCTCAACGATGGAAACCGCAATGGGCGAACCCATTCTCGGTGGCGGACATTACATCTATGTTTTTGGTCACAATGCAGATGCAGCCGATGCTATGCCGCTGTATGATGAAGGGCAGTTCATCTTTGATTACCTATCAGACAACAACTTTCTTCCAGGCGATCCTGCCAAGCGTAGGGTGTATAGGGATGCCATGTGGGTGGGCATTCCTATGCTTGAGTCAGGTCATCAATTGTTGGAATCGGCCATGAGAATCAAGCTACGTGTTTCCAAGCCTTATGTAGATTATGAGTGCTTGAGCCCCATCATCAACCAAACACATCCGCTGTATTCGTTCTCTACCGAGCAGTTGGGAACGGGTATTGATGAACCAAGTTCTACGAGTAAAGAGAAGGCCTTTATCGTTTATCCCAACCCAGCAAATGATGTTCTAAAGTTTGATGTTCAAAGTTCAACGGTGAAAATTCACGGTATTTCGGTTGTTGATATGCTAGGGAGAGATTGCTTCAGTCGTTCCTCCTTCGCAATGACGGATGCTTTGGATGTGAGCGGCTGGCCGGATGGTATTTACTTCTTATCGCTGGTGGGTGAAGAAGGTACGCGATACACTCAACGATTCGTTGTTCAGCATTAGATGAGAAATGCCGAGCAAGGTGAAAGGAGAAGATAGCTTCTAAATCACCGCGCCTTATAGCGCATGCTCAGCGTCATCTTAAACGTGGCCACTGGTTCGTTTTGGTACTTGGAAGGAACGGTAGCAGTTACAAGCAATTCGATGTTTTTGCGTTCGCCATCGGCAATGGTATCGTTAAATGCTTGCAACACGGCAGGGCCATCTAGGCAAGTAAAATAGACATCGCCATCTGCCCGTTTCAGAAATTCGGCAGAGATATCTTTAAAAACGATGGAGACTAGTTTTTTGGTACGAGCCAAGTAGTCGAAGGCAATCCACGCACCTGTCACATCTGCGCCCGTTGCCAAAGCCCCAAAATACATACTGCCTAGGTGGTTGCTGGTTCTGCGATTAAGCGGAATCTTGATAACGGTTTTCTGTTCCGTGTATTCGATCAGTCTTGCGCGTACAAAACCAATCATTCTAATTTTAAAAAGACCAACCAGAATAAAATTCAGGTTGGCCTTTTGAATTGGACTTAACATAAATGGTTATTCTTTTTCTAGGTCTTTTGCATCAATGCGATACTTGTGAACCCATGCATCAGGAACATCGGCATTTCGTGTTTTCTTCATTTCCTTCACCGCTGCCTTAAAGGAATCGAACTTGGTAGAGTAGAGGTAGAACCACTTGCGTTCATCATTGTATACAATGATAGCGTCACGTTTCTTCGATTTCCAAATATCAACGCCTTTCCAAGCATTCTCCACGCTACGGAATGATTCAATAACCACATAGTAACCACTTTCGAGGTCAGATTTGTCCATGCCAACGCTACCATCCGCATTCTTGTATGGTCTTACTTGCTGCAACAAACCTTTCAGTTTGTTTGTGTCAATCATGCGTCCGTTTACGTCTTCAATAGCTTTGTTCAATTCTTCAATTTCCTTCTGAAGTCTATCCAGGTCAGCATCATGTGCTTCTTTCAGACCATCAACATCAGATTTTACACTATTCACCTCATTACCCAACGAATCCATTTTGGCGTTGAGTACAGACTCAAGCGAATCTACTTTGGCATACATCAACTCGTTGTCTTGCTTCATTCCGGCCACATCATCTTCTAGCCTCTTGATTCTCTTCTTAAATCCATCCAAGTGGAAACCAAGCATGATTTCGTTAGACCAAGGCGCTCCAATATTGCCATCAATACCATTGAGGGTGAAGTCGTAGGCATAGCCAAGCGTAAACTTGTCGGCAATCTTAAATCCGATTCCTGCTACTGGGCCTGTTTCGGCTCTCCATGTGAAGGATGCCCAAACGATTTCCTTGTAACCAAATTTCACTGTTCCATCATAAGAGATGTTTGTCTTGTAAGGCAACCAACGAACCATGGCTGAAGGTGCAACCAACCATTTTTCTTTTATCCAAAAGTCGTAACCAACGTATGCACTAAAATGGCGCGATAGGTCATAGGTAATTTGGTCTTCCTTTCCTTTGGCTTGAATAACGGCAATGGATTCTAACACGTGAGGCGCGGCAATGCCAATTTCTAAAAGGCCTTTCCAGCTGTAACGCAAACCTGCATCGAGGTCGAAAGATGTGCTGCCAACATTTCCATTTGCAAGTACTGCATCGTTCGGATTCTCAACAATCGCATCACCAAAGTTTAGTTGTGTGTGGTTTATTCCAACCCCAATTCCAAGAGATAACTGATGGTCGGTTGCTAGTTTTATGTCGTGTGCATAGGCCAATTTCACATTTACTGTGCTTACAATGCTTGTTCTGTCGTACACAAGATTTGCTCCCACATTGGTGTTCTTGCCAAGTGGTGTATGCAAACTCAGTATTCCGGTTGTAGGAGAACCTTGCACGTTAGCCCATTGGTTTCGGTAGTTGAGGTAACCAACAAGTCCTTCGCTGTAACCCGCATTTGCAGGGTTTATTAAAAATCTGTTCTCCTTGTAAAGACTTGATAGTCTAGTCTGCTGCGCAGAAGCGGTCCAGCTGAAGGCAATAAGCCCGATTAGAAGAAGTGAAACGTATATCTTTCTCATTCGAGTACGATTTCGAGTGTTGTGCTTAAGTTCTTATTTCAAAATGGTTACGGCTCCGTCAAAGCGGTCTTCTCTACCATCACATTCAATTGTATAGTAATAGGTTCCATCAGGAAGCGGATCGTTATTGAATGTTCCTTTCCAATCGTTTTGATACGAATTGTTTGAGTAAACTTCTAATCCCCAACGGTTGTACACGCGCAATTGGCAATCTGAGTAGAAGTCGATGTTGCCTACATAAAAACGCTCGTTGTCTCCATCTCCGTTAGGAGTAAAAAGGTTCACAGGCTTTAAATTGTAATCCATATTCACCGTAATAACCACATCCTCCTGAGATTGACATCCGTTGACATCGGTACCAACAACGGTGTACGTGAGTGTTTGCAAAGGACCGAAGCTCGTTGGTGTTGCGCTGTTTTGGTCATCTAAATAGGTGGATGGTAACCATTCGTAAGTGGAAGCGCCATCTACCCAAAGCGGAACATCTTCGCCAAGGCTAATGGTGGTATCATTGCTAGCAGTAAGCTCTGGTAAAAGCCACGAGAAAACCAGAATGTAGTTTTCGCCTCTACAACCATGATTATCTGTAATGATAACGTTGTATTCTCCAGTGGTATCAACCGTTATTTCTTGCGTTGTTTCGCCAGTACTCCAAAGTGTTGGGGTTCCAACCGGATTTACTGTAAGTGTAACCGATTCTCCTTCGCAAAAGAAAACCGGACCACCTGCGGTGATGATTGGATTAGGAAGTTCCCATACGTTTACTTCGTGAATAACGGTATCACGACATCCGTCAGTAGTGTAGGCGATTAATGTGACATCGTAAGCGCTAGGCACTATATAATTATGGAATGGATTGGCGCTTACAGACACATTTTGATCTGCAAAATCCCAGAAATAGCTTTCAATAGTAGAGCCTTTTGGATCGGTGATATTAGTGAAGTTGGTTGTCTGTCCGATACACACTTCGGTAAAAGTGAAATCTGCCAATGGTGCCGGCCTTACGTTTACGGTTTGAATCAATGTATCGGCACATCCAAAAGATGTAAGCCCAATTAACTGCACTTGTGCTGGGCCAGCGCTGCTGAATGAGAATGAAGGATTTGTTTGAGTTGAGTTTCCTTCCAAGCCAAATGTCCATGCGTAGGTGATGCTTCCAACCACGTTGCCTGTAAGGTTTGTGAATTGAACATCTGTGTTCTGACACGCATTATCAAAGCTAAAGTTCACGTAAGGGAATGGAGCGATGGTAACTAATTGAAACGTATCGTTTACACATCCTTGGTCTGAAGTAACGCGCAATCCAATCTGGTAATTGCCATCCGAAATGAATTGAGTAGCTGTAGTTGTTCCTGTTGCATCATCAAAAAAGTTGTTTCCGTTCAATTCCCATTGGTACGTTGAAACTTGCCCAGAGCTTACAGTACTAATGGCTGTGAATTCCGTTTGGTCTCCCAAACAAACTTCATCAACCGAGAAAGCAACGGTTGGCATTGGGTCAACGGTTACGTTTGCCGTTGTGGTTGATTGGCAACCTTGGTCGCTAGTTACTTGAAGTCCGACAGGATAACTACCAGCCAATCCAAAATTGTTTGAGAATGTAGTTCCAGTTGCGTTGTCATAAAGGGCGTTTCCATCACCGTAGTCCCATTCCCAGCTTACAATTGAACCAGCAGAAATGGTTGATTGATCAATAATTTGGCTTGCACTTCCTTCACAAACATCAGCAGCGGAGAAGTTTGCTACTGGCACAGGATTTACCACAATTAGTCTGTATGAGGCAACAGGAGCATCCATATCGGTGACAATCTGAAGTCCTACGTTGAATGGAGGAGGTGAAGGAGCGTTGAACGTAAAACCAACACTTGGTCCAAAGGCATCATCAAACTGTCCATCGCCATCCAAATCCCAATTCCAGTTGGTAATGGTTGCACCACCAGAAACTACCGATGTGCTTGTGAAAATGGTTTGCGAACCAACACACACATTCGTATTGCTGAAACCCACAGACACGATTGTGGCATTTGCCTGAAACGCAACCAGCGTAAGTATTGAAAATAGGATTCTCATCGTTTTCATCCTCAATTAATCTTATTTAATAATATCAAAGCGTAGAACGGACTGTTGCTGTCCAGACACCACACGTAAGTAATAAACACCTTGTGCCAATCCGTTCACGTTAATCTGTGTTCGGTTGTCGGCCTGAATTCCTGTAATTTGAGTGGAGCGGATAAGCGGCCCAGTTATGGACACAATATCCAATTGAACTTTTTCATCCATAGCCAAGTTGCTTTGCAGGAACAATTCTGTTGAAGCAGGATTTGGATACAAGCTAAATCCATTGGTTTGGGCAGTTGCAATTCCTGTGAAAACCGTGTTTACGGTTAATGTAACGCTTTGGATTCCACACGCATTGGTAACGGTAAGTGTTACTTGATAAACACCTAATTCGCTGTAAACGTGAACAGGCGATTCGTCTGTACTTGTCGAGCCGTCACCAAACTCCCACAAATAAGAGTCTCCAAAAGACGAAGTATTTTGAAACAGCACCGCGTTGTTGCTTACCGTAAAGTTAAAGTTGGCAACAGGTTGCATTTCGGAAGCAAGAACATCAACCTGCTCCGAGTAAGTACAACCGTTTACATCCATGATGGCGATGGTGTAGGAGCCATCTGTTAATTGCAACCAATCTCCGTTTGTTTGAAGATTTCCTTGGTTGAGTCGGTAGCTGTATGAAGGTGTTCCTCCTATTGCGGTAAGATGAATTTCTCCGTCAAAATCGCCTTCGCAATCAATATTCACAATCGTATCTATTGCGAAGTCAAAGATTGCTGGGCTCACCAAAGTAGCGGTATCCACATCCAAACAACCATTGGCATCTTTCGCCACAATTAGATGATTTCCACCACCAATACCTGCCAGAATAGCGCTAGATTGGAATGTTAATCCTCCGTTTGAAGAATACGTATAGCCAGGGGTTCCGCCAGCGGCTTGAACCGTTACGGCACCAGAGGCTTCATTTGGACAAGCAGGATTTGCTTCAATCATGTTAATGATGTTAACAGCGGTGGCGGGCTGGTCAACGAAGAACTGAACATCGTCAGAACAACCGTTTAAGTCTTGCGCGTAAAGCGTGAAACCGCCTTGATAGAATCCTTCGAAAACGTTGGATGCTCCAAAAACAGTATTGTCGCTAGAGTAGGTGTAGGTTGGGGTTCCTCCTGTTCCAATGAGTGTCACAACTCCAGATGAATCTCCCAAACATAACACGTTTGCAACACTTGCGCTAAGGCTGAAAGCAGAAGACGGTGCTGAAATAATAACCCCTTCAGAAGCTGTACATCCGTTTGCATCTCTTACAACAGCCAAGTAATTGGCACCTGTAAGGTTGCTGAAAGATCCTGTTGCTCCAAACGAGTTGCCGCCATTAATGGAATATTCATAAGCCGTAGTTCCACCACCAGCCAAAATCTGAATCGTTCCGTCTTGATCACCAAAGCAAGTAACCGGAGTAGAGTTCGTTTCAATCGTAAGTAGAGATGGTTCAAATACGGTTTCGGTTAGCTGATCTAAACATCCGTTGGCATCTCTAACAGTTACGGTGTAGGTTCCTGCAGTAAGACCTTGGAAAGTTCCAGCGCCTTGGAAACTAATTCCATCTAAACTGTATTGGTATGGAGCCGTTCCTGCTGCGGCATTTGTTTCTATAGCCGCATTGGAAGCACCATTACACAAAGCATCTTCACTATCAATAAGCGATAGCATTAAGATTCCGGGTTCAGATAAAGTCACGTGCAGCGTATCTGTACATCCATTGGCATCACGAACTCTAATTAGATAGGTGGCCGCAGCCAATCCGCTGAATGTGGCAGATGGTCCGTAAGAACCTGCATTCAATCTGTATTCATAAGGCGCAACTCCACCCGTTGCGTTAACCGTAAGGCTTCCAGAGTTATCACCATTGCAAAGCAAATCGCTTAACCCAGCCAATGCCAACACCAATGTATCTGGTTCTGATAAAGTAATGGTCGTGTCAAACACACACAAGTTGAAGTCGATGATTTGAATGTCGTGCGTTCCAGCATCCAACCCGTTGAAAGTGCCGAATGGTTGAGGACTGTTTCCGTCAATGCTGTATGCATATGGAAATGTTCCGCCAGTTCCTACAACCGAAATAGTGCCTGTGTTGGCTCCATGGCAAACGATGTTCACCAAATTATTTACAGAAATTCCGAGGGTGTCGGATGGTTGCAAAACTGATCCAGAAACAGTGAACTCGCAACCGTTGGCATCAAATGCAGTGATGTCGTACGTTCCTGCCGTAAGACCACCGAACGTAATGCTACTTTGTGGCGTTCCGCCATCAATGCTCAATGTCCAAGGCGATGCTGCTGGTGGAACTGCCACTGCAATTAACTCTCCCGTTGCTTCACCAAAGCATAGCACGTCCGTTGGAGCCAACGAGAAGTTTGGTAAGTCGAAGATTTCAATTTGTTGTGTAAGTGAATTAACACACTGATTAGCATCCGTAATAGTCAGCGTTACATCATAAAATCCAAATGAAGAATAGACGTGACTTACGTTGGTTAGTGTTGATATAGTCATGTCGCCAAAATCCCAGTTTGAGTTTCCGGGAGCAGAGGCGTTTACAAAACTTGCTGGTGTTCCTTCACAAACATTAGAGAAGGTAAAACCAACTGTAGGAAGTGCCCTAACGGTAACCGAAACGGTAAACACATCTTCGCACAAATCAGCGTTTGTAACCGTGAGCTCCGCAGTGTATGTTCCAGCAGAAGCATAGGTGTGGGTAGGGTTTGCGTCAGTTGAAATACCAGAATCACCAAAATCCCAGCTATAGGAGAGAACTCCGTTTCCTGAACTTAAGTTGGTGAATGAAGTGGCGGTTCCTTCGCAAGCAGTTGTTGCAGTGAATAAGGCAGTTGGCGCAGCCAAAACAGCTACGTTGTAGGTTACAACATCTTCGCAACCGTTGTGATTGGTTGTGAGGGTTGAAGTGTACGTTCCTTCAGTTGTGTAAATATGAGTAGGATCTTGGTCTGTACTAGAACTGTTATCTCCAAATTGCCAAGAGTAAGTTAATGAGCCATCACCATCTACAGAAGAAAGATTGATGAATTCGGTTAAATCGCCTTCGCAAACTGTTGTAGAGGAAAAGTCCGCAGTAGGCACAGGGCTTACATGAACGGTTTGAGTAATGAAATTGCTGCACCCCTCCAACGACTCAACCGTTAGCGTTACAGCATACAATCCAGTGTCGGCAAATTGATGAATGGGGTCAACCAAGGT
>JAIOYO010000047.1 GCA_021741075.1 Flavobacteriales bacterium | reverse complement strand
GTGGTGTTCTTTAATCGCAATTTGGACGAACACGTTTCTGACGAATTGAAGCAAGAAATTTATGGCGTATCGCAATCATTTGCAGATGAATTTGATTTCATCGGAGATAAATACAGTCGTATTCTTAACTACCACGCTGCCCACGACATCGGTCATGCCTTGCAGGATTTAAGTATCGTTGGCTGCACGAGCTTTGCCGTCTGGGATCAGTATTCAACAGATTCTTCGCTTGTCGTTGGTAGAAATTTCGATTTCTACATGGGCGATGATTTTGCCAAAGACAAAGTCGTCCTTTTTATGAAACCAGATAGCGGATACGCGTTTGCAAGCATTACTTGGGCTGGGTTTATGGGTGTGGTTTCGGGCATGAATGAGCATGGATTGACCGTTACGCTGAATGCGGCTAAGAGCGCCATTCCGAGTGGAGCGAAAACGCCCATTTCCATCTTGGCTAGAGAAATTTTGCAGTATGCCCGAACTATTGATGAAGCCTATGCCATTGCCAAATCAAGAGAGACGTTTGTGTCGGAGTCGTTGCTTATTGCTTCGGCATACGATAGAGCTGCGGCCATCATCGAAAAATCGCCAGATAGAATAGACATTTACCGACCAAGCGGTAGTCGCTTAACCTGTGCCAATCATTACCAAAGTGAGTCATTCAAGAATGATTCCATCAATATCAAGAATATTCGTGATTCCGATTCTGAGTATCGGTTTACTCGCATGAACGAACTGATCGATAAAAAATCGCCAATAGCACCAAGCACAGCTGTTCAAATGCTTCGAGAGCGGGATGGCGTTCACAATTGGCAAATGAGCATGGGAAATCCGAACGCCATCAATCAACTTATTGCCCATCACGGAATCGTATTTCAGCCTGAAAAAAGGGTGTTCTGGGTAAGCACCAGTCCGTTTCAACTTGGCAAATTCGTTTGCTACAATCTCAATGAAATATTCTCAGAAAGCAATTCAGACGGAATCCGACCAGCATTCGTGGATTCTCTTACCATTCCAGCGGATCCGTTCATCGCAACGAGCGATTATCGGAAGTTTCTTCGCTACAAGGAACTGAAGAATCGATTGTTCGACCATATCGTGCTTGGAAAAGAGATCGAATGGAACGCTGCTTTGGAAAAGGAATTCATAGAGAGCAATCGGATGAGTTATGTGGTTTACTCGATGCTAGGTGATTTGTATCTTGAACACGGAGAAAAGAACAAAGCAAAGCAGTTTTATTACCGCAGTTTAGCGGGAGATGTGATGTCGAAAAGCGAGCGCAAAAATCTAGAGAAGAAGTATTATGAGCTTGAAACAGATTGAAACAAGCGCTTTGGCGCGTGAGAATTTTTGGTTGAAGTCGTTAAACGAGCACATCCAATACCTGAAAAAGAACAGTTGGTATTACAAAGACCAATTGATGTGGGCAGGACCAGAAGCAACGGTGTTGGAGGATGTTTCCGACATTAGCAATTTCCCGTTTACGGAGAAGGATGATATTGCCAGTCGTAACGAGGATTTTTTGTGTGTGCCTATGACGGACGTCCGTGATATTGTCACCACCTCTGGTACCTTGGGCGGTTCGGTGGCGAGTTACCTTACGCAGAAAGATTTGCATCGTTTGGGACTAAATGAAGCAGGTTCGTATCTGTTGGCAGGCTGCACCAAAGACGATACTTTTCAGTTGCTTACGACCATTGACAAGCGGTTTATGGCTGGCTTGGCTTATTTCCTTGGCGCCAATCAATTAGGAGCACGTATCATCCGTTCGGGACCAGGCGCTCTACAACTGCAATGGGAAAGTATTCAGCGATTTAGCCCTACTGTGCTGGTTGCCGTGCCGAGTTTTATTCCTCGACTCATTAAATACGCTTTAGATAATGGCATTAATCCAAACAAGAGTTCCGTAAAGAAGATTGTCTGTATTGGCGAAGCCGTGCGCGATGAAAACTTGCAGCCCAATTATCTCGCGCAGCGAATAACAGACCAATGGAATGTGCAGCTTTTTTCTACCTACGCCAGCACCGAAATGGCAACCGCTTTTACCGAATGCGAAGCCGGAAATGGTGCTCACATTCAGCCCGAATTGATGTTTGCCGAAGTACTTGACGAGGATGGAAACCAAGTAAAGAATGGAGAGCGCGGAGAAGTGGTGGTTACTCCATTAGGAGTGGAAGGAATGCCTGTATTGCGTTTTAGAACAGGAGATATTTGCCATTATTATGACGAACCATGTAAGTGTGGACGAAACACGCCACGACTTGGACCAGTGGTTGGTCGCAAACAGCAGATGGTAAAACTGAAGGGAACTTCGCTTTACCCCAATGCTATCATAGACGAATTGAACGCCATTCCTGAAGTAGCCAACTTTGTGGTTGAACTACACAGTGATGAACTCGGTTTGGATGAAGTGGTGATAAAAGCCCTCCTTCGTGGCGAGAATGCCGAAACCAAAGTGCTCGAAAAACTGAGCGGAAAACTGCGCGTAAAACCTAGATTAATTTTAGCAAGCAACGATGAAATTAACCTGCTCAAGTTCGATGAGAATGAGCGCAAGCCTAAGATTCTAATCGATAGAAGGTAGGAGTTTCATACCGTTCAACCAATCAAATAGTCAACCAATCAACTAATTGACCGCCTCCACCAAGTAACCCGCAGCTTTCAATTGCTCGATGAGTCCTTTTTCGCCCACCAAGTGCATGGCACCAACAGCATAAAACGTTGGGGTTGAGTTTAGCTTTGCTTCAATGGTCTTCACCCAACGGTCGTTGCGTTCGGTAAGAAGTTTTGCTTCCATTTTGTCAAAACCTTCCTCATCGCTTAGTTTTTGCAAATCAGAAAGATTCTGAGCAACGTAAGCATCCAACAGTTCATTGTAATCGCGTACCATACTGGCGGTAGATTCTTTGAGGTCTGCCATTTGATCTTCTATAGCAATAGAACCGACAATATTCATCTGTTCCTGAAAAGTCTCCAGTCCTACAATGGTTTTCTTTTCCTTTTTCGCCATCGAAGCCAGTTCCTTTTCATACATTTTTACATTTCCAATCAGTTCCATTAGAATAATTCCGCCTACATAAATGGGCCTGATTTTAGAATATTTCTCCATTTTCTTTTCCTTGAAACCGAGCGAATCAACAAAGGCCGACTTTACTGCTGCGTAGTCGTCTGCCGTCATGTAATCCGCCCACGATTTGCCATCAGGCATAATCATTTCCCCTGCCATCTTCATTTGTTCTGCCAAGGGTACATCGATGTCTACTTCGAGTGCCAATACATCTGTGCTGGTTAATGCTGCCTGCATCTTATCGGTAAAGAAATATTTGTCTTCTGGAAGCATGTGAATGGTTCCGAAGAGGTAAGACGGTTTGGTGATGTCCTTTCCGCTCACTTTCCAAAGGAGCGAATTGGCTTCCTGCGCAAAGCTTCCGAATGCGGATCCTAATACGAGCAATGAGGTGGCGAGCGTGGTGAAGAATTTGTTCATGGGTCAGGGAATTAGTTGATTGGTTGACTAGTTGATTGGTGAATTAGAAAATGGATACGTGAAGTTCATTCGTGTTCAAATCTGCGAAAATCTGAGTATGTGTGGCTATAAAATGTAGAGTCTTAACTGATAGATTCATTGATAATGGCGCAGGCCTCAGCAATTTCAGCTTCCGTAATGGTCAAAGGCGGAGCAATGCGCATCGCGCTATCACAAAAAAGAAACCAATCTGTGACAATGCCATTTTCTATGCAGCGGTCAATAGCCGCAAAGAGCTGAGCGCTATCGCGCAATTGCACCGCCAACATTAATCCTTTTCCTCTAATCTCCCTTATTTCAGGATGATTCAGCAACTTTCTGAATAATTTTTCTTTGGCAGGAATTGACTCAATCAGCTTTTCTTCCTGTATGACAGATAGGCAGGCAGCACCCGCAGCACACGAGACAGGATGACCGCCAAAGGTGGTGATATGACCAAGGATGGGATTACGACTAAGGGTTGACATCAGTTCATTGGAAGCAATGAATGCTCCAATGGGCATGCCGCCACCCATTCCTTTGGCAAGCAGAAGAATGTCCGGCACAATATCGAAATGTTCAAAGCCGAACATTTTGCCAGTTCGGCCAAACCCGCATTGGATCTCGTCCAATATCAAGAGTGCGCCCATCTCAGTACAGCGCTTGCGCAAGGCTTGCATGTAATTGGTGGATGGAACACGGATGCCTGCTTCGCCTTGGATAGTTTCCAAGAAAACGGCTGCTGTGTCCTCGGTAATGTTCAATAGGTCATCGAAATTTCCGTGACGGATGAGCGAAGTTTCTGGTAGAAGCGGGTAGAAGGGATGCTTGAACTCTTCGTTTCCCATTAAGCTCAACGCTCCATTTGAACTGCCGTGATAGCCATTCTCGAAGCTTATAAGCCCACTACGCCCCGTAGCCTTTTTAGCAAGTTTGATGGCTCCTTCTACGGCTTCGCTGCCTGAATTGACGAAATAGACAGAATCTAAAGAGCATGGTAAAGTGGCGGCAAGTGCATCAGCAAACTTCACCTGAGGCGATTGCACGTACTCGCCATACACCATCAGGTGGAGATGCTTATCGGCTTGATCTTTAATTGCCTGAATTACTTTCGGGTGGCGATGTCCGACATTGCTGACGGAAATTCCTGCTATTAAATCCAAGTATTTCTTGCCTTTGGGGTCGAACATATAAACGCCTTCGGCACGATTAATTTGAAGGCCAATGGGGCTTTCGGATGTCGGTGCAAGATGTCGCAGAAGTCGTTCTCTCTCGGTTGGCATGGGGCAAATGTAGGGCAAAAGAAAAGGGAGCAATTGCTCCCTTTTGATTTTAGAATGTAGATGGACGAATTACTATTGAATCGTAATCAATGACTATTTCTTGCCCATCAATACCACCTTAAAGATGATGTTGTTGTCAATGGCCTTGTCGCCCAAGTTGTCGAAGAAAGAATCGGAACCATAACGAACATCGTATTTCGAGCGGTCAACATTGATGTCTGCACTGGCAGTAACTGTTCCATCAGCAGCGAACACAATTTTGGCAGGAAATACCACTTCATTCGTAATTCCTTTAATCGTAAGATTTGCCTTAATCTTGTCACCATCAACACTTACAATGGTAAGGTTTGCTGATTTAAACTTATCAACGCTGAAGAAATCATCGTTCTTTAGGTGGCCTTCCAACTTTGTTTTCATTCCGCCTTCAAGGTCGGTTACATTGATGGTGGTCATATCAATGGTGAATTTTCCGCCAGAAACTTTGTTTGCTTCAATCTGCAATCCGCCTTCAGAAAGACTCACGGTTCCTGTATGCGTTTTTCCAGTAATCTTGGTTGCTACCCATTCCACTGAACTTGTTTTCGAGTCAATTCGGTAAAATCCGTCAGAGTCAGAGATGGGAGTGAATGCTACGAGCACCATGAACGCCATGATGCTTGAGAGGAATGTGAGTTGCTTTTTCATAATTGTTTTTAGTTGGTTTTAATAATTGATGTTGTAACGTTAAACTCTTGTTTGCTTAGAATGTTCACGGTCTGCTTACAATAAATCTGCCAACAAGTCTTCGGTCTTTGGCGCTGGCAATGTAATAGACGGCATCGGCCAGTCCTTGGATGCCTATGCGCAGTTGGTTCTGTAGGTTTGGATTCAATGATTCCCGAACCGTTCTTCCATAAGCATCAATAAGGATGAGGTTTTCGGGTTTCACATCCTGCGGAAATTCAATTTGAACGAAATCTGAGGCAGGATTCGGCCAAACAGACAAGATGGAACTTGCAGGCTTTGTCTCTTCGATTCCAACGTTGATGGTGTTGCGGGTATCCGTTTCCCATATTCCCCGACCATAGGTTGCTGCACGAATGGTATGCGTGGCCTCATGGATCTCCAGTTCGTTCACGATCACATTGGGCAAACCGGTCATATACGGCTCCCATTCAGACAGCGTGCTGTCCCAATAATAAACGCCCACATCTGTCCCCACATACACACCGCCAGTCGAACTACGTTCAATCTCAATACAATTAACGGGGAGATTGGGAAGATTCATGCTCATGTTCTCCCATGTTTGGCCAGCATTATGGCTTCGGTAAACTTTTCGGGCATCGGTATATCCTGAGAAAGTTACCCAAATGGTTTCTTCATCCAGCGGATCAAAAGCCACATACGTCATATTGTTTGAAGCTAAACCATTGAGAATATTGGTCCATGTTCCGCCAAGATCTTTGGTTATTCGAATGGTGCGACTAGATCCGGCTACCACGTATTCTGTGTTTGAAGTTGCCACATCCAACATGATCAATTGCCCCGAATTGACCGTGGTCAATGCTGGAGAGAACTCAAACCACGTAGAACCAGCATCTTCCGAACGGTAAACCTTGCTTCCCGAAGCGGAATAGATTACCTGAGGATCACCAGGTTCCATCATAAATGGTGTAACCCACGCACCGGGTACGGGAGCAATATCATCTCCAAACGTTACTCCACCATCTGTGCTTTTATGCAATTCGCCATTTTGAATGGTGGCGTACATAATGAAAGGATTTGTTGGATGAATCATTGCTTCCATTCCATCGCCTCCATTTACCCCAGCCCAAATGTTGTTTTTCCAGCGGAAGGTGCCGTTGTCTTGCGCTCCGGCCAGAATAATGGTGGGGTCAGAAGCTGCGTTTCCCAAACGGTAGAACTGCGTAATAGACATGCCCGAGCAAATGCTTTCGTACCCATTGAAAATGTAAGAACGCTTGTATAGCCCGCCATCGTTTCCAGCGTAAAATTGGTTTGTAATGGGATGATATTCTGCTCTATGCTGATCGGCATGTATGTAGGAACCGTTTGCGCCATACCAATGCGATTCAATCAGAAAACTTGTGCCGCCATCGTTCGATTTCCACGTGTTGATACCGCCCACGCGAACTTCATTGGGATTGATCGGAGAGACGGCCAATTCCATCGAATACCAACCCTGTCCGTCTTCGTCAGAACCGAATTCGCTGTACCCGAGGATGTTCGGACTGTCTGACATCAATGTCCAGTTGGCACCAGCATCCGTTGAGCGGTAAAGCCCCTGATAGCTGGATGCCGAGTTGGTTGCCAACAGATAGACCATATCTGGCGCAGCCTTGGTCACGGCCACTTTACAACGACCCATGCCTGCGATGTTCATTCCATTGACGGACGGAGCCCAACTCAGACCATTGTCGTGAGAAACATAAATCGGTGGCGATGACAGCGAACTGGTAGTTGCGTAAACCGTATCGTGGCTATACGGTTTAAATTCAACATCGCAGAAGTTTCCAGATTGAACCAATTGCCAAGTTGTTCCTGCATCTTGAGTTCTATAAATACCATTTGTAGATGCGGCAATCAGTACGTTGGTGTTGGTAGAATCAAGAATCATGCGTCTAATGTTCCGCCCTTCATTTACTCCGAAACTAAGCCCAGTTGTGTCCCACGATTGTCCGCCATCCACCGATATCATTACGCCATAGCTGTAGGTATCTCCAGTACTTCCATCGCCCGAGGCCAAGTACATGGTGTCTGGATGGTGAGGGTTAATAACCAATTCTGCAACACCAATATTGAGTAGATTATCGGTTAGTGGTTCCCACGATTGTCCGTTGTCTTCCGATTTCCAGAGACCACCAGATGGTGCACCAGCCCAGATCTGATTCGTATCCGTTGGATGGAACGCGATGGCGGATATGCGTCCGATCGATCTTCCCGAACCGTTGGTCGGTTCTTCAATGGGGCCAACAAGTTGCCAATCGCCATTTGCACCACGGAACTGTTTTTGTAGGTCGGCACGCTTCACTTCTTCGTAAATCAGCTTTGGATTGGGCATTTTACCGGATTCCGAAAGCCGTTGTTCCATGAACCACTCCCAACGCTTGAACTGTTTCCAGCCTGAGCCTTTCTTCCCAACTTCATCTCCGAATTCGGAATAAAATGCTGCTTGCACATCGCGGAAATTGGCATTGGGATTACCAATCATATCACGCCAATTCTGCGCTTTTGTCTGCATCGCCAACAGGCAAATACTGACAAGTAGTAATGCTCTCATTCTGTTCATTCTTGCTCTCGTTTAGAGCCTTCGTAAATATCAAACCGCGCCAAGCGGCAATCAATGGAGCCATTGAAAAGCTCTTTTTTGCTTGTTGATTTCAATCCGACTTTCTTCAAAGCGCTCAGGTTTCCTGTAATCATGAAACAGGAAAATCCCTTCCAGTTCTGCTTGAAAGCATCTCCCAAGTTCTTGTAAAGTTGGTCAATATCTTCCTTGTTCATTCGGTCTCCGTAGGGTGGATTGAGAATGAGCGTACCGCGGTTTTCAATCGGTTTCAGTTCGAGGAATTCCTGAACAGAAACCTGAATTTCTTCATCAAGTTCGGCATTGTAGATGTTCTTCTTTGCCTTAGAAACGACATTTGCGCTCACATCGGAAGCATAGATTTTCAACGGTGAATCGGAAATGCGTTCCATGGAACTTTCGATGATTGTGTCGAATAGTTTTTGGTCAAAGTCTGGCCATTTTTCAAACGCCCACCCCAGTTTTCTGAATAGGCCGGGAGGCATATTCAATCCTTTGATAGCGGCTTCCATAGCAATGGTGCCTGATCCGCACATGCCATCGTAGAGTGGGGTGGAAGGGTCCCAACCCGATAGTTCAACAATACCAGCCGCCAATACTTCGTTAATTGGTGCTTGTCCGGTAATTTGTCGGTAACCGCGCATGTGCAGCGAATGCCCCGTTGAATCCAACGAAATGGTCACCAATTCCTTGTCAATATAAATATGGATAGGTAGATCGGGATTTTCAGTATCAATATTCGGGCGGTCGCCCGTCTTTTCGCGCAGGCGGTCCACAATGGCATCTTTCGCTTTTAGTGACATGTATAACGAGTGCGTGAACGTTTGCGAATTCAGTGCGCATTTGATGGAAAAAGTTTTATCGTTAGAGATATAATTCTCCCACGGATAAGCCTTGATTCGTGCATAATACGCGTTCTCGTCAATGGCAACGAATGTCTTGATTGGTTTAAGGATGCGTAGCGCAAACCGCGAACGGAAATTGGCTTTGTAAATGAATCCGAGGTCTCCTTTGAAATAGACCGCTCGTTTTCCTAATTCCACATCTCGCGCTCCGAACGAACGGAGTTCATCAGCAAGAATTTCCTCAAAGCCAGCTTGGGTGGTGGCTGTTAGTTGTACAACTTCTGCGCTCAAATCAAAGACAGTTTGGTGATAGAAGCATTTTCCAAGCTTCCATGGTTTTTCCTTCCTCCAACAAACGATGCGCATTCTTATGTAGCATGCGTTCCACCTGTTTTGGATTGAGGTGATGTTCTTTCAGCAACTCTTTCACGTTCGGTTGCTGATAGTATTCCTCCACTTCCTCTTTGCTTGGAATGATGGATGCCATGCCCAATCTGCCAAGGTCATTTCCGGTTAGGATGGAACTGTTTCTGATGTGCTCTGGAAGCGCATCTACACCCATTCCCACAACAAATCCAGGTTTAGGAACTTCAAAAACGGCATTGCCATGTGCACGGCAATACCAGTTCTGACCCATTCGGGCCACGAGATCTAATTTCTGTGGGTCGATATTTCCGTCTTCACCGAACACATCTTCCGAAATATGCATGCGAACCACTTCGGAAACAACCAGATTTCCTGCTCCGCCTTCTTCACCCAAATGGATGACTTCGCGCACTTTACATTCCAGTTGAACGGGGGCTTCCTTCACACGAAGTGGCTTCACCAAATCAGAGGCGATTCCTGTCAGACCTGATTTTTCAAATTCATTCACGCCATCTTCAAACTCGCAGCTGGCGAGGTTCATCTGATGAAGAATATCGTAGCTCACCATGTTTATCACGCATTCTTTGGTGGTTTCCACGTTGTCTAAGGTGTGTTTGGTGGTGTTGCCGCGCACGCGTCTGGCTGGCGAAAATATGGCAATGGGCGGATTGGCACTGAACACATTGAAGAAGCTGAACGGTGCCAAATTGGGCCTTCCTTCCGCATCGACCGTGCTCACAAACGCAATGGGACGTGGTGCAACGGCACTCAGCAAAAGGCCATGCAATTTTGGCGTTTCCATTTCAGATGGCGTGTAACTTCTCATGCTTCACAGAATTTGAGGTGCGAAGGTAAGGCTTGAGGTGGCGGTTTGATGCTTTAAGCCCTCCGATGCGCAGGAATCACGGGCGGTTGTCCGTTGAATGGATTGCTGCGGCCAATGCCTTTTGAGCCCATTCCTACCGCACGTTTCACGGCATCCTGTCCGTACTTGTTGCGCATAAGATCCATGGCCTGATAGAGTTTGATGAGTTCTTCGCTGTCCTCAAACAGATTAATCTGATAACCACCGCCCACCAAGTGACTGAATCGCACTCCGACCAAGCGGATGAGCACTCTGCGGTCATAAAGTTTATCGAACAGTTCTTCCACTGTTTTGATGATGGTGTGGTCTGCACTGGTGTACGGGATGCGGAGTTGTCGGCTGGTGGTCTGAAAGTCGGAATAACGAATCTTGACGGTGATGCAAGCCGTGAGTTTATCGCCATTCCGAAGCTGATACGCGAGGTTTTCGGCCATGGCTTTGATGATGCTTTTCAGTTTCACCATGTCGGTAGTATCCTTCTCAAACGTGCGTTCAATGGAGATGGATTTCCGTTCGTGGTAGGGGATGACAGGCGTGTTGTCGATGGCGTGGGTCTTTTTCCAAAGCGAGATGCCCGGTTTACCCATTACGCGTTCCATGAGTTCCATTGGCATGTCCTGCACGGTCTTCACTTTTTCTACGCCCATGCTGCGCAACATGCGGTAGGTCTGGTCGCCCACCTGTGGCATTTTTTTAATGGAAAGCGGTGCGAGAAAAGGCATTTCCGTGTCCTTCGGAATTTCCTTGTGGTTGTTGGGTTTGGCTTCGCCCGTGCCCACTTTGGCCACCGTTTTACTGGTAGAAAGCGCGAAGGAGATGGGAAGCCCGGTCTCTTTGATGATGCGTGTGCGCAATTCCTGCGACCATTTATAGCAGCCGAAAAAACGGTCCATTCCTGTGGCATCGATGTAGAATTCGTCAATGCTCGATTTCTCAAACAAAGGCGATTCCTCTTTGATGATTTCGGTGACGAGATCCGACTGCTTGCTGTAAATACCGCTGTTTCCTTTTATCACTATGGCTTCAGGACAAAGATTCCGCGCCATTTTCATTGGCATGGCCGAGTGGATGCCGAACATCCGAGCTTCATAGCTGCACGAAGCCACCACGCCACGGTCGGTAACGCCACCCACCAGCACAGGTTTGCCTATCAATCTGCTATCGAGCAAGCGCTCGCAGGAGATGAAAAAGGTGTCGAGGTCTATGTGGATGATGGATTTCAATGGGGCAATTAGCGGATTAGCGAATGAGGGTAATGATTTGTACAGTTGATAAAGTTGAATTCGATGGTCGTAATCTATTTGAGTTCACATCACTCGCATATTTCTCTCATTTGTCAATTGTCTATTATATCGACATATTAAAGTTCATAATGTAGACTATTTGTATTTTCGTGATTCAATTTTGGTCGAATGTATTTATCAACAAATCTGAAATTTCTGAGAGAGCGAAAGGGTATTTCGCAAACCGATTTGGCGCGAACACTTGAGCTAAGTCGCACTACGTTAATTGGTTACGAGAAAGGTGTACAGCCACCATTTCAGAAACTGATTCCAATGGCAGAGTATTTCAAGGTAAGTTTGGATGCGTTGATCCGTTATGACCTGAGCAGATTGTCTCAATTCCAACTTTCAGAAATCGAGCGCGGAATGGATGTGGATATTACAGGACAAAAGTTGCGGTTACTAACGGTAACAACAGACAGCACAGGAAACGAGAACATAGAAATGGTGGCAACCAAAGCGCAGGCAGGTTATGCCAACGGTTATGGCGACCCAGACTTTGTAGAAAAACTGCCTAAGTTTCAATTGCCATTTTTGCCGAAGAACAGAACCTATCGTTGCTTTCAGATAAAGGGAGATAGCATGTTGCCAATTCCTGAAAATGCGTGGGTAACAGGTTCGTTCGTTCAGGATTGGAGCGATATCAAGAATGGAACGCCATGCATCATCATTACCAAAGATGATGGTGTTGTTTTTAAACTGGTTTACAACAGATTGGATGAAGACCGAAGTTTTCAGTTGGTTTCGAGTAACCGTGTTTACAAACCGTATTCCGTTCTGGTAGAAAATGTGCTCGAAATCTGGAGGTTTGAAACGTGGAACAGCTTTGAGGTGAGTTGAGTCACTAAGCGTAATCGCTATTCAATTCAACTTTGCATCATGCAATCGAAAACAAAAAGTCAATTACTTACTTGGTTCCTAGTCTCCTTAACCCTCGGACTTGCTCCGTTTGCTCCAGAACCGCACATCGTTGGTAAAATCCGTTGGGTGGCAGGTGGCGCCATCGGTATGACAGGGATGGATTGGTTTGATCTTGTCTTTCACGGATTCCCGTGGGTGTTCTTGGCATTCTTTATTGGAAAAGCAGGGTTTGAAATAGTCAAAGGAGCAAAAGCCTAAGCCGAGATAATTCTTCCGTCACCCATTTCAATAATGCGGTCTGTTTTATCTGCAAAATCCTGATCGTGGGTAACAACTAGGAGTGAGAAATTCTTCTCTTTACTCAGGTCTCTGAAAATATTGAAAACCGTATCCGAATTCTTGCTGTCCAAGTTTCCGGTCGGTTCGTCTCCCATGATGATGACAGGATCATTAATCAACGCGCGGGCAATGGCAACTCGCTGCTTCTGACCGCCTGATATCATGGTGGCTTTCTTGTGCGCTTGATCGTAAATGTCTAGTAATCGAAGTTTATCCAGTGCGTCTTCACGTATTTCGTCAAAACTCTTTTTGCCCAACTTTCGTGCAGGAAGCATTACATTATCGAGCACAGTGAATTCTGGTAGCAGATAATGGAACTGAAAAACGAATCCAATCTTCTCGTTTCGCAATCTGGCCAATTCGTTGGCGGAATTGTCGGTTATCAGTTTTTCGTCAAGAAAAAGTTCGCCTTCATAATCCGTATCCATGGTGGAAAGGATGTAAAGCAAGGTCGATTTACCGCAACCCGATTTTCCCATGATGGAAACGAATTCTCCATGTTCTATACTGAACGAAATGTCTTTTAGCACGTGAAAGTCCACCGGAAAATGGAAATGCTTCTGAATATTTCGCGCTTCCAAAACCTTGCTCATTGTCCTCTGATTATATCAACGGGATCGATCTTTTCTGCCTTTTTAGCTGGCAGATATCCCGCAAGGAAGGTTGAAACCAATGCGAATGAGATGCCGATGAGGTAATACTTATAATCATACGTAATGGGATAGGTTTTTATAGTTGGTAAGCCTGCTGTATTGAACGGGATTTGATCAATTATAAACGACCCTGTTAAACCAAGTAAAAGCCCCAAGGTACCGCCAACTAATCCAATTAGGATGGCCTGACTCATGAAAATGAGTTTGACATCATTACCCGAAAATCCTGTCGCTTTAAGGATGGCGATATCATTCATTTTCTCATAAATGAGCATGTTGAGAATGTTGTAGATGCCGAATCCGGCCACGGTGAGTAACGTGATAGAAACCACATAAGTAATCAGGTTTCTCACCGAAGAGCCGGTATCAAACTGTGCATTGGCAGTTTTGATGTCGATGGCTGTGAGTTTGTGCTGGCTGCTGATTTCCTTCGACATTTTAGGGGCCAACTCCATGTCCCACAATTTCACGTTGATATCTGAAATATAGTCGTTGCCACCGCCTTGTAATTGTTGGGCGGTTTTGAGATTAACGTAGCTCTGAACTTTGTCTACCTCGGCCAATCCGCTTTGGAAAATACCCACAATCTTGAGTGGAATGATGCTGCCATTTGCAGATTTTACCTGAATTCGATCACCAATTGTGACAGACATTTTGGTGGCAATTCCCGAACCGAGCAGAATGCCTTTATTGTTCTTAATCAGATCTTTCGGTTTTCCCTCAACGATGTAATCTCCAAAATTGAAAAGGTCCAATTCATCCAGCACGTTTATGCCAGTAATCATTCCGTTAATCTGAATGGAACCAGCCAGATAAAACACATTTGCGTTTACTTGCGGTGTGACGCCTTTCACGCGTTCGTCCTTTTTCAACTGAGAAATGAGTGGCAATGCGTTATGAATCCGAACCTGACTTTGTTTGGGTTTGATGGACGAAACGACATTAAAACTCTGACTGAAATCGGTGAGCAGATCAACGGGTTGCGCTTCGCTCGGTTCAATTTCGTTGTAAATATGAATGTGTGGCGTGCGGTTCAAAATCAGTCCGTCCAACAGACCATTCAACCCTGTCATGAACCCAATCATGGTAATGAACATACCAATACCGAAAGTCACGCCTAAAGCAGCCACTCCCGATTGCTTGATGCGCGATAGCAGATGCGTTCGGGTAATATCAAATATGACGCGGTAATTCGTCATGCTACTACGGATTTACCAGAATGGCGTTGGTATCGAGACCAGAAGTTATTTCCAGCCATTCCATGTTGCGTCTGCCAATGGTTACTTCAACTTGACCTTTCTTGGTTTTTACCTGATTATCATCGAACAGAAATTCAGAAGGAATAACAAGCACGTTTTCTGATTGAGCTGTGATGATGTTTGCTTCGCCTGCAAGTCCGTTGTACAGACCATCTGGTGCAGAAACAAATGCTGCTTCTACCGTAAAGGTTTGTGTGCGTTCGTCCTTAGACGGATAAATCTTGGTGATTTTAGCCTCGAAAACAGTGTCTGCAAAGGCATCGAGTGTGATTAGGGTTCGCTGATCCAATTCGACTTTAGTTATGTCAACTTCATCCACCAATAATTTCAGCACAAACGTGTTGCGCATTCCTATTTCCGCAAATGCCTGTTGGGCGTTTACCAATTCGCCTTCGTTTTTCAGTAATGAGTAAACTTTTCCGTTGATGCGTGAACGAATGGAATAATCACCCAATCGAGAAAGTGCGCGTTCTAATTCGTTTTTAGAGAGCTTGAGCTGGTTACGTAGTTCTCGGTCTGTCTCTTTCAGTGAAGAACGTAACGTAGCCAATCGATTTATAGAGGACTCGTATTTCAACTTTCGATTTTCAAGTTCCACCTCAGAACCTATTTTTTTCTCCCACAATCGTTGTTGGCGTGCGTAGTTGAGTGAATCAATGCGGAGTTGATCCTTAGCCATTTGAATATCATCCTTAATTCTTGCGATTGCACTTGCCGCTCCAGAGTAACTTTCTTCAGACAGGCTTTTCTTCAAAGCGGCATTTTCTGCATTTATTGTTGGTTCATCTGCCTCAACTTCAGCTAATAGTTGATTGATAGAAACCGTGTCGCCTTCTTCAATTAACACGCTTTTTAGTACTCCGGAAGAGGAAGGGAAGACTTGATAAAGCTCTTCGGGTTCGACAGTAACCGATGCATAAACAGATTCGACAAGCGCTTTGTACTGCGGTTTTACTTCTTCTTGTTTGGATTTGCAACCGAAAACAGAGCTCAGTGCAATTGCTAGAATAAATGATATTCGTGTGCTGTTCATGCAGATGGTAATTAATGTGTGCAAGTAAGTTGTAATAAGCGCAATACCGAATTACACTTGTCTTGCTTGAACATGACAATTGTCAGGCAAAAGAAAAGCCGCTGATTAGGCGGCTTTTCTAAACTATTCAATCTGATGATTATTCCCAGATAATTCTATCTGGCGATTCGTACCACTTTTCATAATGTTTGTGGTAGATTTTTTCAATTGGATTACGCTTAATCTTCATTGTCGGAGTAAGCAATTCGTTCTCCACAGTCCATGCAGTTTTAACCACAATGGCCTTCTTCACTTGTTCGTGATGATCGAGCAGCGGATTTACACGGTCCAATGTTTTGAGAATACTATCGGTCAATTCTGTTTTACTCTTCTTTAAACCAGATTCAGAAATTACCAGCAAGGCAAGTGGTTGCGGAATTCCATCTCCAACCACACAAACCTGATCTAAATCTGAATTTTCAGAAATGCTCATTTCAATAGGGGACGGAGCTACATATTTCCCTTTTGTGGTTTTGAAGAGGTCCTTCACGCGACCAGTAATCTTCAAGAAACCTTCGTCATCGATATATCCTTCATCACCCGTGCGAAGCCAACCATCAACCATTGTTTCGGCAGTCAATTCAGGCTCTTTGTAGTAGCCATCCATCAATGCTTCGTGCTTAATAAGAATTTCTTTGATGTCACTTAGTTTTACATCACAATCTGGCAATGCTTGTCCAACGTATCCGACTTTGATTGCATTGTTTCGCGTAACGTGGCTATAGCAGCAGTTCTCAGTCATGGCATAAGCCTCCTGAATGTTGATGTCGAGTTTCGCAAACCAATGAATCAATGAAGCTGGCGTAGGCGCTGCGCCTGTGAAAACATTCTCAGCTTCTCCAAGCCCAAGGCCAGCTTTGATTTTCTTTTTAACGATTCCGTTTAGAATTGGAATTTTCAAGAACAAATCCAATTTTTTTTGTGGCATTTTTCCAAGAATTCCTTGCTGGAATTTGCTCCAGATTCGCGGAACGCCTAGGAATACAGTTGGCTTCGTTTCTGCAAGATTGGCAGCAAAAGTGTCAAGAGATTCAGCAAATGAAACTTGGCTGCCAGTGTAAATACTTCCCATTTCAACCAATAACCGTTCTGCAATGTGGCAGAGTGGGAGGT
Source organism: Flavobacteriales bacterium (assembly GCA_021741075.1). GTDB lineage: Bacteria > Bacteroidota > Bacteroidia > UBA10329 > UBA10329 > UBA10329. Next base: position 5,552 of record JAIOYO010000047.1, on the reverse strand, counting down.
AGGAGAAAAATCGTTGTGTGTGAGGCTGCAATTTCAGCTCTTCCATTGCCTTTTCGGCAGCCCAACCAAAGTTGTGGAACTTGTGCATTACACCTTTTGGCATACCTGTGGTGCCGGAAGTGTAAATAATGGTAGCCAAGTCTTTCGGGTCGCGATGAACGTTATCCTTTATCGGTTCCACGTTCTTTACCAAACTGTACCATTCCTCATAACCAGGTTCGGTATAAAATGGAAATGCAATACACTTCACGCCATCAGGAACTCCCGGGCGCATGGAAGCCCAATCATCCAGTTTACCTACAAAAAGTAGCTTCGACTCACTGTGCTCCAGAATCTGCTTAATGGTTTCATCATTCAAGTTTGGATACAATGGAACTCCGCAATAACCAGCCATTTGAATGGCCAAATCGCAAATAATCCAATGCGCACAGTTCTTTGAAATCATGGCAATTTTGGTGCCTGGCTCGTAGCCAAGACCTTTTAGGTAAGCAGCCATTTTACGAACCTCTTGTCCCGTTTCTTTCCAAGTCCATTCGTGCCATTTACCGTTAATCGGTTGGCGCATGTAAACTAGGTTGGGAGATTCCTTCTCCCAACGGTACATCATATCTAAAGGAAGCAGACGACCCATGGTTTTTTGGTTTAGTGGAGATTTAGGATTAACTGAATATTATCAGGTGTCCAAAAATAAGGTTTCATCGAAACCTTGCAACCATCGAACGATGAGTTCCAGAATTGAAATAGAAAAAATGAACCTGAATTAGGCCATTTTCTTGGCTAGAACCGTATTGTACGTCTTTGAAGCTTCGCTCACTTTTCCGAAATCTTCACCGTCAATTACCATATTATCTGTTGATGTAACCAATCCGAGAAGTGTGTAATCAATTCCTGATTCGGACATTAATTCTACGAAAGCTTCTTGGTTTTCTGGGGCAATAGAAACAATCGCTCTACTCTGGCTTTCGCCAAATAGGAATGCATCTTTTCTGATTTCTTCGTCTGTTTCAATCTCGAATCCGAATCCGTTTGGCATTGCTGATTCAAGTACAGTTACGAATAAACCACCATCAGAAATATCATGCACAGAATTCACTGCTTTTTCTTCAATAAGAGAAAGGATCTGCCGTTGAAAATCGTACTCTTCGTCAAGACCAATGTATGGAGCGGGCGAACCTTTTACACCTCTAAAACTGTAGAGGTATTCAGATGAGTTCACATCATTTCTGGATGTTCCAACCAAGTAAATAAGGTCGTTAGCATTTTTGAAATCCAAGGTCATTCGGTTGTCCTTGTTGCCCAAAATCCCAACCATTCCGATGGTAGGAGTTGGGAAAACAGGTTCTGTTTTATCCTTGAAAACGGATTGGTTATAGAAACTAACGTTTCCACCAGTCACGGGTGTGTCGAACTTTCTGCAAGCCGCGCCCATTCCTTTGATGGCACCCACAAACTGCCAATAAACTTCTGGTGAATAAGGATTTCCGAAGTTCAAACAGTTAGTAACTCCGGTTGGCTCAGAACCTGTGCAAACAAGATTTCTTGCAGCTTCTGCTACAGCAATCTGAGTTCCTTTCTCGGGGTCGGCATTGATGTAGCGTGAGTTGCAATCGACTGTCATTGTCAAGGCGCGATTGCTTCCTTTTAAATTTACAACAGCTGCATCTGATGGTGAATTGGTACTCATGTTTACCGTTCCAACCATGCTATCGTATTGCTCATACACCCAATTCTTGGAAGCAATGTTCAAATGACCGATTAGGTGCCAAGCGGCATCTTTCAAAGATTCAGGTTCAGAAAGTTGATTGATATTGAATTTTTGGAATTCGGCAAAATATGCTGGCTCTTTGTATTCGCGCTCATAGATAGGAGCGCCACCACCCAGCACCAAGTCCCATGCTGGAATCTGTGCTTTCAATTCGCCTTTCATATAGTAGTTGAGTGTTCCTCCTTTTTCGCCAAGATTAGGCGCGGTTACCACGCCAATCTCCACGCAGTTCAAATCCCATTTGTCAAAAACGGCAAGAACCTCTTCTTCTTTACCCTTCTCAACCACAATCAGCATTCGCTCTTGAGATTCGCTCAACAGGATTTCCCAATCCAGCATATTTTCTTGGCGTGTTGGAACTTTATCAAGCCAAATATCCATTCCATGACCGCCTTTTTCGCTCATTTCAGAAGTAGAGCAGGTGATGCCCGCTGCACCCATATCCTGCATGCCAATTACAGCACCCGTTCCGATTACTTCTAACGAAGCTTCTAGCAACAATTTCTCTTGAAATGGATCGCCAACCTGAACGGCAGGAAGATCTCCAGCACTTTCTTCTGTAATGTCCTTGCTGGCAAATGCAGCTCCGTGTATTCCATCTTTTCCAGTGGATGAACCCACAATAAAAACAGGATTTCCAACTCCGTGAGAAGTGGCCGAAACCATCTTTCCAACTTCCAAGGTTCCAACCGACATGGCGTTTACCAACGGGTTTTGATTGTAGCATTCATCAAAGAAAACCTCGCCACCAACGGTCGGAATTCCGAATGCGTTTCCATAGTCACCAATTCCTTTCACCACACCTTTCACCAACCATTTGGTTTTATCTAAATCAGGGTTTCCAAAACGAAGTGAATTCAATTGAGCGATTGGACGTGCACCCATGGTAAAGATATCGCGGTTAATACCGCCAACACCTGTTGCTGCTCCTTGATAAGGCTCCAAAGCCGATGGGTGATTGTGCGATTCTATCTTGAATACACATGCCAATCCGTCACCGATGTCAACCATTCCAGCGTTTTCCTCTCCTGCCTCCACTAACATCTTTGAACCCTTCCGTGGCAATGTTTTTAGCCAAGTGATGGAGTTCTTGTAACTGCAATGTTCACTCCACATCACAGAGAAAATACTCAGCTCTGTGAAATTGGGCGTACGTCCAAGAATACCTTTGATTTTCTCGAATTCTTCAGGTAGTAATCCTAGGTCTTTTGCAGTTTCTACAGTGGTAAGTTGGTTGGTTGTGGTGTTGCTCATGGCGGCAGAATCAAGATTGAATTGTGCTGCAAAAGTAACCAACCGCTTTCTAGGACTGGATTCAAACCAGCACGACTACTTCCATAGTTTTCAACATGAACGATGGATAGGTGATACCGAATGAAACAAATTACATTTGAAACCATGAATCATTTGATAGGAACAGTTTTGACCTTGGGCTATGTGGCCTTGTTCCTGTTTCTAATTCCTAGAACGAAATTCTTCCGAATTGGCAGCATCCCAGTTCGATGGTTTCAAGCTGTGTTTGTGCTGAAAGTGTTGAGCGGTTTTCTGCTTTACCTCATCTATACCTATTACTACACCGACCGTTCAACAGCCGACATCTGGAAGTATTATGATGATGGCATGGTGATGTTTTCGGCTCTAATCCATCACCCAGCCGATTACTTCAAGATGCTTTTTGGGGTAATGAACGACACGCCTCATTTTGGTCAATACTATGATGCCATGAATCATTGGTATCGACCCTATGGGAGCAGCATTGCGAACGACACGCACACGATTATCCGATTCAATGCCTTCGTTAGATTATTCTCACTTGGGTATTACAACGTTCATAGTGTGGTGGCCAATTTCCTAGGATTGATTGGCCTTACAGGAATTCTCCATTTTCTTAAACAAATGGCTCCAACCAAAGAAAAATGGTTTTTCGCTGGCGTTTTTCTCATGCCAGGAATGATGTTTTGGGCCTCGGGCGTACTTAAGGAGCCGCTGTTGCTATTTGGATTAGGACTTTTTCTTTATAGTGTAATGCTTCTTGTAAATGATGGATTCTCTATCAAAAAAGTGGTTTTAATTCTGCTTAGCCTGTTCTTCTTGGTAACAGTTAAGAGCTATGCACTGGCTGCAATAGGAGTTGGTTTAGTTGGATGGTTGCTAGCTAGAAGGTTCCAATTGATACATCCGTCAATCTGGTTTTTGGCTGTCTTTTCAATTGGTTTTTTTGCACTAATCTTTATAGCACAGGTATTTCGAGATAAAAGTCTGTTTAAAAGAATGGCACAACGGCAGCATGAATTTTACCAGTTGGCAGCTGGTGGTACGTACATCGAAACGAGTACAAAAGATACCTTATATATAGGGGCTGAAAATTATGATGAATTAGAGTTCATTTCTGACCGCAAAAAACTGGTAACGAAGACTGCGATTACGGCTGTTTATTGGAGGGATGCTCGGCAAGAAAATGTTCCCACCTATTCCTTGTCAACAGGAACTGAGCAAACCGTCTTGCTTGATTATGGCAAAACTGGAAGCACCATCGACATTCCCAAGTTAGAACCAACTGCTATGAGTGTCCTAAAAGCAGCGCCTATTGCTTTGGTGAACGCTACTTTCCGTCCCTTTCCTTGGGATATTAATTCTCCTTTCATGCTACTTTCAGGATTAGAGAACCTTTTGGTACTGGTACTCTTGGTCTTGTCAGTGCTGCTTTTTCAGAAGGCAACACTCATACATCCAGTGTTTTATGTGTCGATTTCGTTCGCATTGGTCATACTTGTTCTAACCGGTTTGGTGACCCCGGTTGTGGGTGCCATTGTGCGCTATAAGGTCATTTCCTTGCCGTTTTTGACTTGCGCCTTACTCTCGGTCGCAAATACGCCACGCATTGAGGGTTATCTGAAACGCAAAATTCCAAACTTCAACAAGTACTTTTAGCGTCCATGCAGGAAGAGTATTTTGAGAGGTGGACTTTGCCCAACGGCATTCGATGCATTCACAAGGAAGTGAATTCGCCCGTAGCGCATTTGGGCTTTTTCGTGAATATGGGTTCGCGAGATGAATTCCCCGATGAACATGGATTGGCGCATTTTATCGAACATGTCATTTTTAAAGGAACCGAAAAGCGCAAAGCATATCATGTGCTCAGTCGAATGGAGGATATTGGTGGTGAGCTGAATGCCTATACCACCAAAGAAGAAACCGTGGTTCATGCCACCTTTCTGAGCGAGCATTATTCGCGTGCCATTGAATTGTTCAACGACATTGTTTTTCATTCAACTTTTCCAAAGAAGGAATTGGAAAAGGAAAAATCGGTGATTGTGGATGAGATCAATTCCTATCTCGACAGTCCTTCAGAAATGATTTTTGATGAGTTTGATGAATTGGTCTTTGCCAACGATCCTCTGGGAAGAGGAACCTTGGGAACTCCCAAAAGCCTAAAGACCTTTGACGCAAATGCGGTAAATAAATTCCTGAAACGCGGTTATCGCACCGACCAGATGGTCATTGCTTCTGTAGGAAAAATTGAACTCAAAAAGCTGAAAAAACAGATCGATCAGTTTTTTAGTCAGGAGATCGGAAGCAATGGTTCGGTAGCGAAACGGGCAACATTTTCGGGTTACAGACCCATGAAAAAGGAGGAGAAGAAATCCAATTATCAAACACATCTGATGATGGGAAATGTGGCCTACGCTTCTGGTCATGACGATCGCATTGGCATGTTTCTGCTCAGCAACATCCTTGGCGGACCCGGAATGAATGCCCGCTTGCACATGAGTTTGCGCGAACGACA
>JAIOYO010000046.1 GCA_021741075.1 Flavobacteriales bacterium | reverse complement strand
TAACGTTTTTGGCCTACGCTATTTACGCGTGGTGGATTGGCGATTTGGTGCAAGATCATCTCACATTCATGCTTGCGCTCGTGCTCGGAAGCACCGGTTTTGCACTCATTCTCACGCTGATGTCGGCCATTGCATCTAAGACAGAAAACAACATGAGTTTGATGGCCATACTGAGTTTTCCTGTTCAGTTGCCTTTTCTTATCACGCTTATTAAACTGTCAAAAAACGCGGTCGATGGCCTCGACCCAAGTGTCAGCTACGGACTAATTACCGTTTTAGCACTCATCATTGTGATTGTTCTTACCCTCAGCTACATACTATTTCCCTACCTTTGGCGCGATTAAAAATGAGGGGTATTTCGTATTCAAATTACCCAAGTATCAATGCTTAAGGTCGGAGAAACATCAGCTAAAATTTTCGGACTTGCTTGGTGGAAGTGGGTTTCCATCGTGCTTGTGTTTTTCTCGCTTACTGCGGGAATGATTTGGGACGTTCCAAAACTTCCCATTCTACACGAAACCATCCGAAATCTCTATTACCACGTAACGCAATGGTTCGGGATGATGATCATTCTCACTGCATCATTGGTTTACAGTATTATTCATCTTTCGAAGGGAGATAGACGATCTGATATTATTGCTGCGGAGGGAATAAACGTTGCGCTTTTCATGGGTGTTCTCGGATTGCTTACGGGAATGCTTTGGGCCAAGAACACATGGGGAACTTATTGGACGGGCGATGCCAAACTGAATGGCGTTGCTATGGGAATGTTAGTCTATTTGGCTTACACTGTGCTTCGAGGCAGCATGGACGAAGAGCAAAAACGAGGTCGCGTGTCGGCTGTGTACAACATCTTCGCCTATGTCATGTTTATGGTTTTCATCATGGTATTGCCCCGAATGACAGACAGTTTGCATCCAGGAAACGGAGGCAATCCCGGTTTCGGAGGTTACGACCTTAATAGCAATATGAGGGTGGTTTTTTATCCTGCCATTATTGGCTGGACGCTACTTGGCGTTTGGTTCATTAACATTCGTGTTAGGATGAAATCGATTGAGGAAAAGAGAAAAATGAATTGGGAAAAATGAAAAACGTAAACAAAATACTTGTTTGGCTGATGGCTTTTCTGCCTGTTTCTGCTTTCGCTCAGGATGTTGAAATGGCCGATATACTACACGAAAACGGAAAAATCTACGTGGTTGTAGGCGTTATCGCGATCATTTTTGTGGGTATCGTTGTTTACCTCGTTACCATCGACCGCAGGTTGACCAAAATTGAGAAAGAAGAAAAAGCCCCCTAAGTCCCCCAAAGGGGGATTGAAAACTGAAAATGCGAAAGTTGAAGTTTGAAATGATTGAAATACAAAATCTTGAGGTTCATGCATTCGCATATTCGTACTCCATTCGTAATTCGTAACCAATGAAGAAGACGCACATTCTCGCCATAATCGTCATTGCCATCGCCATTGGAGCGATTATGACTACGGTTTCTGACAGCAGCACGTACTCCAATTTCAGCGAAGCGATTGAAAACCCTGGAAAGGAATTCCACGTGGTTGGGCAGCTGGATAAAGAAGCTGAAATGACCTACGACCCTGAAGTGAATGCCAATCTTTTCGCGTTCAGCATGATCGATAATAACGGTGATGAGCAACGCGTGCATTTTGCAGGTTCTAAGCCACAAGATTTCGAGCGATCGGAACAGATTGTTTTGGTAGGCAAGTACGAAAATGACACGTTTCAAGCATCCAAGATCCTGATGAAGTGCCCATCGAAATACAATGAAGGACAGAGTGGTGAGATGCAGGAGTTCACCGCGGAAACCGCCTCTTCTTAATGGAAATCAACTATATCGGAGAACATCTCTGGGCAGGTCAGCTCGGACAGATAAGCATCATCATTGCATTTGTGTCGGCATTAGTTGCAGCTGTCGGATATGCGTTTGCATCCAAGAATGACGCAGCTTTCAACGATTGGAAACTGCTTTCGCGAGGCGCATTCAGCCTGCACATTATCGCGGTTTTCAGCATCATCGCAACACTGCTTTACATGCTTTACAACGGCATGTTCGAGTACCATTATGTGTGGCAACATTCCAATTCGGAAATGCCCATGCGCTACATCATGTCCAGTTTTTGGGAAGGACAGGAGGGAAGCTTTTTGCTTTGGTTATTCTGGCATGCCGTGCTTGGCGCGATTCTACTAAAGACATCCAAAACGTGGGAAGCACCCGTCATGTCGGTGTTTGCCATGGTACAAATGTTCTTGGTTTCGATGGTGTTGGGCATTAATCTGGGCGATGTTATTCGGATAGGAAGCACACCATTTTTGTTGCTTCGCGAGCATCCAGACTTCATGAATTTGCCGTTCCTGCAAAACGCGAGTTATTTGGATAGACTGGACGGTCGCGGCCTCAATCCGCTCTTGCAGAACTATTGGATGACCATTCATCCACCAACGCTTTTCCTTGGTTTTGCCAGCACATTGGTTCCTTTTGCTTTCGCGATAGCTGGGCTTTGGCAGAAGAAATACACCGAGTGGATGAAGCCTGCGTTGCCTTGGACCTTTTTCGGAGTGATGATACTCGGAACCGGTATTCTGATGGGCGGTGCTTGGGCTTACGAAGCCCTGAGTTTCGGTGGTTTCTGGGCGTGGGACCCCGTGGAGAATTCGAGTCTCGTTCCTTGGATCACACTGGTTGGTGCGGCCCACGTCATGGTTATTCAGAAGAACCGCGGCCAATCGCTCATCATGACCTTTGTGCTGACTGTCTCCACATTCATCCTCATTCTCTATTCCACCTTCCTCACGCGAAGCGGAATTTTAGGAGAAACATCTGTTCACGCTTTTACAGATTTGGGTATGTCTGGGCAGTTGTTGGTGTATTTGTTGGCGTTCCTTTTCCTTGCCATCGGATTGCTGATTTACAACTGGAAACACATTCCGAAGTCGAAAGATGAAGACAGCCTTTACTCACGTGAGTTCTGGATGTTTATTGGCGCGTTGGTGCTGGTCATATCTTCTTTCCAAATCATGTTCACCACATCTATTCCCGTGTGGAACAAACTCTTTGGAACCAAATTGGCACCACCGCTCGACCCGATTGCACACTTCAATAGTTTTCAGATTCCGCTGGCTATTATTTTGTCTATACTTATTGCGGTAACGCAGTATTTCAAGTACAAGAAAACCGATCCGCAACAATTTTCTAAAGCGCTTACAATTCCATTCCTCGTTGCTTTGGTTGGTACTGCCGCCATCGGTTATTTCATGCATTACAGTAATGTTGTGTATATCGTGATGTTGTTCAGTTCGCTGTTCCTTATCACCGCCAATTTCAATTATTGGCTGCGTGTGCTCAAGGGAAAGATGAATATCGCGGGAGCGTCTGTGGCGCATATCGGTTTTGGGATGATATTGCTCGGAGCTTTCCTCAGTACTTCCAAAACGCAGGTCATTTCTATGAATACATCTGGAACGGATGTGGAAAGTCTAGGGTCTGAAGGAGACTTCTCTAATCGAGAGAACATCCTAATGATGAAGGGCGATACGCTTCGGATGGCTGATTACTTCGTGACGTACACTGGAAAGAAAAAGGAAGGCGTAAACGTGTTCTATCAGGTGGATTACCTTACCAAAACGAATGACACTTACGAACTCGCGTTCTCGCTATATCCGAGAGTTCAGACCAACCCACGGATGGGCAATATTGCCGAGCCAGACACCAAGCATTTCTTGCACAAAGACATCTACAGTTTTGTTACGTATGCTGAGGTAGAAATTGAAGACGAAGAGAAGCAAGAAGAAGAATACAAGAACACAAGCACCGAGCAAGTAGCTCCGGGCGATACGCTTTTTGCGGGTACAGCCATTGTGATTTTCAACGGGTTTGAAAGGAATGTGGACACAACCAAATACCACCTTCAGGAAGGCGATATTGCTGTGGCGGCAAATCTCACTGCCATCGATATTTCCGGAAAGAAATATGACGTAAGCCCCGTTTATGTCATTCGTGATAGAATGGCCCTGCCCATTCCTGGAGAGTTGAAAGAACTAGGATTGCGTTTTGTGCTGAATAAAGTTATTCCTGAAGAAGGAAAAGCAGAAATTGCCGTGTACGAAAAGCCTGACAACTACCGCGAATTCATCGTGATGAAAGCCATGATATTCCCGTGGATCAACATCCTTTGGGCGGGTTGCTTGGTGATGATCATCGGCACGGTGCTGGCGATACGCAGGAGGTTGAAGAGTTGATTATTGTCGGTGCATTACGAAGAGGTTAAGATTTATGAAATCACCTTCGCAATCGACTGTTCCCATAACTTCTTGATTAACGGTATCCAGTCCCCCACAATAATCCCTTGCACCAAATTGAACGATAATGTCGTTGTCGTTTTGAGAGTAAGTTAGTTGGGTGGTCATTGCCCAGTTTCCACCGGTACTGTCGCACATATCAGCACAAAAAGTGTAAAATGTTCCTGTATTGTCCTGATTAAGTTGCAAACGCGCCTGAGAGTTACAATCCGTCCCAACAGAAGTTTCCCAAGCCCCAACAACATCGCAACTTTCATTTTCACTAGTGTTGCAGGAAGTGAGACACGCGGTTAATCCAGAAAAAAGCAGGGCAAAGGCCAGTAGGGTTGTTTTGAGGTGTTTCATGGTTTTGTGTTTTGGTTGTGATGAAAGTAAAGGATTGAACACAGATTTAACTGATAAAACTGATCCGGACCGATAAAAAATCACTTTTTACCAGTAAGATCTGTTAAATCTGTGTTCCACTTATAGGTTCTTTATCAGTGCAGAAAGTTCCTTGTCGGTAATCGAAGCGGTCTCGCTCTTATCGTAAATGGCCAATAGGGTAACAGTCGTTTCTTCAATGCTTAGAACGGTATCCACGTAAGAAATCACCCTCGCACCATCGCTTTTGCCTTTTCCTTTGCTTTGGATTTTCAGTCTGACCTTGAATGCGCTCTGGCCTAGTGCTGTGCCGAGTTCAGGCGTTACCAGCAATTTGTTTTCGAGTTCACGCAGCTCCAGTTTGAGCGAAGGAAATTTCTTGATGAGTTTCTTGGCCTGCCGTTGAAAACCCTTGCCAACTTTTATCTTAACATTCATCCAGAAAATCAGACAGGTTTTTCAATTCCTTTCCTTTTTTCCGCGCATCCTTCACTTCCGAAACGCCTTCGGTGATGGTCTGAAAGACATCCAATTTATTCTGCAACTCGTCCAATTTTTTGCGCTGTTTCTTCCATTCCTCAAATGGAATAATCACAGACTTCTTCTTGCCTGCATCATCAACTATATATTGAACGCTTCTTCCCATGATATTGTGAATGAGAACATAAAGGTCAGTATTTATCCGCGAAAACCCGCGCCATCCGCGTTATCCGCGTTCTATTTACATTCGCACCATGCCTCTCGAACCAAAGAACGTAGTGCTTATCGGTGCTGGACATGTGGCCTTCCACTTGGGCAAGGCGCTGAAGCGCTCTGGCAATAAGCTGCTGCTGCTCATTAACCGCGATGCGAAAAAGGGCGAACGATTAGCATTTGAGCTTGGCTGCCCCTACACAACAGACTTCAAAGCCATTCCTGACGAAACGGACATTGTGATCATTGCCGTGAAAGACGATGCCATCAGTGAAGTGGCCAGAAGGATCTTCTGCCCCGGGAAAGTGGTGGTGCATACATCTGGTTCAGTTCCGATGTCGGCCTTGGGAGATGCTTCAGACAGGTTGGGAGTGTTCTACCCTTTGCAGACCATGCACCGAGGTTCGGAAGTGAACATGAAGGAAGTGCCGTTCTGCATTGAGGGCAGTAGCAAGTGGAATGAAGGCATGCTTTTAGAACTGGCGCGCTCCATTAGCGATAATGTGCAGGTATTGAGTTCGGAGCAGCGCAAGATTACACACATCGCAGCCGTATTCGCTTGCAACTTTACCAACCATTTTTACGCCTTATCGGAAGAAATTCTAGAGAAGAACGGCATGAGCTTGGACATACTGAAACCGCTTATCAAAAAGACAGCCGCCAACATTCTGAGCGACCATCCGAAGGCCTTGCAGACCGGCCCCGCTAAGCGTAACGATACCAAGGTGATGCAAGAACACCTCGACATGTTGGAGAACCTCTCTCCCGAACTCAAGAAGCTTTATGCGGATGTGAGCGAGAGCATCATGAAGATGCATAAGCCGTAGGGGCGGATGGAGATACGCCCATCTGTTAGATTTTGATTGTCTCGGGCGTATTACTATACGCCTCTACAACGAAATCTCCATCATCCCGAGTACGAATGCCTCTAAACAGGACTCTGAATGCTGCCTTTCGTACCCGAATACGTTAAAACAGGACTCTGAATGCTGCCTTTCGTACCCGAATGCGTTAAAACAGGACTCTGATTGCTGCCTTTCGTACCCGAATGCCTCAAAACAGGACTCTGATTGCTGCCATTCGTACCCGAATGCGTTAAAACAGGACTCTGATTGCTGCCTTTCGTACCCGAATGCCTCAAAACAGGACTCTGATTGCTGCCATTCGTACCCGAATGCCTCTAAACAGGACTCTGATTGCTGCCTTTCGTACCCGAATGCCTCAAAACAGGACTCTGATTGCTGCCTTTCGTACCCGAATGCATCAAAACAGGACTCTGATTGCTGCCTTTCGTACCCGAATGCATCAAAACAGGACTCTGATTGCTGCCTTTCGTACCCGAATGCCTCAAAACAGGACTCTGAATGTTGCCTTTCGTATCTGAAAAATCAAGTAGTGAGCGTAGCTGGCTTTGCTTCAGTTACCAATAGCCCTTTTAGTTGCTCGTAACTAAACAAATGAGGATAGTTAAGCACCATCACGGCCACGAAATACGTGTGCGGAAAGTCATCGAATACCCCATGTTGCGCCACATATTCCATGAACTTGTTGTCGGCCTTATCAAACTCATGAAACATGCTGTTTGCCTCTCCGTCAAACTCCAACGGTTCCACGTTAAAAATCTCACACAGTTCTTTATTGAACGCAGGTGTACATTTTACCCACTTGCCGTCTACAAAAAGCTGCGTTATGCCGTGCATGGCAAAAATGTCGCTCTTGAGGGTCTCCACAAATTTCTCGCTGCTAATATGGTTAATAACATCAGCAAACTCCAAGCGCGAAGGAATGCCAACAGCACGGGCACAAGCGGCCAAAAAGATGGCCTTATCAATGCAATGTCCATCACCGGCAGCAAGCAGATGACTAGCCGTTACCTCTTCAGGTCTCATTCTCAAATTGTATGGATTGTATCTAAAACCATCACGCACAGCATAGTACAATTTCACCGCTTTTTCCTTATTCGAAGTTGCACCAGCAATGCTTTTCTCGGCAAATGCAACAACCGCAGGGTTGTCGCTGTCTATATAGAATGTAGAGGTAAGATGTTCGGGTCTGTAAGTATCCATCTGCACAAATTTGGGTGGCAATATTAACCAAAGTCGCTACGCTGAGCCATTATATTTGTTCGCAATGATGGATGAACTCTCAGCACGCCTTTCGGCCAGGATGGCATCGCCTTTACCAGGGCTGCAAGCACAGCTCAAAATGGCAGGTGCATTGCGTACAAAAGCAGCGGAATCGTTCAAGCTAGATACTTCAAAGGCTAGGATAGGGGCAGTGCTTATTGCACTTTATCCTGACGAATTGGGAACGATACGAACTGTGTTGATGAAACGGCCTGATTATGATGGTACTCACAGCGGTCAAATCAGTTTTCCGGGCGGAAAGGTAGAAGACGTAGATGTTAATGTTGTGGCAACAGCCCTTCGGGAAGCCGAGGAAGAAGTAAACATTAAACCGTCCGAAGTCCGCGTTATTGGACAGCTAACGGAGCTTTATATAGCTCCTAGCAATTTTCTGGTGCATCCTATTCTTGGGATTTTAGACAAGCCTCCGGTGCTTATTCCTGATAAGCGCGAGGTGCAATCCATCCATCTTCCCGAATTGCAATACTTGCTGCGCGATGATATTATCTCCGAAAAAGACATCATGCTTAGTTCGGGCTACAAGCTCCGCACTCCTTATTTTGAGGTAGATGGCCATGTGGTTTGGGGTGCAACCGCCATGATTATTGCCGAATTGAAAGACGTGTTGCACGACATCGATTTGAACAGCTAGTCTGCCTCACTTCGTAGCTATGAATCGTATGTTATTTTTGCGGTTTAACTGCTCGAATTCTTCGCACATGCCGGCACTAATCAGAACAAGTTTCATCATTTCCATATTCATGGTTATGCTGACTGTGTTCTCTGCCCAAGCTGGAGCCATTGATAAAGCGTTTGAGGCCTTGCAAATCAAAGATTATTTCAAGGCACGCGAGTTGTTTCATAAAGTGGTGAAGAAGGATGAATTGGCTGGTAATTACGGTCTTTGCATGGTATATATTGCCAAGCAAAATCCGCTTTATAACCTCGATTCGGCCAAGGTTTATGCACTCCGAACAGAATCATTCTGGAAACTCACTTCCGAAAAGGAGAAGGAGAAAATGGTAGAATATGGCATTAACGCAAAGTCGGTTGAGGGTTTGCGAGTAATGGTTTATTCTTACGCCTCGGATGAGGTTAATGAAAAACGAACTATTCGAGCCTGCGATTCTTTTTTAGAGCGATTCCCATCAGCCCCACAGAAAAAGGACATACTCGACCTAAAGGCAACCATTGCCTTTGAAGAGGTGAAGGCCAGCAATTCGTCTGATGCCGTGGAGAAATTTTTGCGCGACTATCCCAATGCGCCAGAAACCATCGAAGGCAAAGTGCTTTACGAGAAGTTTTTGTTTGAGGCAGAAACTAAAAGCGGAACGGTAGATAGTTACAGAGATTTTATTGCTAAGCATCCTGATTCTCCATTTAGGCGTCAGGCAGACGACCGTATCTACCAAGCGTTATTACAAAACCCTTCTGTAAAAACGGTGCAAGATTTCATTAAAAAGAACCCAGAATCTTCTCATTTAAATGATGCATGGCGCAAGCTCTATAAATTTTCTGTGCAGCAATTGAATGTGGAGACGCTGGCAGAATTTAAGCTGGAATATCCAAATTACCCGTTTATGGCGGAGCTAGACGATGAGTTAAACATCGTTACTATGCAGCTTTTTCCTGCCGAACAGGGCGGTAAGTTTGGCTACGTAAACCGCAGCGGCAAAGTGGTTATACCGTTCATTTATGATAATGCAGCCGACTTTAGCGAGGGCCTTGCGCCAGTATTTAAAGACGGACGTTGGGGCTATATTGATAAACGCGGAAAAACCATTATTACCTTCAATAATGATGAAGCCGAGCCAATAAGCAACGGATTTGCCATCGTTGCACGCGGAGATGAATATGGTATGCTCAACAAGGAAGGTGAAGTAGCGGTAGAGATTATTTATGATGAAATTTATGATTTCAAGGACGGTTTGGCCAGCGTGGTAAAAGATGAAATGTATGGTTTTGTCAATACCAAAGGAGAACTGATTATTCCACTTAAGATTGATGATGCTCGTGACTTTTCGGAAGGTTTGGCGGTAATCGAATTGAAGGAGTTGAAAGGCTACATTGACACCAAAGGTGCTGTGGTTATCAAATGTCAGTACGACAAAGCCGAATCTTTTGAAGATGGCTTAGCGCGTGTGGTAAAAGACGATAAAATGGGTCTCATCAATATGAATGGCGACTCCGTTACCGCTTGCAAGTATGATCGAATTGGCAAATTTTCTGAAGGTTTGGCCGCTGTTCTGCTAGATGGCAAGATTGGATACATTAATCGCTATGGACATGAAGTGATTGCACTTTCGTACGATGGCGAGTTGGAGGAAATGGCGCGGTATCAGTTTGTAGAAGGAAGAGCCATCGTTAAAAAAGCAAAGAAATATGGCGTCATTGATAAAACCGGAACGCAGGTAAAAGCATTCGATTACGAACTCATCGATCCTATTAAAGACGGAAGGTTTGCCGCCAAAAAGAAGGGGAAGTTTGGGTTCTTTAATGGTTCGGGCATCGATGTCATTCCACCAAAGTATGACGATACTTGGGGGTTTTCGGAAGGAATGGCTGCCGTCAAAATTGGGACAATGTGGGGGTACATCAATGATGCAAACGAACTCGTAATTCCAGCAGAATATGATGAAGCTTCAGACTTCCTGACTTCTGGTGCAGCCTTGGTTAAACGTGCTGGTTACAAATGCCTTATCGACAAAAATGGTGCGTATCTCATTCCATGCTCCATGGATGAAATTATAGTGATGGAATCGGAAGTTCTGAGATTAGAAACGGCAGATAAAATGGCCTATTTCGATTTGCGTACGAAGAAATACATATGGCAGCCTGTAGGATTCTGAGCGGCTGGTAGTTAGTGCTTGAACCGCACGAAAAGTCTACCAAAATTCTTGCTGTCCTTGTCAATGCGATGATACTTGGCTTTTATGTGTTTCTGCTCTAGAAAGCGGATAACGGTCTTTTTCAATTGTCCACTTCCTTTTCCCGGAATAATCTCTATCAGTGGGATTTTCTTTTCTACCGCCTCATCAATGATATCATTCAATGCCTGATCAATTTTCTTTCCTTTATTAAAGATTTCGTGGAGGTCGAGTTTGAGTTTAGACAAGGCGAAAAAATTAATGATTAAGCATTAGTGATTAAGGATTATTGGCAATGGATTATTGATTAACTGTTAAATTGAGCCACCATAAACGAATAGCAATATTAATCCTTAATCACTAATCCTTAATCATTGTCTCGACCGCACATCTTTTTCATTTCTGGCCTTGGTGCCGACCACCGTGCCTTTGATAGAATAAAGCTCGATGGTTACGAGCAAACCCATATTCCGTGGGTCATTCCCGAGTGGAAAGACAATATGAATTCCTATGCTAGAAAGATGGCAGAGCCAATTCTGAAAGCCGAAAATCCTGTGGTAATCGGTCTCTCGTTAGGAGGAATGTTGGCTTCGGAAATGACCACATTTATACCGCACTTGCAAGCGATTTTGGTGTCAAGTATCAAATCGCATGAAGAACGTTCGAATCTATTGCGCATTGGAAGAGTTTTTCCAGTTCAGAGCCTCATGCCGCCTAATACAATGCAGCGATTTACTTTCATGTGGGAGCTCGCCCAAAAGAAAAAACTGAAAGGTGATACAGGACACTTGGTTCAGATGTTCAAAGATCAGGACGATAAGTTTATGCGTTGGGCAATTGTAAACGCTCCGAAGTGGCGAGGTAAGGGAGATGAAAGTCGCATTACACACATTCATGGCACCTTAGACCGAATGTTCCCGCACCGAAGGATTAAGAACCCGATTACGGTTCATGGAGGAACACATTTAATGGTTTATCTGAAAGGTGATGAGATAACGGAAATCATCAAGAAAGAACTAAATCGAATTGAAGGTGTTGCATAGAACAATCATCACAGTAATAATAATTGTGGGCCTAAGCGCTTGCAAAACCGAACAAAAACAAGAAATGGGAAAAGTAAACGTGGGAGATATTGCTCCCGATTTTGAATTGAAAGACAAAGACGGAAACTTGGTAAAGCTGAGTGGATTCCGAGGCGAGAAGAGTGTAGTGGTGTACTTCTATCCAAAGGACGAAACACCAGGTTGTACAGCTCAAGCGTGCTCGTTCCGCGATAGTTATGAGGATTTTAAAGAAGTAGGAGCTGAGGTAATTGGCATTAGCAGCGATGGTTCTAGTTCGCATTCAGGCTTTGCTGCAAACCACCGACTGCCTTTCATTCTTTTGAGCGACCCAATTGGCAAGGTGCGTAAAGAATATGGTGCTTACGATTTGTTTGGGATGATTCCTGGCCGTGTAACCTATGTCATTGATAAGCAAGGGAAAGTCATTCACAAGTTTGATTCGCAGATGAGTCCAACCAAACATATTAAGGAATCGTTGGCATCGCTTAAGAAAGCCTCTTAGTTCAACTGCTAAGAACGGTTACCTTTGCCGCCCAAATAAAAAGGCAATATGAAAGCTCTTCCATTAGTATTGAACGGAATCCTCGCGGTAGCGGTGGCTATTTTGTTCTATTTCCAGTTTGCGAATACAAAGCCAGAGGCACGCAAGAACACGGTCGATTCGGCTGTGATTGATAGCGTTTCAAGCACGCTGAAAATTGCATACATCAATCAAGATACACTCTGGAAAAACTACAAGCTAATTGACGATTTGCAAGCTGCATTGGAGCTTGAACGAGGACAAAGCGAGAGAAAAGTAGAACAGCGTTCTGCATTGCTCGAAAAGCAATTGGAGCAAATGGCAGTGGAACTTCAAACCAAAGCTGCCAAGTTTGAGGCTGATGCACAAGGCATGAACGAAGTTTTGCGCAACAATAAGATGCAAGAACTGCAAAGTTTGCAGCAAAACGCACAAGCCTTCTCTATGGAAGCAGAGCAGGAGGTAGGCGGGTTGCAACAGAGCCTTTCGCAAAAGCTCATGGAAAAAGAACTGGAAGGAACCAAAAAGGTTACCGCAAACATTAAGAACTTCCTTGCTGAGTACAATCAGGAATACGGATTCTCGTATGTGTTGGCCTATTCTGATGAGGCTGGCGGTATTCTTTTAGGTAATCCGGCCTTGGATATTACTGCAGATGTTGTAGCAGGCCTGAACGCCATTTACGATGCAGAAAAAGCTGCAGAAGAAACAGCCAAGAAGAAGTAATTGATGGCGTATCTGCGTTTGGCGAGATGGCCCAATCTCCTGATAATTGGGTTGATATTCTTGCTTGCTAAGACTCAACTTGTTGATCCTATTTCGGAGCTCTCAGGAGTCATTTCCTGTATTTCAGATTTGCATTGGCTTTTGATTGCGCTGGCAACGATATTCATTGCTGCTTCAGGAAATGTGGTCAACGATATATTTGATCAGAACATTGATTTTCACAACAAACCCGACAGAATTATTGTCGGCAATACTATTTCGGAAGAAAAAGCCTGGAATTTCTACTACGGCCTAGGTTCTGTTGGTCTTGGCTTAGGCATGCTCCTTTGCTGGAATTTGGGGAATCTCTCCAATTCATTGATTTTCATGCTTTCAGCAGGCGGATTGTATTTCTATTCGTATTCATACAAGCGTCAATTTCTTATAGGGAACTTGGTAGTTGCATTCTTGGCGGGGCTCGTTCCTTTTCTTCCTTTATACATCCAAATGATGTGTACACCCAACACGTGGATGGAGTTGCCGTGGGCTCCGGTTTTGGTAGCATTGGGGTTCTTCTCGTTCCTCACCACGCTTATTCGCGAGATGATTAAAGACATGGAAGACCTGAAAGGCGATCAGCTGTTGAAGTGTACAACTATCCCAATTGTGTTGGGAATCAAAGTCACAAAGGTGATTGTGATTTTGCTTCTTATGGTTTTGATGGTCACAATCGTATCACTTCAAACTGGTTTTATCCAAGAGAAGGATTGGCTGATGTTCTGGTATTTCCTGATTGCTATTCAATTACCTGCTGCTGCTATTATCCTTCAAGTATTGCGAGCAAAAATCCCGAAGGAATTTCACTTGGCAAGTACGCTCACAAAAGTGTTGATGTTGGGCGGAATTCTATCCTTGATTGTATTTAGAATTACGCTTCTATGATTGATTTGAACGGAAAGCAACTCATTTTAGCTTCTGCTTCTCCACGCAGAAAATGGCTGATGGAAGAGTTGGGTTTGGAGTTCTCAATTCAACCAAAGAATGTAGAGGAGGTTTATCCTGATAATCTCAAACGCGAAGCAATTCCGTTGTTCCTTTCCCAGCTTAAAGCCAATGCGTTTTCAAATGCTGAATTGAAAGGAAAGATTGTCCTCACTGCAGACACCATTGTGTGGCTCAATGACCGAGAACTTCAGAAGCCAGTTGATTTGGAAGACGCCAAGCGCATGATCCGTCAACTTTCAGGAACAACTCACGAGGTTTACACCGCTATTACCCTACGAACTTCCGATAAGACCATTTCCGATTTTGATCGAACGGAAGTTCATTTCAGAGAATTGACTGAGGATGAAATTGACTTCTACGTTCAGAAGTACAAACCGCTGGACAAAGCTGGTGCCTACGGCATTCAGGAATGGATCGGCTACGTGGGCATTGACCGTATTGATGGCTGCTACTTCAACGTGATGGGCCTTCCGCTGAGGAAGGTTTATGCAGGTTTGAATTCGCTTTAGCTCAATAAAAACCCCATCGTATCCACTCCATCCGCGTAATCCCACAGCTCAGGCGATTGCGCCTTTCCAAAGGGTACAGAATTTTTAAAACCCAGCTTGTCAGAAGCCACTACGCATTGAATCTTGTCTTCGTGGATCTTTATTTCAGCCTTCATCTGATCCAAGGTTCCATACATCTGAAAATGCAACACACCAACAGGACAACCCAAACTAGCCTCTTCGCGCAGCAATAGGAAACCATTGTCCAAATGCGCCATTTTTTCAACCAAGAAGATGGCCTTATGATATTCGTAATTGTTGAAATATTTGTTGTGGTTGCCAATAGGTTTCCAATCCTCAAGTGTAGCCAAAAACGTTTTCGGTTCCATTTTATCAGATAGATAAACTTTAGAAACATTCCTGCAGCCCAAACCGAAATATCGGAAGATATCCTTACCCAAGGCGCGCAATTCATCCAACGATTCATCGCCATTGATAATGGCAATTGAGTTCCTGTTATTTCGGATAATGTTCGGGTACTTCCCGAAATAATACTCGAAATAGCGTGCGCTATTATCACTTCCTGTGGCAATTACGTGCGTAAAACCTTCCAGTTTTCCATCGCTGAGTTCGATACGAGCAGCCAACTCTGGACTAATCTCCGCGAGTGTTTCCACCAACTTCTTAGGCAGAATTTCATCCTGAGATGAAAGCTTAACCACAGCCGTATTTCCCGAAACAAGCACGCAAAGCAAATCATGAAAACCCACCAACGGAATGTTTCCTGCCATTATCAACCCCACACGTTTGTCACCCGTTTCAGGGATATTCGAATAAACCGAAAGCCACTGTTCCAGCTTCTCAGGCTGCAACATGTAAGAAATTCCGCGCAAGGCCAAAGCCATGTTCTCCTGCGTAAACCATCTGTTTGCAGCTTCCGCCTGATTAAAAGCCAAAGCCCAGTCGCTTTCCTGAGGGTTTTTAGAAATTACTTCCAAAACCTCGCCCAATCGAATAAATGCCGCTTTTCGCTCTTGATGGTTCATGCGCGTCTACTATCTTTGAGCGCGCAAAACTAACCTTACTTTAAAAGCAAGACAATATGGCTATCAAGATAACAGACGAGTGTATAAACTGCGGGGCATGCGAGCCAGAATGCCCAAACAACGCTATTTATGAAGGAGGTGCAGAGTGGCGCTTTTCCGATGGAACTTCGGTAAAAGGTCAGTTCAAAGGATTTAGCGGGTTCACAGCCGATGCCGATGCTGCTCAGGAGCCGAAAGAAATGGACGTTTACTACATCGTTACAGATAAGTGTACCGAGTGTGTTGGTTTCCACGATGAGCCACAGTGCGCGGCTGTTTGTCCGGTAGATTGCTGCGTGGATGATGAAGATAATCCACACACCGAAGCAGAAAACCTTCAGAAAAAGGATTCAATGCACCTCTAAAAATTGAGGCAAGGAATTTGAAAGGCGAGCATAGTTCTCGCCTTTTTTATGCAATTTCCACTAAACGGTGCCGTAATTACAAGCATGTTCGCATACCAATTTCAGAAAGAGTATTTGGGCGTTCCCCTACGGGTCGGGCTTTCCGCTCATACTCCTCGCTACGCTGCGGTGTATCCGCTGCAATCCCTAACGCACGCAGTCTTCCAAATTCCTGCCTTCATCAAGCTCACGTTTTTCCTTTTTCTCTCTTCACCATTTTTCGCTTCCGCCCAGGTAGATACCACCTTTCGCAACTCCGTTCTCCGAAAGTTCGAAACCATACGAACAGGCGAAGATTCAGAGAAAATGGTGGCTTCTGCCATCCTAGAAGCCTTGTTGTCAGATTACTATTCAGACCCAACTCGGTTTGAAGTTGAGCTCGATTCCGTTCCCTTTCTAGGTCAGCTTTCATCTTGGGATGGCGTTATCCGTATGCTCTGCTGGAACCTCGTTCTCGAAAATGGCAACTACAAATACCATTGCATCATGCGTCACAAACCCACCAAAGAAACCGTGGCCGTTACCGTTTTTCAAGACAACTCCGATTGGGGGCGCATCGACCGTAAACCTATTCGACCAAACGATTGGTATGGCGCGCTCTATTATAAAATACTCGCCAACCGCTATCACGGAAAAACCTATTACACCATTCTGGGTTGGGATGGAAAAGACAACATCACCAACAGAAAGGTGGTAGATGTCATCAACATTCAAGGAAAGTCCGTGATTTTGGGCTCATCCATGTTCAAAAGCGAAAAAGGACTCCCACTTCATCGCTTGGTTTATGAATACGCCAACGATGTTTCCATGGCACTCAATTATGACGAAAAGGAAAAGCTCATCATCATGGATCATCTCGCGCCAGAAGATTCGCGTTTCGAAGGGCAATTTCAATTCTACGCGCCAGATTTTAGCTACGATGCTCTCAAGTTTGAGAAAGGCGAATGGATTTTTGAGCGAGATGTTTTTGCCAAAAACCGCAGCCTCAATAATCTTCCTGATGATGCGCGTCCCGGAGATTTTAAGGATTGATCACCAGACTTTACGTTTTTAAAAACACAGTAGGTCTTAGTTCAAATCCGAATTATCTTTGGCATCGAAATTGTAAACTCGCCTCAAAACCAAAATCTTAAGAAAATGAAAAAAGCTTTTACCATCATGGCTGTATTTGGCTCTTTAACAGCATTCGCGCAAGATACAGATGTTGACATCAATGTAAATATGGGTGGAATGGGAATAGACATGAACGTAAATGTTAGAGAGACCTATACTGAAACACACACAACAACTACAACAAGAACCACTGGCGGAGAAGACCATTACGTCATGCCAGGATATAATGGAACCATTGGTTGTGCTTGGCCAATGGAAGAAGGACAGTTTGCAGATGCGCAGCGTTCTGTTGCCTCAAAAGATTTCGAGGATTCAAAATTGACCGTTGCCAAGCAAATTACAGGCTCTAACTGCCTTACTGCCGACCAAGTAAAACGAATGATGGCTTCTTTTGATTTTGAGGATTCAAAACTGGAATACGCCAAATTTGCTTACGGTAAAACGTTTGATATGAACAATTACTATAAACTCAACGATGCATTTGAATTTGAATCAAGCATTGATGAGCTAAACGAGTATATAAACGGGTATTAAACCAATTCAAGTTAAATGAAAAGCATCGGTACGCTTTGGTATCGGGGGTCTTGTTTTTTTGAAGTCTGAGTATTTCAACTCAAACAGCAAAGCGTTTGAACTCTGAGTTCAAACAAGAGTGGTTTGGAAATTAAGCCTTACCCAAGATTTTGAACATACCTGTGCCACAAGTTGGGCAAGTTCCTTTCAATGCTTTACGAGAGTTCTTCATAGTAACCTCTGTAGCACCTTTCATTTCTCTTTTTGCTTTACATTTTACACAATAAGCTTCAGCCATTTTAAATAGTTTTTTGGTTAATAATGGATTAAATGTAAGAACAAATGAACACGAACCACAGAACAAATCAAATAAATCTGTTCAGAAGTTATTAACGATTATCCCCGAACAACTGAACTTGGAACATCGAGCACCTAGTTTGGGGGTGTTTTGATTCGTTTATTTCAACCTAAAATCACAGATAATTGCCTCGTTAGTAGCTAGTAACCAATAATTTAAGACTTTCGCGGTATCAAACTTAAATAAATGTCAATCACACGAAGCAAAACCAAAGTTCATAACTACAGCGCAGGACCGTGCATACTTCCAAATGAGGTTTTTCAACAGGCAAGCCAAGCTGTTTTAGAGTATGAAGCTACAGGACTTTCCATCTTGGAGATGTCTCATAGGAGCAAAGAGATGGTTGCGATGGCCGAAAATGCAGTCGCATTAGTGAAGGAAATACTCGGAGTCCCAAGTGGATATTCTGTTCTCTTTTTACAAGGAGGAGCCAGTCTTCAGTTCTATATGAGTGCCCTAAATTTCCTTCCCATTAACGGGAAAGGAGGCTACATAGACACTGGTGTATGGTCCAACAAGGCAATAAAAGAAGCGCAACGATTAGGAAACATCGAAGTGCTGGCATCATCTAAAGACAAAAATTACAACTACATCCCAAAAGGATATAACGTTCCTTCTGATTTAGATTTTCTTCATTACACAACAAACAACACCATTTACGGGACCGAATTCTTCCATACTCCAAAGACTAGCTCTGTTCTAATTTCTGATATGTCTTCAGATATTTTTAGCCGTCCAATAAATGTGGCCGATTACGGATTAATTTACGCAGGAGCACAGAAAAACCTTGGGCCAGCTGGCGTTACACTAGCTATTGTTAAGGATGAATTGCTCGGCAAAACTGGTCGCGATATTCCATCAATGCTCGATTACAAAATCCATGTAGATGGAGAAAGCATGTTCAACACACCACCAGTTTACTCTATATATGTATCGATGTTAACGTTGGAGTGGTTGAAAACGAATGGCGGAATTGCATGGATGGACAAGCGCAATCAAGATAAAGCGAATTTGCTTTATGGTGAGATTGATCGTAATCCAATGTTTGTTGGAACTGCCGAAAAAGAAGACCGCTCACGAATGAATGCCACGTTTGTTCTTGCAAATGACGCTTTGGACAACACATTCAGCACCATGCTGGATCAAGCCAACATTAGCGGACTAAAAGGACATCGATCTGTTGGTGGTTTCAGAGCAAGTATGTACAACGCACTTCCATTAGAAAGCGTACAAGCATTGGTTGATGTGATGAAGGAATTTGAACGATCCAAAGGTTAAAATGGGATTGATTTTAGCGAACGATGGAATTGATTCTGAAGGCAAAGCTTTACTGGAAGCAGCTGGTTTTCAGGTTCAGACAGAGAAAGTAGCACAAGCGCATTTGGCTTTGTTTATAAAAGAGAAGTTGGTTGTTGGCGTTTTGGTGAGAAGCGCCACTCAAATCACGGAAAAGGAACTTTCTGCTTCAGAAAGTTTAAAGGTGATTGGAAGAGCAGGTGTCGGACTTGACAATATCGACCTAAAAGCTGCCGAAACCAACGGAATTGAAGTTGTAAATACACCTGCAGCGTCTTCTCAATCGGTTGCCGAATTGGTGTTGGCTCATCTTTTTACCGTATCGCGTTTTCTTCAATTATCAAACCGAGAATTGCCTGTTTCTGGAACAACTCATTTCGGAACATTAAAAAAGAATTACGCTGCTGGAATTGAGGTTCAAGGAAAAACACTGGGTATAATTGGCTTTGGAAGAATTGGGCAAGCATTGGCAAAAATGGCTCTCGGAATTGGGATGAATGTGGTCATGTTTGACCCATTTGTTAAGCGATGCGAGTTGGTAATTGAGCTGCCAAACACCATACAATTCAAAACCACCATCGATTCCATCTCATTTGCCGAGCTTATTGAAGAGGCAGATGTAATTTCCTTCCATGTTCCTAAGCCAAAAGGTGGAGCGATGATTGGCAAGGAAGAAATTGAAGGAATGAAAGATGGTGTAATTCTTTTGAATGCTTCTCGCGGAGGAGTTATAGACGAAGATGCGCTTTTAGATGCCTTAAATTCTGGAAAAGTAGCAGCCGCTGGTCTAGATGTATTCGAAAATGAACCTACTCCCAAAGCAGAATTAATGAATCATCCACGCATTTCCGTAACGCCTCACATTGGCGCTTCAACGAATGAAGCCCAAATTCGCATCGGAATTGAGTTAGCGGAAAAGGTGATAGCCGCAATCGGCTGATTTCTTCATATTTATCGCATGGCACGCGTCATCCCATTTCGAGGTATTCATCCTCGACCCGACATTGCTTCAAAAGCAGTAAGTAGGTCGTATGATTCTTATTCTCCAAAAGAGATTAAGGAGATTCTTCGAACTAACGAGGTCTCCTTTATGAACGTCATTCGGCCAGAAGTGCTAACCGGGGAGAAATGTCCGCCAAATTCACCTAAACTTTTTGCCCAAAGCAAGTGGGTTTATGAACACCTATATAATAAGGGTGTATTTCAGCAAGACGATAAACCAAGTTTTTACGTTTACACGCAGCACATTGGTCGCGCTTCATTTACTGGGATTATGGGCTGCGCTTCTGTTGAGGATTATGACAATGGCGTTATTCGAATTCATGAACAAACCATTGCAAGCAGAGAGAAAATCCTCAAGGAATACCTTGCGGTTTGTGATATTAATGCCGAACCTGTCTGTTTTACGTATCCGCGCAGCGGAAGTTTGGAATTGCTTACCGAGATTGTCAAGCAAAACCCGCCCTTGTTGGAGTTTGAAGAAGCAGATGGAAAAAGGCATCAGCTTTGGCGTGTAGATCAACCCGAATGGACAGCTAAGTTTTCAGAAAAACTAGGGCTACTTAAGCACATATACATTGCAGATGGACATCACCGTTCTGCATCATCTGTTTTGTTGGCGCACGAAAAATGGACCGAAGGAGGAAGGATTTCTGGCAATGAGCCATGGAACTACTTCTTAGGAATTTTTTTTCCTGACGATCAGTTGAAGATATACGAGTTTAATCGTGTTGTTAAGAATCTTGGAGACAAAGGAGTTTCTCAATTCCTAGAAGATTTGTCAGACGATTTCGAAGTTCACTTTAAAGAGCAGATTCCAATCAAACCCGAACAGCAAGGGCATTTCGGAATGTGTTTGGGAGGATTTTGGTACAAACTGGTTTACCGTCACCGAAGAAGCTCCGAGGTTGTTGCTGCTTTGGATGTCAGTATTCTTTCAGACAAGATTCTGGCTCCGCTGCTCGGAATCCGCGACTTACGCAATGACGACCGCATCAACTTCGTGCCCGGCTCTAAAGGACCACAGGAGTTGGAGCGCCTCGTTAATACGGGTAAGTACAATGTCGCTTTTTCGCTATTTCCGGTCACAGGACAAGAATTCTATGCTATCTCCGACCAAGGAAAAACCATGCCGCCTAAAAGCACTTATGTTGTACCTAAGCTGCTGAGTGGACTGCTGATTTATAGTCTCGCCTAATCCACCGCTACAATTCCTAATTTCTGTAGTTTCTCGTAAGCAGGAGAACCTTGTCGATGTTTTATGGTGCATCTAAGTTGGTTCGTCCCACTTAAACTTCGACTGGTCTAATTTGCGGAACGAAGATCTGAAACCGCAGTATAAGGCTGCTCGACCAGAGACCAAACCTATTAACCATCATTTCCAAGTATGAAATTCCTCGCATTGAGTGCTGGGTTCCTGTTCATTAATTTGATAGGAACGCAAGCCCAAGAATCTACTAATGCCACTGGAGGTAATTTTTCCGGCAATGGCGGTTCAGTTAGCTATTCTATTGGCCAAGTTGTTTATGAGACTTATTCAGCGGCCACCGGTTCGGTAGCTCAAGGAGTTCAACAAGCATATGAAATATCAGCTATTAACGGCATTGAGATTTCTGAGATAGTTCTGCAGATGTCTGCATATCCAAACCCTACAACAGATTTCCTAAACCTTCTTGTAGGAAATTATAAGAGTGAGAAGTTGAGCTTAGAGCTTTACGATGTTTCAGGTAGGTTATTGTTTAACCAAACGATTATGGAAGCAAATACGGTGGTTGATATGAATCGCCTTCCCACTGCCACTTACTATTTAAATATTATCGACAACCAGAAACTCATCAAGACCTTCAAGATTATCAAAAGCTAAGACCAAATGGAAAAACTGTACACACTCATCATCGCCTTACTGATTACAACAGGTGTTTTTGCCCAAGCACCTGAAAAAATGAGCTACCAAGCTGTAATCAGGGATGTCAACAATAATTTGGTTACGAATCATGCTGTTGGCATGGAGGTGCGTATTCTTGAAGGAGGGAATACGGGATTTGCCGTATATATCGAAACCCATACGGCCATGACCAACGCCAACGGCTTGGTTAGCTTAGAAATAGGTAGTGGCAACGTTTTTATGGGCGATTTTTCGCTCATAGATTGGGGGGCGAATTCCTATTTTATTATGACTAAGACCGACCCTACTGGAGGAACCAATTTCACCATAGAAGGAGTTAGTCAGCTTATGAGTGTTCCTTACGCCTTGTATGCCAAATTGAGTGGAGGAGCAACGGGTGCCACAGGCGCAACGGGTGCAACAGGAGCACAAGGTCCTCAAGGCATTCAAGGAATTGCAGGCGCAGACGGTGTAAATGGAATAGACGGAATCGATGGTATTGATGGAGCAACTGGCGCTACAGGCGCAACGGGTGCAACAG
>JAIOYO010000045.1 GCA_021741075.1 Flavobacteriales bacterium | reverse complement strand
TGACCGTTGCTGGGCAGATCATAACAGGAAAGAATGTTCGGGATATTCTGAATGCGGGTGTCGATTTCGTCACCATTGGCCGCTCGGCCATTCTACACCACAATTTCCCGCAATTGGTAATGGAAAACCCGGATTTCGTGCCTGTTGCAAATCCAGTTTCCAGAGAACATTTAAAAAGCGAAGGATTAGGCGAAGCATTTGTCAACTACATGAGTGGCTGGCCAGGATTTGTGGCTGAGCATTAAGAGTTCAGTTTATAAATGAGTTTCTTTGGGGCAACCGTTCGGTAAGCGCACCTAAGCGCTGATTTAAAAACCTCGCCACTTACCTTTTCCAATTCTACAATCGTCCAACCCTGTTTGCCCCACGCGCCTTTTAGGGGATAGATTACGGTGTCATTCATCTCTGCGAATCTGGCCTGGTATTCCTCTGTCAGTTTTAGAACTGCGGTTCGTTTGTCCAAATCAAGCGTTGCAAAAATCTTCTTGCGCACCCGATAAGATACTTTTTCGAAGTGCGGTTCTTCCGTTGCCTCTGGAAAGGAAAGCGCCAGTTCTCGGAAAGTTTCGAAATCCATGATGGTGCATTTATTAACCTCAACAATGATTACATCTAATGCAGAATGATTGCACTAGATTTTAATCTTGAATAAGCAGCCCATTGCCTAGCGATCTAACCGCTCGCTACTGCTTTACACCTGCATACTGCTCGTTATTGTCGTCATAGTTGTACGACAATTGAATAGAACCACTAACCTGGGTAAAGGTAATTTGGTTATTAAGGGCACAACTAACGCAAGTATAAACACCAAAAACGTTGGTAAGAGAGGCAGTCCATTCCGTTCCGGCAGCACCAGAAGGCGTAATTTTTACTGACGAAGAACCAACCTTGGTTACTACAACTTCATACTGGGCATTGGTAAAATCTGGCGTGCCAACATTCATGGCACCACGATACGTTCCGGGCAAATCATTCAAGCCAAATGTCTCATCATTTTTATCGCACGAAGTGAGCGCAAAAACTGGTAGTAATAGTAGCGTTAGTCGTAGAAAGAATTTCATGTTTATGTTTATTTAGACCCGAAAGATAATCTCTTAATCCTGAATAGCGCTAAGTACATTTACGAACCTTTTTAAACGCTTGAGTGGAAAACACAATTGAGCTTATTGCCGAGCAGTTAGACCGGCACGCCATCGCAATCATCGACAATCTTCTTCCAGAAGATGTTTTGCAAGATTTGTTGTCTGAAACTAAACAACTGCTCAATGAATTTCAGCCCGCGTTGATTGGCCGCGGAATTACCGAACAGCGCATTTCCGAAGTGCGAGGCGACAGAATTCTTTGGCTAGAGAAAGACCAACTTACCAAATCGCAAGAAATCTATTTCCAGTTTTTGGAGCAGCTTCGCGAGCGCCTTTCTAACTATTTCCGTATTGGATTACCTTGGTTCGAATGCCATTTAGCAACCTATCCCGTTGGCAGTTTTTACACCAAGCATTTTGATCAGTTTAGAGAAACCAACAACCGCATTTTCTCGGTAATACTCTATCTGAATGAAGCTTGGGTACCCGAAAATGCTGGGCAGTTACGAATTTATGAAGGAGATGAACATTACGACATCGAGCCAAAAATGGGAAGATTGGTGTGCTTTAGGAGTGACTTGGTTGAACATGAGGTTTTAAAAACCACACAACCTAGATTTAGTATTACCGGTTGGATTCGTAGAGATGAACCTACGCCCGTGTTTCTTTAACCATCTGTTTCCTTAGGTTTTGCCATATTCGGCAATTCAAAACATGCTAGAAATGAAACTCATCTCATTTAACGTAAACGGAATTCGCGCAGCAGCAAAAAAAGGCCTGCTCAACTATATTGAAGAAATGGAAGCCGATATTATTGGTTTTCAAGAAACAAAAGCCACAGAAGAGCAAGTACGCGAAGTGCTTTTTGGGTTGGATTACCATATTTATGCCTATTCTGCCGAAAAGAAAGGATACTCTGGTACAGCCATCATTTCCAAAACAGAGCCGCTAAGTTTCCAGTACGGAATTGGTATTCCTGAACACGATGATCAAGGTCGTGCCATTACCTGCGAGTTCGAAGAATTCTATTTGCTAAATGTGTACGTACCAAACTCTGGAAGCGAATTGGCACGATTGCCGTACAGAATGACGTGGGATGCTACTCTGCTAGCCTACATCAAAGAATTGGAGAAGAAAAAGCCAGTAGTTTATTGTGGCGATATGAATGTGGCACATACCCCAATGGACATTAAAAATGCAGCATCTAACTACAACCGAACGGCTGGCTACATGCAACAAGAAATTGATGGCATGGATAGGTATCTAAGTTCAGGATTGGTTGACACATTTAGAAGCTTACACCCGCATGATGTACAATACAGCTGGTGGAGTTACCGAGCCAACGCACGCGATAACAACGTTGGTTGGAGATTAGATTACTTTCTTGTTTCGGAAAGCTTAATGTCGAGAGTAAAGGAAGCGTTTATACTTAAAGAAGTAGAAGGTTCAGATCATTGCCCTGTAGGGATTACAATACAATGAGCATGAAAAACCTACTCAAATCAGAAGAATTAATCCAGTTTGGCGCTTGCGCATCAATTCTGTACTACCACAATGTTTCTTGGTGGGCTTACCTTCTACTTTTCATTGGACCAGATGTTGGAATGGTTGGCTATATCATAAATCCTAGAATTGGTGCTTATACTTACAACCTATTGCACCACAAAGGCATTGCTGTTGCCACTGGTTTAGCCGGATTTTTCACTGGTTCAACCCTTGTTTTCTTGTCGGGTGTTGTGTTATTAGGTCACTCCAGCATGGATCGCGTTTTTGGCTTTGGATTGAAGCACAGTGACAACTTCAAGAACACTCATTTAGGAACGATTGGTTAACTACTTCTTAAAAAAGTACGTTTCTAAATAAACGTCAGTCCACTCATCATCCTTCAAGATTCCAACCTTAAACATATACTTGTCGGGTTTTATCCAGATAAGAGCATCGGTCATATAGGTTTTTACGCCTAGCTCGTTCTCATATTCGTACTCGTACAAAATGGTTTTAAGCTTTGTGCGAACCTTCCCTTCAATCTCGTTTCCTTTAATGTCTTTGACCAAAAACTTAATGGAGTTAGTTACGGTATCCCAAGTATGAACACCTTCGGAGAATAGTCCAAACTTGGTAAAACTGGTATCTAAATAACTCTTGGTTTCCATTCTCACGTCCTGCTGCTGCGAACCCCAGCTAAAGGTTATTTCTTGTTTAAAGGGCGATCCATCTTTCCATTTTCCTTCGGCCTTCCAATCGGCATTCATCAAAGGCTCAAACGGCATGAGCATAATATTGCCTTGAGCAAAAAGAGAAATGGAGAAAAAGAGCAATGAGGAAAGCGTGAGGAGTTTTTTCATGGTTTAAAGGAATGAATCATTCTCAGACAATAATTAAAAAATAAAAAAGTTAATACCTAATACACTTATACCTAAATGTTTTATGTATCATTGTCCTATGTATTCACAAGAACTATTAAAAGGGACCCTGCAAACCATTGTTCTGAGCCTATTGGCCGAGAACGAACGGATGTATGGATATGAGATTACGCAACACGTAAAGGACAAAACGGCTGGAGAGATTCAACTCACCGAAGGCGCGCTCTACCCTACTTTACACAAGTTAGAAGCAGACGGTTTTCTGACCACCGAAAAGGTGAGCATAGGCAAACGGGTGCGCAAGTATTACAGCCTTACTGAAAACGGAAACAAGCAGGCTAATGATAAAGTCAATGAGTTTCGAAGGTTTTCGGAAACAATGAATGAACTTCTCAATAGTTTCAATCCAAACCCAGAACTGCAATGGCAGAGCTAACCGAACTTCAAGTAGAATTAATTGCTGCCTACATCAAAGAAAACGGTGTGGCACAAAATGAACTACAAGTAGATCTATTAGATCACCTATGTACCAGCATAGAAAATAGAATCTCACAAGGCGAATCGTTTGAGGAAGCCTTTCAATATACACTCAGCCTTTTCGGACCTGGAGGTTTAAAACAGGTTCAAAACGAAACATTTGAATTATTAACCGAAATGAACGCAATCATGAAAAAAGTAACGTTTGGTTTCGGGCTGACTTCTACATTTCTTCTCTTGGCGGGGACGATTTTTAAACTGATGCATTGGCCCGGGGCCAGCATCATGATGGTACTTGGTTCAGGGCTCCTCGTATTGGGATACCTACCGATGATTCTAGCACACAAACTCAAAGAAAGCCCCAAAGACGAAGCGCTGCTTCACATTGGGGGATTCGTTGGGTTAACCATGACATCCATTGGCGTGTTGTTTAAAGTAATGCACTGGCCGGGAGCTTCGGTAACGCTGCTTGGAGGAATGGCGGTTTTGGCATTCGGATACGTTCCAATCTACTTTTTTAAACGCTATAAAACGAGTGTTAATAAGCCAGTTACACTATCGAGTTCGATGGTCACGATGGCTTGCCTAATATTGATTTTTGCTTTGATGAAAACGGGCAATAGTATTTGGTATGAAGATGGTGTACTGCGAACGGATGAGCTACTGGTACAAGCGGTGGAAGATGCCTCTGCGAGCAATGCTGCGATGTATGCTCAAGTAAATTCTGACGATTTACTTACGCTACGAAGGGAATCGGACGACCTTGTAAAGCACATAGATTCGCTAAAGCTTGAATTGTTGGCTTGGGCGGCTAATGTGCCTAGGGCTGAGGCCGCGAAGATTGACCTGCGCACATTAGAAAAGATGCATGATCTGGCCGTTGGCCGCGAATTGATGCTGGGTGTAGACGATGAGATAAATGATGGTCGGTTCAGTGGAATTGAACTGAAAGGTATGTTTGAGCATTATCGGAATTTGGTATTGCACTACTACCCTACCGAACTGCAAGATGTGATGAAAAACAGTCTTGGACTTCGGACAGACCGTGCTTTTAGAAATGTGGAAGGTGGCGAACAGGATTGGATACATCATCAGTTCGAATACACTCCGTTGTTCACACTCATTACAAACCTTACAAACTGGCAACTGGAAATCCGACAGATGGAGAACCAAGTACTGCTATCGAAGATAAGTCGGCCCGAGGCCTCAAACCCGCCAAGTTGAGGCTGGGAAAACCGAGCCCCTCCTGAAATGGAGGGGCTTTTTTTTTGCTCAAAAAATGCCTTAACAATTGTGTTGTATCAATTACAGAAATGGGAATTACGCACTCAACTACTATCTATTTCTTAATCGCTTTTTCATATTTGGCTAGACTGGCGCGGTATTTTTGTACCATTAACTGAAAAGATGAAGATTTTACTGGTTGAGGATGAACCTAAGGTTGCTGCATTCATTGTGCAGGGTCTAGAAGAAAGTGGTCATGAAGTGCAGTTGGCATATGATGGTCAGTTGGGGCTTAGATTTGCTACGAAGGATGTATTTGACATGATGATTTTCGATGTCATCATTCCGGGAATAAACGGACTTGAACTTTGTAAAGAAGTGCGCAAACAAGGCATTGGTACTCCTATTTTGTTACTGACAGCCTTAGGAACCACAGAAGATAAAGTGACTGGATTGGATTCTGGTGCAGATGATTATCTGGTGAAACCGTTTGAGTTTAAGGAGTTATTGGCACGCATTCGTTCGTTCAGCAGACGAAGTTCAAATTCAACAGAACTTAGCAACAAACTTATTTATCACGATTTGGAATTGGACCTAAATAAGAAACAAGCCATTAGAAGCGGGAAAGAAATTGCCCTTACCGCAAAAGAGTTCTCCCTTTTAGAATATCTGATGCGAAACCGTGAACGAGTAGTTTCCCGTGTTCAGATTTCAGAAAACGTTTGGGACATCCATTTTGATACCGGAACCAACGTGGTTGACGTGTACATGAATCTACTTCGGAAAAAGGTGGATAAGGATTTTGACACCAAGCTGATACAAACCAGAATTGGTCATGGATACGTGCTTCAGGCATAAGGTATGAGTTTACGCAACAGGCTTACGTTACAATTCGGTTTACTGGCTTCGCTGGTATTGGGCGTAGCCTCCATTGCGATTTATTTTCTATCTGCTGATTATCGAAAGGATGAATTCTCGCAACGGCTAATTAGTCGAGGAGAGAATATGGCAAAGCTGCTAATTCAAATTGAAGAGGTAGATCAGAATTTGCTGAACATTATTGAGTGCGACAATCCTGTTCGACTTCCTGAGGAGCAAATTTTGATTTTCAATTTTAGGGACAGTCTAATTTACAGTTCGGAAGGATTAGACATTGAAATGCCAACCAAGGATTTTCTTAATCAGGTTCGGCTTGACGGAAGTATTCAAATTAGTAAGGAAAAGCGTGAATCGGAAGCGTTTCTGTTCACGGATAGATATGACCGGTTTGTGGTTATCGTTTCTGGTATTGATGTATACGGACGAAGAAAAATCCAGAATCTAGGACAGGTTTTGGCAATTGTGCTTGGACTAGGGATGATTGCTTTTTTCTTGGTAGGAAGAGTTTATGCCGAACGAGCACTGAGCCCAATCAAGCAATTGGTGGCCGAAATTGCGGGCATTTCTATCAGTAACCTAAACAAGCGCGCTAACGAAGGAAACGGATCAGATGAACTGGCCAAGCTTGCCATTTCGTTTAACGCCATGCTTGCACGTTTGGAAGCCGCATTCGTTGTCCAGCGGAATTTTATTGCCAATGCTAGCCATGAGATGCGCACACCACTTACGGCCATTTCGGGTCAGTTGGAAGTTATTCTTTTGAAGCAGAGAAGCGAAGAAGAATATAAAGTGGCAATTGAATCTGTACTACAAGACATTCACAAACTTAACAAGCTAGCCAATAGGCTACTGATGCTAGCGCAGACGGGGACAGACGCACCAGAAGCAAATTTCAGGCAGGTTCGAATAGACGATATTATTTGGGAAGTTCGTGCTGACCTCAAGAAAATGAAACCTGACTACTGTATTGAAGTTGATTTAGACGAAACCATCACTGATCTGGAAGAACTACAAGTGCTGGGTAGCGACATTCTACTAAAAGCATTAATTCTTAACCTAATGGAAAACGGATGTAAGTATTCTGACGACCATGTAGTGAAAGTTTCCTTAGGAGTTAGAGCTAATACCATCCAACTCACTTTCACCGATAACGGAATCGGTATTTCTGAGGCTGATTTGAAACAAATATTCGATCCATTCTTCCGATCAAATTCTATCAGAAATAGAGATGGACATGGCATCGGTCTATCACTTGTGAAGCGTATTTGCGACCTTCATAAAGGTACCATCAAGGTGTCGAGTGTGCTTGGAAAAGGATCCACCTTCACCGTAAGTCTCCCAATTAAAAAGGTTTAACCACCTTTTAACTCGGCTTTCATACGCTTCTAATTCGCTTAGGTCAACTTTGCTTTAACAAACAAAGAGACATAAAACGAACATTAAATAATTAGAAACAATGGAAACGACAATTCAAAAACCAAAAAGTAGAATGACTGCCCGCAAAGTGGCTGTACTTACAACAATCTTGTTTTTTGCGGCAGTGAGCGGATTGCTTATTCTTCAGAACAAGAACTGGGACCTTGACCAAGTTCTACAAGATACCCGCATTCAGCAGGAACGACTGATAAGTGAGAAATTGCAGTTGGAAAAGTCAATTGCTCAGTACAAATCAGAGTTGACAAAAAAGGGAACCGAGAACAGTGGACTTACCTTCCAAATTGCAGAGCAACTTGCTACCATCGAAAGTATGGAAAAGGAAAACAGACATTTACGTTCGACTGCCTTGCAGGTGAATGCGTTGAAAAAGCAAAAAGGCGAACTGGAAGCTATGCTTAAGGTACTTGAGAGAGACATGAAAAACATGAACAACACCGTTTCCGACCTTACGACTGAAAATGCCAGAATAAGAATTGAGAATAGAGACTTGGCTGCCAATAATGTAAAGTTGAACGAACAGGTCAATGCGCTTCAGGAAGTTGCCATAAACAATGCTTTGATTGAGGCAGTTAAAGGCAAGAAGAAAGAAAAACTGACGGTGGTTGCTAAACGAACAAAAGAGCTGAAAATGGAAGTTGACCTTCCTACTAGTATGACCCAGAACTTAAAACTGAAAGTGATTGACCCATCTGGAATAGAATTGACAGAAAAAGATGGAACCGCAAGCATTAAAGAAGTGCTGAACGAGAACACGTTAACGGCATCGCTTACCCTTATTGAAGGCGAATTTGTAAACGCAAAAAGAATGCGATTGGAGTACGCTCCAAAATCAAAATTGAAAAGTGGGACTTACACACTGGAGGTGAGCAATGGAGTTAAGAGCTTAGTAAAAGTTCAGATCAAGTTGAGGTAAATTTAAGATTGATGAGAGTAGAAAAGCCGTGGCGATAGTTGCGGCTTTTTGCCATATAAAAAGTCCCGTTCTACAGCAGCGGAACGGGACTTTTCAATTCAAAAGCTAATTGATTACCTCACCAAATGGAAGAACCCTTTAATAGGCTCTTCATTTGGAATATCGAGCACGTAATAATAAACGCCATCGCTACTAGATCCGCCATCCCAAGGCTTCAGATGGTAGTTTTCTTGCTCATAACATTTACGTCCCCAACGGTCAAAAATCAAGATTTTATTTCCGGGATACCATTCTAAACAAGGAAGGTTAAAGGCATTGTTTTGAGGTGCATTTCCGCAAAAATCTACCTGACCTTCAAAATCGGAATTCGGGTTGAAGATGTTTGGTGCAATCACATCACATAAGTGCTCATCCACTCGGAAACTTACCGTGGTATCAACCTCACAGTTTTCGGGAGATAAATAGGTGTAGGTAATTGAATGAACACCATCACCAGCAACCAAAGGTTCAAACAACCCTTGCGAGCTCACTCCATTTCCTGAGAACGTTCCTCCCGGAGGAATTCCTACAATCATAAATGGTGGTTCTACATCGCAGATAACCGAATCAAGCTCTTCAATACTTACAATAGGAACTGGCACTACAAAAACCGTAACAGTATCGCTTCCAATACACCCATTATTGTCTGTAACACTTACTTCATAATTGGTGGTTGCGCTTGGAGACACCTCTCTCATGGCCGTATTCACATCATTTTCCCATTCATAAATTACACCACCTGTGGCGAGAAGTGTTACAGATTGACCTGCACAGATAGTTACATCATCTCCGGCATCTGCATTTACCGCGGGTAAGGCGCCAATTGTAACCGAAGCAACTCCAAGACATCCTTGCGGATCGGTTGCAGTGACAGTGTAAGTCCCTGCAGAAAGTCCGCTTGCAGTTGCTCCATTCTGAACTGGAGTTGTGTTCCAAGAGAACTGATAATTAACTGTGCTATTGGCTACAAAAGCCGTTGCAGTTCCGTCAGTTGATCCAACACAAATATCTTCTGTAGCATTAAACTCAACCGTAATAGGCGATTTGGCTGCAATGGTTGCAGTAATTTGTTCAGTACAACCAACCAAATCAGTCACAGTTACGGTGTAGGTTCCAGGTCCCAAATTGATGGCAGTTGCGTTGGATTGAACCGGATTCGTGTTCCAAGAATAGGAGAATCCACCCGTTCCGCCATTGGAAGTTACTGTGGCTGTACCCACGTTTTGACCAAGACAGACCGAATCTGTAGCGGTGACTGAAAGCAAAATCTCTGGTACCATTACTACTTCCACTGTATCGGTAGCTTCACAGCTGTTGGCATCTGTAGCTGTAATCACGTAAGTTCCAACGGCAAGGTTGGTTGCTGTTACTGTTGTTTGTACTGGAATCGTATTCCAAGAGTAGCTCACAGCACCAAATGCTCCTGAGACAATGGCAGTTGCTTGTCCATTTGTTTCGCCAAAACAAACGGTTTCCAATGCAGGAACATCAACTGTAAGATAACACGCTTGTGTGCAGGCTGCAAGCTCTGAGAAGGAGTTGATGGTGAGCGAATCACCTTGCGAATCAACCACAATAACTGGCCAGTTTCCGGTTGGCGTAACCATATCGCCAATAGCAAATTGCTCATAGCCCTGAACATTTACGACACATCCCGGAGGGAATGTACACGGAGGAAAACCAGGTATCTCAATACATCCACTACAATCGGTGGTACTTGTGAACTCGTACCATGTAAATGGTCCAAATCCATCAGCTTGCATATCGCCAAATGGAGTGGCGCAAACAATTGGGCCCACACATTCTGCTTCTACAACATAAACAGAATCCATTGCTACACACGAACTGTCATCTGTAACTGTTACATAATAATAGCTTCCGGGAGCGAGGTTAGTTGCCGTGGCTGTTGTTTGGGCAGGAATTGTGCTCCACAAATAATCGATGTTACCAATGGCACCCGTCACAAGAACTGTTGCCGTAGCATTTTCGCCTGTGCAAGCAACAACTGTATCGGGCAGGTTGGCTACAATAAAGCAACCACTTTGGCAAGCAGGTAATTGAGAAAGCGAGTTAATCTGAAGAATGTTTCCTTGAGAATCTTCGATGAAAAGTGGCCAATTTCCCGTAGGCTGGACAGCCGAATCGTTAGAAAACTCGGCAACATAAGTTGTGGGAACAGCGCATCCCGGAGGCGTGCTACAACCTGCAATAAAAGGAGGCAAGGCAGGAAAACAAGCGCTACAATCTAAGGTGTCAAGAGTTTGAGACCAAGTGTAAGGTTGAACGCCATTTGGAATAGTGATGTAACCAAGCGAATCAACACAGGCCTGAAGGTTTAGGCAATAATTGACGCGGATAAGGATAGAATCAATGCCACAAACCAGCGGAACTGTAGGAGTGAAATGAATGACGTGTGTACCGGAATCGGCAACGGCAGGGTCGAAAATTCCAAGAATTGGGTCAATGATTCCTGGTCCAGACCAAGTTCCACCTGCAGGGTCGGCCACCAAGGTATCCTGAATTCCATCGTGGCAATATGGGCCTGCTGGTTGGAGTTCGAGGCAATTTAAACACACAGCCTTTGGTGGAACACATGAACCGAGATTAACCGAAGCAACAAATCCTTGTCCGCAAGCAACAACTTCGCCCTGTGGATTCACGGCCACGTCATAAACCCTATTTGGCGTAGATTGAAATCCGAGCTGATTGAGGTTTTCATCAAACTTGTATACGCCTGTACCAGATCCAGCATAGATGTTTCCGCAGCTATCGAGCACGAGACCACCGTTCTGAGCGGAGTTTCCTGCTAGTGGGTCGGCAGTTGTAATTCCACCAGGAATAGTGGCAGAAAGAATCACAGCCCCACCTACAATGTTTCGTTTTTCAATTCTCGAACCATTCTGGGTATACAGGTAATCTGTTGTGGCGGCCATTGCATTGATGCTCTGATTTGTTGCTCCATAACCAGCTACTTGATATGAAAATGCATAGCCGCTGTTGTCTTGGTAACCCAAGGTGAGGTTTTCGTCAAACACCCCAATGGTGTCTAACGTTAGATAATAGTATTTGCCGTTTGGAGCTGAACACATGGCACGAACTTCATTTGGATTGCTAATAAGAGCAATTGGGCCTGGGCTTACGCTTGCCACTTCTTGGCTATTGAGCTGCGCACCATTGTTCATGTCAATCTCAAACACGTAGCCGTAACCTTGCACAGCAGTTCCACCGAGGGAAAGTCGTGTTCCTCCAAGCATCAGTTTGGTGTAATCACAATTAAAAGCGAGTTTCCAGTATTCATCAAAAGCGCCACCACTAGCAGTCCACATGAGGGAACCAGCAGTTGATATTCTTGAGATACGCGGATCAGTTCCAGCTGTGATAAAACAATCGCCAGTTGTTGGTTCTGTAACCATTGTTCCAATCCAATAATTTGCAGAATCCCAAGGTGTTGTGTAGGTCCATTGCAGCGCCCCAGCAGCGTTATATTTCTGAAGTTTCATGGGCGTATCGCCTCCATAGATGTAAACATTTCCGAGGTCGTCCACATCAATATCCCAAATACCACCGGAGTTTGGAAATGCTGGAGAAGTAACCCATGGATCAATGGTTACGCTCTGCGAATTGTCGTATGCATCTAATTCAAAACTTACAACGTTTCCATCAAGCTTAAATCGAGACGTAATAGGCTTGTTTGAATTGGTGTAGAACGTTGATGGTGCGTGGTCGGTAACTTGTCCAAAAATGGATGGGACAATGATGTTTCCTTTTGCATCCATTTTAAGCTCTCCTCCTCCTGCATACTGCATTTTAATGAGCGATGGATCTGCTCCTGAATGAAGAATGACGTTGTATTTAATTCCTTCCTGTTGGTGAATCGTGTATTCAACATCAATGTTTGGATAAACATTCTTGTAAATCAGTTTTCTATAACCATTCACATCTCCTAAATCAATTGTAGATCGATTGTGCTGGAGCAACGCGTATGTGTGTTTATAGCTTGCCATATCAACAGCAACCAGCTTCGAATTTTGATTAGCGCCAACCCATTTCATTTGAATGAATTCTCGCTGTTCGTTATAGCGATGTTTGGTTCTCTCTCCACGCTTTCTGTATTCGTTCTTTACCTTTTGAACACTCCTGAAAGTCAGGCCTTGTTCAGTGAACAGTATCATAGAATTACCGCCATCAAGTGCAAATAACACTTCAGAGCTTAATTTTCCACCAAAGCCATCAAACTGCCCTTTGTTTTCTACAAATGTTCTGTTGGATGTTAAAGAACCACTCCAATTAATATGGGAGTTTTGAGCAGTAGCGGCTATTGCCAAACAAAAAACGCAAAGTGTAATTAAAAGATTTCTCATTGGAGATTTTGGGGTTGAATAGGTTGCGAAATACGCAATTTTTAATCAATGATAAGAAAGCCCTGTCAATGCGGTGTTTGACAGGGCTTTCCAAGATAAAAACAAGCAAGTTTCAATTACTGAACCATGAGCTTGGTTACGGTTCGTTTTCCGTTCAATTCTATGCTAATTGCATAAATGCCAGCAACTTGACCTTCCAAATCGATTTGAGATAGATTGCCAATTAAATTTTGCTTCAAAACCAATTGGCCTGCGGAATTATAAACCGACAATCTTGCTCCATCCAGATTTTCAAACGTCACAAAACCAGTTGTAGGATTTGGATACATAGTAAAACTGATTTCCGAATTTGACGATTGAACACCAACCACACCGTCACAATTATCCAAAATTGGATTTGATTCAAGTTGAACTCCGGTTGATAAATCTTTCCCGGCAAAACCAGAAAAATCTGCCGGATATTTCTCTGCTCTAAATACCATATTGGAATGAAATGCACCTCCATTTAGTACGGTAATCGGATCGGTGGATCCCAAAATTGCCCATTGCTCTTCAGGATTCACATAATCCCAAACCACAGCGCCATCGTGGCTAACTTCAAAAATGTGGCCCGATTCGCCTTCGCAAATCATAGTATTTCCGTTAGGGAGTCTCTTGGCACCAGAAATGAAGTAAGAGTAGAACGAAACTGAATCAGGCGCGTGATAATTCCAAGTTTTTTCCGTTGGACCGTAGGCTTCGCCAGAAGTTAACTCATAAACACCGGGTGAGGTTTGAGGTGGAACAATTACATCAATTTCTGAAAAACCAGGAGTTCGATTCAATCCATTGTTAAAAATCATGATACCACCTGCATCCGGATAACCATTTGGTATCCAGTTTGCATCGTGTTGCCGCCAGAGAAGTTGATCATCACTTGTTCCTCTTCTATAAGCCTGTGCATTTCCGTATCGATAAAGAAAATCTCCTCCTTTTCCGTATGTCCCACCCGTATGT
Organism: Flavobacteriales bacterium; assembly: GCA_021741075.1. Classification (GTDB taxonomy): domain Bacteria; phylum Bacteroidota; class Bacteroidia; order UBA10329; family UBA10329; genus UBA10329. Next base: position 8,953 of record JAIOYO010000045.1, on the reverse strand, counting down.
CCTGCAGCTTCAATTGTCGTTGTTGAATGATCAATAATCCAAACTTCGTTAAGCGTTTGCGAACTCAAAATAAACTGATCCAAATCCGCATTATAGTCAATAGAATTAAGATGAATCCAATCATTCTGACCAGGATTTGGTAAAGCAGGATTAGAGAAATTAATATCTAATAATTCGGGGTGATTTTCTACAACTCCGTAGTTGGCCTTTGTAGCGTCAAAATCTTGAATAACATGATCTAAAAGATCCCATTGCCAAACGATGTTTCCAGTTGTTGGTCCAGTAGGTTCTATTTCAATTACCCTTTCTGACCACATCACGCCTTGCGTCAGAAGCAATGGATCCCTTCCTGCAGCGATACAATCAAGCGAATCGATAAGAACCCAAGCAATGGCAAGAACATTTCCGTTCGGAAGTGGAGCAATATCATGGTGCAATCGTTTCTCATCATCATAATAAATGAAATCCCAAAGAATGTTTCCGTCCCAATCTTTATGAATGATGCGCTCCCCTGCTCCTCCACCATTTATAGGGTTATTGGAAGCACTGTCTGCAATAGCAGGATAAATCATACTGCCATCTTCAAGTAAATACATCGAATTAGCCGGAGTTGTAGAAGGACTATTCCAAGTGTGAACTACTTCGCCACAATTATTCAATAAGTACTGATTATGGCCAGCCAACAACGGAGCAAAAAGCGTATAGCCATCCTCGGTTTCCCAATCAAACTGAAAAAGACCTGTTGTTTGTTGAGAAAAGGCCGTAAGCGGCAACACTAAAACTAGAAGGAGATTTTTGATTTTTCGCATTGAGAGATTTTTGGGCAAAATAACACGCAACCTCTACAGGATTAACAAGCGAATCTTTCAGTTTTTCACAGTATTATTCACAAAGAATCAAATAAAGAACAACTGGTAAATGAGCAGCCCAATACCCGCAAAACCCATTACCGCCATAATGAATGTTCGCCAAAAGAAATACCCTCGTCTTCTGTGATAACTCGCAGAAACAAATGATAGAAACAGAACGACCAGGCAGAATAAAGTCCAATTCATTGCTGCAAATAAAAACGGATAAACGCGTTTAGCATGTATGCTAAGTCACTTTCCATTCATCAAAACCCAAGTTCTCTCAATTTGGCATGCTAACTTTGCGGCAATGCAAAAATCCATTCTCTGTATTCTTCTCAGTATAACCAGCCTTTGGGTCTCGGCTCAAGAGAATGAGAATGTACAGGTGTTAACTGCTGGGGTAGAATTCCGTCCTATTTTCCCCATCGACTTTCTAAAAACAGCCGACCAACTGGTTTCAAATAACGAATTCGGTATTAAAGTTTCTCCAAAGTTTAGTTTCTCGGCTGGTATGGTTATTCGCTACAGTTTTCATAAGCGGTTGGCGCTTGAAACAGGATTAAACTTCGTTCAGCGGAATTACAACTTGGAAATTCAGAGAGACTCTAGCGCTATTACTACAAAACCAGCATACAACAGCAAAACCGATTTTACCATTATTGGCTATGAGCATCCGATTAAATTGCTGGTGTTTGTTCAATTAAGTGAGCACATTTTCATGAATGCGGCTGGTGGGTTTCAGCTCACTTTTTATCCGTCTGATATTTTTACTTCTGACGAAAACTCTTCTGGGTCCGATCAGCATTTCAAACACTCATCTCTAAGACTAGGTTTTGATGGCAAACCAGGAAACGATGGTTTTATCCATGGCGGAGCCATTGCTAATCTGGGGTTTGAATACCGAACCAAAAAAGCGGGCTTTTTCTATCTAGGTGGTACTTACCATATTCCGTTTGCAGACGTTTACAGTAGCAAATTTGCTTATGCTGATGATACTTACTCCTCGGCAGCACAAGAAGTGCGGCTAAATGGAAGCTATCTCACGTTTGACGTTCGCTACTTCTTTCATTCAAAGCCAATTGCTCCTAAAGAGCGAAAAAAGAAAAAAAACTGAGTAAAGAAGGAGCTTCTCACGACTGAGTTTTTGGTCCTACGCCCGACCATTCTTAATAACCTGTGATAAATTAAAGCCACTCACGCAAATGTGAGTATGTACATTTGTTGTCCGAAAATTAATTAAGAAATGAATAAATTATTTACGATTGCCTTGCTTTTGCTTGCAGGGTCAGTAGGCGCTCAAAGCGTATTCTTGGAAGATTTCAATTCCTGTTCACTTCCTACAGGTTGGACCAATACCGCTACTGTCGGTAGTATCGGTTGGAGCTTTGGAGATAATTCTACAGCAGGTTATAGCGGTACCGTTGAAGGCACATGCATGACCTTCATTAATGACGATGAGCTGGGAAGCGGTGCGCCTGCGCTCATTGCAGATTTGGTTTCTCCTATAATTGACCTGTCTTCGTTAGACACAGCACTTTTGCAATTCGACTACATTTTTGATGACATTGGAACCTCCTACTTCGCTGTTGCGCTTTGGAATGGAGCAGATTGGGACACCGTTTTCACCGAAAACACAGACCCAGGGTGTCTTGGGTTTTATCCTGATTGTAATGCACGTGCGGCAAATATTGATTTAAGTGGCTATTTGATTTCTGATTTTCAGGCTAAGTTCATTTTTGACGATGGAAACGGTGGTTGGAGCTGGTGGATAGGACTTGATAACGTATCAATCTATGTTCCACCAACTGTAGATGCCGCTGCGGTCACAGCAGTTGCTCCAAGTAATGGTTGCGGTCTCGGAATGGAAACCGTTTCATTTACTGTTTTCAATAATGGTATTGACCCTATTACTTCCGTTACTGCTTCGTATGAGCTAAATGCTTCAACCGAAACAGAAGTTTTCAGTGTAAATATTGCTTCAGGAGCAACAGATACATTAACCTTTGCCACGCTTGCAGACTTAAGTGCTGTTGGTACATACGACTTCAGTGCTTGGATTGAAGTTCTTACCGATCAAGACGCAGCGAATGACTCTATTTGGTTTAGCGTAGAAAACATTCCTGTAGTTAGTGGATTGCCGTATTCAGAAGGATTTGAATCTGGTGCCGGAGGCTGGATGACTGGAGGTACCGCTAGTACGTGGGAGCTTGGCGCACCTGTGGGAACACTCATTAACAGTGCTAATTCGGGCGTAAATGCATGGGTCACTAACTTAGATGGAGTTTACGTGGTAAATGAATTGTCGTATGTAGAATCTCCTTGCTTCGATTTTTCAAACTTAACAATAGACCCTGTTTTCAGGTTTGCTCACATCTTCAACACAGAAAATTGCTGCGATGAAGGTTACGTTGAAATTTCATTTGACGCTGGAACTTCATGGAGCCGTTTAGGCTTAGCTGGCGAAGGAGAAAACTGGTACGATGATGCTGTAAACAACGAATGGGATGGAACGGGTGCAGGCACTGGTGCAACCATGTGGAGAACCGCAGAACATCTATTAGATAATGCTGCCGGAGAAGGTTCGGTTAAAATCAGAATAGTATTTAGTTCTGATGGCTCTATTCAGAACGAAGGATTTGGCTTCGATGACATTGAAATATTTGAGCAACCAGCCGTAAACGCAAGTGTTACAGAAATTCTTTCGCCAGTTAGCGGATGTGGTCTCGGAATTGAACTCGTTACCGTTGTAATTGAGAATACTGGAGATGACTATCTAGTAGATTTCAATGTTGAATACAACGGAGGTGCTGGAGTGGTAACCGAATTGGTTTCAGACACACTTTATTCAGGTGAAATTGATACACTAACCTTCACAGTTCCCGTAGATTTTTCTGTACTTGGCGCTTATGATTTTGCAGCTTGGACAGCAGTTGTGGGAGATGGTGACTTAGGCAATGATTCACTTTTTAGCACAATAAATAACATACCTGTACTATCTACCCTTCCATACCTCGAAGGATTCGAGTCTGGTCCAGCAGGATGGGTTACCGGAGGAACAGGAAGCACATGGGAGCTTGGAGAGCCTCAGGGAGTGTTTATCGATACTGCAAATACAGGAATCAATGCATGGGTTACCAATCTTGATGGCGCTTATTCAACCAGCGAGCTATCTTACATCGAATCTCCTTGCTTCGACTTTTCTGCTCTTACCATTGACCCAATTCTAGAATTCGCTCAAATATTTCAGACAGAAAGCTGCTGCGATGAAGGATTTGTTGACATTTCTTTCGATGGTGGAACTACTTGGACAAGACTGGGTCTTGCTGGCGAAGGAACAAACTGGTACAACAATACCTTCAACAACTGGTGGAATGGAACTTCAGGAGCTGCTACCGAATGGAGAAATGTTATTCATCTACTTGATGGAGCTGCAGGACAAGGCTCGGTTAAAATCCGATTTGTATTCAGCTCAGATGGATCCATTGAAAATGAAGGATTTGGAATAGATGACATTAGCATTACAGAACAACCAGCCATAAACAGTGAGCTTACTGCGATTGTAACTCCACAGTCAGGTTGTGGACTTACAAGCACAGAAATAATTCAAGTACACGTAACAAACCTTGGTTCTACTGTAATGGATTCTGTAATTATTGGATTCAATCTTGATAATGGAACACCAATATCCGAAGTATTCAATAATAGTATTGCAGTTGGTGGCGATTCTATTTTCACATTGACCCAAACAGTTGACCTAAGCGTTAATGGCGATTATGAACTTGTTGTATGGACTTCAACGGTTGATGATGGAGACACTTCTAACGACACGTTGAGTGTCATAATCACAAGCGTTCCAACCGTTTCTAACTTCCCTTATTTAGAAGATTTTGAAACAGGAACCAATGGATGGACTAGCGGTGGCACAAACTCAACTTGGCAGTTTGGTGATCCCGAAACAGCATTTATCGACACTGCTAATTCGGGCATAAATGCTTGGGTAACCAATCTAACTGGTCCGTATGTGGTTAACGAAAACTCTTACGTGGAGTCGCCATGTTTGGATTTCAGCACAATGACTGCCGATCCAATCCTAAGCTTTGCTGGAATCTTCAGAACAGAATCTTGCTGTGATGAAGGATGGGTTGATGTGTCTTTGGATGGCGGCACAACTTGGACAAAACTTGGAGTTGCTGGCGAAGGAGAAAACTGGTATAACGATGCATTTGACAACCAATGGAATGGTACTTCTGGTGCTGCAAATGAATGGTTAACTGCCGAGCATCTTTTGGATGGTGTAGCAGGAGAATCAAACGTTAAAATCCGTTTTGTATTCAGTTCCGATGGATCGGTAAATGATGATGGATTCGGTCTTGATGACATATTTATTCGTGCTCAACCAGAATTTGATTTGGAAGTGGTTTCATTCGATGCTCCAGGAGACGGATGTGAATTGGGTGAAGAAGCTATCACTTTCACGATTTACAACAACGGTTTGCAAGCCGTTACTGCTTTCGACTACGGATTTAGCGTAGATGGTTCTATAGCTCAAACAGAAAGTTATTCGGGAGCAAGTATCGCAAGTGGAGCAACTGCTACTATTACGTTTGCAACCGAATTGGCAGACTTGACACTAGAAGCGATTTATTCGATTGATGTGTTCGTTTCTTTGGTTGGAGATGAAGACAACACAAATGATTCACTTTTTGGAAGCGTTGTAGAGAACTTCGGCTCTAGCACACCACTGTCTCAAACAAATGCAACGACTACTGCTATTCCGGATGCAAGTGAAGAAGGTGCAGCTTCAACAATTTTCTTCTGTGGGCTTCCTTCAGCATTGGATGGATGTTTGGAGATTGATAACGTGACGATAGATTCGATTGCCCACACGTGGCTAAGTGATCTTGACATCTACCTTGTATCTCCTGCTGGAGACACTTTGGAGTTGAGCATTGGCAACGGTGGTAGTGGCGACAACCTGTCAAACGTAGTGTTTAGCGACACTTCGACAAACGACATCACGCTTCAAGTGACAGACATCTTACCTGGCATCTACCACACGCAAGATACTGCTGGTTTTGCTAGCCTATACGATGGACAAGATCCAAACGGAGCTTGGTCGCTAGTAGCGTTTGACAATTTTGGTGGCGATGCAGGAAGCATTATCAGCTGGTCTATGACGTTTGTTGACAACAGCCCTACCCCTCAATTGGCTTATTCTGATACGACAATCTGTCTTACACAGGTACTTTTGGTTAGTTCACCAATGTATGATTCGTACTTATGGAGCACCGGTCACAACTCTCAAAATATCACCTTGTTTGGAAATGTACTTGGCTTGGGAACACATGAGATATTCGTAACTGTTGATGAGCAAGGTTGTTCAGGAGTAAGTAACTCTTTCACTCTTACCGTTGATGCATGTGCAGGAGTATCTGAACTTGGAAACTTGACTATCGATGTGTATCCTAATCCTTCTAATGGTCAGGTTGTGCTTGACATTAATGGAGATAGCGAAGCATTTGCGTTAACTGTTGTTGACATCAACGGAAAACTGGTTTACACTGAGAATATCAGCAAAGTGAACAGCAGCCTTCGTAAGTCTATCGATTTGAGCCTTCTATCTAAGGGAATGTATTTCCTTAAGTTGGAAGATGGAGCTGAGTCATTAACTAGAAAGTTGATTATTCAATAACGATTCATGTCGGAGACCTTCAAGGTTTTAAAACCTTGAAGGTCTTTTATTGAAGGGCGGACCATTTGGTCTGCCCTTCTTATTTTTAGCCCATGGCACGCACTCCAACCGTACAACTTGAACTTGGCTACAAAGCCCAAGATTTCCTATTGCCTAATGTTGTCTCCGGCAGCTTGAATTCCTACGCGGATGTAAAGCGAGAGAACGGAACGGTGGTGATGTTCATCTGCAACCACTGCCCGTTTGTGGTTCACGTGCTGGAAGAACTCATTAGAATTGGAAACGACTACAAAGACCAAGGAATTGGGTTTGCAGCCATCAGTTCTAACGATGTGGCTAATTACCCAGACGATGCGCCTGAGAAGATGATGCAATTGGCAACATCAACTCACTTTCCTTTTCCTTATTTGTATGACGAAACTCAAGAAGTAGCCAAGGCATACTTTGCAGCCTGCACGCCAGATTTCAGCGTGTTCGATGCAAACGATTCCTGTGTTTATCGTGGACAATTGGACGACAGCCGTCCTGGAAATTCTGAACCAGTAAACGGAAAGGACCTTCGGAACGTGCTTGATTTATTGATTATAGGAAATGAAGTGCCAATCAAACAACGGCCAAGCTTAGGCTGCAACATCAAATGGAAGCCTGGTAATGAACCTATTTACTGAGTCTTTCAAAACTGAAAATTGCTGACACTACCTCAGTCCTCCCCAACCTCCAATGAAAGTGTCAAATCCAATGATTCACCATTTAGAATGGCTATGACTTCTGTAACTTCCTTGAATCCTGGAAAAGAAAAACGTGCGAGGTAAATGCCCTCGGGCACATCAGTCATTTTAAAATATCCAGTTGGAGATGTGATATAACTATGTCTGGTTCCTACCAACTCTACCACCACCCCAAACACGCGGGCTCCAGTTTTGGCGCTTACTACCTTTCCTTTAAAGATGCCTTGGGTATTCTCTTCTTTAGCTTCTGGTAGACTGATAAGATGAATTAATTGATCCAGTCCTTTTCCTGCAAATGAGGTATTCTCGATTATCGTTTTCATGATTGTTGGTTTTAAAGGTTAAGTAGCTGTTTATTCATCTACCACTATTAACACACCAGAAATTCAATTATTGTGCCAGCGCTATTTTTATCTTGAAATTCAAGAAAACTCAATTAGTCAAAGGCAATTATTTGATTGGCACAATAAATCATAAGGCTTTGAGGTTCTATTGACACCAATAAGCCTCCCATGCTCTCTCCTATCCGTTTACTTGTAGTCTCTGCCGCTGCAGTGCTTTTCGTATCATGCGTGGATGACCACATGGAGAAATACGAAAAACCAATCACTTCGATGTTCTATATCCTCACGCCTGATTCGGGACAGAAGGTGATTCTGAGTTTTATAGATAATGATGGCGTTGGAGGCCAACCTGCGTTGGTAAATAATGCTACGCTCAAAGCCAATGCGACCTATGTTGGACAATTGATTATTGGTATGCAAATCCCGATAGCGTCTCCTAGATTGGTGCATTGGATTGATAGCACTTCTGTGGCATCAGAACCAGAATTGCATCAGGTTTTCTATACACCAACAAATGGGTTAGAAATAACTGTAACCTATAGTGATATGGATGCTAATGGTAATCCTATTGGAATGCAAACCGTCTTGCACACAGGCGAAATCTCTGAAGGTGATCTAGAGATAGCAGTCATTCACTCCCTAAATAAATCAGGCAGAAACGTACGCAACGGAAATCGAACGTATGCCGAAGGAACGATTGATGCAGAAGCCAACTTTTGCGTAAAAATCACTTCTGAATAATTAGTCTACTTGTTCTCCAACTTGGTCTTTTCGGAATCGAAAACGAGTGTAAATCCAGGCACCTTGAATGGCTTATTTTCTGATTCTTGCAATGCTGTATCCCAAACAACATAAACGAATTCTCCTTTTCCAATTTCGTCCTTTTCAAAAGGTCGAACAACGGTCAAGGTTTTTGTTGCCATTGGTGGAATTACCATTAATTTGTCTATCGAAGCAGTATTTTTCAGTTCAGTTCCGTCTTCTCTGCGAATTCTAATCTTGCTTTCATTCACAATACCAATCCCTTCTCCCCTATAACGAATCTTGAAATCAGCAGATAGTTCTTTGGAATCAAATCGCCATTTCTTCAAAGTAAGCGCAAAAGGTTCCATCATGATACTCTCTTTATCTGGCTTCATTTTAAACTCGCCAGCTCCAGTTGGTTTTCCCATTACTGGTGCACGACTGAAAGCTGAATCCAAAGTAACAGTTAATTGATTGACTTTGAAACCGATTCCACCTTCAGCCCTGATGCTTCGGGTAATGTCACCATGCGGCTCAATAAAATCAATGTCTTCCTTCGGAACCTTGTTTCCATAGCCATTTTCATCGCTTGAA
>JAIOYO010000044.1 GCA_021741075.1 Flavobacteriales bacterium | reverse complement strand
GCACAAACGCCTGTAACGCTTACTGTACGGGCTTTTCAGCACAGTTAGCACTACATTGGCATTTCCGTTAAAACTTGTTGTTGTGGCTGTGTTTTCTTAGCACTCAATTAGCGCACTTACACAATTCTATTTGAGAGTTGCCGCTTTTCAAACTACCCTTCAAAACCTCTGTATGCCCCGTGTTTATTACGTTTCAGCGGTTTATGCTGTTGGTTTCGGTTGTACTTTTCTTTCTGCACCCCTTACATCAATTATTTGAACGATGGATTCTCGTTTTCCGACCGGATCTTCCAATCCGATAGCGAGCCAATTCTCTGCTATTTGGAAACCTCCAGCATGGTTGAGTGGATCAGTGGCCAGTTTTTTTAATCCTATAAATCGGAAATCACTTCCCAACTTTTGGAACAAGCTCAAGTATCCAAACTCTTTGGAGCTTCCAGAAACAAATAGCGTTTCGTTGTGCAATTGAATTCCTTGCAAGTGGCCTCCAACCAACTCTTTTTGCTCAGAAACGGAACACGAGAATCTCGTTGATTCAATGGATAATGTTTCCTTGGAATTTGGCAGCGGTTGACCCGTTGCCTGGATACCAATGCATAATGAAACTCCAGTAATAACGTTTTTAAAAGATAAAATCATCATAAAGCTAGCTAGCGGCTAAAGATGGACATCTTTCTTATTTTTAACCGCCCACAGAAACCAATGCATGCATAGACTTTTACTAACTGCTGTCATTCTTATTTACTTAACATCGGCTGCTTTTGCGCAAGACGTCACGGTATCAGGAAAAATAATCGACAAAGAAACCAATGAACCGCTTGTTGGAGCAAGTGTGGTTACCGAAAACGGAATTGGAGTTACCACGGATTTAGATGGGAAATACACCATCAAACTGTCAAAGGGAGTTTACAAGTTGAGGTATTCATTTATAGGCTACGAGCCTAAAATGAAAGACATGGATTTGAGTTCTGGAGCTTCTGTAAAGCTTGATGTTTCGCTCGAGATTAAGTCAGAAAAGCTTGGTATTGTGGTTGTTTCTGCAAGTCAGTATGAGAAAAGCGTGGCCGAAGAAACAGTGTCGATGGAAGTAATTAGTGCGGAACTCATTCAGAACAGTAACTCTACCGATTTGGGTGATGCCATCAATAAAACCCCTGGTGTAACGGTTCAGGACAGCCAAGTAAGCATACGAGGAGGAAGCAGTTGGTCCTATGGAGTCGGAACTAGAACCGCTGTGATGCAAGATGGCGTTTCTATGATGAGTGCCGACTTGGGAGAGCCACAATTAAGGCAAGCTCCACTTGAAAATGTGTCTCAAATTGAGGTCATCAAAGGTGCATCAAGCGTTGTTTATGGTTCATCTGCTTTGAATGGCGTGGTCAATGTGATTACAGCATGGCCAAAGACAGCGGAGCCGGTAACCACCGTTTCCACGTTTCAAATGGTATATGATAATCCGCCTAACGAATATGGCGGCAATACTTTTACACGACAAATTATTGATCCAGTAACGAACGTTGCGCGAGACACGATTCTGACAATGCCAAACGATACCTTGAAATGGTGGGATAATGGTCAGGTTCGTGGTTCAACTGGATTGAACATTAACCATGCGCAAAAGATAGGAAGAACAGACCTCATTGTTGGAGGTAACTTTCTCAATCACAAAAGTTTTCTTCAAGCTGCAGATGAGTTAAGAGGAGGGTTCAATTTCAAAACGCGTGTTCACAACAAGAAAGATCCCGGGTTAAACTATGGGGTTAACGGAAACTTTGTCTACGAGCATTCTGGAAGATTCTTTCTCGCCCTAAATCCCAACGAAGGCGCCTTGCGGTCTGCCATTCCATCAAGCGACAAATACTTCCGGTTTAATATTGACCCACATCTTCATTCACTTAACGACAAAGGATTTAAGCATTCTCTTGAGACGCGATACATGTACATCATGCGAATATCTGATGATACGGAAACAACTCCGCACGCCATTTCTCACCAGATTAATGTGAATTATCAGTTTCAAAAACTATGGAAGAAATGGTCAATTACTACGGGGCTGCCGGTTAATACTGGAATTTCGAAAAGCAATTTGTATCGCGGAACACGCGTAACATATTCTGGAGCTCTTTATGCTCAAGGCGAGTTTAAAACAAAGCGATTTACCGCAGTGGCTGGCCTTAGATACGAGGTTCTTGGTGTGGATACTTTTACGGAAACAAGCACTCCTGTTTTTCGAATGGGCATTAATTACAACCTAGGCAAGGCAACATTTCTTCGTGGATCTTTTGGTCAGTCTTACCGAATACCTACTGTGGCCGAACGTTTTCTTGATGATGATTTGAATCCACAGGTAAGAATCATTCCTAATCCAAACTTAGCAGTAGAAAAAGGCATGAGCGTGGAGCTCGGATTGAAACAAATTGTGGCGGTGAGCAAGTGGCAGGCTTTCATCGATTTTTCAATGTTCTATCAACAATTCAAAAATTTTGTTGAGTACGGGTTTGTCACATCAGGAAGTCATCCCGAGCTTTTTGAGGGATTGCCATCTTCGTACTTCATAGGGCTTTATCCTCAGAACGTGAGCAATTCAATGATTACGGGTTATGAATTCGGGTTGGCCACGCGCGGATCCATTGGTCCCATCGGAACCGAGGCATTAATTGGCTACACGTATACTTATCCCATCAATCTGGACTCGGCCAAAGGCTATAGTGCTGGAAAATATTTTGAAGAATTCTTCCGCTACATGGCTAATAGGGCAGAAGGCACCGAGGTAGATAAGATTATGAAGCTGAGACCACGGCATATGGTTAAAGGAGACATTCAGTTATCCTACAAGAAAGCCGCAATGGGGCTAACCGTTATTTATAACAGCTATCCTGAAAATATACCACCAACAGAAACAGTAGCTGTTGATTTCATTTCTGGAGAATTTGGCGCCACAGAACGTTATTCTAAAGCGCATGAAAAGGGTGATCTCGTGTTAAATATGAGATTCTCTTATCAGATATTTAAGATAATGAAGGCCTCATTCATCATCAATAACCTCACAAATAAGCTTTACGCTTATCGCCCAAGTAAGGTTGAACCAATCCGAAACTTTACATTACAGCTACGCTTCACAATCTAGAAAAGGAGGACTTTTCTGAGGACGAATCTTTAAGACTGTCCTTTCCAAGGGCCAGTAATAGCCAAGGTTTGTCCAACATGTTGAAGGTTCACAAACATGGTTTTTCCGCTTGGGGAGAAACAAATACCCGCGAATTCGGTTTCGTACTTGGTGCTATGTCCAAACGTGAATATCTCTCCTTTCGGAGTCACACCCCGTAAATAGGCGTCAACATCATCTTCGCAAAGCATTACATCGCCCCAAGGCGAAACTGTAAGGTTGTCACAATACTTCATGATGTCAACGTTGTTTGGCTCAATAAAGAGTTCCAATTTGCCTCCATCATCATCAGGCGTAAGCTTGAAAATTTGTCCTTTCATCAAATCTCCACCGTTGGTGCAGGCGAAGTAAATAACGCCCTCATCGTACCACATGCCTTCACCACGAGCAAAAAGGGCAGCGCCTTTTTCGTGACCTCTCAGTCGGAGGTCATCCAACGGTGCTTCTACATCATCTAACTCAATCCATTCCAAAGACATAGGAATGTTTTGGAGAATATCTGGCCCAAGGCTATCTGGCCAATTTCGGGTATCGAATTTTGGGCTGTTTTTGATTACCAGGGCTTGTAGTTTTCCGCCTGAGTGTAAGTCGTTTTTCTTGGTTGGAATAAAACGGTAAATCAATCCATCAGACCGATCTTCTGTCATATAGAGAATACCGGTTTTCGGATCCAATGACACGGCTTCGTGATTAAATCTACCCGCTTCTTTAATCGGTTTTGGAGATACACGCGTCATCTGACTAGTGGCAGGAACTTCAAAAATGTAACCGTGTTCTTTCTCAACATTTCCTTCGAACTCTCCAATTTTGGTCACATCCTCTTCGCACGTTATCCAACTGCCCCATGGCATGAGGCCGCCAGCACAGTTTCGGTAAGTTCCAGCAAGGCTCAGAAATTCTTTTTCAACTTCTTGCGTTTCTTCATTAAAAATCAAGGTTGTTGTGCCTCCGAGACCTGGAAAATCACCTTTCCCGAATTCATAAAAATCTTCTTTAGGAATGGCCCCCAAGTTCACGTTATCCATGCCAAAAGCACCTAGATTCTTATCCGTTGGCACAATTTCATGATTTCTAACGATGATGATTCTTCCTGCTTCTCCTTCAAACGTTCCCATTGCATCTGGCTTGCCTGGAACTAAAAGACCATCGTCCATTGGGTTGCCTTGGGTAGAAATCACTTTGTAAGAAAATCCTTCAGGAAGATCGAGAACTCCCAGTGGGTCTTTAACCAATGGGCCGTAATCTAAGGCGAGGGCAGCTGCTGCATCTCCGCTTGCCACTTTATCACCACAGGCGTAAAGTTTAAGGCCAATAAACCCAATTCCAATAAAACCGCTCGAACGGATAAAGTCTCTTCTGCTTCTCATGATGTTCTCTTAGGGCGCGCAAGTTAATATCGCCAAGCATAACCAAGTTATGAAGTTTTGGTTCTTAACGGAAAGTTTGCATTCAATGAAATCAAGGCGACAAAAAGCTTGGCCAACAGCAGTCAACATCCGGAGGAATTACCTAACAATCCGGAACGTTCGTGCTTCTATGTCAGAAAAGTGAACCGATAGCGAGTAAACGCCCTTTGGTAGCAAAGAAACATTCAGCTGCGAAATGCTCTGAGCCACGTAAACCGTTTTTCCTAGCATGTCTGTCAGCTCGATGCTGTGGATGGCTGCTCCGTTGGACTCGATATACAGCACATCTGATACCGGATTAGGATAAACCAGAACATTTGGTTCTGCCTGTTCTATTTCTGAAGAATTCTGCACTACATCGCAAAGTGAAGGAACGGTCGGATTAAGTTCAATTTCTCCTGCTGAGATTAGGTTTTGACCTGCAAATCCAGCGTAATTGGAAGGATAGTAGTTGGCCCTAAATACCAAGTTGTTTGTAACGGTTGATCCTTGCGCGGCAACACCAGAACTGCTAATTGGGCTTACGTATTTCCACAAAGTTTCGCTGTTGGCATTCACCTCAAAAAAGGTTCCAGCCCTGCCATCAGTAATTAAGAACGAACCATTTTCCAAAGCATAAACGCCCGAAATATTGCTGCTGTAGAAATCGGATGCAGGGTTGGCGTTGTATGTCCAAAACAAATCGGTTGGTAAATAGGCGGTGCTTGAACCGATGCTGTAGTTGTATAATCCATCAAACGGTGGTTCAATTATATCAATGGACGAATAATTGCCTGGTCGCATCAATCCATTGTTAAAGACCAGAATCTTCCCTTCGTTGGGATAACCTTCAGGAATCCAAGTGGCGTGATGCTGTGCATAAAGCTTTTTGGTTGTTGGATTTCCTCTTTCATAGGTTTGGGGGTTTCCCCATCTGTAAAGCAGATCGCCTCCCATACCAGCATTGCCGTTTGAACTGCTTGCAGCCTCCGAGGTAGAAGTGCTGTGGTCAATGATCCAAACTTCGTTGAATGTGTGGGAACTCAACAGTATTTGATTAATATCGGAATTGTAATCAACGGAGTTGAGATGTACCCAGTCTGGGCCATTGGCCTGACTTGGAAAATAATTCAGATCAACCAGTTCGTGATGGTCTGCAACCACGCCAAAGTTGGGTTTTGTGTTGTCAAGGTCCTGAACGAGGTGATCCCATAGTTTCCATTCCCATACAACCACCGCATCGTTCGAACCAACGGGTTGCAACTCCACAATTTTCTCGCTCCAGATGTATGGATTTGGGTAGGCTGGGTTCATTCCTTGGGCGACTCCGTCTGCTTTGGTGTACCTGTCCCAAACAATGCAAAGGATATTGCCATTGGGCAATGGCATGATATCGTGATGCAGGCAATTGTTCGCATTGGAAATAGAGTAACTCCACGTAAGGTTGCCTTGCCAATCGAAGCGCTCAATGATGCCGCCACTTCCGCCCTCGTCAAAATCCGGATTGTCAAGTTTTCCTGTTCTGAGGAGAGAACCGTCTTCAAGAAGGAAAGTAGAAAGCGCAGGTCTATAGGTACTCGTGGTCCACTCGTGCACTTTTTCGCCACACTTATCAATGAGAAATGTTTCGGTTGATGGCATAGGCGAGAAGAGCACGTAGCCGTCCAAATTGCCCATTTCAAACTCAGTAAGACCCACCGTGTTCTGGCTGAATGCACTCAGGCTGATTAGACATGAAAAGGATAAAAGAAAGTGATTCATCTGACGCAACAATTATTGAGGTGTTCCTCGGTAACAACCAATGGTGTAAGGAAAATCATAGGTCCAGTGGTAATGGTACATCTCAATCATCTCACCGTCCCAGCGTATCATGTGCGTATGACCGTGGCATTCGTCCAGATCGGCAGAAGTGAGTATTTCGCCATTTTCGCCATGCGGACCGTAAATTCCAAAACCGTCAATCATGTAACCCATGAGTTCAGAATGGCCGTGCTCGTGCAAGTGAATGTGATCCTGGAGATCTTGAGCTGGAAAATGATAGTGGTATCTTTCTGTTCCATCGGTGTGACCGCCAAATCTGTCCAGCATTTCGTGCGCTGAAGCATCAGTTCCAAGCGTTGAAGCACCATGATAAATAGCGCAACCAGTAAGAGATATTCCAGCAGGACCAAAGCCCACGCAACTTGGACTTGAAGCAATCTCTGGCATTTCAGGCAAACTGTAATAGACCACATGCTCGGAAATAACATTGGGGTTGCCGTCATATTGATGGGCAGCAGTTCCTTGCTGAATCGGGAATACGCCAGTTGGATGATTGGGCAAGGCATTTCCTGTGATAATGCGGTTTCCGTTACCGTCTAAGGCAATGTTAAACTCATGGTTCCAAGTTACATTTCCTTCCACTTGAGGTTTTTGTGTGTAATCCCAAGTGCCATCAGGATTTGTCCAGTCGCCCGCATTGTTGGCTCCTGCACCATTTGAAGGAAGTCCGCAAAGCCACAATGATAAAAAGTCAGGATCGGGATTCCCCTGATTTCGAATAAGAATATTTGTGGGTGCTACACCTCCAAAAGGTAAGTGCGTCAGGTCGGGAGTTTCGGGAGGAACGATGTCATCACCGTCATCTGGTTTTTTGCAGCTGGAAATCGTAATTAAAACGATAAGTAAAATCTGGAAATGGCTAATGCTTAACATACGGTTCAATGGTTTTTTCATGGATGAATCGATTTGCACCAAATCACAATGCAGTTTTGGCAAGTTACGAGGACTAGACTGCAATACCAGAAGAAGGTTTAAAACTCCACCCTGTAATACACCAACGGCAGAAACCCCAGTTGGTATTTAGTCTCCAACTGCCCGGTGTCTGAATTGAAAATCTGACTGAAGATGTTTTTGGTGTTGGTCACATTCTGAAAATCAAGTGCCAAACTATGCGAAGCGCGCTTGCCATTGAACACGATAGTCGCCTTCAAATCCATTCTAAAATAGTCCTTGTATTTGGCTTCGTAGGCCCTCGAATAATCGCGAACTGTTTCTTGCTGCGCAACAGAGGCGTCAATGTCGATGGGCACATACCTCGCACCTCCTGTCCAGGTGATTTTACTATCAAAGGCCAAGGTGTTCTTCTTGCTTATTTTGAACTCGTATCCACCCAAAGCGCTCAGGTTGTAGTTGCCGTTGAAGGCTGTGTTGCGCCTCACGCCATCGCTTCCTTTGTAGGTAGAATTGTAGAGCGAACCGGTCAAAAGAAAGTAGTAACCACGGTCAAAGAACTTCTCAATCGTCAGTTCAATTCCTATGTTCTCGCCCGTTCCTTTGTTCACCAAACTATCGCTCACCTGCACATCGCCAATGCTGGCACCCGCGTTGGCCATACTAAAGTAGGAAGGTGTAGGCTCAATCGGAATCTTGTAGAGGTATTGATAGTATCCTTCGAGCTTTAGGCGCAGTTTCGGAATGATGGTCCAGTCGTAACCAACAATAGCATGCACACTTCGTGTAAAACCAACGTTCCGATTGGTGGTTATGTAGTGGTTTTCTGTAGGTAAATAGCTTTGAAAGAAGTACGTGAGGGCGGGTAGCATTTGGCTGTGCATGCCGCTCCCCACCGAAAATGCATGACGCCTGTGTGGCGCCCATTTGAAAGCAACTCGCGGCTCAATGGCAAAGGAGGTGTTGAGCGTGCTCATTTGAGCATGAACACCGGCACTTCCGCTTGTTTTTTCTGAAAAACGGTGGTGGAATTGCGAATAAACCTGCGCCAGCCCGTAGTTGTCTTTCAAATTGAAGTTCACGTAATATAATCCGCTATTCAGGTCGATGGTGCTATCTACAAACGAGATGAACTTTTGGTCGTAAATGATGCCCGTTCGAATGTTGCTGCGTGCGCTCAGTTTGGTATTCAATTGGCTATGAATACTTGCACCAAGGGTGATGTGTTTGTTATATGTTTCGAGGTAAGTTTCGGATGTGGAATCCGTTTCTTCAATGATGTTTTTTGTTTGCCACTGATGCAGGCCTGTAACGGCAATAGTGGTTTTCAAACTTGTTTTCTCACCCAAAAAAATAAGTTGCGTAAGCCCGGCAGCACCCATGTCGGAGCCTAGTTTCTGGTCGCGCTTTTCGCTGTTTCCGTCATTGAATCCCGGATTGTCGGTAATGTGGATGGAGCTCAAACCACCAATTCCCCAAAGCGTAAACCGACCCGCCTTTTTCTGCGTTGGAATGTCCACCACAAATGTCAGATCTTGATAATTGGGAATGGCAGAAATACCAAAATCAATTCCCATCAAACCAATTATGGCCATCGTTGAATATCGGTAAGATGCGAGGTAAGAAGCAGGATGATTTTTCGTGAATGGTCCTTCCAATCCAAATTCCAATCCGGCCAGGCCAAGTTGAAAATAGTATTCGCGTTTTTCGTTGTTTCCTCTTCTTAGGTTAAGGTCGAATGCTCCGGCATTGGCATTGCCATATTCGGCAGGAAACGCCCCCGTGAAAAAATCGCTGTTGGACAGCATATTATTATTTAGGATGCTCACCGGTCCGCCCGTACTTCCCGAAAAACTCAAATGGTTCGGGTTGGGAATGTTGATGTCTTCCAAACGCCACAGCACAGCGGTGGGCGAATTACCACGGATAATGATGTCATTGCGTTCGTCCGAACCGCCCGAAACACCTGCATAAGCGGCTGCTGCGCGGGCCGGGTCTTGCCAAGAACCGGCAAAGCGCCTCGTTTCTTCAACAGAAAATGCTCGTGCGCTAATGATGGCCATTTCGTTCAACGCTTCGCCTTGGTTGCGCTCGGCTTTAATTACCACTTCTTCAACGGAATTTATTTTTTCCTGTAATTGAATGTTCAGCACCATCTGTTTGGATGGATTTAAGACCAAGTTCTGCAGGAATTGGTCTTCATATCCGATAAAAGAGACTTTGAGAGAAACCCTACCGATAGGAACGTTTTCCAGTTTAAAACCGCCATCAACATCAGAAGCTGAACCAATAAAGGTGCTTGTATCCAAAACGACCACCGAAGCACCCGGAAGTCCGCGCTGCGAAACCGCATCCACCACCTTACCACGAATGGTCTGCGTGATCTGACCGAAGGAGCCAAGAGAAGAAAAAAGAAAAAGGAGAAAAAGGATAGACCGAGGCATGGTGCGCAAAGGTCATTGATCTTTAAATGCAAAACCCGCCACCAATCCTAGGTGGTCCGAGCCCGGAATGCTCACGCTTTCGCACGAAGTTGGAATCAACCCTTCAGAATGTGTTATGTAATCGATGGGAATGAGCGGAAACCCAAAATCCATTGGAAATGTGGCCTGAAAACCATCGCGAACTGTGCTTAACCTTCCATTTTCAAGAAAGGATTTGAAGCTGGCATCCCACGGAACAACATTGAAATCGCCTAGGACAATGACAGGCTGTATGAAGGATTGAGCTATTTCGGCAACGATTTTTAATTGTTTGTTCCTCTCCTCTGTTTCATTCGGAAAAACGGGAGGTAATGTATGAATCGAAATTGCTGTAATATCTAATTCATTCACTAAAAGGTGAGCAACAATCACAGGCGTGTTTTCGATATCCAGCACTTCATAAGATGTGATTGGAAATTTAGAAAAGATGCCAATGCCGTAGCAGCAGGTATCCCAAGGCGCAGCAATTGTGTACGGATGCGATTCTGCGAAGATTGAGTCTAGCAAAGGCATCCAAGTTGCGTTCAGTTCCTGAATGGTGAAAATATCTGCATTGCAAGCTGCAATTTCAGCAATAGCACTTTCTTGGCTGGGGTTGCTATGAAGCACATTGAAGTGGGCAATAATCAAATCGGAGCGGTCAGAACCATCCAAATCGGAAAACTGAGGAAGAACAAGCGAAGCACAAAGTCCGACTGCGACTATCGATAAAGTTGTCAAAATCCAAAGTCGAAAAATTCCAGAGATGACTGCAATGAGAATAGAGAGAACCAAAGAGAAATGAGCGAATGCGCTTAACAATTCAAGGGTCCAAATGCCAAGCGGAAACCAATGGGAAAGACTGAGCAGAAGTAGCAATAATCCAATGGAGTACTGCAGCCAATTTGGGATTTTCAATTTTCTGATTTCTCCTTAAACTTCCTGTAAAGAAACTTCTGCGGATTGTCTAAATCGACCGGTTTTCCTTGAATCCAAGCGTGCGTTACATCATTGGTTATCATGTCCAGCGCATCTCCATTGGAGACAAAGAGTGTGGCGTCTTTTCCAGTTTCTAGTGAGCCTGCAGATTTGTCAACGCCAAGAATCTTGGCCGCATTCAAGGTGATGGATTTCACCGCTTCCTCGTACTTCAAACCATGAGCCACTGCCGTGCCTGCCGTGAACGGCAGGTTTCTGGAACCCATCGCTTCCATGTCGCCCGCGTAATCGAAACAGAAAAGAATTTTGCTGTCAAAAAGAGCCTTTGCCGATTTGAAAGGCTGATCCACGTGATCATCTGTATTGGCAGGCAACGAATGGGTACGTTCTAGAATGACTGGAATGTTCTTGCTGCTCAAAAAATCAACAACTAACCACGCTTCGGTAGCTCCAACAATAACTGGTTTTTTGGCTCCAACAGACTCTGCAAATAGCACCGATTCCATAATTCCTTTCGCGTCATTCACGTGCAAGTACAGGTTTTGGCTACCATTAAAGAGACCTTTACAAGCTGCCATTTTCTGATTGAATTCTGGAGATGGATTTTCGGTGTAGGCTTTGGCTCGCAGTAGAAACGTTCTCAATTCGTTAACCTGCTCATCGTATTTCTCATTGGCTTTGGTCGGGCCTGGCTCAGCCCACCAACCCGAACGCTGGAATCGATTTGGCCAGTTCACGTGAATCCCGTCATCTGCTTTCAAGGCCGCATCTTCCCAATTCCAACCATCCAAATGCATTACGGCACTTGTGCCACAAATCCTTCCCGAACGAGGCGTTGCTTGCGTAATCAAAACACCATTAGAACGAACTGTTGGTGAAATGCGGCTGTCCGTATTGAACGAAGTGACTGCTCTAACCTCCGGATTGAAGGATCCCGTTTCAGCGTAATCATTTGAAGCGCGAACGGCATCAATTTCTGTCAGGCCCAAGGTGTTGTTTGGGCTAATAAAACCCGGATAAACGTGTTTTGCAGTGATGTCAATGATGTCTGCCGTTTCTGGGTTCAGTTTCACGCTGCCCATCGGTTTCACGAAAGTGATTTTGCCATTTTCAATGCCGATGGCTGCATTTTCTAGCACATCACCATTACCAATGTGTGCAATTCCACCAGTGAGCACCATGGCTTTTGCGGGCATTTCTCCGGGCTTTGGAATTTGCGCCCAAGCACTTGTGGCAATCAATAAAACTGAGGCTGTGAATAGTGTTTTCATGTTCATCATTGCTTACGGTTCCATTGTATCGCAGTGATACAGATGATGTTCTTTTTTGCTCGGTTTGTCGGCCTTGGCACCGCCTTTTTTAGCGGCAATCATTTTCTGAATAAGACGATTTCGTTCTTCATTCAATTGATTTTGTGCGGCCTTGTCTTTTTCGATGGAGAAGTAAAGAACGCCATCCACATACGTTCTTTCTGCCTTGGCGTAAATGGATAGCGGATTGTCTGACCACACCACCACATCGGCATCTTTTCCTGCCTTGATGCTACCTGTCTTTTTGTCCAGTTTCAGCATTTTGGCAGGATTTAGAGTCACCATTTTCCACGCTTCTTCCTGACTCATACCTCCGTATTTCACGCCTTTGGCCGCCTCTTGATTAAGACGTCTTCCCATTTCGGCATCATCCGAGTTTATGCCCACATTTACACCTGCTTCGTGCATCAATGCCGCGTTGTATGGAATGGCATCATTCACCTCAAACTTATACGCCCACCAATCGGAGAAGGTGGAGCCGCTCACACCATGTTTTTTCATCTTGTCGGCTACTTTGTAGCCCTCCAAAATGTGCGTGAACGTGTTCATTTTCCAACCCATGCTGTCTGCCACGTGCATCAGCATATTGATCTCTTGCTGAACATAGCTATGACACGTTACAAATCGCTTGCTGTCTAGTATTTCAACCAAAATGTCGAGTTCAATATCTCGTCTTGGTTTTGTAGCAGTTGATTTTTCTTTTTTGCCCAAACCATTGAAGGTAGCCCACTCGGCTTTGTAAGCTTTTGCGCGATAAAATGCATCGTAAAAAACCTGCTCCACACCCATTCTGGTTTGTGGGAAACGAGACGTGTAATACTCACCCCAATTCGATTGTTTCACGTTCTCGCCAAGTGCAAATTTGATGTGACCAGCCGCATCTTTCACCTTCATTTCTTCGGGTAATTTTCCCCAACGGAGTTTTATGATGCCGCTTTGTCCTCCAATTGGGTTGGCAGAACCGTGCAACAATTGCGAAGCCGTTACACCACCCGCCAATTGCCGATAAATGTTGATGTCTTCGGAGTTGACTACATCTCCAATGCTCACTTCGGCAGTTACGGCTTGAGTGCCTTCATTCACACCGCGACTTATAGCAATGTGTGAATGCTCATCAATGATGCCCGAGGTGACGTGCTTCCCTGTTCCATCAAACTCAATTGTGCCTTCCGGAACTGCTACATTTTTACCAACCGCTTGGATTTTTCCATTGTTGATGAATACATCAGATCGTTCAATAATTCCATCCGTTTCGTTGGTCCAAACCGTTGCATTTCGAATAACGATTGACTGAGGTTTTGGTGCTTCTGTATAGCCGTAAGCCATGAACGGATAAACCACTTTTCCAACAATCGTATCTTTCTTCACCTCGTCTTTTTTCTCTTCTTTTTTTCCTTTTTCTTCCTTCTCTTTTTTCTCAATCTCGGAGGTGTAGGTCAATGACCAATCTGCCCAAACGCCCTCTGGACCTTGTCCTTGACCTTGGTAATTCTTGAAGTCTTTTCGTCCTGTAAGGCGATATTTTGCTTTCGCCTCTTTCTCGTCTGCAAAAGAAATCGTCACCAATTCGTTCTTTTGACTGAACGAAACGTCCAATTTAGTCGTGTCATTCTTCACCAATTTGGCGCTTGGTTTATCGACCGTTCCAGTCAGTTCCAGATTCCAAGACTTGCTTCCCATTTTGAGGGAATAATTGGCGTTGATGGAATCGCCTTCTGCTTCGCTGAACTTGTATTGCTTGCCCTTGATCCAGTGCTCGAGAATAACGTTTTTCTCATTGAAAAGGTCTTTTGAGGTGATGAGGAAGTTGGCCAAGTTGCCTTTTTGCAACGAACCCACCTCTTTCAGTCCCAACATCTTGGCAGGAACGGTTGTGAGCGCCTCTAAAGCTGTGACTGAGTCCAATCCAGCTTCTTTCGCTTTAAGAACGGCTGGCCAGAAATCGCCTTCTTTTTCCAATCCTTCTAGCGTAAACGCGAACAGAACTCCTGCCTTTTTTAGCGCCTTGGCATTGCTTGGCGCCCACTCCCAGTGAAGCATTTCTTCATAGCTCGCCAATTGCGCATCAAACGGGTCTTCCACGTCTAACGCATCTGGGAATTTGAGTGGAAGAATAAACGAGCCTCCCGTGTTTTTTACCGCATCAATTCTTCGGTATTCCGTTCCATTTCCGAGGAAGATGTATTGCTTTCCGAACTCATCGCCCACTTTATCCGCACGGAAAATGCTCAACAGATCTGGGCTTTCGAATACCTGTGGCATGGACTGAACGCCATTCCAAGCTTCCAAACCAAGATTCATTTCCTTGGTGTTGTCATTCAAAGTTGAGTACCAATCGGCATCAAAATAGGTTTGGCGCAAAAGCGCAATGGCTCCCATTTGCGAACTTGGATAGTTCTGTCCAGAAGTTCCTTTTGAGAACGAATAATTGGCGGCCACGTTCGCTTGCAGCAGGTTCTCATTCGAGGTTCCATCACCAGTCAGAACCAATGCAGAAGTTCCGCGAGCAATTCCATCTCGCACCAACGAAACCGTAGCTCCGAAACCTATTTTTCTCAACTCTTCGGCCTTCTTCGCTTCAGGAGAGAATTTCTCGGCAGCACTCACTTCTGGATTCAGCGCATCGTTCCAAGCAAACGCACCTTTCTTTTCGGCATCATATTGAGGACTGGGATTTTCTTTTTTTTCTTTTTTTCCTTGATCAACTCCATATGTTGAGAATGCATCTATCAATGAAGGATAGATGTGTTTTCCATTCAGATCGGTCTCAACAGCCCCTTTGGGAACGGAAATCCCAGTTCCGACCGCTATAACACGGCCTTCTTTGACGAGAAGTGTGGCGTCTTCAAACGCGGTTTTTGCATCAACATGAACGATGGCATGCGTAAATGCGTAAACAGCGGCATTTTTGTCTTGCACGCCATTTATTGGGAAAGTCGTTTGTGCTTGAATCGTAAAGATGGAGGCAGTTCCAAGCAGTATTACGAGCGAGAATATTTTTCTGGTCATTTCAATGGTTTCAGAAGAGGGCGCAAACTTACTGAAATTGAATTCCATTGGGGTGTCGGCACAATTGCAGGAAGTGAAATGTGTAGCTTTGTTCCTCAAACAAAAATCATGTACGAAATACTACTTCGCTCACACTCAGGATTACGTTGGATTGTCCTTGCCGTTGTGCTTGGCGCCATTTTCCGCGCATTTACCAACATGTCGTCAGGAAAATTCACACCTCTTGACGATAAACTTTCGTTGTTCTCACTCATTTTATGTCACATTCAACTGTTGCTGGGCTTGGGATTGTATTTCATCAGTCCATTTGTAAAGGCAGCGATGGAGGCTGGAATGGGTGCCGCCATGAAGGAAACCGTGCTGCGTTTTTGGTTGGTTGAACACATTTTCGGAATGGTAATCGGAATTGCATTGATTACCATCGGCAGAATTGCCGCAAAGAAAGCGGCCACCGACAAGGAGAAATTCAAGAAAATTGCGGTCTATTTTACGATCGGTCTGCTGCTGATTCTTGCCACAATTCCTTGGCCGTTCCGTGAAGTTCTGGGAAGGGGTTGGTTCTGATGAATCAGGCTTTATTGATTCTTCTGCTCGGGATTTTCTACGCCTGTGGGAATGTGAATTCCCAGGATTCAAGCTCCGATTCAGGAAAGCAGATCTACAAGACCTATTGCGTTGCCTGTCATGGCGCCAACGGAAAGCTAAAACTGAACGAAGCCTCTGATTTGACCTTGTCTGAAATGACCTTGCAAGAACGCATTAAGAATATCACCGAAGGTGGAAGCATGATGCCCGCTTTTGGCGAAGTAATTTCGAAGGAACAGATTGCGGCCGTGGCTGTTTATTTGGATGAATTGAAAGAATCGAATTAAGTGGGAAAGTTACACGATACCGCACCCGTTCAGGAAACAGCCGTTTTGGTAGGACTGATCAAATCTGGTGAAACCGAAGAGAAAGTGGCCGAATACATGGAAGAATTGGCCTTCCTTTCGGAAACTGCCGGACTTGCTCCACAGAAACGATTCACGCAAAAACTACTTAAAGCGGATCCCAAAACCTTCTTGGGCTCGGGAAAGATCAACGAGATCGATGCTTACATCAAGGAACACGATATCGATGTGGTGGTTTTTGATGATGACCTGAGCCCTTCACAGTTGCGCAACTTGGAAAAGATCTTTCAGAAGAAGATCTACGACAGAAGTTTGCTGATTCTGGACATTTTCCAATCTAGAGCCCAAACCGCACAGGCACGAACACAGGTTGAATTGGCGCGCTATCAATACTTGCTTCCGCGATTGACCAATATGTGGACTCACTTGGAGCGGCAGCGCGGTGGAACAGGAACACGTGGTGGAGCAGGAGAGAAGGAGATTGAAACGGATAAACGGATCATCCGTGACCGCATTTCGCTGCTGAAGGAGCAGTTGAAGGAGATTGACAAGCAGATGGCAACGCAACGCAAAAGTCGCGGGCGATTGATCCGCGTGGCCTTGGTCGGTTACACCAATGTGGGCAAGTCCACCATCATGAATTTGCTTAGTAAGTCCGAGGTTTTGGCAGAGAACAAGCTTTTCGCCACGCTCGACACTACGGTTAGAAAAGTGGTCATCAACAATCTTCCGTTCCTGATGTCAGACACGGTCGGGTTCATCCGAAAGCTGCCGCATCAATTGGTGGAGAGCTTCAAATCGACACTCGATGAAGTTCGCGAAGCAGATATTCTACTGCATGTGGTGGATATTTCACATCCTGAGTTTGAAGATCACATTAACGTGGTGAACGAAACGCTGGCCGAAATTGGTGCACGCGACAAGCAAACAATTTTGGTTTTCAATAAGATCGATGCCTACACCTATGTCAAAAAAGATGAGGACGACCTAACCGAAACCACCAGAGAAAACTGGAGTTTGGAGGACCTGAAACGCAGTTGGATGGGAAGAATGGGAGAAGACTGCATCTTCATCTCCGCCACCAAAAAGGAGAATATTGATGAGTTGCGCGATTTGCTTTATGAGCGCGCCAAGGCGGTTCACATCACGCGTTATCCTTACGATAAGTTGCTTTACTGAGCATGATTGTATGGAGAACCCTTTTCAGCATACGTGAAGACCAATTGAGATGAAAGAGGGGAAGGAATTCGAGAGCAAAAAAGAAGACCTGATTGCGTATATCTCAAATTATGTCGATGACATTAGCGAAGAGGAGAGCAACGCTATCAAAAAAGTGATGCATTTTTCTTCTCATAAGAAAGGCGAGCTTATCCATAAACAAGGACAAGTATCAAAGCGAGCTTACTTCTTGCTAAGTGGTGCGGTCAGGTTCTTTTATACTTCAAAAGAAGGAAAGGACCACACAACCAATTTCGGTTTTGAAAACGAGCCAGCTTTCCCTTACGGTAGTTTCGTAGAGCAAACGCCTTCTGGAGTTTCAATTGCAGCAATCGAACCAGTTGAATTGATTTGGTCAAGCAAAGAAGAGTTCAACAGCTTTATTAATGAGTACCCGAGGTTTCATGGTGGAATTGCAAAGCTATTGGGCGAATATCTTCTGAAGGGCAGTCAGCAGTTAAGCCTTCTTCGAATTGGTTCATCAAGAGAACGCTATCTAAAACTCCGTGAGTTGCAGCCGGAAGTCGTTAACCGAGTTCCGCTCACGCATATTGCTTCTTACCTCGATATGGCTTTGGAGACTTTGAGCCGCGTTAGAGCTGGTAAATTGTAATCGGCCGCATTATTTGACGAGGGTCAAATTTTTTGCCGATACGGAATACCAAATTTGCACGGCACAACTAAAATAATGAGCAATGGACATTCCGTTTTTTGAGAAGTTTTTATTCGAAGTATGGCGTATTGCCAAAGACTACCTGATTTTTGCCAGCGGTACATTCTTCCTGTTTTATGTGGTCTTACGAAAACCCCTTTGGTTCAGAAAGATTCAACAGAAGATGCCTGCTTTTAAGGATTACAGGAGGGATTTTCTCTATTCAGCGCTAACCACATTCATAGGAGCTGTAATTATTCTTCTTACGTTCAAAACTGGCTCAGATTACCATAATGTTTACAAGGACATCAACGAATACGGCATGGCGTATTATGTTTTTACCTTTTTCTGGATGTTCTTTCTACACGATACGTGGTTCTATTTTATGCACAGAGCAATGCATCACCCTATCCTTTTCAAACACGTGCATCTCATTCATCATCGTTCCACCAATCCTTCTCCATGGACTGCTTATGCCTTTCATCCGCTAGAAGCGATTTTGGAAGCTGCAATTCTACCGATCATAGCCTTTACGTTGCCCGTTCATGTTTCTGCGATTATCTTTTTCTTCCTGTTCCAGATCGCTTACAATGTCTATGGACATCTAGGATTCGAAATACTTCCGAAGGGTTTTCATAAAAACAAGTTCGGAAAATGGGTGAACACATCCACGGCACACAACCTACATCACCACAAATTCAATGGGAATTACGGGCTCTACACACTTTTTTGGGACCGATTATTCGGCACTGTTCGAGAAGATTATGATACGACCTATGAACTGGTTACAGGCAGATCGAGAACACAAGTTGGCGAACCGGAGTTTTCGCAAGTCGCGGAGCAGTAAGAGGTTGAACTAATCAATCCGCTGCGAAACCGATTTCACGGTAACGGCCGAAAGAGGCTTTTTCAGCGCGTATTCCGCGTGTGCAAAGGTTTCTTCCAGCGCTTCAGGCAGGTTCACGGAAACCGTGTCTTCCTCGTTTCCAACCTTGCAGCGGAACGGATTATCCTTCTTCATTGCTAGGTAAATATCCCAAAGTGTAATGCTCAAGGCTGGTCGACCTAAAAAGTAGCCGCCACCAATTCCTTGCTTTACCTTTATCAGTCCGAATTCCTTCAGTCGCCCAACAATTCTTCGCACAACCACAGGATTAGTTCCAATACTTTCACCCAACTCGGTACTATTCACCAAGGTTTTGTCGGTTCTATCGAGGTAAACACAAATATGAATGGCATTGGTGAAAGTAGAGTCAATTTGCATGGATGGGATTTTGGGACAAATGTAACTCTTAAAGTATTTGTTGAGGCAAACAAGACGGCTTTTTCAGTCTTTTTTGCTCCTCTCCTTGGGAGGGGTTGGGGGAGGCTTATATTTGCCCAAAATCACAGAAATGAGCGCTTATATATTCGATGCCGTACGCACACCAAGAGGAAAAGGAAAACCAGATGGAGCTTTGGCTTCGGTAAAACCAGTCGATTTGCTGGCTTTGACCTTCAAGGCCATTCGCGATAGAAATAACTTGAACACGGATCTGGTGGAAGATGCCATTATCGGATGCGTAAGCCCTGTCAAAGACCAAGGCGCAAACATCGCCAAGGCTGCGGCCATTGAAGCGGGCTATGCTGAAACCACCGCAGGCGTCCAGGTCAATCGTTTCTGTGCTTCAGGATTGGAAGCCATCAACATGGCGGCTGCTTACGTTGGTAGCGGAAACGCGGGTCTTTTGGTTGCTGGTGGACTGGAAAGCATGAGTCGCGTACCGATCGCTTCCGATGGCGGTCCGATGTATGACGACCGCGATTTCATCATGAAACATGGCTTGGTTCCTCAGGGAATTTCAGCCGACCTCATCGCTTCGAAATTCGGCTACAACCGAACGCAATTGGATGAATTTGCTTCGCGATCACATGCCAAAGCAGACAGAGCTTGGAATGAAGGCCGATTTGCAAAGTCAATTCTATCGGTAAAAGGTGCTGACGGAAATGTGCTTTTGGATAGAGATCAAATGATTCGTCCAGGAACTTCAGCCGAAGGTCTCGCTAATCTGAATCCAGCCTTCGTAAAATTGGGCGAAATGGGATTTGATATGTTGGCGTTGAAGAAATATCCTGAGGTTGGAACCATCAACCACGTTCATCACGCTGGAAACTCCTCGGCCATTGTGGATGGTGCGGCATTGACTTTGATCGGAACGAAAGAAGCTGGTGCGGCTCAAGGCTTGAAACCACGTGCACGGATCCGTTCGATGGCTTTGACAGGAACCGAACCGACCATCATGCTTCTGGGACCAGCGCCCGTTACCAGAAAGGCGTTGAAAAAAGCAGGAATGGAAATCGGAGACATCGACCTGATGGAAGTAAACGAAGCATTTGCAGCCGTTGTGCTTCGTTTTATGGAAGACCTCGGCATTGACGAAAGCAGGATCAACGTAAATGGTGGCGCTATCGCCATGGGCCATCCACTTGGAGCCACAGGAGCCATTCTTATGGCAACTCTGATTGATGAACTCGAACGTCAGGATAAGCAAACGGGTCTCGTAACGCTTTGCGTTGGTGGCGGAATGGGTATTGCTACAATCATCGAGCGGGTTTAAGGCCAGTTATGAACGAAAATTTAAATACAAAGTTTAAAAATTCAGGAATAATACGTACGTTTGTGATGTGAAACGGAGAATCGCAGACGCAGACATGCTGGAATTATTAGGTTTTTTCCCAGTAGTGGCCATTGTGGGTCCGCGACAGGTCGGCAAGACCACGCTTGCCAAAGACCTGCTCACCCGAATGGGGCGCGAAGCCGTTTATCTCGACCTTGAAAACCCTGAGGACGAGGCCAAGTTGACCGATCCCGTGCTTTTCTTCAAAACCAATATTGACCGCTGCGTAGTGCTTGACGAGATTCAGCGCATGCCGCAACTGTTTCCCATTCTACGCTCAATGGTGGACATTCAGCGTCAGCCAGCCCGTTTCCTGTTGCTTGGCTCTGCCACTCCCGACCTTATCCGAAACTCATCAGAATCGCTGGCAGGGCGCATTTCCTACCGCGAACTGACCCCATTCAACCTTACCGAAGTGGATCACGAAACCCGTGATGACATGCTCCGTCACTGGTTCAGGGGTGGCTTTCCTGATGCATACCTCGCACCTACCGATCGCATGACTGTGCAATGGCATACGAGTTTTATTCAGACCTACGTGGAGCGCGACCTGCCCATGTTGGGGCTCGATATTGACCGTACGATGATCAGAAAACTGTGGACCATGGTGGCACACATTCACGGCAACGTACTTAACATGAGCAATCTTGGCCGTTCGCTGGGGGTCACCTCGGTTACCGTCAAGAAGTATCTGGCCTTTCTCGAAGGCGCGTTCCTGATCCGCCAGCTGCAGCCTTGGTATGTGAACCTTGGAAAACGCTTGGTCAAGGCACCGAAAATCTATGTCCGCGACACAGGTGCATTGCACCGGTTGCTGGGAATCGCTTCGACCGAAGCCCTTCAGATGCATCCCTCGTTGGGTGCTTCTTGGGAAGGTTACGCCATAGAGCAGATCATACAACTGCTACCAGATGACATGGAGCCTTATTTCTACCGGACACATGAAGGTGCCGAGTGCGACCTTGTGCTGATACGTAGCGGCCAACCCGTTGCAAGCATCGAAGTGAAATACACGTCAGCACCAAGGACGACCAAGGGCATCACGCAGTCATTTACCGACCTCGGAACAGCACAGAATTTCATCATTACACCTGATACGGACAATTATCAGCTTACTGAAAATGTGAGAGTGAGCAAACTTTCGGAATTTCTAACCGACCACTTGCCACTTATCGTTGGGTCATAATGTGGGGTGGCGGAATGGGAATCGCTACGATCATTGAGCGGGTTTAACGCCCAATCTCAATCTTTACCCCTTCCGAATGCGTGGTAAACTCAGGCGCATACATGCACTGCAATTGCGAAATGCCATTGCTGAAGATTCCCGCTTGCGTAACGTTCAAATCGTGTTCGAACACGAATGTTCCTTTGGGCAGATAGCCGAAGAAGAAATTCATGGCCACATCGGTGGTGGAGCGGTAATAGCTCAATCCTTCTTGATACTCTGCTCCAGAAAGTTGCTTGCGCGGTTCAAAGCTGGCAGCCCGCATGTCTTTCAGATGCACGTATTCCATGTGGCGGTCGGTTTCGAGCGTGATCTTCACACGAACTCTATCTCCAACAGAAAGAGACGTGCTTGCATCCAGCTTTTTCATCAACGGACCGTTTTCGGTGTCTTGTAGCAGCATCACTTCGCGCTTCATTTTGATCGGATTGTCGGTCACGCCTGTGATTTTGTCCAAGTCCTCGAAATACTGCCAGTAAACCGCTCCCCACGCCACACCTTCGTTGTCTTTGGTCACCGTGACTTTTCCGTTGTCTGAAGATGTAGGGGCGTATGGCCATACGCCCTTACCAGTCCAATTGGTTTTGAAATAACCCGTTCCCGCTTCAGTTTTCAGGTCTTTGTCTGTTCGTGGGTCGATGGTTTCGTTACCGAGTTTGATGGAAACCATCGCTTCCGTATCGAAGTTTGTGTTTCCCGTTGACAGGAGCGCGTAGCATGCTTCCGCAGTCGCTTTGGTGGTTTCCCAACTTTGGGTTTGTTTCTGCTTCAGTAGCCAAATGTTCATCTCCGAAACCATCTCGGCATCCTGTGCCACTTCATGGAATGCTTCCAGAATCATCACATGGTTTTCAATCGGTGCCTGATGCCAGTAATAACCTTTGTCCATGGCCCAGTACGTGCCGAATTCTTCGCTGTGCAAAGCCGTTTCACGTAGGGAGACAATCACTTTTTTCGCGTCTGCTTCAAATCCTGAACGGTTCAAGATGACAGCGGCCAATCCTTTCTGCGAAGCATCCAGTTTTGTCCATTTATCGCGGATGAGTTTCACGATGAGGTTGTAAGTGGTTTGCGGCTTGCCTTTCAATTTGAAATCATCCAACCAGAACGAACGTGCGTAGGTCATGTGGAGGTCGGTCCAACTAGGCACATAATCTTTCTCCTTCAATGCTCTGCGGTCGTAGTATTCCACCATTTCCTCATCAAGGAATTCGATGGCACGTTCAAGCATGGTCTGCGTTTCGGCATCCATTTGCCAAACACCCATTTTTCGCATTTTCCCGAAACCCGAAACGATGTAGCGCGTGATGTACATGTCCGATTCCATGCCGTTGAACCAGCCCCAGCCGCCATCAGGCTTTTGATTCTGCTTCAGTTTTTTGAGAGCAATCGCCAATTCCGTTTCCATTCGGTCCGTGTCGAAAAGCTCAGCGATTCGTCTGCGTTGTTCGGTCTCGTTCTGTGCGTCACGAACCCAAGGCGTTTCGGTCAATAAGGCTTGTTTCAACTCTGGATTCTTCTCCAATTCAGAAAGAAACGCATCACCCTCTTTGTTCTGAGCCGCACTTTTCCATTGGTCGAACACACGCTTGATGGCAGGGTCAGAATTGGCCAAATACGTGCCGATCGCATTCGAATAATAGCGACTGAAAATCTGCTCAGAGCATTCGTAGGGATACTCCATCATGTAAGGCAGCGAAAGCACCGCCAGCCAGATCGGGTTTGGTGTGAATTCGAGTGTAAGTGAATGATTTCGTAGCGATGAAGAAGTGTTGTTTTTCAGCTTATCAAACGTGAATGTGTGTGTGCCTTTTCCAC
>JAIOYO010000043.1 GCA_021741075.1 Flavobacteriales bacterium | reverse complement strand
GGTCTGGCTGAGATAATCTCTAAAACGAATCCAACCCCTATTACATTCGCTAAGCCAGACCAGTCGAAGTTAGTGCGGCCAACCCCTTGGTATCCGACACTAAAATCGTGTTTCTATCAAATTTAATTATGTGATCTCTTTTCAACTCATTCAAAACGCTTGTTACAAACTGACGTGAAGTTCCTGTCAAATTTGCTATGTCTTGATGAGTTAGGAAGTGCTCTAGCAAAACCTCATTGCCATATACACGCCCAATATTATCGGCCATTTCTTTGATGAATTCGACAACACGTGTTCTTGAATCCTTGAATATAATAGACTCCAAACGGCTTTCTGTTCTACGAATTCTTAATCCAATCCGATCAATTAATCGAAGACTCAACTCAGCATTATCACGCATTACCGTTTTTAAATCAGCAACGTAAATCATATAGAAAGAACATTCTTCTTTCATCGTGATGGCAAACTCATTACGTATTTCTTCCCCTGCTAATCCCATTTCACCAAAAATTTCTCCTGGATGAATAATGGCTTTAATTACTTCTCTCCCGTCATCAGAGTAGTTTCCAATCTTTACACGTCCTTCCTTCAGGATAAACAACACCTCACTTGCATCCCCTGGATGATATACATACGAATTTTTCGACCTCGTTCTAAGCGTTGTAAAATTTGAAACCTCTTCCAAAACTGCTCTTGGAATATTATCAAACAACTTAAACTGCTCTAGATGTATGTAATTCGCTTGGATGTCCATAACACTTACTGAGTTATACGTGATTCACGTAACAAATGTCTGAATTTATTTTGAATCCCAATCTTTTTTTGGTGGACAAAGTGGTGGACAAACCACTATTTATCCTCAGAATGAGGTTACAAAGTCCTGTAAGGATGTTGCGTCTTCAACACCGACTTTCTTCTTCAATCGATACCTTCCCTTCTTTACAGAATCAGGAGAAACACCCAGAATATTCGCTATTTCTTTGGTGGACAACTTCAATTTCATTAACAAAAAAAGACGTTGCTCCGCTAAAGTCAGATCTTGAAAAGATTTCAGCAATCGGTCAAGCAACCCTTTATGTACTTCATCAAAAAGTTCTTTGAATTCTACCCAGTCTTCATCTGTCAAAATGCGAACCGAAGAAAAATCTGCAGTGAAATGCTCACTGTCGACCACATTTTCTAGCGAGCCATCTACCTTATTTCTCAATTTAGATTCGAGTTGATTAACTAATTCATTTTTCTTTATTAGGTTTTCAGTGTACAATGAAAGCTTGTTCTGATTAAACGCCAGCAAGTCCGAAACTCTCTTCAATTCTGTTTTTTGCAGTTTATCTGTTGCGCTTAATAATGCTGTTTCTTGGCGATGTTTCCTCTTTTGATTATCGATAAACAAGATTCCAACAATGATTAGCATAAAAAGAGCTAGTGCCAAATTCAACCATCGGTTAGTTATTATTTTTTTTTCCTGTTTCAGAAATAAAATTTCTTGCTCTTTCTGACCTATTCCGTGGCTAAACTCCAGTTCTTCAATTGTTTGAACTTGGTTTAATGAAGCGAGGCTATCTGTCAAAACAGCTATTCTTGATTGCGCGTAATACGCGGATTCATAATCAAATAATTTAGCATAATGGTTGGATATATTTCGATATGAATGAATCATCTCTTTCGTATTTCCACTTTCTTTTCCCTTTAGCAGCGCTAACTTAAAATGACCTAAAGCCTCGGTAGCATTACCGAGCTGTTGGTTACAAACACCAAGATTGTTAAGAATACCTGATATTTCTCCCTGTTTACTTGTGCGACTGATTAACTGAACCGACTGCTCTAGATATCGAAGTGCCTGATTCCAGTTTTTCAGCCCCATGTACGCTAACGCCAGATTTTTCAAACCATCTGCTTGACCATTAATGTCATTAATTTTTTTGCTGATTTCATATCCGCGTATTCCGAGATTAATGGAACTTTGATAATCACATTTATGGTAATCAACTAGAGCCAAGGCCGAATAACACTCTGATATTTTTCTTGAAGCTTCAATCCTTGAAAAGTAGCCCAACGAAACCGATATATCTTGCTCCGCCAATCTAAATTCGGCAAGCGCCAATCTGGTCATTCCTCTACCTAAATACGCTTCAGCTATCGCAATAGAATCCTTCAGAAGCTCACTTGTGGCAAGAGATTCGAACCACATTTTCAGGCTTTTATCCAAATTACCCTTGAGCCTGAGGTTTTCTGCAAGTGCTTGATGTATCAACATTTTTAAAATGCTCTCATCCGAGAGACCAGTCAAAGCCTGTAAGAGTTCAGCGTTAGCAATAATATATTGACCTCTTTGGGTAGACAGAATACCTTTTAAATAGGTTCGAAAGGATTCAAGCCAATCAATTCCAAGTCCATTCGCATTCTCAAGAATTTGCTCTGCTTTCTGTATACTATCATGTTCAATTAAAACCTGACAATACACCAGTGTTCTCCAAGCTTCAACTTCTTTTGAAGCGTTCGCGGTAGCCAACAGCATTTGATTGTATGCAGAAAATGTTTCTCCATTCCCTACTACTAATGCCTTTTGTAGCAATTTAAAGCTATCAACTAGCTGTGGCGGAGCAATTCCTTGGTACGGCAGCAATTGAACTCCTCGCACAGAAAAGTTGAACATCAAAAGCAGGAGAAATAAAAAGAAGCCCCTTATCATGTTTGTATCTATACCCAAATCAATCTGAAATTCAGGACTTCGTCTAGCACGTACTTAATATTATTCAATTAGAATTCCACACGCAATTTCAGTACTGGAATAATACCCTGTTGATACTTGAATTCAATTGATTCTGTATTCGGGTTATACTTTTCTTTAATAACGTTTTTTCTATTAGTCGTGTTTTGAATATCAATTGAAACCTCCCATGCTATCTTTTTCAGGTTGTGTTTAAAGTGCAATCTGGCATCTAATCGAAAATAATCTGGCGCCCTACCTTCGAGAATTCTTGATTCGTCTAACACTTCATTTCCTTCTTCAATTGAAGCATCAAGATCAATGGGTGTTACTCTTCTTCCGCCTGCATAGAAAAACTTGATATTCAAACCAATAACGTTTTTCCCTTTCTTGCCAACTCGGAAATCCTTTCCTGCAGTTAAACTAGTAATGTAATTACCATTGTACTTGGTATTACGCCAAACCTTATCTGAGCCTTGATAAATAGAATTGTACAACGACCCAGTAAGGAGCACGTAATAATTCTTGGAGAAGCTTTTTTCAAGGGTCAACTCCAACCCATAATTCGTTCCCAAGCCGTCATTAACTAGCGCTCGTTTTTCGTATGCCTCATTATCATTTATACTCGAAAATGCATTCGGCTTTATCCTTACTGGAATTCCATACAAGTATTGATAATACAATTCTGTATGAAGATTCAGATTTTTTAGAATTTGATAGTCGTAACTTAAAACTACGTGAAGTGCTCGACTATAATCAAGGTATCGATTAATAGTTCCGGAATCATTTCCGTCTTCCACAAAATAGAAAGCCAAACTTTCTTGACGGCTATGCATACCAAACCCGAGTGATAATTTATGATTTGGAGCAAATCGCCAATCAAAAGCTAGCCTAGGCTCAAAAGCAAGTTTTCCATTAACATCGAAATAACTAGCATGAATACCTGCAATAAGGGTTATGTTCGCGTTAATTCTATAGCGATGTTGTGCGTATATCTGATAAAAATTCGCTTCGCCTTTTGCTCTATAAAAATCGCCCCAACCTTCTATCCACCGATCTTCAAGCGAAAACATTAACCTGTTATAGTTGAATCCATATCGAAGATTGTGTTTTGAGTTAAACTTTGTGTTGAACTGAGTCGATAGACGGATGGCCCTGTTGTAAACATTATAATTCCAGAAGTCCAAAAACTGCAATGAATCAGTAAGGTAACTATGTAACAAGTTATTGCCTGATTGCGTGTAAGCCAGTGTTGTATGAATATAATTTTGCTCGTTAATAATGAATCGATGTCCGATTCCCGTTGCAACAAAATGATTTCGGTAGTCTTCTTCTACTCGATGCTGGTCCCAGCCATTGCTCCATTTAGACGAATCGCGTTCGGCCGTAAATCCGGCTTCACTTAAACCTCCAACAAGAAATGCTGAAAACGTTCCAAGTTTCTTAGTAGGGAAATTGAGTTTTAGGTTTAAATCTTGAAAACCAGTATTAAGGTCGCCACCCAAATTTGCTCCTACCGCTTTAAAAAGACCTAGGGTCGAATAGCGATAGTTTACTAGATAAGAAGCTCGTTTTCCCTTGAGAAATGGTCCTTCTGCTGAAGCCTCTAAACCCATGAATCCAACTTGAACAGTGTACTCTCGTTTTTGATCATTTCCGGTTCTAAGTCGCAAATCGTATACGCCTGAAAGTGCATTACCGTATTCTGCCGGAAAAGCACCAGTCGAAAAATCGCTTCTATCTAGAAGATTATTAGAGAGAATAGAAACATTGCCAGCATAAAGCCCTTCAATATTGAAGTGATTAGGAACGGGAACCTCTACACCTTCCAACCTCCATAATAGCCCTTTTGGTGAATTTCCTCGAATAGAAATTTCATTCGTAACATCATCCGTAAGATTAACCCCGGCAAATGAAAGCGCCATTCTTCCCGGATCATTCATACTAGCCGCAAAACGTTCAGATTGCTCCAAAGAAAATGACCTCGTGCTAACCAAAGCCATCTCATTATTGGCTTCGGCTGACTTCTTGTCTCCAGTAATCACAACTTCAGCCAACTTTTCTGTAGATTCCGTCATTTCCACCTTTAAAACCACTTCTTTTCCACTTCCCACATCAACCTGCGGAATAGATTTTGGCTCGTAGCCCAAATACTGAATTGCTAAATCGTGTCTTCCAACCGGAACTCCTGTAATGGTAAAACGACCATCCAGGTCGGTTGATGCTCCAAGAATTGGATCCGTTCCAACAATAAAAACTGTCGCTCCTATCAAAGGAATTTTTGAATCTTGATCTAGCACCGAACCACGGACAATCTGGGTCAATTCTTGGGCATAGATTGTTCCATCAAGGAATGACAGCCAAATTAAAAAAAGGAAAGCACCGGTATTTCGGTTCATTGATGCCATAAAAAAAGGACATCGAAGATACGGTTCCAATCTTTGAAACATGAAACGAATAAAAAAGGGGGCAATGCCCCCTTTCATACTGTATTTCACGAATAAATTACTGAGCAGGCACAATTGGATAAATAATCTGAGTCAACCATTTGCTCGTGTCTGGCTCCGACATTGGATCGGTTACATAGACTTCTCTTACGGCACCAGCAATATCTAGTCCTTTGGCCGTCATGTAGTCTTCCATTGCGTAATGAGCCGCTTCTGTCTGGTCATAAGCACCATAAAAATCAATCTGTAATGCTTTACCAGCTTCAACAATTCTGAATTCAATATCATTCGTTCCTGCAACATCAGACCCTACAGGAATGGCAGCAGACATTTTCGCCAATGTATCCGTCCAACTGTAAAACAAACCTGAAGGATGTCCAGCCATTTCAACCTTCTTTTCAGTCAAATAGCCCAAAATCAACGCAAACTTCTCACCATAAAAAGCTTCAATATCTTTAGGTTTAACATCTCCAGAAATGAGAAGATATTTTACCTCTTCCAAGTCAACTTCTTTGATTTCGTAAGCTGATTCCTCAATAATCGGAGCAGCTTCTGCAATTAGTTTTAATGCTTCAAGACTCGAAACGTATGCTGAGGAAATAAAAAACTCGCCAATCAAATTACCTGGTCGTTTAAAAAAGGAAACTTCTGAACCAATGAAGTTCCAAGTCACCGTGGTTACACCATCAGTCTCTTCAAAAAACCATTCGGCAATTTGTACAGCAGAATCTCCATTAAAAACCAGACTAGTTTTAATGTATTCGTTTGGCCTAACCTCTAAGATTACCTGTTTTCCTACTCCTGAGTTATCACCTACCCATGAATTCCAAGCGTTCAAACCACAAGGATTATCCGAATATTCATTTACCATTGTAGAATCCATTGCATCCCACGCACTCCATCCAGGCCACTTATCAAAACAATTGACTTCGTTAAAAACAGCCGATGCTGGTGCATTCACAGAAATAGATTTTTCAACCACAAGGCTGGATGGTGCAACAGCAGCCACAATTACGTAGACGCCAAGTAAGACTAAGGCTACAATACCTACTATTTTTAAAACTTTCATGATGGATGGTTTGTTGGTTTATGAATACAAAGAAACAAAAGCTTTTACATTCCGAACATTAGACAGCTAGGCATGTTCATTAATTGACCAACCGTTCAGTTAAACATTCAGCCTAGGTCCTCTACAGTTAAAGAAACAACATGATTGCTACTGCATGATACAAATTTGGAATGTATTAAGAACACGAACATTGAAATTTGGAACTGTACAATTAATGACAAAATGATAGTGGACGGGGATATTTTTGGTCATGTGGATGTGTTAAAGGATTTACCTGTAGACCAGCAGAATTTCCTTAGCCGATACGTTCAGTTTAGGTCATATCCCAAAAGCACTTTTATTTATGGTCCAGGAGAAGAAGCAGACTGGGTCTATTTCGTAATCGAAGGAGTTGTGAAGGCGGGAACCATTAATGAGGATGGAAAAGAGGTCATCAAGAACATTCTCTACAAAGGTGAAATGTTTGGCGAACTTGGTCTTTCAGGAATGACGGAACGACCTGATTTTGCCTCCACACTTAAAGGTGAAGTTGAAATTCTTCGGCTACCAGTTACCATTCTCAAAGAACTAATCAGCAAAAACCCACAAGTAGGGTTGAGAATGATAGAGAAATTGGGAATTCGCATTACTCGGTCTGAAAAGCGTTTGGAACAATTGGTGTTTGATGACGCTCGAACTCGCATTATTGGTTTTTTAAAGGAGCAGGCTGAAAAAAACGGAAGAAAGTACGGAGACGAAACTCTTGTTCGCCACGGTTTTACCCATCAAGACATGGCAAACATTACTGGAACCTCTCGCCAATTGGTAACAATTGTTCTCAACCAACTGAAAAAGGACAACTTCATCAACTTTGATCGTTCCAGCATTCTAATACGCGACTTGAATCAACTGAAATAATGTTGTTTAGAACTATGTTTGGCGCATGAAGCGCAAACCGCTAATCTTCTTTCTTCTTTTAATTCTTGCTTCCTTTTTAATCTATGGATTTTGGCCATTGAGTTCCAAAAACATGGAAATCACGTTTGACGAAGAGAAGATTCAAGACAAAAAAGAATATCTAAGTTCCCTTGTTTCAGACACCACTCCTAAACCCAACATCATCATTATTATGGCCGATGATTTGGGGAAAACAGACATCTCTCTTTACGGCAAACCACCGATTCAAACTCCAAACATTGACGCCATCGGACTTAAGGGAATGACCTTCACTGAAGGCTATATCACTTCGCCTATTTGCGCGCCATCACGTGCTGGAATGCTCACTGGGCGTTATCAGCAACGATTTGGTTTTGAATATCAACCTCACGACCGATATCCTAAAAACAGGATTGAGATGTTCGTTTACAAAAACTTCATTGCAACTGGAGATTGGTTGGTTGCAGACCAAGTGGAATTTCCCCGATTTGAAGATGTAGTGAAAAATGGAATGCCGCCATCTGAAATAATGCTTTCAGAAATTCTTCAGAAGGCAGGTTACCGAACAGGAATTGCAGGAAAATGGCATTTAGGTTCAGGTGAGCACGCCATTCCAATCAACCGTGGGTTTGACTATCAGTACGGATTCTATGAAGCTTATTCGCTTTATATGGCCGATACAAGTGACAAGAACATTATCAATCAACGACACAAGGATTTTTCGGACCCATTTATTTGGGGCAAAGGGCGAACAGGAAATTGTGCCATCAGAAGAAATGATGAAGTGATTGATGAGAAATTCTACCTGACCAATCGAATTGCGGAAGAAGCCAATCAGTTCATTGATGAGAACAAAGATTCGCCATTCTTTCTCTACGTTCCGTTCTTGGCTCCACACACTCCGTTTCAGGCTACAAAAGCCTATTATGACAAACTAGAACACATTGAAGACCGAAACAAGCGCGTTTACAACGCCATGATTTGGCAACTGGATGATGCGGTTGGAAGCATTATCAATCACTTGGAAGAAAGTGGATTAATGGAAAACACAATCGTTTTCTTTTTGAGCGATAATGGCGGTGCCACCTACACTGGAGCAACCGATAACGCACCGTTGAAAGGTGGAAAATTCACCAATTTTGAAGGGGGCTTGAACGTTCCTTTCATGGTACGTTGGGATGGACAAGTTGCTGAAGGAAGCCGCTATGACAAATCTGTAATATCCCTTGATGTGTTCTCTACAGCTTTAGATTTAGCTGGAATAAAGTACATGAAAAACCGAAAGTTGGATGGCGCCTCCCTCCTTCCCGTTCTTCTCGATTCTATTCAGGAACCTATTCACAATATTCTTTGCTGGCGGTCTGGTTACAACCGTGCAATCCGTTCTGGAGATTGGAAATTGATTAAGGATGGTTTGAGTGGAAACCACGCTTTGTATAATGTGAAAGAGGATAAAGAAGAACGAAATAATCTTTATGAATCCAAACCCGAAGTTGTACAACAACTACAATCTGAGCACGCAGCATGGGAATCTGAAATGGTAAATCCAGCTTGGCCCCGTGTAATGGACTACCGCTGGTGGGATGGCGAAGAGTCATATTATTTTCCGCTTTAAATAGAGATAAAACCGAAAAAGGAGAATGCGTTCTAATTGTGTTTCTCAAAATGCCTCCGCGCCAACTTTAAGTTCTTTCTGTTGGCCTTATTGAAGAAATCCCAAACATCTCCTATCACCGGAATTCCGCCAATAAGAAGATCTAGAATAATATTGGCTACCATGCTCAAAACAACAGAACGTGGAACACCATTTCTGAAAAGTGACATTACAATTAGAGCAGAGATTACGAACGAAACAACATCTCCAACAAATGGCACCATACCAATAATTGGGTCGAGACCAAAACGAAAGTTGGTGAATGGAATTTTGAATTTATCGTCCATCAGCCGAACAAGCTTTTCGGCATATTCGAGTTCTTTCGGAAAAGTCTGTTCTAGCTTATACATGACATCCATAACTACAAAAAAGTACTAGAATTGTTCTAATTCTTAATCCTCGGTAAGCTTTGGATTATACTTTTCTGGATGCTTGGCTGTAATTCCAGAATAGAACTCCTCGATATACTTAAAATCAGCAGCAGTATCGTCTGTTGGATAGAAAACATGTCCCATTCCTACTTCCTTTTTCTTGAAATCCATATAACATAACATGATTGGAACACCTGCTGTTTTGGCAATGTAGTAGAATCCTGTTTTCCATCTTGGTAGCAAAGCACGTGTACCCTCTGGTGCAATAGTCAGGAAAAACGAATCTGATTGACCAAAAAAAGCTGCCGCTTGCTGTACCATATTTTTACTACTCTTTCTATCGATTGGCACTCCACCGGTTGAACGAAAAATAAATCCCATTGGACCTTCAAACAGTTCTTTTTTGGCAATGAATCGTGCCTTTTTACCTGTTACGTACCAAGCTCCGATTCCAACAGGAAAATCTTCGTTTGCCGTGTGAGGTGCTGCAATCAGAACAGCCTTTTTAATATCGTCTGGTGGTACAGAAACAACTTTCCAAGAGCCAATTCGGTACCAAAGAAAATGAGCCAACCAATAAATAAAACGTCCCATTCTATTGTGTTATTTGGATTAACGTGTCGTAAAAGTAAGTACCACAAATCATTGAAACCACTGGAGTAGCACGGTAATACAATAGATTATTTTTGCCAAATGGCACAAGGAGTATTAGGTGTAGCGTATCCGAGAGCGGCATTAATCGGAAATCCCTCTGATGGATTTGGAGGAATGACTATTGCATTTGTTTTCAGCGATTTTCATGCAGAAGTGCGCATGGAAGAACATGATAGCATTGAAGTATTACCTGGAAAGGTTGACCACCTAGCATGGAATAATCTAGACGCATTTCAAACATCAGTCAATTCGATGGGATATTATGGCGGATTGCGGCTGCTAAAAGCGACTTTACTTGTGTTCGTTAATCACTGTCGACAACAAGGAATACAGCTTCATAGCCGAGGATTCAAGCTCAGTTACACCACAGATATTCCGGTTTTGTTGGGGCTTTCTGGTTCCAGCGCCATCATTTCTGCTTGTTTGCGTGCATTGGGCACTTGGTACGGAGTGAAAATGGAACCATGGCAATTGGCAAATCTTGCTTGGCAAGTAGAAACCGAACAATTACACATTCCTGCAGGACTTCAAGACCGTGTTGCTCAAGCCTACAATCATCCTGTTTTTATGGATTTTGACCAAGGACACTTTAACGCCAATCCTTACGGGAAGTATGAGAAGCTGAAGGGTCCACTTAAGAACATTTACATTGCATATTCTGATACGTTGGCTGAAGGTTCTGAGAAAACACACAGTAATTTACGAGAACGGTTTAATAATGGTGAAACAAAAATGTTAGAGGCCATTGAGAGTTGGAAGAGCCTAACTATGAAATTCCGAGATGCTTTAGAGGCTGAAGACATCAATACAATGAACGACTGCATCAATTCAAATTTCGACATTCGAAATCAGCTAGTTACGCTGCATCCGAAACAAATAGAACTGGTGATGTTAGCACGAAAAAGCGGTGCGAGTGCCAAATTCTGCGGATCCGGAGGTGCCATTATTGGAATGTATAAAGACCAACAAACCCTTACCAAACTAAAGCAAGAATTGACCGAGGCTGGCGTGAACATACTTCTACCTCAAATCGTTTACTCATCATGAAAGTGAGAAAAGCGGTAATTCCTGCTGCGGGTTTCGGTACCCGAATGTTGCCCATTACATCCATTGTTCCGAAAGAGTTACTGCCCGTTTGCGGAAGACCCGTGATTGAGCATGTGGTAAAAGAAGCTGTAGATGGCGGAATTGAAGAAGTGATTCTTGTAATAAGTGAAGGAAAAGAAGCAGTTGCTGATTATTTCCGCCCGAATGAGAAGTTGAGAGCACAATTAATTAAGGATGGCAAGCACGATGCGTTGAAGCAGTTGGAAAACATCTGGAACATGGTAAAAATTACCACAGTTTACCAGCATGAACAAAACGGATTGGGGCATGCTGTTCTTGCTGCCAAAGATGCAGTTGGCAACGAACCATTTGCGGTGCTTTTAGGCGATAGTATTATTCAAATGGATGAGTGTGGTTCTTTTACGAAACACTTGATTTCTACGTTCAATATGTATGGTCGCTCCGTTGTTGGTGTACAGGAGGTAGAAGAATGCCTCATTCACAAATATGGCATTTTTGAAGGGGGTGAGTTTGATGATACAATTTATAACGGCAAACGGTTAATTGAAAAACCAACTGAAGACGAGACCAATTCGAATTTAGCATTCTGTGCGCGCTACGTCTTTAAACCAGAGATTTTCCAATTTTTAGAACAAACAAAACCAGGAAGGAACAACGAAATTCAACTTAC
This sequence comes from Flavobacteriales bacterium, assembly GCA_021741075.1. Classification (GTDB taxonomy): domain Bacteria; phylum Bacteroidota; class Bacteroidia; order UBA10329; family UBA10329; genus UBA10329. The sequence goes on along the minus strand of JAIOYO010000043.1, from coordinate 12,647 downwards.
AGATGCTATGCATCAATTGCTGCTTTCTGATGGTTTACTTGGTGCCAAGCTACTTGGCGACCGATATGATATTGGCGATTGTAACGGACTTTTACTTGCCAATTTGAGTTTAACTGAGTTTGGTTGCAAATAGAATTACCCGAAGTTTTCTTCAATTATTCGGGTAAGTGAGTCTTTGAAAAGTGGCTTTCTTACAAAACCTTCGACACCTTTTTGTAGCGCCTTGCCTTCATCATCAGTATTGACCGATGTTGACAACATCACAATAACGATTTGCCCTTTTACATCATCCGATAATTCGTTGTAAGAATCTAAAAATTCCCAACCATCCATTCCGGGCATGTTAATATCTAAAAAAATTAGATCTGGCTTTGGTTGTGCACCATCATCAAAGTCCGATTTCAGAAATTCCAATGCAGCTTTCGCACTAATGCATGTCTCTACATGTTCTGCACAATCAATCTGTTCAATTACTTTCTTGTTGTAATAATTGGTTGGAACATCATCATCAATCAATAAAACACAGTTCAATTTTTTCATGATTCAATCTCTGACGGGATTACAAATAAAAAGGTGCTTCCAACTCCTACTTTCGATTCTACCCAGATTCTTCCATGGTGTAGTTCTACTATTTTCTTGCAATGTGCTAGTCCAATTCCTGTTCCTTCATATTCGGTTTTTCCATGAAGGCGTTTGAAAATGACAAATATTCGATCCAAATATTTTTCTTCGATGCCTATACCATTATCCGAAACCGAAAATTGATATCCAGTCTCATTTTGATGAACAGATATCTTTATCTCAGGATTAATTTCAGCCTTCCTAAACTTGATTGCGTTGGATATTAGGTTTTGACACAATAAACGAAGCTCCGTAGCATTTCCTGCAATGGTTGGCAAATCATCCACCTTAATCGTTGCCTTCGCTTCTTTGATTTTGACCGACAAATCTACAAGTGCATCTTGAATGGTTTCATTCATATTAACCTGTATCATTTCTCGGCTCTTTCCTAATCTACTATAGTCTAATAAATCAACAATGAGCTGCTGAGAACGCATGCTTGCCCCTTTGATAAACTGTAAATACTGCCTACCTTCTTCGTCCAATTTATCGGCATACGATTGCTCAAATAGGTCAGCAAAACTCGCAATAGTTCTAACTGGTTCTTGAAGGTCGTGAGAAGCCACATAGGTAAATTCTTCAAGTTCTCGGTTCTTTTCAGCCAGTTCGGCAGCACGTTTTAATTCTGCCTCTTCAGATAATTTACGCGAATCGATATCGATAATAGTACCAACCATTCGCATTGGTTTTCCATCATCATCCCATGTTGCCTGACCAGAACCCTGAAACCATTTGTATTTCCCTGACTTATGTTTGAGCCGATATTCTACAAGAAACGGAACCCGCTTTTCAAAGTGTCTTTGAACCATTTTAAACGTATACTCCTTGTCGTCAGGATGCACAAGATTTGAAAAGGTCTCTAATGAAGCTGGAATCTCATTGATTGAATAACCAAGAAGTTTATAAAACTGTGAGACCACCATTCTTCATCTTGATTAACATCTTTCCAATCCCAAATTCCTGCAGTGGTTCCCTCTACAGCCAGCTTGAATTTGAGTTCAGTTTCATTTTGATTTTCGGATAATTTTTTGAGAAAGTAAAAAATAGCGGCCGCTATCCACACAGCCACAATGCTCATAATACGATTAAACATTACAGCCTCTTTTCCTGCAACATACTCGGTAGCCAACATGATATCGAAAACTATAAGCAGATTGCAAATGACCGCTACAAGAAGAATGTATCTCCGATCTTTAAAATACCAAGCGGCTAACAATGGCATTACGTAAAGTAGCCCAACTGCAACACCTTGCGGAATCTGTAGGTCAATGAGAAAAACCATTGCGAGAAGAATAATTTCAAATGGCCACAGAAGAAATTTGCTTTTCTCTATTCGTCTTCTTTTTGGAATAATAGTTACACCTAAAGCGCTACCAGCAAGTATGAATCCAAAGGAGGTGTGAAGCGACATTTGAGTGTAGCGCCCCCAATTAAACCCACCATCCATATCAATCAAATAGCCCGCAAAAGAGACGAAACCCAATGCTGCAACGGTTGCACCAAGCCACGAAGCCACTCGGGTAAAAAGTAGCCGGTTATCCATTAGTAACAGTAAGGAAACGAACGAAATTAGGTGACCAGCAGCGGAATTAGGAGCCATACTTCCTGGATGTGCCGTAGGAATAAGCTCGTGCGTATTCATAAACAAGAAATCGATTCCGAAATCTGCCTTAACGAAATACTGTAAGAGCGTTATTGATGAGAGGAGAGCACCGAAACTACCGGAAACAAGCAATAGCCACCTCCAACGAATAATGTATGAAATGCCAGCCAAACCAATCACAGAAAAGCACAGTGCATTATTAAATTGCATTGGCGCTAAGCCAATCATCACCTGTACCAGTATAGGGATTTCAAAAATCCAGCCGAGCATAACTGCTATGCCCATCAGCCCGACTAATCCAAAAAGGATAGCATTGAGGTAGTTATTCATCCGAAACTCACCGTTTCTATTAATCATTGCTTGCTTTTCCGTTCACGGATTACTCGCCAATGTTAAGTCCTTCGCGAAGAAGTTGCTTTATCTTTCGGTCATCCAAGGGCTTCCAGAAGTAATGATTGAATTGGTTGTTGTCAGCTCGAACCACATCTCGAATATCCTTAGATCCCGTTAGAAAACAGATGATTGATTTGGTTTTCTGGAAACCAGGTAGCCCTCGAAGTTCTACACTAAGCTCGTGTCCGGACATCCTTGGCAGGCCAATGTCCACAAAGAATATGGTAGGAAAACTGCGCCCTTCCTCTTCCGTGTCGTAAGCCTTTAGTGCCTGTTCTGCCGTTTCATAAAACTCAACTTCTTCGGCCAAGTTCATAGATTTGGCAAGTATCTTATGAAGCAGGTTTGTGGCTGGGTCATCATCAATAAATACGACTTTTTTAAGAATTGCCTTACTAATTGTCATTGTGTAAGCTATGTGATTTGTTTCGACTTCGGTTTATAAACACGTTAATCACGCCTTTAATTTACGAAACCTTTTTTCGGTCAATGGTTAAAACGCTCACTGTCAACATCTTTAAAGACAAGTATTATCATCCATTCAATAAAAACGAACCGATTTCGGAATGTTTAGGACAATAATGGGAGTAGAAAGCTTTACCAGTAAACTGGTTTAGTACCAACGTATTTCTCAATAATTGGAAGATAATAATCCTTCAAATCTTTGAGTTCGTAGGTCTGAGTAGAATTGTACTTTAGTAGCATTATTTAGAACAAATTACCATGTTAGCACCTCCAGCTTGTGACCTCGATGGAATAATGCCTTACGTTCCTAGCGTAGCAAAACCTTGGAACCAAAGCAGAATAAAACATCTCTATCGCAGAATGGGATTCAGTACAGATTTGGCAACGCTTCAGGCAGCCGAAGCTATGAATCCACAAACCCTAATTGATTTATTGGTAAATCAGGCTGTTGCCTTGCCTCCTACTGCCGCGCCTGCTTGGGGCAATTGGGATCTTACTGATTATGCAAACATTGGAACGGAAGCTCCTGCACAAATAACTGAGTGGTACAGCCAATTTGTTAGCGACATGCTCAACAACGGATTGCGAGACAAACTCACATTGTTTTGGAGCAACCATTTCGTAACTCGGTTAGAAGTGTATCAGTGCCCGTCTCACATGTATCAGTACTACAATATGTTGCAGGTGTATGGTTTGGGAAATTTCAAGGACTTTGTACATGCTGTAGGCATCAGCAATGCCATGATTGTATTCTTAAATTCGTACGAAAACACAGCTGTTTCTCCCAACGAGAATTATGCGCGTGAACTTTACGAGCTTTTTACCTTGGGCGTAAACAATGGCTACACGCAAGATGATATTGTGGAAACTGCCAAGGCCTTAACGGGATGGAACGGATTTACAGAGTTTTGTGCGCCAATTACTTTCAACGACCTCAGCCATTCACACGCTAACAAAACCATTTTTGGCCAGACTGGAGATTGGGGTTATGATGATGTAATTAATATTCTGTTTGCCCAGCGCGAGTCAGAAATGGCGCAATTTATCTGCACGAAGCTTTACAAATTCTTTGTAAGTCCAAACCCAGATCAATCCATAGTTGATGCCTTGGTTAGCACCTTTATCAATTCAAACTACGAAATAGCACCTGTTCTAAAACAGTTGTTCAAAAGCGAGCACTTCTTTGATGATGACGTAATTGGCGTAAACATCAAAAGCCCTATGGAAATGATGGTCAGTTTTATTACAGAAACTGAATTTACTTACGATGCAACTGTTCTAAATGGCACTCAATATTATGGCTCACTGCTTGGTCAAGAGCTCTTCAACCCCGTAGATGTGGCTGGTTGGCAGGGCAATCATGAATGGGTAAATACAAGCACCATTACTGGGCGTTGGCTTATCATTGACTATTTCTGCCAATATGCTTACAGTCAGAATGAAGAAGAATTTAGGAATCTGGCCATCAACCTTGTAGGTGGCGTGAGTTCGGACCCGGATTTAGTAAGCCGTACAATTGTTGATTATTTCCTGCCAAAAGGACTACAAACACCTGCTGAGTACTTGCAAGCCGCAACAGTATTTAGAGATGTATATCCTGCTAATTACTACACCTTCAACTTGTGGAATTTAAATGCAGAATTTGCTCATTACCAAGTTTTTCTTCTGCTTACACACATTTCGCATTTACCTGAATTCCAACTGACCTAAGACATCCATTATCATGAATCATCATCCAAAGAATAAAGGTCCGCTGTTTACCATGCCTAACAACAAGTTTGAGGAGAAGGAAGAACACGCTCGGGAACATGCAACATGGGATAGACGCTCGTTTTTCAAAGCTCTTGGGTTAGGAGTTGGCGGTTCGATGGTACTTGGCGGAATGAATGTAGGGGCCACCGCGCTCTCACCATTAACCAAGGCACTGGCAGCAGCAAATTCAGACCGTGTGCTTGTGTTTATTCGCTTAAAAGGTGGTAACGATGGGCTTAACACCATTATTCCAATCTACGATTACTCGACTTACGCCAGCTACCGAACTTCTGTTAGAATTAACGAAGCTGACTCCTTCAACCTATCGCCAGAATTTGCCATGCCTAATTTCATGTCTAGTTTAGAATCCTTTTGGAATGACGGAAAGATGAAAGTTGTGCATGGGGTTGGTTACGAGGATCAAAGCTTATCGCATTTTCGTTCTTCGGATGTTTGGGCCACTGGATCCGATGAAGATGAAATTCTACGATCTGGCTTTATGGGCCGTTATTATGAAGAAGAATATTCAGATTACTTAAACAATCCACCAGAAGAACCATTAGCGATTCAAATAGGAAGTGTTGGCAACCTTATGTTCAAAGGAACAGACAGCACCGATTATGCTTTTTCTGTTTCTGACCCGAATCAACTGTATCAACTGGCTCAAAACGGTTGGTTACATGACGTGGTCAATTTACCAGATTGTTTATATGGCGAGCAGTTAGGCTACCTCCGTGCAATTACCAACAGCACATTTATTTATGCCGGAGTTATAAACGATGCCTATAATGCATCTACCAATTCGGTATCGTATCCAAACTCACCTCTTTCGAATCAGTTAGCCTTAATTGCTCGCTTAATAAAAGGTGGGCTAGGTACCAAAGTATACTTAGTAACGCTTGATGGATTTGATACACATGCTGGACAACCAGATATTCATCAAACACTCCTTACCGATTTAGCTGATGGAGTAAGCAGTTTCTTTGAAGACCTAGCGGCTTCTGGTAGAGACAATGATGTGCTTGGAATGACCATTTCGGAATTCGGAAGACGAGTTGAGCAAAATGCCTCTGACGGAACCGATCATGGTGCAGCTGCTCCTTCCATGTTCTTCGGCCCAGCACTAGAAGGAAACGGGTTTATAGGCACACATCCATCCATGTCTAATTTAGATTTTGCTGGCAACCTCGAATTTGATATTGATTACCGCCAGTTGTACGCTTCAGTACTGGAAAATTGGTTGTGTATTCCTGCTGCAGATGTAGACGAAGCACTGCTCAATGTACATTACGACCGCTTAAACCTTGGTTTTGAATGCGTTACTGGTGTGACCGAAAACGAACGCAATGGCCTTAAACATCAGGCATTATATATGCCAGATGGTGCTGTTGTTATTGAATACACTCTTCCGGGCAGCATGGATGTAAACGTTCAGTTGTTTGATATTATGGGTAAGCAAGTGGCTCAATTAGAATCGGGATATAAATCGCAAGGAACCTATCGCATACCTGTGCAGTCGACTTCGGGAAGTTGGGCTACTGGCCAATATATCTATCGTATTATCGCCAACGATAAACCATACAGCCGTTCGATAGTGCTTACCAAGTAGGGCGGCTGGTTACTTCTTTGTTCCTAACCGTACGCGTGCGTCATTGACAAGTAGATTTATCTCTGCACAATGACTCATGTAGGTTATTGTAAACGAATCATCGTGGCTCCACTCCTCCCCATCAATTTGCTGCATGGGTACGGCACATTCCTGCTCTCCCGTTCGGCTATAGCGCGTAAGTAAAAAACCTAATTCCGTACGAGCCAAGTCGTACCACGAACCAGCTCCTTCTCCAGCCAACCATTGAGCACTTATAGGAACATTTAAGGGACAGTTAGGTTCGGGAATAACTCCTTGGAATAATGAATCTGGCAAGGAGCTCAAGTGTTCTTTGCGCGCTTCTGCTTCTAAATCTAAACAACCAGGCACTTTGACCCAATGATAGAGTGCCGAAACGGGATACAATACACTGGGCGTTACCATTGGAACCACCTGTAAACGCAATGCATGCGCCCAATTTGGATTACCGGCAAGAATAACTTCCCGAACAAATCGAGAACAATTAAGCCCTGCTTTTTCAAATGGTCCGTAGGCGATGGCGCCTTTTTCCTGAAGCTGTTTAGCAGTTTCATAAGCTTTAAAAAAATCGATGCGGACATAACTGGCAAATAAAGGCCCAGATGCATGAGTACTGCTATTGGATTGTACTTCGCATAAAATTTCATCCAAATTGTTGATGCGCTTTCCATTCGTGATGGCTTTGGTTCCAATCACAAGTTCATGATCTGTTTCGGCATCTCGTACTCGTCCCATGTCAACGGGAGCGTGGTATCTACCAAAATCAAAATAGTGGCAAGAACCATTGTCTCCGTTTACAAGCACAAGCGCTGCATGTCCTACTCGGTAAAAACCATCATCATTAAAACCAAGTCCGCGCATCAATCGATCATAGCCATCACCTGCTTCCTTTGCCCATGCTTTAGGCCACGCCAATGCAATTACATAACCCGAAAAAGCTTTACTACTATCGGGTTTTTCTAATGACGTAGCCAAAACCAACTTTCCGAAGAGCAGAAATTGCAAAAGAAGTAGGTAAACTGTGCGCATAATTAGACTTATCAATTACATAGGTAAAAAGCAATTGCCAATTTCGATGTGACTTTAGTCCTTCTTACTAGTGAACCCATCCACATTATTCAAACTAACCTTGCTAAAACGACTGCCCCAAGTACAGTTCCGCTATTTGATATCTTCGCCACATGATTAAGTACAACGCAGATATTCGCACGTTGGTAGTTGTTGCCCTCTACTTTACGTGTTCGGTGCTGGCTTGGATTTACTTTCCTTCCGAATGGTATGCGAGACTACCAATTACTGCTCTGTTGGCTGTGCTTTCTTTTTTCTGTGCTGTAATTGTGCACAATACCATCCATCATCCCATTTTCAAGCGTAAAGGGATGAATAAGGTCTTTCAGATTGTGCTTTCATTTACTTATGGGCATTCGGTAAGTGCCTATGTTTCAGGTCATAATTTCAGTCATCACCAACATACGCAGAAAGCGATGGATCGTATTAGGACCACCAAGTTAAGTTACAGGTGGAATTTTCTTAACCAGCTGCTGTTCTTCTTTGAGCATGCGCCTGGTATTATGAAAGATGAGAATGAATTTGCCAGACGCATGATGAAAGAACATCCAAAGTGGTTTGTACAATATGTGTTGGAAATGGTGATGGTAATAGGTTTCAAGATTGCTATTACCATCTACAATTGGGAATATGCACTTCTGCTTATTTGGCTACCACATTTTTATGCAGCTTGGGGAATTGTGGGCACCAACTACTGGCAGCACGATGGTTGCGATGAGAATCATCCGTACAATCATTCAAGAAATTTTACTGGAACAGTCATTAATTTCATTGCTTTCAATAATGGGTACCATACCGCTCATCATGAGCGACCCGATTTGCACTGGAGCCAATTGCCAGCTTATCATGCTGAGCACATAGCACCACATATTCATCCTAATTTAGAACAGAAGAACCTCTTCACGTACCTATGGAAAACGTGCATTTGGCCTGCTAAACGACTGGACTATCTTGGAAACCCTGTAGTAGTGGATAAAACTGTTACCTACGAAGACTGGATAGAAAGCGCTGATATTGAAGGAAACAAATATCAGTTAGGGGTTGAAAATTAGGTATGTGGTAAACTATCCTCATTAGCATCCACCACAATGCCTTGATTCGCGCTTGATTTTATCAGCTTATTCCTCGGTTGTAAAAACCCAAAACTTCTGACCTATAAAATTCATTACTGCGCTGAAACCAGTGGCTCCAACAAAGGCAATGAAATACTTGTACGGAAGGTCTAGAACATCTGAAAAATGATGTAGAAGGAATAGCAATGATGAATTGACAGCAACATTCATGACCAGCGAAAATCCATAAAGTGCTACGAATTTGGCCATGCGAGACTTGGATTTATCCTTTTTCTTCCAAGTCCAGAGTTTATTGAGCGAATACGTAACGCTCATGCCGCAGAGAAACGAAATGGACTTAGCCACCGTTTCGTTCGGTATTGCCCCAAGCAATTTTTCGGGAATGACCTGTAAAAGCAAATAGTAGCAACTCAAATCCACCAAAACAGCCAATACACCAATCATGGTGAATTTGACCACTTGCTTGTTCAGATCGGGCATCGAACTGAGATTATTCAAGGGCGACTTTTTGTTTTTGAGTGTCAACGAAATGCGATTTAAGAGTTGGCTAGCGGTTCGAAAACCGAATTATCAGGCAAAGTAAACATAGATGCATATCACTATCACCGTAACAAGCGCGCTGGCGATGTAAACATTTTTCCATGGGTCGATATTAACCTTGTCGGTATACACCAATTCAAATCCTACGTTGGAGGGCTTCCATTTCCCGATAAGAAGCATGATACACACATTGAGCACGAAAAGAATAGCCATTACGTGAAGGAAATGCGGATAGGTTGCTCCCGATTCGATAACCATTGGTTTAAGAACAAACTGACTAATGCTATACAACACCACGCCAGAGAAGATGGCCACTTTTGCAGCAATGGCCGGAACAAACTTAGTGAGATAACCAACCACAATAATGGTAAGAATAGGAATGCTGTAACACCCGTTTACCTCTTGTAAGTAGCCAAAAAGACCATCTGGCGCATTGGCAATCAGCGGAGCAATTAACATGGATAAAAAGGCTAGAAATGCCCCGAAAACCTTACCCACTTTAACTACCTTCTTTTCGCTTGCGTCCTTATCGAAATACTGCTTATACAGGTCGAAACCGAATAGCGTAACCGAGCTATTGAGGGCCGAATTGAAGGAACTTAAAATGGCGCCAAACAAAACGGCTGCAAAAAAACCTACCGCACCAGCTGGTAAAACAGCATTCACCAACATGGGATATGCTTGATCGGGATTGGTGAGCGAATCGCCAAACATGTGAAACGCAATGATTCCGGGCAGTACCACAATGAGGGGGCCTAGTATCTTGAAAACTGCTGCCAATACCAGTCCTTTCTGGCCTTCTTTCAAATTTCTGGCTCCCAACGCACGCTGAATAATGGCTTGATTGGTACCCCAATAGAACAACTGAACCAGCATCATTCCGGTGAATATGGTGGAGAACGGCACCGAAGCACTTTCGGAACCCAACGACTCAAACTTTTCTGGATGCGACTGAATGATGATGTTCAAACCTTCGAGAACACTGCCCTCCCCTACCATCTGTAAACCGAACACCGGTATAAGCATACCGCCAACAATAAGACCTACTGCATTGATTGTATCGCTGACTGCCACTGCTTTTAATCCTCCGAATATGGCATAGACCGAACCCACTATTCCAATACCCCAAACAGTAATCCACAAGGCGGTTGTATCGCTCACACCGAGGAGTTCGGGAACGGAGAACATGGTACTTAAAGCCAATGCACCCGAATAGAGCACAATGGGGAGAAGCACAATCACATAACCGCTGAGAAACAAGGCCGATGTGATAGAACGGGTGGCTTTATCGTAGCGTTTCTCCAAAAACTCAGGAACGGTGGTAATGCCTCCTTTTAGATAACGCGGAAGCAGAAACATGGCCGTTACAACCATGGCAATGGCAGCCAATGTTTCCCACGCCATTACGAGAATGCCTTCTCTAAAAGCCGCACCATTTAACCCTACAATTTGTTCGGTTGATAGATTGGTGAGCAGCAACGAACCAGCAATGACAACCGCTCCTAAACTTCGCCCACCAAGGAAATAGCCATCAGAAGAACGCTCGTCTGTAGACCGACTGAACCAGTAAGAAATAACAGCCACCAAAGCTGTGAACCCAACAAAGGCGAGAATCTGCATTTTTCAGTTTTTGATTGAAAATCAAAGAAAGGAAACTTCGGCAATTAGAACATACTTCTGGCAAGCAAAGCGCGCTTAGCTGAACGCGCGCTACCGTAGGTCATAATCTGTAGCTCGTTGAAGCAACAAAGGAAAAGCTGTTTGCAGCCAAAATTCAATGGAAACATGCCCGCTCGACATGCCTCCATGCTCAAACTTCTCTACATGAATGCTTCCTTCGCCTTCTGCCCTGCTGCCTGTAAGTTCAAAAAAACGTTGGTGTAGCAATTGCTCCAGTTCTTCTACGGTTTGTGGTGCTGTGCCCGACTGCATGCTGCGCTGCATTTCTTGCCACAGATAGGGGTCGCCTCTTAGCCCCCAAGTTTCTGGTTTTGGCTCAAATAGTTGGTGTAGTTGCTCGCGGGTCATGGGGCAAGGTTTTAAGATGAGCGGTGGCGGCACGCATTACGCTGCGCTAAACGCGCGCTATCGGGTTGTGTTATGACCAAACAAGTGATTTTTCGGAACACTTGCCCGGGCGGGGAATTTTCACTTTTGTTTCATAAACGTTAATCGTACATACTCTACAACGGCTGCGGTTGCAGCACTATCGAGCGGCTCGCTCGCGTTGAATCCCTTAGCTGCTGCATATGTTATTAACCCAATTATGGAAGCATCCTTTGCATTATTTAGGCTTGTTGCGCTGAAAGTTAAAACATTGTTTAAATTTTCATCCAACTTTAATTGAGATTCAAAACTTTCAACTTCTAATTTTAATGCTCTAATTCCGGCTAACGACTCGCTTCTAATATGTTCATTTACGTAATTCACGAGTATAAACTGATACGGGTTTTTTTCATACTCTAGATTCCGATTCCAATTGCTCATTTGGCTAAACCAAGAGAATTCAGTTGGAAGGTTGATGAAAAACTTGCGTTTTTCAAAGTCTCCAAAAAAATCAAGAGTAGCCATTCTATCAGCAACAGTTGCATTTCCAAGTTCAGCTGCTGTACGAATAGATTTTAGTACGGTGTGAAAATTTAGTTTTCTAGAGAATTTGTCATATAGAAAATCTGAAGGCATGCTTAAATCGTCCTCGCTTGTGAAGAAATAAATTGCATCATCAATGTTTCGTTTTAATTTTTCTAGTGCAACTAGGTTGTTGTTGATTAGACCATCAATAAGTAACATTGTAAGTTCAATATAAAAAAGCTTAGTTGCTTTTTCAAGATCAATAATTATCGGCTTTTTAAAACCGGTCAATACTTCTTTATCCTTTATATCGTAATTAGAATTAAACTTGGATAGCTGAAGACCTAGAAATAATTTTATTGTGTTCTTGTCCAACGAAAACACATGGGCTGGATTCGATGTTAAAACACCACTTCCATATCCTCCAGCTAGCCAAAAACTGAAAATTTCATTCCTCAAATTTAATTGAGTCATTCTGTCAAAAATCGCTCCCTTTAAGTTGTAATTAATTAATCTGGCAATGGTGCATTTTTGTAAAAACGTAGTTTTTTTATCAATAAGTTCAATTAGTTCAAAGCGTTTATTCTTATTCTTCAAGTTTATTTTTGAAAGTAAAATTTTTGAAGGTGCGGTGTGTTTATATTCCACTTTGTTCAGTGAGAATTGATACGACCAATCATCAAGTCTATTTGTAAAATGAGCAACTAGATTGTATAGAATTGAGAAATTGTCATTGTCAAGCTTGTTGAGTGTCTGAATAACCCGAAGCTTCTCAAAAACTAACTCTGATATAATTGAGTTTAACACTAAATAATCAGAATAACTATTAATTATTGGCAGAAACGATTCAAGAATTTGACATTCTAATGCAAACTCATGTATTGTCGCTGATGCAATTTCGTTTTTCATGAAATGCTTTTATTGCTTATGACTA
>JAIOYO010000042.1 GCA_021741075.1 Flavobacteriales bacterium | reverse complement strand
GTTTGTTGAAACTGCTTAAAAAGATATAGAATCATTAAACAAAACATGAGTGAAAAGCCAGCTAAAGAAATATTATCAGTTCCGGCACTTTCCAAATTAGGATGAATTAAATGGTGTTGAATTCCGTACGCCATACCAACTGCTAATGCGTTATTAGTGAAATGTGCAACTATTGGATACCAAAGATTTCCGCTCCAAAAGAACAGATAACCCATACCAACCCCCATTAACACTCGAGGAACAAAACCAAGGAATTGCATGTGAACTGCGCTAAATAGCATCGCAGAAAGCCAAATAGCCAGATGCGGATTGACTATTTTTTGCAGCCCACGCTGCAAGATTCCTCGAAAAATTAACTCCTCCCCGATTGCCGGTAGAAGTGCAATCATTACCAAGTTTAGGATTAACAATCCTAAATTCGGCATATCCAAAAACAATTTGGTCATTACTCCAGCCTGAAACTCCTTTACTTCCAACCAATCTCCCAAAAAGGTCGGAAGATTCCAACCAGCATTCCAATCCGCCAAATAGTTAACTAAAGGAAACGCAACCATAAAGAATGCTATAGAAATCATCACTGACTGTCTAGTTAGGCTTCCAAAAAGAGCTTTTACAGTAATCCAAGAAGATGAAATCCAGAGATAAATGACAGAAGGTACAATCAGCATTCCAACTCCTTGAACCAGTTGCATTGTGCGGAAAGCGGAAATCAATTCCGGATTGGACATATCTTCCAAGAGAGCTGGTTGAGACAGAAGAGGAATGCCAAAAAACAACTGAGAAATGACGAAGCCTATAAAGGAGGAAACAGATGTGCCAGCGAAAATCAGCAACAGAAAGAATAGAATACCATTAAGCGGAGACCGCAGCACGTAAGCTCGGAGGGAATCAGTCAAACTCAGATTAAGTAAATTTGCAATCGTTTTAAGAATGGTAAAGATAGGTGATATAGAGGTTGGGGAATTCCCATTGTTGCTTGCACCAATGGAAGATGTGAGCGACCCACCGTTTCGAGTTGTCTGTAAGGATAACGGAGCAGACATTATGTACACCGAATTTATTTCTGCGGAAGGATTAATTCGAGATGCAGCCAAAAGCGTACAGAAGCTGGACATCTTTGAATACGAACGCCCCATCGGAATTCAGATTTTTGGTGGCAACATCGATTCCATGAGAGAATCTGCTGAGATAGCCACTGCCGCAAAACCAGATATTATTGATATCAATTATGGCTGTCCCGTCAAGAAGGTAACATGTAAAGGCGCTGGTGCAGGTATTCTAAAGGATATCCCAAAAATGGTGAGAATGACTGCTGAAATTATCAAAAGCACGCACTTACCAGTTACGGTCAAAACCCGATTGGGTTGGGATACTGAAAGCATGTATGTGGAAGAAGTGACCGAGCGATTGCAAGACGTTGGCGTGAAGGCGATAAGCATTCATGGTCGTACGCGCGTTCAGATGTACAAAGGCGAAGCTGATTGGACACTTATCGGAAACATCAAGAACAATCCTCGTATTCACATTCCTGTATTTGGAAATGGTGACGTTAATAGCCCAGAAAAGGCGAAGCTGATGCGTGACCAATTTGGTGTAGATGGAATTATGATTGGTCGTGCAAGTATTGGCTATCCGTGGATTTTTAATGAAGTGAAACATTTTCTCAAAACAGGGAATCATCTTACTCCACCATCCATAGATGACCGTGTAAACACATGTTTAAAGCATTTTGATTTTTCGGTTAAATGGAAGGGTGAAGTATTGGGAAATGTGGAAATGAGAAGACACTACGCCAATTATTTCAAAGGATTTCACGGATTCAAGCAATTCCGCATGCAATTAGTGATCTCGAACAACAATGATGAGATTAGGCAGATATTGGAAGATGTCCGCCAGTATTATCATCAACTTGAATTGGAAATTGTTTAATTCCCGCTTCATGTCTTTGCAAAAGATGATTCCACTTTGCTTTACTTAGGTATATTTGACTTTCTCCATAATAACAAACGTATGAGGCAACTGATACAACTAAAGTTTCAATTCGTATTTACACTTGTAATCGCACTTTTCTCGACTGTGGGATTTTCGCAGGCTCAAGATTTTAGCGGAACAATAACCGATTCGGAAAGTGGTGAACCGCTTTTCGGAGCAAGCATAGTCCTCACAGGAACAGCGGTTGGTTCTACCACCGACTTTGACGGAAAGTTTAAATTCAATGCTGGAAAGCAACCACCTTTTCAGGTAACTGTGTCCTATATCGGCTATCTAAAACAGGACATTCAAGTTACTTCACTGGCTCCGTTAACCATCAAACTTGCCACAGATGCGGTGATGCTAGAAGGTGTGGTAGTTACAGATGTTCGTGTTTCAGAGAAGCAAAAGGAATCTGCACTTACAGTAGAAACGATGGACATCATCGCCATCAAGGAAACTCCAGCGGCCAACTTCTACGATGGCTTAGGTAACTTAAAAGGAGTGGATTTGACAGCCGCTAGTATTGGGTTTAAAGTAATCAACACCCGTGGTTTCAACAGTACTTCTCCAGTACGTTCTCTTCAGGTAATTGATGGAGTTGATAATCAATCACCTGGTTTAAACTTCAGTCTCGGTAACTTCTTGGGCTCCTCTGAATTGGACGTCCTTAAAGTAGATATCGTTCAAGGTGCAAGCTCTGCATTCTATGGTCCGAACGCCTTCAATGGCGTGATTGATATGAGAACGAAGAGTCCGTTCATCAAGCCAGGTTTAGAGGCACAGATAAAAATAGGAGAACGTAATTTGGCTGAGGCAGCTATCCGTTGGGCGCAAGTATTCAAGAATAAAGCTGGTGAAGACAAATTCGCTTATAAAATGAACCTATTCTATCTCCAAGCCAATGATTGGGTTGCTGACAACTTAGACCCAATCTATGAACTTGGAGTTTCAGCTGATAATCCGGGTGGTTATGATGCCGTAAACCGATATGGAGATGAAGATCTTGCTGGCGGAAATGACTTCTCCTCTCAGATTGCAAATTATCCAGGATTGGGAACCTTTTTTCGTAGAGGTTATATGGAAAAGGATTTAGTTGATTACAACACGCGAAATTTCAAGGCGAATTTGGCCATGCACTACAGGCTAAAGCCGGATGTTGAAATAATCTATTCCTTCAATTTCGGTTCAGGAACTACTGTTTATCAAGGTCAGAATAGATTTTCGCTAAAAGACATGCTGTTCTTTCAAAACAGGATTGAAATTGCAAAGAGAGACCGATGGTTTGTTCGTGCATATTCAACAAATGAGGACGCGGGAAAATCGTATGATGCGGTTGTTACAGCATTCAAACTCCTAAATAATCAGCGAACGCTTGAAAAATACAATACGGCTTATGCCAACTATTGGATTACAACCATTCGCCCAGAAGTTCGTGCTTTACTTGCGGATAACGGAGTAACGTTTGGCGGTGCTGGTGTTGGATGGGACACTGAGGCTATTCAATCTGTACTAGCTCAACATCCAGAAGAGTTAGCTGCATGGCATCAGCAGACCACAAGTGCGTTAGAGAATAGTCCACTCGAAGGTTACCCAGCTCCAGGAACCCAAACATTTAACGATTTATTCAATCAGATACGATCCACCACCTACACCGACAATAGTATTGATGGGGGCGGATCTCGGTTCTACGATAAGTCCGCCCTCTACCACCTTCATGGAGAATACAAATTAGACCCCTCTATTAAAGGAACAGAATTAGGTCAATTCACGTTTGGAGCCAACGGTCGTTTGTATGCTCCTAATTCAAGAGGAACCATTTTTGACGAAATGCGCATTGCCGAAAGAGAAATCCCAGATAGCACGCTATTTGGCAGTAACTGGGTGAGAACTGACTCGACTGTTTTCGACACCACCTTCAGGAAAATTTACAATTGGGAAATTGGGGTCTATGTTGGATGGGAACGGAAGTTCTTCAACGACAAACTAAAAATCAGCGCGGCTCTCCGTATGGATAAGAACCAAAATTTCCCATTCGTATTCTCGCCAGCAGCATCGTTGGTTTATATGCCTAGCAAGGACCATACGATTCGAGGAGGATTCTCTTCAGCCATCCGAAATCCGACCTTGGCTGACCAGTATCTTTATTATGATATTGGCCGTGCTATTCTCATTGGCAACATCAACGGCTTCCAAGACATTATAACTGTTGAATCTTTTGTTGACTACTTGAATGCCGGAGCAGGCGTTGGTAATGACACCATCCTAGATTATTTTGACATCGCCCCTATTGTGCCAGAGAAGGTGAAGACAGGAGAAATAGGTTACCGCGGTTTCTTTTTTGGTCATCTTTATGTAGATGCTTCCTATTACCTAAGCTTTTATGATGATTTTATTGGGTACAATCTTGGCGTAGATGCCAAATTTGACACAGTTTTAGGTCTTCCTATCTCACCTCAGGCGTATCGTGTAGCGGCCAACAGCACCAATCAGGTTATCACACAAGGTGCTTCCGTTTCGCTAAGCTATTACTTCAAAAACAAATACACTCTAAGTGGAAATTACTCGTGGAACAAGCTTCAGAAAACGAGTGCAGATGACCCGATTATCCCTGCCTTTAACACGCCTGAACACAAATTCAATTTGGGATTTTCGGCTCGTGACCTTGGAAAAGCCAAGCTCGGCTTCTTCGGATTCAGTATGAATTATAAATGGGTTCAAGGATTCATATTTGAAGGTTCTCCTCAGTTTACAGGCCTCGTTCCAACATACGATATGTTTGACGCTCAGGTCAGCTACCGTATTCCGAGCAATTTCGTCACGTTCAAATTAGGTGTTTCCAACCTCTTCGGAATTAAGCCGTTTTTTGATGAAGGAACGGCAGGTGAGCGATTTGAACGTGCATTTAACAATAAGAACATACAAGTCTATGGAGGACCAAGAGTTGGACGTATGGCTTATCTCTCTATACTGTTCGAGTGGAACTGATCTTTTATTACCTTTAAGGCTTAAATCTTTGTAAACTAAAATACCATGAAAAAACTATTACTCTCTTTCTTAGCCCTTGGGCTAGGTGCTGGGCTTGCTCAAGCTCAAGTCCGTTATCTGGACGAAGTGTATACGGAAGTTACAACCACAACCGATGTACAATTCGGGACTAACTACAATTTCATTCCAAGTGTGACGCCAAATTTCATGCTTAGAACGGATGTTTATAGCCCTACGGGAGACAACGAAACGGGGCGCGCAGCTGTAATTGTACTTCACACTGGAAACTTCCTTCCAAAATATTTGAACGGAAGCGCAGGTGGAAATAACAGAGATAGTTCTGTGGTGGTTTCTGCTGAGATGTTTGCAAAAAGAGGATACGTGGCTTTTGCTCCAGCGTATCGCTTGGGTTGGAATGCTACAACTACAGATGCTATAACTGGTGCTGACGTGCGTAAAGGAACACTCCTCACTGCCGTGTATCGCGCTATTAACGACACAAAATCTTTGGTTCGTTTCCTCAAAAAATCGGTTGCTGAAGAAGGTAACCCTTACGGGATTGATCCAGACAAGATTATCATTTATGGTCATGGATCGGGTGGATATATCGCTCTTGCTTATGGTTCACTAGACAGAATGGAAGAACTTGAAAACGAAGCAAGCGGCAAATGGTTAAGCTCCGTAGACGTACCTACATACGGTTATGTTGCTAACGAACTTTACTTGGATCCTGCGGTCATTGGTTCTATTGAAGGTTTTGGCGGAATCTACAATGACACAAATAACTACGGTTACTCAAATGATGTTATTGCATGTGTTAACGTAGGCGGTGCATTGGGCGATTCTGCTTGGATGGAAGTTGGCGAGCCGCCAATCATCTCTTTTCATTGCCCGGATGATGGTTTTGCGCCTTTCACTCAAGGTGTTGTCATTGTACCTACGACTCAGGAAACCGTTGTTGACGTAGTTGGTAGCCGTTGGGCTATTGGTCAGGCAAATGAGCTAGGAAATAACGATCCATTATATAATGGAAAAGTATTCAACGACCCATACACTACTGCTGCAAACGCTGCACTAGCTTCAAGTCACGCATCTCTTGGCTTGAACCCTGAAGATTATAAAGGACTATTCCCATTCCGAAGACCTACGATTGCTTGGCCATTCCAAGAGTCATCTCCGTGGGATTGGTGGGATGAAACAACCGTGGTTAATGCCGCAAGCCCGTTAGTAGGAGCAGTAGCCGCTCAGGCGATTCATGATAACGGTGTTGGTGGCAGCCCTACTATGTCTGCTGCACAAGGAAGAACCTACTTGGATTCTATTCACGGTTATTTGGCTCCAAGACTTCGTGAGCTTCTTATGCAAGACGTAAGCGTTGAAGAAACTGATTTCGTAAACAGCAACATGTTTGTTTACCCAAATCCTGCCAACGATTACTTGGTTGTAAAAACAAATGAAGGAATCCGTATTACTGATGTTGAAATTTTTGACATCACTGGTAAAATGGTTAGAACCGAAAACGGTCTGAACAAATTAAGCCACCAGATTAATGGTATTGATGAATTGCCGTCAGGTCTTTATCTTGTAAAAGTGACTACCGATCAAGGTCTTGTTACTCGCAAAATATTTGTTGACTAACACTCGAAAGTCAATTTTTGAAAACCCCGTTGCGCAGAAGCGTAACGGGGTTTTTTATTTTGCAGCGTTCTTTATGCAACTACACTCATTCATCATTAAATGGCTCCCTTATCTGGCAATACTTCTTGTATATGCCTCTGGCGCCAACTTAGATATTATGGAAGTGGATGCGGCTCAATATGCCAGCATTTCCCTAGAAATGTTGAAGTCGGGCAAATACCTACAGGTGCTTGACCGGAATGTAGATTACCTAGATAAACCCCCACTCCTATTTTGGCTTTCTGCCCTGAGCATGAAACTGTTTGGAATTGGAAATTGGCAGTATAAATTACCTTCAATACTATTTAGTCTTCTTGGAATATTCAGCACCTACAAACTTGGAAAACGGTTGTATTCCGAAGAGATTGGTCGCCACGCATCATGGATTATTGGAAGCTCTTTGGCAATGATGATGATAAATAACGACATCAAAACCGACACAATTCTCGTTTCCGCCATCGTGTTTTCCATTTGGATGCTGCTGAGCTACTTGGAAACAAAGCAGTGGCGCTACCTATTTGGCTCTGCGGTTGGTATTGCGGTTGCTATGCTCACAAAAGGCCCAATTGGGCTAATGATGCCAGCTTTGGCCGTAGGAGGCCACGTTTTGCTCAAACGTCAATGGAAATTACTCATCGACTGGCGGTGGGTTATTCTTCTTTTTCTAGTTAGCATTCTACTCATTCCGATGAGTATTGGACTTTACAATCAGTATGGGAGCGATGGGCTTAAATTCTATTTCTGGACTCAGAGCTTTGGTCGTATTACAGGTGAAAACGTGTGGCGCAACGATACATCACCTTTATTCTTCACACACATCTTTCTTTGGTCTTTTCTACCGTGGACACTGCTCGGCATTGCCGCCCTTCTCACTGAACTCAAAAACGTCCGAAACGGAATTTGCGATAAAAGCGCTGAACTCTACCTCGTTAGCGGTATTGTTTTGGTGTGGGTGGCATTGTCTCTCTCCAAATTCAAGCTACCTCATTACATATTCGTTGTGTATCCACTAATTGCCATCCTTACCGCAAAATATTTACATCGAGTGAAGCATGAGGTAATTTGGGGGCGTATTCAACTTACATTAAGCTCAGTTGTCACACTAGCAATGGCCAGTCTACTATGGTATTGTTTCCCTAATGGTGGCTTGTGGATTCCAGTACTGCTTGTGATAATTTCGTTGGTAAGTTCTATCTACTTTTTCAAGGCTAAGGGAATTAGCAAAATTGTAATTCCAACTTTCATTTGTGCAATTGCTATTGGGCTTGGGTTGAACTTGCATTTTTATCCGCAATTATTGCCATATCAGGCCAATGCCCAGGTGGGTAAATGGGTTGTTGAAAAGGAGTTGTCGGACAATGAATTCTTTGGATTTTCAACAGGTGGCAGAAGCTTAGATTTTTATGCGCAACGCATTATTCCATGGAAACAGGATGCTGCATCAACCATAGAATCAATTCACCCTGGAGCCGTGGTTTACGCCAACGAAGCACGCTATCAGGAACTTATATCCTTCGGAATGAAGCCAAAACGAGATTCTCTTTTGCAGAATTTTGAAGTACAAAACCTCAACTTAAAGTTCCTCGACCCAAAAACAAGGGAACAGGCTCTGAAAAAGAATTACTTGCTATTTTACTAAGCCATCAGTTGACGATAGGCGATGTAGGCCATAAGCCCCGTGCCTATCTCCAAACACTTTTCGTCTACGTTAAAAGTGGGCGTATGAAGACCTGATGTTAGTCCTTTTACCTCATTTCGAACGCCTAGTCGGTAAAAACAACCCGGCATGTGCTGGGTATAGAAGCTAAAATCTTCACCCGTCATACGCATATCAAGATTAACCACATTTTCTTCTCCGAGATATTCTTTGGCAACGTTTTGAGCAAAAGCAGTCAAGACTTCATCATTGTAAACGAATGGATAGCCAACATCGACTCTAAAATCGCAAGTAGCGCCCATGGAGGAGGCCATCTCCTCAGCCATTTTTTTCATGATGATGTGCGCTTCCTTTCGCCATTCCTCATCCATAGTACGAAATGTGCCCTGCACCTGAACTTCGTTCGGAATTACATTAGTTGCTCCATTGGCATGCACACTTCCGAAAGAAAGCACGCATGGAACGCCTGGTTTGCATCTTCTGCTAACTAATTGCTGTAAGGCAACGATGATGTGTGATGTGATAAGAACAGGGTCAATAAGATAATGCTGCAAGGCCGCGTGTCCGCCTTTTCCTTTTACAGTGAAATAGACCTCATCAGCAGATGCCATGTACATTCCCGAACGGAATCCGACCTTGCCCACCTCCAAATCGGGCAACACATGTTGTCCCAAAATGGAACTCGCCTTCGGATTTTCTAATGCTCCTTCCTTTATCATGAGCGATGCTCCACCAGGCAATCGTTCCTCTCCGGGTTGAAAGATAATCTTTACAGTGCCTTCAAAATCATCTCTGAGGGAATGAAGTGTTTTAGCCACACCCAGAACACAAGATGTATGGACATCATGACCACACGCATGCATCACCCCTAGGTTCTTTGATTTATACGGAATATCGTTAGCCTCCAAAATTGGAAGAGCGTCCATATCTCCACGAAGTGCGATTACCTTGGAGGAAGGATTTTTGCCTTCGATATGCGCTACAATTCCTGTCTCAACAAACCCACTTTTGTAAGGAATTCCCCATTTGTCGAGCGCGGCTGTTACAAACTTGCTGGTTTCGAACTCCTTAAACGAAAGTTCTGGATTGGCATGTAAATGTCTACGGATGTCTAGAATTTCGCTTGCATTTGCGGCAACGATATGTTTGATTCTATCCTTCATCACTTGCTTGCAAGTAGTTTGATGGAGGTCAAAAGCATTACGACTCCGAATACTTTTTTGACCACTTTTTGGTCAATCGAAATAGACAATTTGCTACCGAAATAAGCTCCAACGAAAAAAGTGATACAGAGAATGGCTGCTGCCCCGAGATTAACCTGACCGGCCTTATAATAATTGTAAACGGCCAGAATTCCGATAGGCGGAATCATCATGGCAAGGCTAGTTCCTTGTGACATGTGTTGACCATAGCCAAGAAAAAAAACAAGAGCTGGTACAATGAGAATACCGCCTCCAACTCCCACAAATCCACTAAGCATTCCTGCTGCCACCCCGATAAGTAGCAGGATGATAATTGTCGAGACTGTCATTTTTGGTTTATTAAGTTCGCTCATGTTAAAAATCCATACTCAGGGAAATATACCAAAAGCCATCGTTCACTTTGCGATTCTCCACTCCCCAAGCGTAATCTAAGCGAATGAAATAGCCGAGGAATTTGGTTCTCGCTCCCAATCCAAAGCCACCAACAATGGGCTCCCTTCGGTTTTTTACCGTGATGAGGACAGAGCCTTGCTGAACCTCCTCTCGATTAAGCGAATTCTCATCAGAAAACGGATGCAGCCCAGTCCATGCTGTTCCAATATCTCCGAATCCTACAATTTGGAAATTGTAGATAAAATTGGACTTAATAGGACGATTAATTAAGTAACGGAATATAGGCCAGCGCAATTCGCTATTTATAACCGCAAAACTGTTGCCGTTTCGGATGTTTTGAGGATGTCCGCGCATGTTGGTGGCCAATGCTTGAAAGCCATAATTCTGGGTAAAATCTACCGGAATATCGTTGTTGTATGCCGGAGCAATCCACTGATCTACGCCTCCAAGAAAATAGGCCAATTTCTGCTTACCAAAGGATGTACTTGCTGCCAAACGATTGGCCCAAATCAGCTCTCGGTGCACTTTTATGTAATTCCGTGCATCTAAACCAATAACGAATAAGTTCTTAGCATCCTTATCGATTTGCTGAAAGTATTCTCCGAAAATTTTCAATCGCGTTCCGCGATACAAGTTCAATCCCATTGGAAGTGTGTTGTCGAACACGTACTCCAGCTTGAGACCACCAGTCCATTGTAGTTCGTCTGGTCGTTCCAAATTTCGGTCGGATGTGCTCTTGTAAACCGATTGATCAAACCTCCCAAGTACATTTCCCCGAAGCGCAGAAAAATCGCTAAACGGATAATTCATTTTGTAGGTGAGTGTGTAGGTATATACCTGTACTACGGTAGAAAACGAGATGATATCCTCAATAGACTGACGGTGGAATACCACCTGTTTATCAAGTCTTCTTTTGAAGTTTTGGGCCGAAACAAATAGTTCATTTGTATTGAGGTTTCCAGTGATACGGAAGCCTCCAACCACCTTGTAATCATCCAAAATGTCGGTAATTCCTGTTTTAAAAAAACCGTTCAATCCTGGATTATTGAACGAGCCTCCACCTGTGAACTTCTGATAGGTGCTATTCACAAACGCATTATCAAGCTGTGTTACCACATACTCACTCTTAAAGGCTACATCATAGTTTCGCTGTGGTGGTAATTGCATTTCGATAGGCACATTCTGAATGGCTTCCAATGCGGCATGCAGACTATCAATGCGCGCCATTACTTGCTCGTGCTTTCGGTCTCTGCGCGAACGTGGTTCATCAGAAAGTAAGCGTGGCGATTCAGTGGTTTTCTCCTCATCTGCATCTTCAACCTGAGATTGTCTGCTATCAGTCTCTGCATCAAACTGATAATCGTAAATATTAATCTCTCCCGGATTGGAAGGCTTGGAGCCATTGGGCTTCTCTTTTGGCTGCTCCTCCACGCCCAAAGGCTTTTGGTCTTCCACCAATATGGACGTTCGCTTCTTCTTCTTTTTCGGCTCTTCTGCAGCCTTATTTTTAAACCCAGAATAACCTACTTCGGTAAGCACTTCTGCTTTTTCGGCATCGCAATCTTTTAGTGTTAATCGATAATTGCCTTTGGCAAAAATGACCTCTGCTATTTTGCCATTCACGGTATCCACATCATACTCGTGGATGCTCCGTGGATATTGACTCAACTGGCGCGAGCGTGTGAAATACGAATAATGAATGCTAGTATCAATATAGGCGATACTACTGTCGAGCTTGGCCAAATAGCGATTAAAAACACCTAACTCATCGCTCAAATAAGATAGGCTATTCCCATCATATTCCATAGGTGCTAGCTCATCCACAAAAGGTGTATTGGTAACTCTACGATAGGTTTGCTCTTTAGCATCGCGGTCGTAGATGAAAATATCGTGATTTAAATTTCTAGGAAGCAGCTTCATATCAAACTGCTTGATGGTGTCGTTGTTTCTATCTGAACTAAAAATCACCTTACGAGAACGATCTATGAACCGAGCGTCCACATCCGTGAACATGTCGTCCGTTATTTTCTCGTAAACATTGGATATGATGTTGTAGATATAGATGTCCGATTGACCTAATTGAACTGCCGAGAACACAAACTCGCGTCCATCATCTGAATAGTCCATGGACAGAATCTTCTCAAAATTGAACAGTTCGCGTGTGTCCCGTTTCTTGGTTTCGAGGTTATATAGAATCAATTTGATCTTTCCCTTGTGTTCGGTAATAATGGAAATGAGCTTATTGCTAGGATGCCAGGCTACAATCGGGTAACTATGGTCTTGAGTGGTGTAAGCGCGATAACCTTGGCGATAGATGGTCTTCTTTTTCTTGGCCTGAATGTCGTGCAGTTTGACCCGAATCTTACCCATATCATTCCACACATAAACCAGATTTTTGCCATCTGGACTCAATCTAGGATGTTCGATGGCACAATAAGGCTGGCCTCGCTTACGGACACGATTTAGTGGCTTGGCTTCGGGGAGTTGCTGCTTAGAATCCTGCTTGTAATACATATTATCGTAGTAATGAAGCCACTCAGCAGCAAGGTTTTTGAGTGACACGCCAAGCACGAAAAGGAATCCGTTATCTGCATTTCTGCTTACGCGTGTCATGTACAGGATATTACTGATTACGGATGCTCCGTAACTCTCCACCACATACTTCCAAATGGAGTGGCCTCCGTACCTCGCGTCTTTTCCAGTCAGTTGGCCGAATTTTTCCCATCGACCGCTCATCACGGCATCTTTCACCTCATTATTAACCTCCGTGTTCCAGTCAGTTGACAGGTAGGACACGAGACCTTCCACGTACCATTCGGGCAAATTAAGGAGTGTGTTGTTGCGAATTACATCTTTAAAACTTCCGCCATACATCATCTGATCGAGCATCACACGCGCCAAACCAGCCCTTAGTTGCTCTTCATAGTTCTTGTAATCCCCATCGAAATACAAGATCAGCTTAGAACCCACGATGGAAGTAATACCTCCGGTGTTATACTGTTGATCGGTTACAAGCCCAATATTGCTCTGTTTCTGCTCTGAAAGTTTGTTGTAAATAATAACCTGAATACGCTTATCAAGTGTGTAATCGAAGGTTTTCTCGAGATCGTGGATTGCTCTATCGCTGGCACGCATGGTGTATTCGGCAAGCTTCTCTCCTCCTTGGTAGAAATACACATCAAAACGGTCGAACCGATAAAAGAACCAGTCTGTTTTCTCGTATTGAACTCGGTTTTTCCCGAACTCCATCTGCGAACCATTGTAAAACTGACTAAAAGCGTCTTTTGATACGACTAAAAGCAACAACACCCAAACGGTTGAGAACCGAATGAATTTAAAGTTTGATGGACCTTTATAGAATTGCTTCATTTTAGAAGGGATGTAAAGATACATTTTATAGTTCCTCTCGAACTTACCACATGAACCTCATTCTACCAGATATAGTGTGTGGTTATTGAAATAAATCCTTGAATCTGTTGCTAGTTAAGAACACATCTTCTAATTCAATATCATTGTATGAGATGACCAAAACAAGCACAACCCGATTGGGTTCAAAGAATCAAGCGGTTTATGACATTTTACTGTCGTATAGCAAGATTAAGTTGAGCGAGACTGAACGGTCGGGGTTAGAGCTTGTTCTTGCCAAAGTGAATAACTACGATTTCTTTGTAGAACGCGCGTTGGCGTCTCATCTTGGACCGCTGCTGTATAAGACACTTAGCTCGGTTAATCATAACCTTCCAACCAGCGTTACTTCGACCTTTGCCAATGCTTACAATCAGGTGCTGGTTCGGAACATTCGGATGTATGAATCATTTACTACGATACTTGAGCAATTGAATGAAGCAGGGATTGATTGTGTTCCGTTGAAGGGAATCTATCTTGCCGAAACCGTATACAATGATTTAGGACTGCGCCACCTGAGCGACATTGACATCCTAATACGCTCAGAAGATGTTGAACTAGTTTGTAAACTGATGCAAAAAACGGGTTGGAACACGAAAAAAGCAGTCCCACACTCTGCGTTAGAAAACGAAATGTTTACGCCAGCCCATCCGTACACATTCTATAAGAATGGAGTAACTGTTGAGCTACATACGCATCTTTACAACAGGCATCAGGGCGCAAAAATTAGTGAAGCAGCGCTTTGGGAACTTACCCACAAACAGGAATTCTGTGGCGGTATCATCCGGCAATTCGGGCATGAAATGCTACTGCAGCATCTTTGTCTGCACCTTCATAAACATCTCGAGGGATACGAGCTTAAAGTGGTGAGCTTTTGCGACATCCGCGAGTTGATCGTAAAACAGCGTGAATCAATTGACTGGAATTACTTCGAAGCGGCATGTACACAATTCAGATGCCTCAGCCAAGTGCAGGAAACCCTAAGGCTATGTGTCAAACACTGGAAAGTGGAAATACCTGATACCTTCTTCAAAACCCACGTGCCGAACCACAACACGGAAGCACGGTTCCTTGACTATCTGTCCGGTTACTCAGTGAAACCGTCAATGAAGCTTGAAAACATCGCCTCAATCAAATGGGGTCGGTTTAGCCAGTTAAAAGGATTCACCCCGAGGTTGAAGTTCATTGTCACTTATCTCTTTCCTCGGCCCGCATTCATGTATGGGTATTTTAATCTGAATGAAGGGAGTTGGCTATTTCCATGGTACGTTCTTCGTGTACTGATTCTAGCCCATAAATCTTTGATTGCCTTGGCCAGCAAAATCCGGAATCAGTTCCGATGAACCTTTTTCTTTTTCCAACGATTATTGATTTTGAGATATAACCTAATCAAGGCTTGAGGAAATGGTCTAAGCTTCACGAAGATTCTGCCATAGAGCCTATGACGGTAATCAGCTACTTCAATTGACCTGCCGTTGCGTACGAAACCTACAATGATTCCCAAGTAATCATGTTCCGCTATCGGCTTGTCAAACCGAACAATACTATCCCCCTGAGCAACCAACCTTGAGCCATTTTGAGTGTGGTCGAGTGCTATCAGTCTATGAGCAATCCATTTACCTTGCTGCGCAAACACCACCACTTGTCCATGTTTGAGTTCGAGCATCGGAACTTTGACCACCGTGGCCATGTCACCGTTCCGAAGAAACGGGAACATGCTATTTCCTCCCAATCGGAATTCTACCTGTTGACCCGAATCCAGCAAATGCCGGCCTACGTCTTTAAGTTCGTCAAGGCTAAGCGTCCGCTCTTCGTGATTCATGCGTTCTGATGGTTTCAATGACGCTTTTATTTGGAACAAAACCCAAAGTAGACACCGAAATATGAGCCACCATTTCGGACACAAAATGGAGGTGGTGTTCCATCATTTTTCGATCATATCCGTGCTGAATGCAATTGGCCAAGAGCTGCGAAACCGCCTCTGCACCGTGAATGTCATCGACCACATTTTCATTGTGATGTCGGATAATGTAAGCCGAGCGCAACATGGCCGAACGTGGTTCATCGGCATAAAACATGGGCGTGTTGTAAATGCGATAACCTTCGGTGGTCTTTCTAATTATGAGGCGGTCGTCATTCAAAACCTCTGCACCCGCCTCGAACCAAAGCCTAGCCGAGGTGCTTTTTCCTTTGCCCGAAACGCCTGTAAAAAGGCGACCAACACCATTATCGCTGATGGCAGAAGCATGAATCATGATGGCATCGTGATTCACTGTCAGATAATACATCAATAACGGCCCTAGCGGATATTTCAGCGGCTCGATGCTTGAAAATTCGCTGTTGGCAGAAGCCATATAAACCTTCCATTCGCGAAAATTGGAACTGACGACACACAACTGCTGCAAGGTTCCGGGTTCTTCTGGGTCGAACACCCGCAGTAGGTACCCGTCTTCTATTTTCGAAAGATTCCAAAGTTCGCCATCGGTCTGGCTGGCGCTATAGATTGCTGTTTCTGCCCATGTTTGTTCGGGCAAGCTTCCGTAGGCATGCACCACCATGTCTGGCGTTTTGTTTTCAGCATGAACCAAGAACGGAACATAGCCCTCATCAACCGCAATGGAATGCCCGTCCATTTGTTTGATGAGTATGTTGAAATCGGCAATACGGATGATCATGCTTTATTGCTCTTTCAACAGGAATTTGCTCAAATCTGACAGAAAATTGGTCACATCGGTCTGGGCCGTTTCAGCATCAATGTCGAATTCTTCCACCACCTTGGTGCAGATTTCCTCTTCCGAATCGCTTTCATCCAAACACGCCCAAATGAAAGACCCCACTTCGTTCAGGGTAAACATCTCATTCAGGTCGGCCACGCTGCCCTGTAGCGGAACCAGCACCAATTCGTTCCCAACCTGTTTGGCAGCTAATTCGGGTTTTCTGGCCTTCAATTGTTTCAGTTCGTTCATGGCGTTGAAGTTAGAAGAAAGTAAAAAGGATGCCTAGGCATCCTTTCTACAGTTCATTACTTTTTCATCTTGGTAATTACCTCCACCATCGCAGCGGATTCATCTTCTTGATGATGGAACTCTCTGGGTCGCTACTGGGACCGAAGGACATCATGACCATGCTGATTTCGTTGTCGATGCTTACTTTTTTGACCGTGGGTTTTGTGTATTTCTTTTTCATTGCTTAGGTTATAGGTATTAGGAGTTAGCGGTTAGCGTCATTGCGAGGAACGAAGCAATCTGTGTCTAAACGAGATTGCCTCGCTCGTATCTCGCTCGCAATGACGTGCTAGTTGAGTAATACGCGGTGTGTATCTGTTCCTTTGGCGGTTTCTACGCGAATGAGGTAAACCCCAGCATTCACGTTCGTACCGAGGATGGTTCTGTTAGCGTTGATAGAGGATGAATGAACGATGCGTCCGGTCATGTCCAGTATTTCAACTATTCCGTTTTGTGCGTTCGCAGCCAGGATGATGTTCAGTTGATTTCCGTTGGATGTGTAAACGTGAGAGTTCATTTCTGCTTCTGAAACTCCCGTCACGCTCATTCCGAAGTGGAGCGCAAAACGATTGCCGATGTTGCCTGATGGTGATGTGAAGCTATAGTTCGGCTCCACGTTCAGGTCTTGGAAGATGTTCAACAAACGGTCTTCTAACCACACCCCTTCAGCCACAGAATTCGTTGCATGGAGGGAGTAGTTTCCTTGCGCTGGAATTTTAACGCCCAACTCAACTACTGGATTAGTGGCAATTGAGCTAAGTCCGTTGATGACCAGCGAGTCTGAACCTAAGGTCGTGTACACTTGTGGAACACTGGCCCCAGCCCAAAATTTATCTGAATCAAAATCATCGCGGCTGTCCTGGGCTTCTGTGTTGAAAAGGATGATGGCCTCATCGCTAACCGTGTCGTTAGAAAGAGTCATTCTTACCACTCCTTCCTCAGCAGCTAGCTTATAAAAGCCATAGAAACTTTGGTGGCTACGCATTTGGTTGGTAAACTGCAGTTGTCCTGTGTTACCGTCTCCCTCTACACGTACCCAGAATCCCTGATTTGGGCGAATGAGTCCAGAAACTGCACCCGTTTGGTTGTTATTCGTTCCTATTTGACCCACGGCATTGTAGGTGTCGTAAAGCATCGTGTTTCCGACATTGTGCGTTCTGTACCAGATGCTAGAAGATAGGTTTGACTTAATTGCATCATCCCAACTTACCGAACTTGGGTAAGGATTGCTCACCAAGTTGTATCCACGGTTAAGCGCTGTGGTTCCAGTACGGGTAAGTCCTGAAATGGTGAAATCCCCACTCGTTATTTCGGTGGTATAAGGCGCAACCGTAGTTTCGTTGGCCATTCTAACCACATATCCTTTTCCGACCACAATTGGTGTTGTTTCATCAGTTATTTGGGTGTATGACTGCGTGCTCTCGTTTGCCTGCCAGAGTTTATTTCCGCTGGTCACCCAAAAATTGGCTGCTGTAGTTCCGCCAATTGAAGTTCCCACGTAATAGAACAATCCATTGGGTACGCCTGCATTGTTTGAACCGGCCAATGTCTGTACTGTCTGAAAACTGCCCGTGCCGCTTACCGTTCCTAAGGTTATGAGTGAGGCCAATTGCACAGTATTACCTTTAATTTGAAAGAACCCGTTATTAATTAGGTTTCCGGTAACAGTAAGCGCGGCATTCAAGGAAATGTAGAAATTAGAATTGATTGCCACCGTAAGATCCTTACATATTGCTGGAGATGATGCGGTATTGGAAACCGCTGGTGAATTGCTGTATGGAGAGCGGACCACCACATTGGTGTTTTGGTCTGGTACTACGCCATTAGCCCAATTATCCGGAGTGCTCCAATCGTTGCTTACAGCACCTGTCCAATTCACGCAATTGAACACTGCATTATTATCATCATCGCAATCGCCATTGTTGGCCACATATCCACTAGGTTGAGTGCAGGCTAACTGACTAATAAGCGGATCACCATAGTTATCTGCATCGCCATCATAATACCAAGTGGTAGGAACCGAAGTTGCCGCAGGAAAATTATTGTCAAGCACATAGCATCCTCCATCATACTTTAGCTTAGTATTAAGCGCACCAGTGGCTTGCGTTGTAAACGTTCTAAGATGTGTGTAGGTAGCACCGCCATCATAGCTGTAGAGGTTGTTTGACGAACCAAAAACAATCACATCATCCAACTGATGCCTATCGTTGGCACCACCTGTGCGCGCCCCAAAACCAAATTGCCAGTTGCTGTGGTTGTCTGTGGCATAGGTGGATAGCGCTCCAAGATCAAGATCGGTTACGTAAGTGGTTGCTCCGATCTTTACGGTGAGTTTATAATCCAATGAAACCGAAACTTCATAGCTCACCCAGTTGCTATTTCTGATACCAGAAACATCTATTTCAGCAAGCACCTCATTCTTGTACTTTACCCGCAGTTTTTCCTGCTGATAGGTGGCAAAACAGATGGATAGCCCCGGTGTTCCAGTATTGAACATGCCGCCATCTGCCCCGCTTGGATTATCGATGGCGCCATAGTTGAACGCAAAGCCATCGGCACCACCGCCATCCCACACCCGTGCACGAAAAGTGGCTGTAAAACGTGGCATGTTGGGTGTGGTTGGAAAAATTATGCGTCCGTTCTTGTCATTTGCTGCGGGGGTCAATTCAACAGAACCCTCTGTGAAAACAGCATCTCCCAAATTGTTCACATTTGCCAAGTTTGGTCTACTCGCAAATCTTGCTTCTAATTCAACGGCAGTACCAAATGAAGGCAGTGGGTATGTAATGGTTCGGTTCGGACAATCATTTACTATGGATGGAGCACTTGCACCTAACGTGGGGAGCGGACTAAAAAATACTCCTTTGGAGGTAGAACACCCTTGCGAACCCATTTGCATGAAAGCCAAGTAAGCGGTTGGCTGAAAAACGGAAGAGTGACTGGATGTTGCCCAATTATCTTTACTAAAGCGAACTCCATTGGTATTGTAAATTTGGACACTATTCAGCTTATGTTGGTTATTAAACCCCCCTGTCCGAGCACCCCAACCAAATTTCCAATCGCTTTTGTTTGCAGCTGCCCAAGCACTGCCCAGATCAAAAGAAATCACTTCCCGATCACGTGCTAGCCCAAATGGTCTAAGAAACAAACTTCCCTCGCCTGTTTCAGAGATTGAAACAGTGACATCATTATCTAACCCGAGCAGGTTTTTGTATAGCGTGCTGCCAATTTGGTTACCGTTGAACCAAATTTCTACACGCTGAGTTTGGTATTCTAAAAATCTGATGACCAGCCCATTGCTGGTCATCCCATTTTCGTAGTCAGTAAGCCCTGTGTTGATGGTTCCATAGTTGAAACTGAATCCATCGGCAACCTGTTCTGAATTGTTATTAAGATTTTTGCTCATGGTATACTGGAATGACACTTCAACACCTTCGGGTCTTGCACCCGTAGGAGTGAATACCGCAGTGCCACTCTGACTGTTTTCAGCAAAGGTCAGCCAGATTGTACCTAGACCTCCCGAATCATAGACAGCATTCCCAGTATAGGAGAAGCCAGCAGGAGAAGATGTGAAATCGGCATTAAAAAGGGGCGTGTAAGCGCTTACATCCTTGAGGTATACGAAAGCAGGCGCACCACAGGCTTTAGGACTCCCATGCTGCGTAGTTGCCGTAATGTCAGAAGGGATAATAGATACAGAACCGTTCATAGTGGCTGCGCATCCTCCTGCATCATAGGTAGCTGTAACCGTGTAAGAGCCTGAATTGCTCTGCGCTGGGAAAGAAACAGCGCTACCCGTGCCAGCCACCGTTACAAAGGGTTGAATAGCTCCATTTAGCCACAATTGGTAGGTCACACCAGTCTCCGAACCATCTAACGAGATGGCGCTATTGGTGCAACCGCCTCCCGTTACGTTGAAGGCTGTCGGGATGGGGGCAGCGGCTATCTGTACATTGTATGTGCCACCAACTTGACTATCCCAATTTTGATTTTCCGGCAAACTGGTCACTGGATAATATGTGCCGTATTCGCTGAGCACATTAGTTAATAAGCTTCTCCTGATCGTCCATCTAACCGATGGATCCACGTATATTCTGTAGTTGTAGATATTTAATCCATCTTGCACGGTTGCGTAGTAAGCCGGGTAGCCGTTTACATCGGCCCCACGGGACAAGTAAAGATTATTGAAATCCGGAATGCTGCTTGCAAAGTAAATGCAATCCTGATGCGGCACTTGGGCCTGTGCCGTTTGCAAGCTTCCGAAGAAGATGAGAAGAAATAGAAATTGAAATGCTGCTTTCATGGGTTGATGGTTCTTGAGGTCAATGATTTCAATTGACAAAACTCCCACAAGCCATTTCCAAATCATATAGGGGTTAACCCTTGTATTTTCATCATTCAAGAAAAAACGAATGTTGCTAGCGCTATTTTCACAGCATGAATAAATGGATGGTTGCCATAGTGGCATTTTTACTGCTTGGCCTCAGTTGGTCGTGTCAGAAGCCGCAGGAAGAAGGCGTTTATCCCGAACCGGAGGGTTTCAGTTATAGCCCCCGCGTAAAATGGTATTCCAATTTAGAGAACCATACGCTGCCAGGGTTCAGCGATAGTTTGGACAACTACATCAACGCGCAGGCAGAGAATGGCCACCTCGATTCGGCAGCCACCGTTCTTTGGGCTGCGCATCAGGCTCTCAGGTACAGAGAGCTATTTGACACGGCCATGGTAATGCGCTCCAAGCGTTTTGTGTGGAAGTATGGCGATCGCATTCCGCGCAATGTTTGGGGCGGTCTGCACTTGAACATTGGCGGTAGCCTGATGCACAACCACGAGGTTGATAGTGCCTTGGTATATATACGCAAGGGAAAGGTGAAGCCTTACGACCACTTTTCGAGCGATTTCAACGCAAGTCACAATCACGAATTGGCCAAATACTACTATTACCACACCACCTTTTCCGATTCGGCCATTGCATTAATGCTGAAGAACATTGACACCTACGAAAAAACCGATGACGATAGAGGGTTGAGCATTTGTTACGGCATGTTGGCCGGCATCTACAAAGACCTTGGCAGACCCAACAAACAACTGGAATTTCGCAGAAAGGCCATAGACCTCTCTTCTAAGATAGACCTTAGAGGAGACCTGTTGATTGATTATCTCAACTATTACTTCGACCTCTATGCCCTAAATGAACAAGCGCAAGCTGGGGGAGTTGCCGACACGTTGGCTGCGCTGCATGCAGAAATTGGCTCCTTCTCTCCATTCACCGATTTTATTCTTGAGTGTGTATTTGCAACGCGCAGCTTGGAATTGGGTGCAATCGATGAAGCTGGAATGCACCTTGAGATTGCAGATTCGATTGCGAAGCAACTTACAGAGGGTCAGCGGAAGTTCGATCTGTATGTCATCACTAAACTCGACTGGCAGTTGGCCACGGGACAGGTTCCTGTGTTAAGCCCAGAACTCGATACGATGTATCAGCAGTTGATGGACGAAAGGCAGTTTCGCCCTGCTTCCAACTTGGCAAGTTTTCTATCTCAAACGCTTCAAAAGCGAGGCGATTATCAAGCTGCGATGGATTACTTGAATAAATCGCATTCCGCTTCGGATAGTTTAAAACTGGTTGGTGTGTTGCACCGCATTGCCGAACTCAACGAACAGAACGAAGTGGAGAAGAAAGAACGCACCATTGCCGTTCAGCAATTGAGTATAGCGCGCAGCAGAACCACCAGTTTGGCTTTAGGGCTTGGTTTGGTTATCGTGCTGGCTGGCTCTTCCCTTTTCTTTGTTCAACGCAAGCGGAAAACGCAGCAGCGAGAAGCAGAGCAGCATCAAGAATTCACCCGTCAACTCTTGCACAATACCGAGCGCGAACGCGGTAGAATTGCCAACGACCTGCATGATGGCATCGGACACGAACTACTCAGCCTAAAAGCTGGAATTGCCAGCGGACGGCAAGATCTTGGCTTTACGGTTGAATCCATCCTGAATGATGTGCGCAGCATCAGTCGGAACTTGCATCCTGTGCTGTTCGAGAAAGTGGGACTGAAACTCAGCACGCATCAACTGGCCGAACGAATGAGTCAACAGCACAATTTTATGATCAGTGCCGAATTAGATGGCTACAAAGGTGGCTTGAGCACTGATGCCGAATTGCAGTTGTATCGCATCATACAAGAAGCGCTTTCCAACATTATCAAATATGCAAAAGCCCATGCGGCCAAGGTCACACTCAGCTCCGAAAACGGAATGGTGACTGCCGAAGTGCGCGACAACGGAAAGGGCTTCGATGTGTCGGAGTCGCTGAAAGGCGGCAAATCTTTCGGGCTTCACAGTATCATTGAACGGGCTACTGCAATAGGCGGCCAAGCGCAGATCGTGTCTTCTAGCAGCGGCACGGTCATCACCATCAACATTCCAACGGCATGAGTTCGTTCGTTATAGCAGACGACCACCCAATGACCCTTTTGGGAACCAAAGGATTTGTGGAGAATTTGGGACATCGGGTAATGGAAACAGCCGCAAATGGAATTGCAGCTCTCAATCACATTCTTGTGCACCAACCATATGCTGCCATACTGGATGTGAATATGCCAGGTTTGGATGGCATTGATGTAGTGATGGCGCTGAACGCCAAGAACATCGCGACCCGCGTAATATTACTAACCATGCACCGCGAAATGAGCCTCTACCAGCGAGCCACAGAATTGAATGTTTGGGGATATGTTTTGAAGGATAGAGCTGAAGTAGAACTTCAGAATTGCATTGAAACTGTTCTGAACGGAGAACGATTTGTCAGTCCCGGACTATTGGCCGACCTCCTTCCCGACCCATCAAAAAATCTGGCCTTGCTAGATCAACTCACCGTGACCGAGCGTAAGATTGTGGAATTGGTGGCACAGCAGAAAACCACCAAGCAAATAGCCGAACTGCTCTTCATTTCTGAGAAAACGGTGGAGGGTCATCGCAGCCACATCATCGAGAAGTTGGAACTTCCGAAGGAGAAGAATGCGCTACTTGTTTGGGCGTTGAGCAACGTGCGAACTAGCGAGTAAAGGATTTTCAAACCTCATCTCCACCACCGCAGTGGGTTCAGTTTCTTGATGATGGAACTCTCAGGGTCGCCACTCGGACCAAAGGACATCATAATCATACTTTTCCATTTTTCCTCCCCCAAATTCACAGCTATCTTCGCGGCCATGAACCTGAAGAAATTCACCTTCAATCCCTTTCAAGAGAACACTTACCTGATTTGGGACGAAGAAAAAAACTGCGCCATCATCGATCCGGGCTGTTCGGATGAGTACGAACGAAACGAGTTGGTAGCTTTTATCGAGAAGAACGAATTGAAGCCCGTTAAACTGCTGAACACGCATTGCCACATAGACCATGTGCTGGGCAACAAGTTTTTGGCTGAGAAATACAAACTGGGCCTGGAGATGCACAAATTGGACCTTCCGGTGCTGAATGCAGTGCCCAACTACGGCAAGAACTTCGGTTTCGATACGGGCGAAATGGTGCAACCGTCCGTTTTTTTGGAAGAGGGCGAAACGCTGAAAATTGGTTCGCTTGAATTGGAAATTCTGTTCGTTCCCGGTCATTCACCCGGTAGCATTTGTTTTTATCATGTGCCCAGCAAACAGATCATTGTGGGCGATGCGCTCTTCTACGGAAGCATTGGCCGCACCGATCTTCCGGGTGGAAATCACCATCAGTTGATTGCGGCTATTAAGAGCCAATTGCTCACGCTTCCAGCCGATGTGCAGGTGCATTCTGGCCACGGGCCATCTACCAACATCGGTTTCGAAAAGGCGAATAACCCTTTCTTGAGATGAGGTTTCTGTTTGCATTCCTCCTTAGTATTTACAGTTTTCAATTGTGTGCCCAGTCAAAAGAATTGCTTTCTGAATCAGATTCAATCTTGGTCCAACGCACCAGCCCCCCTTCCCTTTGGGGAGGGGTCGGGGGTGGGGCTCCTCTTCATATTCTTACCTGGAACATCTACATGCGGCCCAATTCCATTCTGTGGAATGGGCAGTTCCGCAGGGCAAAAGCCATCGGACAACTGCTCAAAAAAGAACATTACGACATCATCCTTTTTCAGGAAGCCTTCGGAAAAGGAAGTCGGAAGCGACTGAGAAAGGCGCTGGAAGGCAGCTATGCATACGAAATAGAGCCAAAGAACAACAAGAAGACCGTGAACAGCGGACTTTGGATCTTGAGTAAGCACGAATTGAAAGCCTCCGATTTCATCTTCTTTGATGATTGTCTGGTAAGCGATTGCCAATCATCTAAAGGGGCAGTTTGGTTTGAGGTGGAAGTGAACGGTCAGCGCTACCAGTTCATCAACACGCACGTGCAGGCCGAAGATGGCAAGGAGTTTGCCTTAGTGCGGGCCAAGCAGTTCAGCATGACCACCGATCTTCTCGCCAGCCACCAACAAAAAGATGCGCCTCAGTTTGTGCTGGGTGACCTGAAC
>JAIOYO010000001.1 GCA_021741075.1 Flavobacteriales bacterium | reverse complement strand
ATCTGCCGGAAGCTTGTGCAGCAGCCGCTTTCATGTGCGAATTGTGGGCGAACAGATCTTGAGCTTCGCGCTCAATGCCGTACATCTCCACCAAGTTCTCTGCTGTTTGTCCCATGCCTTCGGTGCCGTACAATTCCTGGATTCTGGGATTGATGAAGCGCCATCCGAAACTGGTATCATGCATTTCCGAATCTCGCCCAAAGGGCTGACTTGCTTTGGAGATCACCCACGGCCCACGCGTCATATGTTCAACTCCACCTGAGATATATAAATCTCCATTTCCTGTCTGAATGGCTCTTGCTGCATTGATGGTTGATGCCATGCCGGAAGAACAAAGTCTGTTCACGGTTTCGCCACCGACCGACCACGGAAGTCCTGCCAAAAGCAAGGCCATTCGTGCCACGTTTCGGTTGTCTTCTCCTGCCTGATTAGCGCAGCCAAAAATTAAATCTTCAATGGCAGCAGGGTCCAAATTCGGATTTCTACTCATCAATTCACGGATAGGAATAGCAGCCAAATCATCAGCTCTCACGGGTGCTAACGTTCCTCCGAAATTTCCGATAGGTGTTCTTATTGCGTCAACTAAATATGCGTCTTTCAAGGATTAAATTTTAATGATTATTGATTAACCGAATACAATGGAATAAAGATTATTGATTAATAGACCGATTTACGGTAGTTTTTCTAGCTGCGACAAATATCGCAGTCAATTCTTTCGGCTCTTGAATAATTGGTTCGCATTGTTCCAACGATACCAGCCATTTCTCAAGCAGCAGTTCTAGCCAAAAAATACACTCATCTGCTTCTTCAATAACGACACTGGGTCTAGCAACAAATGCCTCTTTCAATTGAGCCAGATTTGCTTCGCGATAATTGGCCGCAACCGAAATTGAACTTCCCAAAAGTTGTCTTTCAATATACCAATAAAGCTTGTTGCTTGAACTTATTGCACGAAGCAGGGCAATACACGACTTAGCGAACTGTCTCGTTATATCCTTGAGTTGTTGGCTCATTCCGCTAATCCTTAATTCTTAATCACTAATCCTTACCTATTAAACTCTTTATAATCTACCGAAGGGTCGTAATCGTTGTTTGTTTTGATGGAATGCAGCTCGCTTCGTGGGTCTTTAGATCGAATAATTGGAAAAAGAAGTTGTACATACCAAGGCTCTTTTATCCGATTCCAAGCCCCGAATGTGGTGGGATATTTACGGGTAATCTTGGCAGTTCCAAATATCACATCCCAAATAAATAGGAGGTTTCCATAATTGCCATTCGGATGAGAAACGCCATCTTCTGCTGTTAGACCATGGTGAGCAAAATGAGTACTGGGAGTTGAAATCACTCTTTCAATTACCCACGCAACAGGAGCTAGAATACGGTATTTGTATAGAAACCTGTCCCATTTGGTGTTGCTGTGTGCTAATAAGATAACCACCAATTTGAAGGGAATATAGAGCAGATAAGCATAGCCCATTCCCATGTAAACCAACACGGCCGAAAACCAAATTCCGGGCATTAGTGCATAATAAAGAATGGCATTTCGGTAGGTAACAAGAACGCCCATTTCTTCAACCACATGGTGCGGGCGGTGCAATTTCCACATGGTTTTGTTGGCATGCGAAATGCGGTGCCACCAGTATTGTGTCAGGTCGTCAAAAATGAGCAAGGCAAGAAAATGCCATAGAATATTTGCAGAAATGAAGTAATCTTCACCGCTCGGAAAAGCGATTCCCATGACCAAAATGACCACGAAATAGATGCCTGGCTGAATAAACGTTGGCAAGGTGACCAGCGAAATTAACTCAATGGTGAAATCGTTTTTCGTTCGTCTATCATTAATATAAAGTCCACCAAGTGCCTCTAGAACGCCTAGAATCAGCATGGCAATTCCGGGTATGAGCTTGCTTGTAAATTCTGGTGTCATTTAAATGAAATTGAACTAATGAAATTAGGCTTAATCATAGTCTAATCCCCAACCATCATTATGAAACGAAAAAACCTTTCAAACCTGAGAGGATACTTTGAACTCCATAGGATGCCAAAATCAATCCCATCACCTTACTAATTACCGTGATTCCGTATTCGCCAATTCGTTCCTGAACCTTATTGGCTCCTAAAAGAAGAAGACAGGTTATTCCGACCACAACCAGCACAAGTATTGTTGTAAGTGCTTGTTGCTGAATAGTGTAGATGTGATTATCTGTCATTAAAACCACCGCCATAATTGCTCCAGGCGAGGCAATGGAAGGTATGGCAACAGGAAAAATCGTTACGTGTTTATAATCCTTGATGAGGTGCTTTTCCATCTCTGGTTTTCCGTCTCCAAAAATCATAGTGAGTGCAAACAGGAATAGAATTACCCCGCCAGAAATTTGAAAGGCATCTAGCGAAACGGCCATTCCTTCAAGCACAAGCTGACCGAGTACAATGAAAACCAATAGAATCAGAAAGGCGACTACTGAGGCACGAATAGCAATCTTTCGTTTGTGTTTTAAATCAAAATGCTTGGTCGCTTCCAAATAAACAGGAACAGACCCAACAGGATCAATTACAGCAATAAGAAACATTAGAGTTGCAAAAATTTCTTGCATATTATCTAATTCTTTTCCCTTCGGTTCTAAAGGACAACCCTTGTTGCCCTGAAGTTGAAATCATTATCGCCTCGAACAAGGGCATGGAATCGTGGCTTGGAATGGCCCAATCGAATATGAAGTTGCCGCCTGTTCCTCCTTCTTTATCCACCTCGGCAATGATTATTTCAAGCGTTTCCATAGAATTGAGCAGGATCGGATGGTCAAAATACGTTCGAACCAGCTTTCCATGAGTATTGTAATACTTGGCATTCGTGATGTAAATCGTGTCAATGTTGGTATTTCTCATGCTCACAGTAACCGTTAAATTGTGAGTTTGGTGCTCGGTTTCGCTGTAAATCTGCGAGTAAACGGATAAATAAGTCTGTCCTTTAATAAGAGAATCCTCCGGATTAATGGCAACTTGTCTATCGTCCCAATTAATGGATTCGCGCATTTTTTCGCTGCCTTTTTGGCTACACCCAAACAATAGACCCGTAAGCGCAATCACTAATCCTATCTGCAATATTCGACTCATCATTCTAGGTTTAAACTTCCCACTCTTTTCCAGTCCTGTAAACGGTTCCTTTAAATAAGGCTACTGTTTCATCTTTCTGATTGGTGACCACAATATCGTAAACACCAATTTTAGTTGTTAAGTTCTTTTCGCTGGCAACTGCTATTAACACATCACCTTCTTTGACGGCTTTTGTGTGAGAAATGGATGTATCGATACTCAGGCTTTGAATGCCGTGGCTGTTAGATGCAAATGCTAAAGCAGAATCTGCCAAGCTGTAGGTAATTCCGCCATGCGCAATGCCAAAACCGTTTAGCATTTCGTGGCGAACAGTCATTCGAAGAACCGATTTTCCAGCACCATCTTCCACGCGTTCAATTCCCAACCATTGCGAGAACGAATCGTTGTTGTACATCTTATCTACAACACGTGTTGGAAGTGATTTATAAGACATTAGTTGTAGAAGTTCTTGCCTTCTTTCACCATCCTGCGAAGTAAAACGCATGCCCGATAACGCTCTTCGCGATAATCATCATACAGCGAATCGATACGTTGGAGCACGTTTTTAAGCCCCCTTTCATCGCCCCAAGCCAACAAACCTTTGGGATAATTTACGCCTTTAGTCATGGCCAAATCGAGGTCTTCTTTAGATGCAACTTTAAGGTGATATGCATCGATGGCTGAATTGATGAGCAAGCAGAGAACTCGGTTTACAATCAATTCGCCCAAAGCCTTGCTCTTGTTTGGCTCTGGATTTTCAGCTCCTTCTGCATAATCGTAGTAGCCTTTTCCTGTTTTGCGTCCGAGTAAACCGCCTTCTACCAAGCGCTGTTGAATGACAGAAGGGCGATAGCGCGGGTCGTAGAAAAACGACTGAAAAGCGGTGGAAGTAACCGCAAAATTGATGTCGTTTCCAATCAAATCCATCAGTTCAAACGGTCCCATGCGGAATCCTCCAATCTCTTTCAAAGCCCAATCGATGGTGGCTTCGTCTGCTATTCCTTCTTCCAATATTCTGATGGACTCGCCATAAAATGGCCTCGCCACACGGTTTACGATAAAGCCAGGCGTGTCTTTCGCAATCACGGGAACTTTGCCCCACGCTTTCATCAGGTCTTTCATTTCTGCAGCTAAACCATCTCGCGTAAGCATACTTGGAATAACCTCTACTAACGCCATTAAAGGAGCAGGATTGAAGAAATGAATTCCAATCACACGACTTGGGTCTTTCAGTTTTCCGCCAATGGCTACAATCGGAAGCGTTGATGTATTTGAAGCTAAAACGGCATCCTCACCACAAATCATTTCCAATTCTTGAAACAATCCTTGCTTGATTTCAAGGTCTTCGATGATGGCTTCAATTACTAATCCGCAGCGTTTCAGATCATCAATGCTTCGGGTGTAAGTAATGCGTTTCGCGCACGCGTTGGCTTCGTCAAAAGTCATTTTGCCTTTCTCTAGAAGGCGTGAGAAAATTTTCTGATGACCTTTTGCGGCACGCTCCAACGCATCTGGGCTGCTATCATTTAGGTAAACTTTATGTCCTGCTTGAGATGCAACTTGAGCAATTCCTGCTCCCATACTTCCCGCACCAATCACTCCAACTATCAATTCGTTCATTCTCCTTTAAAAACTGGTTTACGTTTCTCTAAAAAGGCGTTGATTCCTTCGGCATTATCGTAGGTTCGACCTGCTCTTCCTTGAAGATCTTTTTCTACTTCCAACTGCTGATCTAAATCGTGGCGAAGGCTCATATTTAAGGATTTCTTGATAAGACCTAGTCCCTTTGTGGGCATTTTAGCCATGCGTTTTGCCAAAGCCATTGCTCCATCCATCAATTCATCATCAGGAAACACTTGATGAACAATACCTAAGTCTTTGCTTTCCTGTGCTGTCATTTTATCGCCCAACATCATCATGGCCGTGGCTTTGTGAAAACCAACCATCCTTGGCAAAAAATACGTTCCTCCCGTATCGGGAATCAACCCAATATTGATAAACGATTGAATGAATTTGGCGCTTTCTGAAGCAACAATAATATCGCAACAGTAGGCAAGGTTGGCTCCTGCCCCTGCCGCAACTCCGTTTACGGCTGCAATCACAGGTTTTTTGATGGCTCGAATTCTGCGCACCATCGGATTGTACTTGGTTTCTACGTGCTCTTCAATGTCTGCCGAATCGGAAGCAATCGCCTCTTCTAAATCTTGTCCAGCGCAAAAAGCCCTTCCAGCTCCAGTAATCACTACGCAACGAATTTCAGGGTTTTCCATGCAATGGTCCAAAGCCGATTGCACATCATAAGCCATCAATTGGTTAAAACTGTTGAGTTTGTCTGGTCTGTTGAGGGTGATAACCGCTACTCCTTCTTTTATATGGAAGCCTATAATATTGAATGACATTCTTATTTGTTTGAAGGGACTAAGGTAGAAAGCCACTTGAATACCCCAAGTCTGGCAATCATCAATTAATTGAATGACTAACATCACATTAGAGACCAGAAGAAAAAATATCTTTGATTCAACCTTAAATAATAATCAAATGAAATATTTACTCTCTCTCGGATTGGTTGTGCTATTGTCAAACCCATTCAATCTTTTTGCCCAAGATGCGATGTATAAGAAAGAAGACCTTAAGCGGATTTTGGAAACTTACAACGAGGTTGTCATAAACATGCCAGGTTGGGAATACAAGTATTCTGGTAACTGGATTAGCACTATGACTATAGAAGGAAACCACACTGTGACTTTCACTCGTGGAAAAGTGACTCACTCATACGACATGAGCAAAGCCATCTTCATTCAGGAAGAAGGTTCTTTTGTAAAAGTATGGCTGAAATAATTCAGATACACTTAAAATAATCAAACGGCTCTTTGCAGTCGTTGCATTGATACAATGATTTACAAGGTGTTGAGCCAAATTGGCTCAACATTTTTGTTTTACGGCTCTTGCAATTTGGACAGGTCACTTCTTTAGGATGTCCAAGTAGTGCGTTTTTATCCGAAGTTGCTTGTTCTGGTGGAGCAATGCCATATTCCTGCAACGCTTTTCGTCCTTTTTCGGTTATCCAATCTGTTGTCCACGCTGGAGAAAGCACGGTTTTGATGGTGTATTCATCAAAGCCTACGCCTTGAAGCACGGCTTCAATATCTTCTTCCATCACTTTCATGGCTGGACAACCGGAATATGTTGGCGTAATGGTGATCTCTGGATTTCCAGCTACGAATTCAGCCTTTCTGACAACACCCAAATCGACCAAACTGAGCACAGGGATTTCAGGGTCCATTACTTCATCAAGTAAATCCCAAAGTTCTTGTTCGTTCATCTTTATCTAATTAATCCCCCGTCCTCTGCCCCCCCCTTTTTCAAAGGGAGTTTCCTCCCTTTTGGGGAGGTTAGGAGGGGCTTTTACCACTCGCAACCTGGGTAGGCGCGCTGCATGTATTGTAATTCGGATAAAATGTGCCCCATGTGTTCGGTGTGCCTTCCTTCCTTGCTTCCGCTATGCATCCATCCATCTTCTGGAATGGTAAGCGTTGCTTCGGCCAACGTGGCTTTCACTTTCTCTCTCCAAATAGGTTGCAATGCTTTCAGATCTGGGCCAATTCCAGCCGCAATAATCTCTTCATCGCTTACATCCTCAACAAACAAATCGCCTGTGTAGGCCCAAATATTATCGAACGATTCTTGGATTCGGTTGTGACTTTCTTCTGTTCCATCTCCCAATCGAAGCGTCCATTCAATGCTTCTTCTTAAGTGATAGCGAATCTCTTTGATGGCTTTTGCCGCGATGGCCGCAATTGTTTCATCAGACGATTTTTCCAACTCGGTAAAGAGTAAATAATTGAACTGATCGAACAGATATTGGCGCGCAATGGTATCACCGTAATGCCCGTTTGGAAGTTCGGTAATGAGCGCGTTTTTATACTCACGTTCAATTCGAAGAAATGCCAGGTCATCTTCGGTTCTTCCTTTGCCTTCAACTTCGCCCGCATAGGTATACAG
The DNA here is from genome assembly GCA_021741075.1 of Flavobacteriales bacterium. GTDB lineage: Bacteria > Bacteroidota > Bacteroidia > UBA10329 > UBA10329 > UBA10329. Next base: position 117,452 of record JAIOYO010000001.1, on the reverse strand, counting down.
CGAACGGGCATGACCTAAAAGGTCTAAAGCCGTGTTGATTATGGCAATGTCTTCTTCGAGTTCTGGTCCATGACCGCACCATTCGCTCAATTTATGACCGAGAATGGCTGCATTGTCTGCCAAGCGAAGTAAGTAATTGAATAGGGCTTCTTTCTGTTCCATATTACATGTGTCCTACTTCGTCCGGAATATCATAGAACGTTGGGTGTCTGTAGATTTTATCCTCATTCGGGTCGAACATGGATTCAGAATCCGTTTCGAGAGTCGAATGAATGTGCTTGCTTTCCACCACCCAAATGCTCACACCTTCGTTTCTGCGTGTGTAAACATCTCGTGCGTTGCTGATGGCCATTTCTGCATCTGGTGCATGCAAGCTACCCGAATGTTTGTGGCTTAATCCTGCTTTGCTTCGTACAAATACCTCCCAAAGAGGCCAATCTTTTCTTTCCATTTCAATTAGCGATTAGCGATTAGCGATTAGCGATTAGCGATTAGGAAAACCATCTGTTGGCTAAAACCTAATTGCTAATGGCTATCAGCTGGTTTATGCTGCGTCTTTATCTCTTCTTTGTGCTCTTTTGTTGGCGTATGCTGTTGCTGCTTCTCGAACCCATGCACCATTATCGTAAGCTGCCTGTCGTGCAGCCAATCTTTCCTTATTGCAAGGTCCGTTGCCTTTAATTACGTTGTAAAATTCTTCCCAATCTATCTGACCCCAATCGTATTGTCCCTTTTCCTCATTCCATTTCAGGTCCGGGTCAGGAATGGTCAATCCTAAAAAGTCGGCCTGCTTCACGGTTTGATCAATGAACTTCTGACGCAGATCATCATTTCCCATTCGTTTCACCTTCCAAGCCATGCTTTGTGCTGAATGTGGCGAATCTTTATCCGAAGGTCCAAACATCATCAAACTTGGCCACCAAAAGCGGTTTAACGCATCCTGTGCCATGGCTTTTTGCTCTTCTGTTCCACGACAAAGCGTGAGAAGAATTTCATATCCCTGACGTTGATGAAAACTTTCCTCTTTGCAGATACGAATCATGGCTCTTGAATATGGGCCATAACTGGTTTTCTGAAGCATGATCTGATTGACAATGGCCGCACCATCGACCAACCAACCAACTGCGCCTATATCGGCCCAAGTAAGTGCTGGATAATTAAAAATGCTGCTGTATTTCGCCTTGCCTTCTAGCAAATCCAAAACCAATCTTTCTCTGTCGGTTCCGAGCGTTTCTGCCGCGCTGTACAAGTACAATCCATGACCTGCTTCGTCTTGAATTTTAGCTAAAAGCGCCACCTTTCTTCGCATGCTCGGAGCACGTGTGATCCAATTACCTTCTGGCAGCATACCAACTACTTCTGAATGAGCATGCTGTGCCATCTGACGAAGCACGTTCTTCCGATAAGCATCAGGCATCCAATCCTTCGGTTCAATTTTTACTTCGTTTTCGATTTTTCGGTCGAAAATGGTTTGTAAATCTGTTTCAGACATATCTAATCGGTAAGTGGTACAAGTTTACGCAATAACGAGACTAATTGCGATGATGTTCATCATCGAATCTGTGTCAATACAATACGGCTATACTACACTCGAACTAAGAATACCTGATCAAAAACTTCAAAATCGTGCTAAAAAACGAATGCTTCATCCACTTCATTCAGCTATTTTTGCCGCCCTTTTATACTTTTTTTTGAACAATTGTTGTTGAAAATAAGAACCGCACAAAATCAAGGAAACGTCTAATTATTGCTTACCCTTGATAAACCCGTAGCCCATGCATTCTGAATCTGGAGATGAACAGGAAGAAGAGCGATTGAACGAGTGCTTAGTGCGTTTCGAACACATGTTGGCGCACGATGATCAGTACTACTTTGATGTCGCAGATCTAGAAGAACTTATTGAACATTACATGGAAAGGCTTGATCTTGACAAAGCCTGGAAAGTACTTGAGCTGGCTTCGAATCAACATCCACACAGCAGCGAATTTGAACTAAAACGTGCCGATATTCTTAGTATAAAAGGAGATTACACAGGCGCAATGAAGTCCATTAATCTTCTGGAAGCAATTATGCCAAACAACCCTGAGATGCTAATCGTTAAAGGCAGCATTTTAAGCAAATTAGGCAAACATCAACAAGCTGTTGAAATATACAATCGTGCATTAGAAACGGCTGAAAACCGAAATGATGTACGACTACTTCTGTCTTACGAATATCAATCATTGGGAGACCAGCAAGAAGCCCTTAGTCAATTGAAAATAGGATTGAAGGACACGCCAACTGACCAAGGCTTGATTTATGAAATCAGCTTCCTATTTGACATGATGGGCGATAGCAATTCGGCTATTGATTTCTTTACCAAGTACTTAGATGACAATCCTTATGAATACAACGCGTGGTACAACCTTGCAACATTTTACATAAAGGAGCGCGATTTTGAGCAAGCGATTTGGGCCCTTGAGTTCACGCTTGCAGTAAGCGAAAAGCACATGATGGCACAGCAAGAGATTGGCGATTGCTTCCTTGAGCTTGAAAAATGGGACAAAGCTGAAGAACACTTTAAAGAGGTTTTAACTATTGACGAAGAAAATACCGATGCCTTAATTGGAATTGCTGAATGTTCTGAAGGCCGAGAAGATTTTGATTTGGCTTTTGAACGCTACAAGGAAATTGCCGATTCAGACGCATTTCATGCGGAAGCTTGGTACGGAATGGCCGTTGTTCGGGAAAAACAAGAACGCTACAATGAGTGTCTTCCATACATAGAAAAGGCGCTCGAAATTGATGCCACTGACCCCGAATACTGGAACTTTTATGCCGATATAAAAGAGCATGAAGGTCAGTTTGAAGAAGCCATAGAAGCGTTAGAAAAAGCAACTTCAATCAATCCTGAAGACATTCGGTTCTGGATTTCGAAAGCCGAGCTCATCTTTCATCACATTGACCGAGAACTTGGATCCGAAGTATTAATGGAAGCATTGAAAGTTTCTCCAGAAAATGCTGAATTGCATTACCGAGAATCTGGTCTACTCTTAGCTTCCGGACAAGTGTCAGAGGCATTGCACTTTCTGCAGAATGGCCTCGAACTAGATTACGACAAACACCTACTTTTGTTCGAGCAATTTCCCGAAGCGATTCATATTCCAAGGGTTATGGATCTAATTCAGATCTACGGACAGTAATGAACTTTGAACTTAGTCACATCCCCAAACGAACAGCCAAGCCGCGACAAGCTGGGCTAACGATGGTGATGGATAAAGGTTTGAGCTTACGCGAGGCCGAAAATCTCATAGAATCTAGCGACCATCTCACAGACCTTGTAAAACTTGGTTTCGGAACGTCTTTAGTTACAAAAAATCTTCAAGAAAAGATCAAATTGTATCAGCAAGCTGGTATAATGGTGTATCTGGGAGGAACGCTTTTCGAAGCATTTCTCGTTCGAGGGCAGTTTGACGATTACCGTAAACTCCTTACCAAATTGGGTATTGACACGGCCGAAGTTTCTGATGGTTCTATTGATTTACAACACGACACCAAGTGTGAACTTATCCATGAAATGGCAAAGGATTTTAGAACATTGTCTGAGGTTGGATCGAAAGAAGCGGGAATCATTATCCATCCAAACCGATGGAAATCGATGATGAAAGCTGAACTGGAAGCAGGTTCGTGGAAAGTAATTGCCGAAGCGCGCGAAAGCGGAAACGTAGGTATTTATCGTCCGAATGGATCAGCTCACGTTTCGCTTATCAGCAAAATATTGGACGTGATTCCGAAAGACAGCATTCTTTGGGAAGCCCCAATTAAAGCACAACAAGTTTGGTTTATTAATCAATTAGGTTTCGATGTGAATTTAGGAAACATTGCTCCCAACGAAGTAATTCCGCTTGAAACGCTACGATTAGGAGTTCGTGGAGATACATTCTTCAACTACCTTCCTGAAGGAACAAATGTGAATGACGTGATTGCCAAAACGAAAAAGTAGAAATGAAAGAAATAACAGTACAGCAACTGAAACAAATGAAGGATGCTGGTGAGAAATTTCAACTTATTGACGTACGCGAACCATACGAAGTTGAAATTTGCACCATTGGAGCCAATCACATTCCGATGGGCGAAATTCTAACTCGTGCTGAAGAAGTAAAAAAGGACATCCCAGTTATAGTTCATTGCCGAAGCGGAGCACGCTCTGCCAAGGTGGTAAATGCACTTGAAATGCAACTTGGATTAACCAACCTTCACAATTTGAAAGGCGGAATTTTGGCATGGGCCAACGAAATTGACCAAAGTCTCGAACAATATTAATGACACCTGAAACCACTTCACGAAACACAAAAAGCTTCGTTTTTCTGTATTTAAAAGGAATAGCAATGGGCGCGGCAGATGTCGTGCCAGGCGTATCTGGCGGTACCATTGCCTTTATTGTTGGTATTTATCAAGAACTACTCGATACCATTAAAGGATTCAATCTTTCCGTGTTCAAAACCCTGAAAGATGAAGGAATAAAAGCTACTTGGAAAAAGACCAACGCATCTTTTCTTACTGTTCTTCTGGCTGGTATTTTCACTAGTATTATCAGTTTAGCTAAAGGCATCACTTTTTTGCTCGATACCTACCCTATTCTGCTTTGGGCGTTCTTCTTCGGATTAATCGTTGCATCGAGCTTGATTATTGGGCGTCAAATCAAAGACTGGAACGCAAAAACTATTGGAATGATGGCAATTGGAGCAGCAATTGCGTTCTACATAACCATTGCTGCACCTTCGCAAATTCCTGATGGATTAATTTACATTTTCATTTCAGGATGCATTGCTATTTGCGCCATGATTCTACCTGGTATTTCGGGTAGTTTCATTCTTCTTTTAATGGGTGCTTACGGCACTGTGCTTGGTTCAATCAGCGGCTTGGTCGATGCGCTAAAGACAGTTGATATTGCAATGATTACCAAGTACGGATTAAACATAGGCATCTTCATGTTGGGCTGTATTGTCGGCATCATTTCCTTCTCAAACTTTCTTTCTTGGATGTTCAAAAAAGCATACGCCTTAACCATGGCGTTGCTCACTGGTTTCATGATTGGTTCGTTGAACAAAGTTTGGCCTTGGAAAGAAACCACCGAGTTCAGAATCAACAGTCACGGAGAAGAAGTTCCATTCTTACAATCGAATGTTTCTCCGTTGAATTTTGAAGAAATAACGGGAGAGCCTTCTCAACTTTGGTTAGCTATTGCGCTTTGCATCGTTGGTTTCCTTGTGGTTTATGTGATGGAGAAAATGGCTGCCAGTAAGTGATGAGAAAATTTGGCCTAATTGGTTACCCACTCTCCCACTCGTTCTCGAAAAAGTACTTCACAGAAAAATTTGAGGCAGAAGGATTGAATGCTGAATACTGCAACTTCCCAATCGAATCGTTGGATGAACTTGAAGACATTCTCCGTTCTGAACCTGATTTGGTTGGATTAAACGTCACGATTCCGTACAAAACAGCGATTATTCCATTGTTAGACAATCTCACGAAATGTGCTGCATCTATTCAGTCCGTAAACACGATTTCTATTGAACGGATAGGAAACTCTTGGAATTTGAAAGGATCTAATACGGATGTGGTTGGGTGTTTAGAAAGTATTGAAAAACACGTAAAAGGCCACGATATGGCACTGATACTCGGAACAGGTGGAGCTGCAAAAGCAGCCTATCACATTCTCGAAGAACTTGGTCTGGAATGCAACTTCGTTTCTAGAACGCCAGACGAAGGCGATTTCACATACGAAGACCTCACACCAGAAGATATTTGGGAACATTCCATCATCATCAATTGCACACCAATTGGAATGTTCCCGAAGGTGGATGCCGCACCTGATATTCCCTACGAATCCATCACGCCCGAACACGTGTTGTTCGATATGATTTACAATCCTGCTGAAACATTATTTTTAAAAAATGGAAGAAAGCGAGGTGCAACTTGCATCAACGGACTTCAAATGCTGGAACGGCAAGCTGAAGAAAGTTGGAAAATTTGGAATAGTTAGGATTTGATACATCAATCCCTAACACAAAACGAAATAAATGAGCTTTAAAGGAACAGAAACATACATCGCTTCAAACGAGCTGCAAGTAGCGGTAAACGCGTCAATTCACTTACAGAAACCACTTTTGGTTAAAGGTGAACCCGGCACGGGAAAAACCCTTTTGGCGCACGAAATTGCCAATGCACTGAGTAAGAAACTCATCACGTGGCACATCAAATCTACCACCAAAGCACAGCAAGGATTGTACGAGTACGATGCTGTTTCTCGCTTGCGCGATAGCCAATTGGGCAACGAAAAGGTGCACGATATTTCCAATTACATCTTAAAAGGAAAACTTTGGGAAGCATTTGATGCCGAAGAATCTGTGGTTTTGTTAATTGATGAAATTGACAAAGCAGACATCGAATTCCCAAACGATTTGCTGTTGGAATTGGACAAAATGGAGTTCTTCTGCTACGAAACACAGCAGACCGTGAAGGCAAAGAAACGCCCAATCGTTATCATTACTTCAAACAACGAAAAGGAATTGCCTGATGCGTTTTTGAGAAGATGTCTCTTCCACTTTATCCGTTTCCCCGAAGAAGAGCAGATGAAGCAAATTGTAGAAGTTCATCATCCAGGATTAAAGGAAGAAATGCTGAACCGCGCGTTGGGAGAATTCTACAAACTCCGAAAAGTAAACGGCATCAAAAAACGCCCAAGCACAAGCGAACTGGTAGATTGGATTTCACTCATTCTTCGTGATGATTTATTGAAAGACGAACCCGTTGACGGAAAACGGAAACTTCCACCGCATTTAGGTTCACTTATTAAGAACGAGCAAGATTTGATGTTGCTTGAAAGGATGCTTGCGTAGTTAGTCTCAATTCTAAGGGTATGGAAAAAGTAAAACTTGAACTTACTTCCAGCGAGGCGCTGGTACTTGTTGAATTTCTCATTCGATTTTCAAAAGAAGACAAGTTGAAGATTGAACATCCAAGTGAAGAGCGTCTTCTTTGGGATTTATGTTCGATGCTGGAATCCCAAGTACCAGAATTGTTGGATAAGAATTACACCGAACTTTTATCCGAAGCAAGAAAAGCTGTTCAAACTTTATAATTGCATCTAAAATGTTCCTCCAACTCTTTTACGCTTTAAAACACGAAGGTATTCCCGTCAGTTTGCGGGAGTATTTGACGTTGCTTGAGGCTATAAAAGCAGGTTTGGGAGAAAACGTAGATGATTTCTATTCGCTGGCGCGAACGATTCTCATCAAGCACGAAGAACATCTCGATAGATTTGATGCCATTTTCAGTCAGTATGTGGCTGGAAGCATGAAGCTATCTCCAACGAATCTTTCCAAGATTCAGGAAGATTGGCTTAAATACGTGGCTGAAAACAACCTGACGGATGAGGAAAAGGCGATGATTGAGGCCATGGGTGGTTTGGAAGAATTGGCCAAGCGTTTTCAGGAATTGCTTGAAGAGCAGAAAGAACGCCACCAAGGCGGAAACAAATGGATTGGTACGGCTGGAACTTCACCCTTCGGAGCTTATGGCTACAACCCTGCTGGTTATCGTGTTGGACAAGCTGGCAGCCGTAACCGAAGTGCCGTAAAGGTTTGGGACAAACGTGAGTTCAAAGACCTGAGCGACAAGGAAGAACTCAATACTCGAAACCTCAAAATGGCGCTTCGCAGATTGCGCGTTTTCACCCGAACAGGCCATGAAGAGGAATTGGATCTTGACACAACCATAAAGAAAACCTCTAAAAACGCTGGATTCCTTCAGATTGAAATGCGTCCTGAGCGCAAGAATAATGTGAAGGTTCTGATGCTTTTTGACATTGGTGGAACGATGGATGACCACATAGAACTCTGCTCCAAACTCTTCAGCGCAGCCAAGTATGAGTTCAAGCATTTGGAGTTTTACTATTTCCACAATTGCCTGTATGAACGACTATGGAAAGAAAACCGCAGACGTTTCAATAATATCTCACCAACGTTTGAGGTGATGAACAAATTCAATGACGATTATCGTTTGATAATTGTAGGAGATGCCACCATGTCGCCTTGGGAAATCCTTCAACCTGGCGGAAGTGTTGAACACAATAATCCTGAGTCTGGTTTGGTATGGATGGAACGGATTACACAGAAATTCAAGCACCACGTTTGGATTAATCCGAATCCAGAACAAGGTTGGCGCTATTCTGAATCTACCCAAATTCTGAAGCAAGCCATGAACGACCGCATGTTTCCACTTACAATGGAAGGCTTAAGCAAAGCGATGAATATGCTGAAGACTGCCAATAAGAGGTCGGTAAATTCGACTGAGGTCTGATTTCGTAGTTCATTTTGGTAGGTTGCCTGCGTGAGGGATGGTAGCGACATCCTTTTCTTTTCCTCATCTGAATCTTCGTATAAGCAAAGACAACGGCAGGAAAAGAAAAGATATAGCGAACAGCCCGGCCCAGCACTGGAAGGTTTTGGATTTGCGGGACCATGGCTATGGCTGGGACACGCCCAAAATTTTAAAGAATTTTGGTGTTGCAATGCATACATCGCAAATTGATCTTATTTTAGTGGTCAACAGCAAATGACTTTCAGAATCCTCTCTTTTCTATCGATTGTGCTGCTTTCGACTTCTGTTCTTGCTCAAAGCAATTTTGAGGAAGGCTTGCGTTGGTACAATCAAAAAACTTCTGGCGCGGTTGGCTATAAAGCTAAACCTGAACATATTGCAAAGGCAATAACTTTTTTTGAGCGAGCGTTAGCAGCCAAAGAAAATGAGTTAGAGTCGGGCATTTATTTAATGCGCAGCTACATTTGGAAGGCTCGATTTACACAAGAAAACACAAACGACAAACGAAAAACATTTGAGTTAGCTAAGCAGGTTGGAGATAAATTGGTGCCAAAATATCCGAGAAGCAGCGAATTGCGTTTTGAATATCTGAGTGGGCTTGGTCAGTGGGGCGAAGTTCTTGGTGTTTTCAGAGCGGCCAAAGAAGGCGTTGTAGATAAGGTGAAAAATGAAATGGAAGCACTCATTCGTCTTGATCCAGAGTTCAGAATGGGTGTTCCAAAACGCGCACTGGCGGTTTTGAACCTACGTGTTCCAAAGATTCCTTTCGTGCTGAGTTGGCCAGATAAAAAGAAAGCTCTAACAATGACCGCGGCTGTCGTGGCTAAATATCCTTATGATATTGGAAACAACTTTTACCATGCCGAAGCGTTGGTTGAAAATGGAGATAAAAAAGCCGCTATTTACTTCTTGAACAGGGCACTTACGATGCAGCCAACAGAAGAATATTTGTTGGAAGATCGCTATTTCCATATGGAAGTGAAGCAGATGCTCAAAAAAATTAGCGAATAGTCAGTCGGTTCGGGTTTTCGCCCCTGGCTCTGCTTTGAAGCCTACCTTTGCTGCATGTCGGTACAGAAGAAGATTCATCCAGAAGTTAAATCCAAGTTGCATCCACGAAGCAAGCACAGAAATCGATACGATTTCGAGCGACTGATTGCCGATTTTTCTGAACTTGAGCCGTTTGTAAAACCAAATAAATTTGGTGATGAAAGCATTGACTTTTCTGATTCTAAAGCGGTAATCACACTCAATAAAGCACTTCTCAAACATCATTACGGTGTAAATAACTGGTTGATTCCTGAAGGCTACCTCTGCCCTCCTATTCCAGGGCGAGCAGATTACATCCACCATATTGCAGATTTACTGGGAGAAAGCAACTATGGTAATATTCCTATAGGCGGGCATGTACTTGTTTTGGATATTGGTGTTGGAGCCAATTGCATTTACCCAATGCTTGGTTCGATTGAATACGGTTGGTCGTTTATTGGAACTGATATTGATACTCTTGCTGTCGAAAATTCCAAGGCAATAGTTGAGCAGAATGACGTTCTCAAGGATAAAATTGACATTCGATTACAGTCAAACTCGAAAGATGTTTTGTACGGAGCAATTCGTGTGGAAGACCGTGTTGATTTAACCATTTGCAATCCGCCATTTCATGCTTCGGAAGAGGAAGCAACAGCAGGAACCAATCGAAAGCTGAAAAACCTCAAACTTCATAAAGCGAACAACACAGAGAAGAATTTTGGAGGTAAAAACGGTGAACTTTGGTGCGATGGTGGCGAGAGAAGATTCATTCGAAACCTCATTCATGAAAGCAAGAAATTCTCTACTTCGGTATTCTGGTTTTCTACCCTTGTTTCCAAGCAATCAAACCTAAAAGCAATTTACGGAGCGCTCAAAGCAGCCAATGCGGTGGAAGTAAAAACCATTCCGATGGGACAAGGAAACAAAAGCAGTCGAATCGTTGCCTGGACGTTTTTAAGTCCAAATCAACAACGGAACTGGCGCGAATCGAGATGGCAGGCTGGCTAAGCCAACTTCCGCTGAGAAACCCGCAATAGCTTCAATTTTTCCTCAAAACCTTCCACTTCTGCTTTCAACGCGGCAATGTTTTTTTGCGCGTTGATTAGCAATGGATTATCCGCCTTGGCCTTGGCGAAAAAGGCCATGTTGTTCTCATACTGCAGCAATTCGTCCTTCTTTTCGCGAAGCACTTTCTGAATGTAATGTTGCTCGCGTTCGAGTTGATCGGCTCCATTATCACCTTCAACCAAGCGCTCTACTTTATTCTTAAAACGCACCTTGGCAACTTGGTCTTTATCCATTTTCAGCTGCCCATATAGCTTTTCAATGGCCTTGTCGTATTCAGCAGTAATGCGTTTAACATCGTTTTTTGGAACATGATCAATAGCAGCCCATTCGGCAGCTAAGGCCTTTATGAACTCCAAACTATCCTCTTTGGAGCCTTCCAATTTGGTGGAAGAAATTTTAGCAAGCAATTCTTCTTTAGCTTTCAGATTGGCAGCCTGGCGATCGTCCATTCCATCAAACCATTCTTTCTTTTGTTTGAAAAAAGCGTCACAAATAGCACGAAACTTAGTCCAAAGCTTGTTCTCATCGCGTTGTCCAGCCGAACCAACTCGTTTCCAATCGTTCTGAAGCCGTTTAAGTTTCTCGGTGGTCTCTTTCCACTCTGTACTATCCTTCAGTGCCTCTGCACGCTCTATAAGCTTCTCTTTCTTCTCTTTATTTTCCTTGAATCCCTCACGAGCTTCTCCAAAGTATTCTTTCTTCTTATCGAAGAATTGATCCAATGCCTTTTTAAACTCGTTCCACACTTGGTTATTGAACTTGCGCTCAACCAAACCAATTGATTTCCAATCTTCTCGCAGTTTGTTCACCTCATCGGTTGCTTTATTCCATTTAGCAACAGAATCGTGACTTTCCTCGGTCAATTCCACCACACGCGCAACCATCGCCTTTTTCGCTTCCAAATTCGATTCCATCGAATCTTTTCGCTCCGAATAGAAATCTTGAATCTTCTTATGAAGTGTCTTCAATGCTTCAAAGTAGCGATCGTTCACCGCCTTAAAAACCTCTGGCTTTACTGGGCCTGCTTCTTCCCATTGCTCCTTGGCAGCGGCTAAAATAAACTCAACGTCCTTTATCGATTCTACCGATTCAAGCGCTTCTAACTTGGCTACTAACGCATCTCGCAGTTCCAGGTTTTTAGCAAGATCGTACTCCTTAAGCTCCTTGTTTATAGTGATATTGTAATAAAATCGATCAATCTCAGATTTATACTCTTGGTTGATATTACCAGCATCCTCCTTGGGTACCGGACCAACTTTTTTCCATCGATCCTGAAAATCCTTGAAACGATCAAAACTTTTGCCGATGTTTTCTTCGTTGTCAATCAAATCTTTTAAACCTTTCAAAACGGCTTTCTTCTCAGCAAGATTTTTCTTTCCTTCCTCTTCCTTCTGATGCAGATGTTTGGCCTTACTATCGCGGTATTTGCTAAATAACTCCTTGAACTTCTCTTCCAACGGATTAGCAATAGCAATGAAATCTTCCATTTTCGCGCCTATTTCGCGGTGCTCCAACTTCTGTTGCTCTAACATTTGATGATTCAAAATGTAAAATGCTGACTTCAATTCGTTGGCTTCGCGCATGTTTTCCTCTATCGGAAGTTCCAATAGTTCCACGAGGCGTGCAATGATTTCTTCTTGTGTATTCATTCTTTCTAAAACGGAATGCAAAGTAACGGGGCTAAGGTTAATATTGCAAAGCAGAAATTTGAGCATGAATTACGACAAACTACCAGACATTCCATCAGAGTTTTTTAATTCCGAAACGAACCAACCGTTCTCAAACTGTTTGGTTTGTGAATGTAATTTGATGCAAGAATCGCAGCCTTACGCCATCGAACGCGCCATTCGGCATTACCCAGAAATGGCGCTAAAAAACGTAGTTTTTGAATATGCACTCTGCGCCAAGTGTATTTCTCAGATGGAAAATGAGCTTTCGTCTGAGACTAAAACGTCCATTATGAAGTATTTCGCTGAGAACTTGAACTTTTCTTCTCGTCCGCAATGGAAACCAAATGAGGATGAGGACGAAGAAGCTGTTGTGTTTGATGTTTCGGAGTGGATTGACAAATGTTCTGTAAAGGGTGTTCCACGAAGCGAACTTTATGAATATACCCTTTGCGCAAGATGTATTGGCGAGAAAATAATTCCAGAGGTTGTTCCGTATATGATTAGTGGATTGGCGCAGGATGAGTTGGTAGATTTGTTCTCAAATAAATCGCTCGGTTTCTTGGATGATTTCACAGACAAGCATTTTTCTGGTCCGCCAGAATTTAAAGAGCTTTTTAAAGGAAGACCAATATTGGTTTGACCGTAGCTATTTGATTTCACAAGAATTTGACGTAGCATTGGTATGCTATGAGCAGTATTCACATTCGCCCTCGGTTTAAAGACAAATACAGGATTAAACCTGAAGAGGTTGGTAACTTGGTGCGTAGTCATTTAGACACGTTGGATACTGGATGCACAGCAGAAATACTTCCAACCTTTATTGTCATCAACATTCATCCGAAGGAAGCACATTTTTGGTCGCCTCAATTAAGCATCTCATTTGAAGCTGATGACCAGGACGATTCGTTCACAATAATTCGAGGTCTTTATGGACCAAATCCAACAGTTTGGGCATTTTTCTTTTACGGTTACATTGCTTTGGGTATTCTAGCCATGTTTTTAGGCATGTATGGTTTCTCGTTGTATTCTCTCGGTCATGATGCTAGAATTCTTTGGATTCTTCCCGTGCTGGCTGTGGCAGCTTTAATCCTTTATCTTATTGCTCAGTTCGGACAAAAGATTGGAGCCGAACAAATGTTTACGCTGCATCATTTTTTTGAAGATTCAATAGGACATCGTATTCATTTAGATTAGCTAAACTTTTTGTGATTGTATTTTGTTCCTTTGTATGTAATGCAGGCTGTGCTTGTTATTTTATTGAATAGAAGACAACCCCTATGGCTTCCATTTTCTCACATGCCATTGCCGCTGGTGCACTGGGAACCTTAAGGTATCCTAAGAAAGAAGTATTCAAATACTTCGCACTCGGAGTCTTTTGTGCAGCATTCCCAGATGTAGATACACTTTCATTCAAACTTGGCATCCCTTACGAACATCCGTTCGGACATCGAGGTTTTTTTCATTCCATCTTATTCGCTTACCTGCAAGGACTTTTTATAGTCCGAATTTTCTATTCGAATCTTGCCTTTGCAACCCGTGCAAGTATGACCATTGGATTCTATTTCTTCTGCTGCGGTGTATCTCACAGCATTCTGGATGCTATGACCAATGGGGGATTGGGCGTGGCCTTTTTCGCTCCGTTTGATAACACGCGGTATTTTCTTCCTTGGAGACCAATTGAAGTTTCTCCGGTGGATGTTGTCTCGTTCTTCGGTGAATGGGGAATGCGTGTTCTTAAAAGCGAACTTTACTACGTGATGATTCCCTCGTTCCTCCTGGTTTTGGGAATGTTTGTAATCCGAAAATTCTCCAATAAAGGATAAACGAAATTCCTAAGACAACAACGAAATCTTGTTTCTTCCCAGTTTCACAAGTCCTTTGTGCTCCATTTGCTTCAAAATTCGCGAGATTACCTCACGAGAAGAATTGAGGTCAATCGCAATATCTTGATGCGACATTTGAATCTCCTCTGTATTCAATGAATTGGATTTATCGTGTAAGTATTTTAACAACCGCTCATCCATTCGATGAAATGCGATGCTATCAACTGCTTCAAGCAATTCCTCAAAGCGCATTCTGTAGGTATTCATCACAAAACTTCGCCAGTCTCGAAACTTCATCCATTCATCCATAAAATCAACTGGAATGGCAAGCATGGTCACTTTCTCTTGTGCTACAGCACGAATTTCGCTTCGCTTGAATGCCATGCAGCAAGTTAGCGACATGGCGCAAGTTTCTCCTGGTTTCAAGTAATACAACAATAACTCGCGTCCTTCTTCATCTTCACGAATCACCTTAACTGATCCCGAAATAATCATTGGAATGGTGTCAATTTTCCCACCAATGTCCATCAAAAGATCACCTTCTTCTACTTCAACATAGATGGCATGTTCAATTATTCCCTCTACCAATTCTGTATCGAGTATGGTTGGGAAATGATTTTCGAGGAGTTGTTGGATGGATGGGTTCATGTGCCAAAAATAGCACATTGATTCATGCTGCGTTTTGGTAATTTGCGAGCAAATTGAATTCAATGAGCTCCGTTAAGACAGTTGTATTAAACGCCACGCAAGTCAATCAGAAAATTGACCGTTTGGCTTTTCAGATTCATGAGAATACGTACAACGAGAAAGAAATTATTATTGCTGGAATTGCTGGAAATGGATTTAAGCTAGCTGAATTACTTGCAGAACGACTTGCGAACTTCTCGGATGTACAGGTGACCTTGGTTCCCGTGAATGTGAACAAGGAAGATCCATTGGCCATAAATGCTTCTGTTGAGCTTGAAAAAGCCGATGCCGAGGACAAAGTTGTTATTCTAGTAGATGATGTTTTAAACAGCGGAAAAACATTGATTTATGGCATCCGTCATTTCTTACAAGTAAGGCTAAAAGCGCTGCGAACAGTGGCATTAATAGATCGCGACCACAAACGATTTCCAGTAAAAGCCGATTACGTTGGTCTTGTATTGAGTACAACCTTGCAAGAACATATTCGTGTTGTGTTAGAAGGCGAAATGGCTGTTTATTTGGAGTGATTGACCATTCCAACCACTTCGTCAATATCCAGATTTATTCCATTCACGGTCCATTGAGCACGTGAATAAAATGGCTGTCGTTTTTTAAGCTGAAACGTTACTTTTTCAAGCATCTTATCCGCTTTCAATCCCTTCAAAATTGGACGTTCTTCTTTGCTTGATTGCACACGATCTACAATAGCCTTAGGCGTCATCTGAAGATAGACCGTAACACCGGCCGCATTCATTTCATCCATCGACTCAAAAAAGCAAGGTGTTCCGCCACCACAGGCCATCACAAAATCATCGAGCCCAATCCACTTTCTGAGTTCAATTTGCTCTAGTTTTCTGAATTGCTTTTCACCTTTCATTTTGAAAATTTCTGGAATAGTGAGTCCATTAGTTTTCTCTATTTCTGCATCCAAATCAACGGATTGAAGCCCGAGTTTTGATGCCAACTTTTTGGCCGCAGTTGATTTACCACTTGCCATATATCCTACTAGAAATACCTTCATGCTGAGTTACGTTTGACGATTGGAGATTGACAATTTATAATGAACTGTCAATCTGATTCCGTCATTCTTAAATATTCATTCCTTATTCCGAATTACTTCGGCAGGTCTCCCTCTTTTTCGATTGCTTTGATAACCAGTTTATCTACGAATCCGGGCAAAAATTTACTCAGGTAGAATGACAATTTACCCTGCGTTGTTAGCACCACTCGCTGCTTTCTGTTCTTAACTCCGTTAAAAATGTGATCAGCAACTTCTTCCGAACTCATCATCTTCGTTTCATCTCTTGGCGATTCTCCTTGGTTGCTTCCATCCGCCACTAAAGCAGTTTTGCGTATGTTACTTTCGGTATAGCCTGGACAAACAATCATCACATGCAATCCTGTATTGTGATTTTCTAGACGCAAGGCTTTCAGAAAACCTTCCATCGCAAATTTGGATGCAGAATAACCAGAACGACCCGGCAATCCTTGATAGCCAGCAACAGAAGAAATACCCACCAAAGAACCATTGTATTTCAACAATTGCCTCAACGCATATTTGGTGCAGTAAACGGTTCCAAAAAAGTTGACCTCCATTAATTGACGAATCACGCTTAAATCGACACTTTTGAAAAACGCCCGCATACTGATTCCGGCATTATTGATTAACACGTCAATGCGTCCGTATTTATTTAGCGTTTCGTTTATCATTCTTACGCAGTCGTTCTCGTTGGCAACATCGCCTTGAACGGTAATAACTTCGATATTTTTCGCTCTTAACTCTGCCGCAGCGGTTTCGAGATTTTCGGCATTTCTACCTGTGATACAGATACGTCCACCATCGCGACCAAAACGCTCTGCACAGGCTTTCCCAATGCCCGAACTTCCACCTGTAATCACAACAACTTTATCCTTAATGAATGACATGTGGCAAACTTCGTTAATTATGAATTAAAAATTAGGAATTCGAAACAAAGGAATTAGTCTAGGATGAATCAGCAATTCTGATTTCATCATTCTTAAGTTCTAATTCTTCTTAAGTTAGCCGAAATTCATTCTTTCTTCATGAATCTAATCGAAGTTAAAACCAACCAACAGGAAGACGACTGGGTGCTCTTTCCTACTCGACTTTACAAAAACGACCCGCATTTCATTCGCCCCATCGATCAGGAAATTAAAGACATTTTTGACCCAAAAACCAATCGCTTCTTTTCCCTCGATAAAAGCGATGCCATACGTTGGATATTACAAAAAGACGGAAAAACCATTGGTAGAATTGCTGCTTTTGTGAATGGAAAAACCTACAATACCGAAGATCAGCCAACTGGAGGATGTGGTTTTTTTGACTGTATCGATGATCAAAAAGCGGCTAATCTGTTATTTGATGCCTCACGCGATTGGCTTAAATCCCGAGGTATGGAAGCCATGGATGGACCAGTAAATTTTGGTGAACGTGATAAGAATTGGGGCGTGTTGATTGATGGATTTGCAGAACAGAATTATGGAATGCTTTACAACGCTCCATATTACCAGAAGCTGTATGAGAATTACGGTTTTGGGCTTTATTTCAACCAACTCACTTACGGACGCAGCGTTTCAAAAACGAAAGATTTTGAACCTCGTTTTTACGAACGTGCGCAGCAAGCTTTAAATAATCCAGACATTACATTCAGATACATAAAAAAGAAGAATTTTGATGAGGCTGCTGTCTATTTTCATGAAGTATATAGCAAAGCTTGGGGTGGCCATTCGGGTGTAAAACCGATGACACTAGAACAAGCTCAAAAGATGTTCGGAAAACTGAAACCAATTGCTGACGAACGCTTGATTTACTTCGGATTCTACAAGGATGAACCGATTTCGTTCTTTCTTTCCATTCCTGAATTGAACCAACTTTTCAAATATGTAGACGGAAAAATGAACTGGTTAGGAAAACTGAAGTTTGCCTACCACATGAAAATGGGTCATTGCAAAAAAATGCTTGGATTGGTTTTCGGTGTCATTCCTGAATGGCATGGAAAAGGAGTGGAAAGCGCCATGGTTGTTTCGTACTCAGATATTGCGTGGAACAAGGGTCTTCCTTACAAAACGATTGAGATGAATTGGATTGGAGATTTTAATCCAAAAATGATGAAAGTTTGCGAGCAACTAGGGGCCGAAGTTTGGCGAACGCATGCGACTTATCGCTACCTGTTCGATAGAAAGAAGCTATTTGAGCGCTGTCCAATTATTGAGTAACAACAGTGAATGAAACATCAACCGTCACACTGTTCATTTTTTAATTCCTAACTTTTCATTCTGAATTTAACAAAGTGAGAGAATACATCTACATATTAAACCTCGTCCCAAAATTTCAGGAGCAATCGAGTTGGGGAGAAAAGGAAAACAAGATTATTGAAGACCACTTGGCTCGGTTAGAACGGCAACACAAGCGCGGAACGGTAAAATATGTTGGAAAAACTGATTTACCGGTAACAAACAAAAGCAATTTTGGTTTGGTAGTTTTCGAATCCGAAAATGATACAACTGCCGAATTATTCATGCAATCAGACCCTGCTGTAATGAATAAAATGATGACAGCTCAGTGTCTGCCTTTCAAACACGTTCTTTAGACATACACGCGCTTATTTAGGGCTATCCGTTTTCTTTTTCCACTTCTTAAAAAGATCGCTGAGCTTATCAAAATCCTGTTGGTAAGAAAGTCCAACTCCTTGCGTAAAAGGAGCATTGTTTACCAACGTATTGATGTCGTTGCTCTTGTTAAAAGCACGTACTCTAAATCTTCCATCCGATGTGATTTTGTATTCGATATTCACGTCACCTACGATATTACTCGAGCTAGATTGTGTATTAGCCACGCCCACATTCCCGTCTACGAGAATGCGGTTGTTGAACAACTGAGTCGATAAAGATGCTTGCACTTCATCGCTTGTCACATTATCTCCTGGGCGGTAGTTTAATCCAATATCAAAATCGTTACTAATCTTAGATAGCCAACTGCTCAACTGATTAGAAACCATTTCGGCAGAGCTGGACTGGAAAAAACCTCCGGCTTGCTGAAGCGCCTGATTCTGATCTTCTGTTGGAAAGAATCGATTTAGAACAAGCAATCCGAACACTTGCCGGTTCATTTCTTGGATATTTCCAACTCCAATTTTATTTCTTACATCCGTTTTGGTGGCTTCGTCTGAATTGGGCAGATCTACATCAAACGTGATGTTCGGATTCAATAGATTATCGGTCATTGTCAAAATACAATCTACTTGAATCCGTTTTCGGTAGATGTCGCTTGTATCAGGGTACATCAAATCGTAAAGTGCGGTTCTAACGCCATAACGAGCTTCAATGTTAATAAGCGCATCATACGGACTTCCGCTCCAGTTAATGGTTCCTCCCTGTTCAATAAGAAACTTTTTGTTAATGATGTTTTGAAGCGTAAATAGGTATTCTCCTTTGTTGATGTAGTAGTTCCCAAACATTTTGAAATTTCCGGAACGATCAAGTGACATGTTGATATCTCCATCGCCCTTTCCTTTGATAATGTCTCCAACTTTAGGGTCGAAAATGAGTTGAACTTCGGCTTCTGAAGTCACCTCAATGTCCATATCCAAGGTTAGGTTTTTGAAAGTCACTTTAAATTCATCATCAATCTTTACTTCGCTTTCTGTTCCTTTTGGCTTAACGAAAGTGATAAAATCGGATTCATTCACGCTTTTAGCTCCAAAAAGTGGAATATTGAAACGAGTTCCACGTTCTGTTTTCATGGAGAGTTCGAGGTGCATGTCCTTAGGATTGCCAAAAAAATGAACGTTACCAGTACCATAGGCTTTTCCGTAATACAACGAATTCATAGCTGAGTTTGTGTTTAACGCCAAGAAATCGTTGGCTTCTAACCTAGCATCAAACTGGATATTTTTAAAGTTTTCGTGCTTAACCCAGCCGTTAATAAAGCCCGTTTTCCCGGTTTCATCTGCAATTTCAAGATTGGTTCCGTAAAATCCATTTGGCTTTACCTCCACCGTATCTGAAATACTGAACCGAGTGTTGAGATACGTGAATAGGAGGTCTGCTTCCTTCAGAATGACAATTCCCGAAAGTTCTGGTTTCTTAATGGTTCCTTTCAAGCTCAAATCTGCTTTCGCAATTCCTTTAACATCTGTAATTACCTTATCGATGTAAGGGTTGAAAACGCTGAGCGGAATTTGGTCAATCATTGCCTTAATATTGAAATTCTGCTTACGGTCATTACCTGGTAAAAATTCTCCTACCACGCTTAAACTAGTAGCATCTCCTCGTTGAAAGAGTCCAAATACCTGAATGCTTTTGGTCGCTGGAATCCAAGTATTATTCAATTCGCCTGTTCCAATCAGTACGTTATTCACTACTAAGGAATCGACCTCTAATTGATTTGTTAGAAATAACTTATCGTAAACGCCAGAAATTTGAGCGCTGCCAGAAATGATTCCATCAAGCGTTAAACCAGAACGTTGCGTTGCCAAATTGAAGTTTTGTAGATCGAAGTTTTTCAATCTGACATTAAGTTTGGCATTTGGGTCTTTGGCAATTTTTCCATTCAATCCAATGCTTTGGTTGCCGCTTAAAAATCTAAAATTTGTAAATGTGATTTCTGTAGTGTCAATTTGAAGAAGATTGTCAGGCTGAACCACCCAATCCAACCCTGCAACGGTAATTTTTGACTCTTCTAAATGAAAACTAACTTCCTCATTTTTAGGAAAGGAAGCTACTCCTTGAATAAAGGCTTTGTTTGCAATCTTGGTTTTGTTGTTCCATTTAACTACCAACCCTAAACTGTCTTCAAATGTGAATGAGGTCATCTCAAATGAAGCCAAATAGAGTGAATCTGTAAACTTTACTTTATCTGCAAAAACGCCTAACCTAAATTCTTTTCTAGGGTTTTCTGCTTCTATTTGGATGTTGTCAAAAACCACACTTTTAAAACTTACTTCCTTCAACTTTCCTCTAAGAAAAATCTCATCGGTGACAGAAGAATAGCTTCCACTAAAATTTGAACTATCGCTCACTGCCAAATCTTTGGCAAACAAGTAGGTAAGTAATTCTGTGCTTTTTAAATCAATGTTGAAATCGAACTCCAATCCTTCATCCTCTTTAAGCTGTTCAAATCCTTTTGCGTAGCTAGGCAAGTGTTTTCGTAACAGATTATTTACGGCCTTGGGAATGTTTCTGAAATTGAATTTTCCATTGAAGTCGGCATCTACAATGCCAGATCTGAGTTTCAGATTCTTCTTACCCGAAAACTCGGTTACATCTAACGAAAACTTATCGATAGAGAACCGTGCGTCTCCTTCTTGCTGATACGTTCCATTTGAAATTTCGATTGTACCAATAAGATTATCAATATCATTTCCTGTAAAATCCACATCCATAACTCCACTTATGGTTGCGCCTTCGCGCTTTTGTAGAAGATGGAGCTCGTACAAATTGGCATGAGTAACATCTGCATGAAAATTGAATTGAGGCAACTGCTGGCTAATGTCAAATCCTCCCCGAAAAATCAGGGCAACATTCGTATCATTCACACTTACTTCTCCACTAAACATACTACGTGCAAACTCACCATTCACTTCAATTTTTTTGTAGTCGTAGCCAATCAATTCGGCAGAATTCACATTTCCAACTAAAACAGCATTTATCTCTTCCTTGGTTATTCCAGAACCAGTAACTTTTGCACTGAGCGTAACCTTACCTAAACGCTCGTCTTCTAGGAATTTACCAATATCAAAACCTATAGACTGAAGTTCTCCATTGTAGGCCAACTGACCAGTTTTTTCATTCTGTTTAAGCGAAATATCTGTTCGTAGCTGACCTATAGAAGTTATTAGTTTTCCGTTTGCAACAAAATCGTTTACGAAACCTGTAAATGTGCCTTTAAAATCTAGTTCGCCTAGATTTGAAATGTTCGCTGGAACCTGCAGATGTTTTCCATTTTCAAAAGGAGGAATAGGAATCTTTATTAAGTCAGAATATCTTGTTTTAAATCGCTTGAGATTAAAGTGAAGGAACGTTTCTCGTATATCGGGCAATCCATCAAGATCTAAATCTCCTTCCAGCATAGTTGAATTTCCGTACGAGAGTTTGAGGTTTCGGGCATTCATCCTTGAAACTGGTCCATAAACCCGACCAGAAATTTTGAGCACTTCGCTTAATCCTGTTAGTGCAGGCGCAAAAAACGAAATGTCCTTAAAATTGATAACGGATTCGCGGAAGGTATAATCCATACGCACGGAATCAATAAACGTAAGATAATCACTCCAATCACGATATGTGTAGTGCAAGTCCAAACTCAAGTCGCTAGAAGCCGTTTGAATCACCAAATCATCAACCTTTAATTCAGATGGACTAACCTTCACAATTCCCTTAAAATCTTTTAAGAAGAATCCACGATTCTCGCGGCAGTTTATTCGTTCCACATTTCCAAAAATGGTATCAACATCAATCTTAATTTCAGAAATCAGAAGGTTGATGTTTCTCACATCTAAATCCTTGTAATCGATTCCAATACTGGTAGATTCTGAATAATGATTTCGAAGCTGAAAAGAGGCATTTCGAAGCTCCAAGGCTGTGGAGGTCAATCCCCAAGTTGGACCTTTTGTTGTGTCTTTAGGAACTGCGAAATAATCGAGTAAAAACTGGATGCTTAATTTCTCGTCTCCCTCGTATTTATGGAGATAAAACTTTAGGTCGTCAATCCGAACTTTATTGAATTTAACCTCATGCTTTTCGAGGCTTACAGACTTTAATCCTAGATGTAAATCACTTAAATATGCTAGCGTATCACCCTTCAAATCTTGCACGTATAGCCCTTCTAAAATCAATCGATTAAAAAAGCCAATGTCAACTCCCTTAACAGAGACCTCCGTGTTTAGCTCTTCAGAAAGGTAGGTAGCGATATATTGGGTTAATCGTGTTTGAACTTTGGGACTTCTGAGCGCGATGTATCCACCTCCAATCAGCAGCATAAAAAGCACGATTAGAATTGAAAACCAAGCGAAGGCTTTTTTGATACTTTTGAAAATCATCGACCTCAGAAACCCTTGTCAGCAAAAGTAACCAATAACAATACCGAGGTTGAATATCCGCTCATTCTAGCGATTGAATCGTCTTGCGATGATACATCTGCCGCTGTTCTACTAGGTAATCGTGTTCTTTCAAACATTATTGCTAATCAGGATGTGCATCGCGAATTTGGTGGAGTTGTGCCTGAATTGGCATCACGCGAGCATCAAAAAAACATCGTTCCAGTGGTTGACCGAGCGCTAAAAAAAGCTGGATTTTCCAAGAATGATTTGAACGCCATTGCTTTTACAGAAGGTCCGGGTTTGATGGGAAGCTTGCTAGTCGGAGGTTCGTTTGCAAAAACCTTAGCCCTTTCGCTAGGAATTCCACTTATTGCAGCGGACCACATGCAGGCACATATTTTGGCGCATTTTATTAAAGAAGAAGGAGAAACTGAACCTGAATTCCCATTCTTAAACCTTACCGTTAGTGGTGGTCATACACAGATTGTACTGGTTGAAGAACCTCTTAAAATGACCGTAATCGGTAAAACGATTGATGATGCTGCTGGCGAAGCTTTCGATAAAGCTGCCAAAATTCTCAATCTCGGTTATCCGGGCGGCCCAATGATTGACAAACTAGCCACAACAGGCGATGCGTCTAAATTCAGCTATGCCAATCCGAAAACGGATGGATTTGATTTCAGTTTTAGTGGAATTAAAACATCATTCCTCTATCATCTTCAGAAGGAAATGAAATTGAATGCTGAGTTCATTGCTGAGAATTTGAACAATATCTGTGCGTCTTATCAGAATCATTTGGTGAGTTATCTACTTTCTAAAATGGAGGAAGCAATGCTCGTTCATAACGTAAAAGACATTGCTTTAGCTGGAGGTGTTTCGGCCAATTCTGAACTCAGAACCCGATTTCACGAACTAGCTAAAAAACATGGAATCAGATCGCACATTCCCAAGTTTGAATACTGTACGGATAATGCTGCCATGATTGGAATTGTAGGTTATTTCAAATATCTGAACTCAGATTTTGCTGCATTTTCTGTGATGCCAAAAGCACGCCTCCATTTCTGATTAAGGTCGTCTAAAGTCCACATCAAAAATATCACTATGAAGAACCTTATTCTCTGCCTTGGCATTTTTTGCTTTGTTTCATTCGTTGCAAATGCGCAACAAACGTCAATTCTGTTCATTGGTAACAGCTACGTCTACACAGCCGATTTGCCTGGAACGCTTAAGAGTTTGGCATTGGCTGGTGGCGATTCAATTTATCACGAGTCAAATACTCCAGGTGGGTACACATTCCAAGGTCATTCTACCAATGCCACAACTTTAGGGAAAATTGCTAGCCGAGAATGGGATTTTGTAGTGCTTCAAGAACAGAGTCAAATGCCATCTTTTCCACCCGCGCAAGTGGCTTCTCAAACCTATCCTTATGCGGCAATTTTAGTTGATTCAATTAAATCGAATTACGCTTGCAGCGAGCCCATTTTCTTTATGACTTGGGGGAGACGCGATGGCGACCAAAGCAATTGTGCAGGATACCCTCCGCTTTGCACATTTGAAGGAATGAACGCACGTTTACGTACTAGCTATTTGGAAATGGGAGTTAACAATAATGCAACGGTTGCCCCTTGCGGTGCCGCTTGGCACCAAATGTCGGTTGACGATAATTTCTTTTGGAACGGACTTTACTCTGGAGACGGAAGCCATCCAAGCGCTTGGGGAACTTATTTGAATGCCTGTGTTTTCTACGCCACCATTTTCAGAAAATCGCCCGTTGGAATTGAGTATTATTCGAGCATTGGCCAGCAGGATGCAGAGGATTTGCAACAACTGGCCGAGGATATAGTTTTAGATAGTCTGAGTAATTGGTATATCGGTCATCAAGATGTCGTTTCGAATGCTGGTTTCGGTATTAACTCTGGACTGACAGTAGATTTTAATGGCGCATCAGTAAACGCAACTACGCACCACTGGAACTTTGGAGATGGCGAAACTTCCAATCAAGAAATTACTTCGCACACATTTCCTAATTCTGGAACGTACTCCGTAACTCACATTGCAAGTTCCAATTGCGATGCAGACACAACCGTTTTTGAAGTTAATCTGAGTCCCTCATCAATTCAAGAAAACTCACTTTACAATTTGGAAATACAGGTAGTGAATAGCGTTTTGTCCTTAAAAAACGTGCTTAATTCAATTATTCAACTAAACGTATTCGACTATGCTGGTCGTGAGGTTTTGTCTACTAGAGTGAATGCAGGAACCACTAAGAGTTTTGAACTTAATCTACCAAGTGGCATTTACTTGTGTAGATTTTCAGATGGAAAAAGTCAATTGACGAAGAAGGTTTTCCTCGAATAACTTACCATTTGGTTTCTCTATCGAATATCTCTTTAGAGGTATTCTGCTCGTTCTTGAAGTAGTAAATACCACCCCAGTTCCACTTTACGCGGCTATATTCGTTGGCGACACCTTCTTTGCGTTTAACGATGAGTTTTTTAATCTCGCGGTTGCCCAATACTTCAGATTCTTCTGTAATTCCCATTGGATACCGCTGGGCCAAATCCATCTGATACTGATTCGGTTTTTCTTCGAATGTTGTTATTGTTTTTTGCGCATCCTTCGCATAAATGGCTTCTCTCTTGGCATCATACTCTGCTTTTAGTTTAGCGCGAACTTCTGCTTCGTAGGTATCTCTATCCGAATCAACCGCACTTTGAGCTAATTCTTTCGCCTTCTTCTCAAATTCGTTTTTACTACGGAAGTTTTCTTCTTTTAAGGCAATTTCCTCCTTGCGCTTGGCTTCTTCTTCTAAACGCAGGGTTCGTTCCAACTCGTTTTTATCCTTAGAAACCCGCGCAGCTTCAGCAATTTCCGCTTTTCGTCTTTCTTCCTGCTCCAATTCATATTTCTGAAGTGCATCTTTCTCCTTCTGAGCACGTGCAATTTTTTCCTGGTCTGCTTGTTCCTGGGCGGCTTTACGCTCCTGTTCAGCCGCTTCTCGCATTTGCTTCCATTCTTCAGCCGCAGCTAGCTGGCGCGCCTTCGTTTCCTCTTCACGCAATCTTCTTTGTTCTAAATCTGCTGCTTTTTCGGCATTTCGCTCTGCTGAAATCCTAGCTACCTCCTCTTGGCGCGCCATTTCTGCCTCGTGCTCCAACCGTTCTAGTTCCAATTTTTGTGCTCGTGCTTTTTCAGCGGCTTCTCTTTCTGCTTGCTTTCTAGATAACTCTTCTTCCTTCTGCTCCCAAGCTTCCATTTCTTGCCGCTTGCGCGATTCCATCATGGCAATTTTTTGTTGACGCTCGTCTTCTTTCCTGCGCAGCTTAAGTTCTTCCTCTCGTGCAAGGGCAGCTTCGGCAGCCAATTCCGCTTGTTCCGTCAATTCTTTTTGACGCAATTCAGCCTCTAACTCCGTTTGCATTTCTTTCTTAACCTGAGCTTCAACTTCAGCCTTCATACGGCTTTCTCTTTCGGCTATTTCCTTCGCAAGAATTTTTTCGGCTTCAAGCGCCAGCACATCTGCCTCTGCCTGTGCAATGGAATCTTGCACTGCAGCTAAACGCAGTCGTTTTTCTTCCGCCTTCTGTAGCCGCGCTTGCTCTTCAAACTCTACTTGTTTACGTTGCGCTTCTTCAGCAGCCCTTCGCTGGGCAGTTTCTTGTTCCAACAGTTTTTGCCTTTCGGCATCTTCAGCGGCTAATCGATTAAGTTCAGCTAAGCGTTCCGCTTCTGCTTTGGCACGAGTTTCATCTTCAGCTTTCTTTTTGGCTTCTGACTCTATCATTTGCTGCTCGCTCAACAATTCTCGTCTTTCTTCTTCGGCTAATCGAACCTCTGCCAACCGTTTCTCCTCTTCTTCTTTGGCTAATCGAGCCGCATCTTCTGCTTGTCGTTTCTTGTTGTCTTCTTTCAACTTAGCAAGTTCTTCTGATTTCTTGCGGTCTTCCGCGGCTTTGGCTTGTGCTAATTCAGCTTCTTTTCTAGCATTTTCTTCCGCCTTTAATCGAAGTTCCTCCTTTACGCGAGCTTCTTCTGCCAACCTAAATTGCTCGGCAGCATCCAAACGATCTTGTTCTTCTTGTGCTAAACGAGATTGCTCTGCCAAAAACACTTTTTCTTGTTCTGCTTTCAATCTAGCTGCTTCATCCGCCAATCGTTTGGCCTCTTTATCAGCATCTTCTTGTTTTTTGCGCTCTTCGGCTAATCTTGCTTGCTCCTCTTTTGATTTAAGTGCATCTGCTTTTTGTTGTTCTTTCGCTTCTTGTGCTTTTCGCTTCTCTTCTTCAGCCTTGGCTGTCGCGAGTGCCTCTGCCTCAAGTTTAGCCTGTTCCGCTAAGCGTTTCTGTTCCTCTTCTAAACGTGCATTTTCTTCCTTAGAAGCAAGTTCTGCCAAACGCTTGGCTTCTTTTTCAGCTTCTACTTGTAGTTGTTTTTCTTCGACAGCTTTGGCTTCGGCCGCTTTGGCTTGAGCCAACTCCTCTTCCTTCAATCGTTTTTGTTCCTCAGCAAGGCGCTTTTCTTCTGCTGCTTGAGCTGCAGCTAGTTCTTTAGCTTTTTTAGCTTCGTCTTCGGCCGCTAACTTGGCTTGCTCTTCTGCTAGTCGCTTTTCTTCTGCTAATCTCTCTTTCTCTTCCTTAGAAGCGAGTTCCGCCAATCGCTTAGCTTCTTTCTCAGCCTCTTCCTGAAGTCGTTTTTGCTCTGCGGCTTGCTCTTCAGCCGCTTTGGCTTGAGCCAACTCCTCTTCTTTTAATCTCTTTTGTTCTTCAGCAAGGCGCTTCTCTTCTGCTGCTTGAGCTGTAGCTAGTTCTTTTGCTTTTTTGGCTTCTTCTTCGGCCGCTAACTTGGCTTGCTCCTCTGCTTGGCGCTTTTCCTCTGCTAATCGCTCTTTCTCTTCCTTAGAAGCAAGTTCCGCCAATCGCTTAGCTTCTTTCTCAGCCTCTTCCTGAAGTCGTTTTTGCTCTGCGGCTTGCTCTTCGGCCGCTTTGGCTTGAGCCAACTCCTCTTCTTTTAATCTCTTTTGTTCTTCAGCAAGGCGCTTCTCCTCTGCCGCTTGGGCTGTGGCTAGTTCTTTTGCTTTTTTGGCTTCTTCTTCGGCTGCCAACTTGGCTTGTTCCTCTGCTTGGCGCTTTTCTTCATCCAGTTTAGCTTGAGCCTCATCTTCCAATCTCTTCAACTCGGCCAATCGGGCTATTTCTTTGTCTTCCGCCTCTTTTTTAGCCGCCCTTTCTGCTTCTGCTGCTAGAAGTCTATCCTCTTCTAATCTGCGTGCTTCGGCCTCTTTTCGCAACTGCTCTTCGGCAGCCAATCTCATTTCTTCTTCAAGTAAAGCTCTTTCAGCGGCCTCTTTTCGTTCAGCTTCTAGCTTGGCTTCAAGAGCAGCTTGCTTTGCCGCCTCTTTTTCTAAGAGTTCATCAATTGCCTTAAGTCGTTTTGATATATCTGAGTTGTCTGGCTGAATAGCCTGTGCCGACAAATAGGTGGTTTTGGATGCCTTGTAATCTTGCTGACGAAATAGGTCATCGGCTGAAGTCATTAGGGTAGCAAAGGCCGCTTCGTTCTTCTTGCGTTCTTCTTCTTGCGCAGCTAATTCCGCCAATTTGGTCTCTACTTTAGCCATTTGTTCAGTAGGTTCCTTTGCATCTGGCTTTAAAGCCATAGATGTCTTGAATTCCAATGTAGCTAAATCAAACTTTCCTTGTTCAAGAAAGTCCTTTCCTTTAGCGAGGTGGTCGTTGTACTGCTTCTCTTTTTTGGCGATCTCATCTAATTCAGCATTCACCTTATCCAGTTGCTTTTGGGCCGTTGCATTATCAATATTTAAAACCAGTGCTTCTTCATATTTAGCTTTTGCACCAACTCGGTCTGATGTAGCCTTAAGCGCGGTCCCATCAGCAATCAACTTATTGAATTGCTCTTGTTTTTTGGCGGACTCCGCTTCGGCAGCCATTGCCGCTTGAATTAATCCTTCAACCTCAGCCAATTTCTTTTTGGCGGTTTCATCATCAGGATTCAAGCTTGTTGCTTCAGAAAAAAGTGCTTGTGCTCCTTCAAATTTCTTCGACTTGAGCATTTCTTCGCCCTTAGTCATCAGAATATTAAACTGCTTATCCAGTTCCTGTTGCTGTCTTTTTTCTTCTTCTTGTTTGGCTATCAGCTTGGTTAGTTCTGCTACTTTCTCCTTTGGTTGACCAATCTCTGGAATTAGGTTTGCTGCCTCTCCAAACAACTTCTTGGCATCAATGAAATTCTTGGCTTGCTCTGCATCTCTCGCCTGTGCCATTAGTCCATCAAACTTCTCTTGTCGGATTCGCTTCTCCTCTTCTTCCTTGGCAGCAGCCATCTTTTCTTTCAGCTCGTTCATTTTAAAAACGGGCATTTCTGAATCTGGATTAATGCCTGAGGCGGCTCCGTATAGATTGATGGCTGCTTCGTACTTGCCCAAATTCGCAAGTTCTTGAGCTTGAGCCATCATTTCATCATACTGCTTTTTGGTCAGATCTCTTCGCTCCTGTTCTTGCTTGGCTGTAGCCATAGACTTTTCCAATTCGGCCAGTTTCGATTTTGTTTCTGGCTTTTCTGGAAAAAGTTGGGCCGCTTGCTCATACTTGGCTTTTGCTTCTGAGAAGGATTCTTGTTCTGCCAACAGGTTAGCCTGTTTAATTAAGGAAGCATACTCGTCTTCTTTTGCCTTCAGAGCTGCATCAGCTTTCGCTTTGGCTGCTTGTTCGGCTTCCTGTTTTAAACGAGCTTCCTCAGCAAGCTTCGCTTTTTCGGATTCTTCTTTCGCTTTCTGTTCTGCCTCCGCTTTCGCTTTAGCTGCATCTGCCACTCGTTTTGCTTCTTGCTCAGCTTCCTGTTTTAAACGAGCTTCCTCAGCAATCTTTGCTTTCTCAGCCTCTATTTGGGCTACGCGATCCGCTTCTTCTTTGGCTCTTTGTTCATCAGCCAATCGTTTGGCTTCTGCTTCTGCTGCTTTGCGCTGGTCTGCCTCTGCAGCAAGTCGTTTCTGCTCTTCCTCCGCTTTTGCTTTTTGCTCTGCGGCCAGTTGTTTCGCCTGATCTTTTGCTTGTTGCTCAGCTAACTTCCGCTGACGTTCTTCTTCCTCAACTTTCTTTTCGTTGAGTTTTTCTAGCTCTTCAAAAACCTCTTCTTCCTGTTTTTGGAATTCCATGGAATAATCGAGGTCATAGTCGAACTCATTGTGCTGGGCACTATAATGAACCTTGGCAACTGGATTAGAGAAAATTGCCTTATTCAGTCCAGATTGATCTTGAAAAAGCTCTACAATAAAATCGAACTCCCAAACCATAGGAGCATCTGCTGGAACTGTTGTATTGAATTCTATTTTCTTAGCTACGTAACCCGGTTTACTTACATCCAACATGTAAGTGGCATTTACATCAAAGAAAAACTTGAATTTGCCATTAGACTCGGTTGTGAATGATTTGTCGACTTTACCGTTTTTGTACAACGTAAGCTTGGTTCCCTCCAGCCCTTTCCAACCCTCTTTTACTGAACCCGAAACGTCAAGTCCTTTATCTTGAGCCGAAGCGAAAAAAGTCAAGCAAAATAGACCGATTGTCAGAACAAGTTTTAAAGCTGGATGTATCAATCTTCTCACAATCATCTATTGCACAGTTTTGCGCTTAACTTACCTACTACCCGAATTCGAACTTTTTGTTTCAATTTTGGCGAAGTTAATCTGTGTCGGGTTTACGTTCAAAAAACATGTCCTTTCCTCCAAATATTAGTTATTGGGAAATCAACCAATATTTCAGAAATGTTGATTTATTGATTGTTGGAAGTGGAATTGTAGGACTTACCACTGCAATATTCTATAAAAAAGCTCATCCTTCAACCAACGTACTTATTATAGAAAAAGGAACACTCCCAGCTGGAGCCAGCACGAAAAATGCTGGTTTCGCATGCTTCGGAAGTGCCAGCGAAATTCTTTCTGACCTAAACACTGTTTCTGCAGATGATGTTTACAATTTGGTGAGCGCAAGAATTAATGGTCTAAAAGAACTCCGACTACTGGTTGGCGACAGAAACCTTGCATACGAAGAGTGTGGCGGATTTGAGGTTTTTAGAAAAGAAGATTCGGAGCTATTTGAAAAATGCACCAGTTTTATTCCTAATTCGAATATAGAAATTGAAGCACGTACGGGGATGAAACAAACCTATATAATTGCGGATAATCGGATTCCTGAATTTGGATTTTCTGGGGTTGAGCATTTGCTCTTAAACCAGCACGAAGGCGCATTGGACACAGGTAGAATGATGGCACACTTGATCAAACTTGCGGCAAGCTTGGAGATTACCATCTTGAACGGATGTGAGGTCGCGGCTTTTACTGACCTCGGTTCGGCAGTGGAAGTAGAATTGAAAAACGGAATTACCCTTAGCCCAAAGCATCTTAATGTTGCAACTAATGGATTTGCAACAAGTCTTTTGCCCAAACTAGACGTAAAACCAGCCCGTGCCCAGGTACTGATTACCACACCTATCGAAAACCTGAAAGTGAAAGGAACATTTCACTTAAATGAAGGCTATTACTATTTCAGAAATGTTGGAGAGAGACTATTGCTAGGTGGTGGCCGTCAATTAGACAAGGAAGAAGAGGCCAAAACTGAATTGGAAATAACCGAGCTTATTCAGAACAATCTTAATGAACTTCTGAAAACGGTGATTCTTCCATCTACCCATTTCAAAATTGAGCATCGTTGGGCAGGAATCATGGGCGTAGGTGATACAAAAAAAGCAATTGTAGAACGCGTTTCAGAGAATGTTTCATGTTCTGTTCGACTTGGCGGAATGGGAGTTGCAATCGGAACATCCATCGGTAAACAATCGGCAGAGCTTATTGGTTAAAACCAAAAGCAGAGACCATTCTTTTGATTGACTTCCGTTCTAAAAACCATTTATCCTCTACACTTGCTGTGAGTTTCCTTGGTTTATGCTTCAACTGGTTGCTTTTAAGACAATTCTCTTGTTTCCGCATCTTAAATCACACTTTGAACTTGGTTTTTTTCGTTTGTTTGCGACTATATTCAAACCACTCATCAAATGACTAGACAGTTAATCATCTCATTCATCCTTTTTTTATTTACAACTGCCGTCTTCGGTCAGAACAATTCTGCATATCCCATCTCTAACAAGCCAGCGAAAAAGAACACTCAAATTCATAAGACCGTAGTTACGCTTGATGATATTCATGCGAATTACGAAAACGGAAGTGTAGGGGAACGCTGCTTACAAGCGACTGTTTCAGATGCGTTGATGGAAAGTAACCCAGCCTACCGCCAAGGAGTTGAGCAAGCGCAGCAGATTACTGAACAGATTGCAAGAGAAATTGAGTCTGGAACACGTGCCACACCTCCCGTTTACACCATTCCTGTAGTTTTTCATATCATTCACAAAGGAGAAGCTGTTGGGAGTGGAACCAACATTTCTACTGCGCAGATTCAAAGTGCTGTAGACGCACTAAACCGAGATTATCGCAGAACGAGTGCTAACGGTGGTGTTGCTCAAGGTAATGGTCCCGACACGGAAATTCAGTTCTGTTTGGCTGGGGTTGATCCACAAGGCAATCCACATTCTGGAATCAATCGGGTTAACGGAACTTCGGTAAGTGGTTATTCCAGTGGTGGTATTTCTACCAACACAAACGATGTTCAAGTAAAAGCATTAAGCAACTGGGACAACCGATACTATCTAAACATTTGGGTTGTTTCAGAAATTGACAACAATGGGGCTGATATAGCAAATACAAACAATTTTACCGGAGGCACGCTTGGTTATGCTTATTTACCACAAAGCCCGATTACGGCCATGAGCGATATTGATGGCGTTGTTGCTCTCAACCTCTGTGTTGGAAATGACCCTACAGGTTCTTTAGGTTATAGACTTTGGTTTGCCACAAGATTAAACCGAACACTAACACACGAGGTAGGACATTACCTATCGCTTGCTCATCCTTTCGGAAACAGTTGTTCTGAAAGCAACTGTAGCACACAAAACGATAGAATTTGCGACACGCCTCCCACAGTTCAAAACAATGGCTGTTCTCCTTCATGTAGCGGGGCTCAGATTGAAAACTATATGGACTACACAGATGAAGATTGCCAAGATCAGTTTACTGCTGGTCAGACTACTAATATGCGAGCCACTCTAACTGGGATTCGAACATTATTAGTGCAAACCAGCAACTGTGGTGTTTCTACCAACTTTGATGCTGGTATTTCTGCAATTTCCACTCCTTCTGGTTCTTTGTGTCAAACAAGCTTTACTCCTGTAGTGACGTTGAATAACTACGGAGCAACTACCTTAACTTCAGTTCAGATTCAGTATTTCGTAGATGCGCAAGCTCCATCAACCTTCAATTGGACTGGAAGTTTGGCTTCTAACGCTTCTGTAAATGTGACGCTAAATGCATTGACAACAACGGCAGGAGCCCACACCTTTACAGCACGCACGGTTACCAATTCATTAAACGGAACCAATACCGATCAGGTAACGACCAACAATCAATCTACAAGTAGTTTCAATGTTGCATCAGGAGGAAGCGCAGTTACACTCACTATCGACCTTGACTGCTATGCTGACGAAACTAGCTGGGAGATTAGAAATGCGAGCAATCAGGTTGTCGCTTCCGGAAGCGGTTACGTCAATTCTGCATCAGCCCAACAAGTGGTTCAAAACCTATGCTTGGCTCAAGGCTGCTACGATTTCAATATTTTTGATAGTGCTGGAGACGGACTTAGCGGTGTTCCATTCGGTTGTGGTTTTAATGGAGATTATGACATTACCAATGGAAATACAACCCTTGTTCAGATGGGCGTTACAGGTGGGAACTTTGGTGCTTCTGCAACCCACAATTTCTGCATTGGAGGTGGTGGAACCACTACCACGTGCGAAGATTTGGTTCAATTTGATGGCGAACAATTTTTCGTAAACAATACGGATGCACCAAACTTTGACGCACAGCTATTTGATGTTGATATGCAAACGCTTGCTTCTGACCTTACGGATTTAGGATGGAATTCCGAATGGATGGGATTTTATGAAGTTCCAACACCTGGAGACACAAATTATTTCCTTAGAGCGGCTTCTTGGTTTGTCAATACTACCATTCCTGCCAATAACTGGTTAACCTTTGGTCCGGTTACAATACCATCTGATGGTGGAACGCTAACTTGGAGTCATCGTTATGGAAATAATACTTACCGAGATGGCTATAGTGTGCTTGTAAATACCACCGGAACGTCCGTGGCTAACTTTACTGGGGCAACAACGCTTTTCTCTGTTGCCAGTAACGCGGCATCGACTGATGGCAATCTTGATTGGACACCACAATCTGTTCCACTTCCATCAAACCCTTACGCTTTCCAAAGCATCTACATCGGATTTCGCCATACGGCATTGGATCAGTTATTCTTAGACCTTGATGATATTATTGTGGAAGGTTGTTCATCCATCACCGTTGATATTAGCGAATCAGAGAAGTTTGATTTGAGAGTGTATCCAAATCCATCGTCAGAGAATTTCACATTCAGCTACAGTTCAGATGTATCGTCTAAGCTAGATTTTAGAATGCTTAATTCTCTTGGCCAGGAGGTTTGGAACTATCAAACAACCGAACAAACCGCTGGCACACACCAAATTGCCACGAACGGACTTGCTAGTGGTGTTTATACACTGGTTGTCAAAGGGGAAAAATTGAATATTTCAGAACGATTGATTCTTACCAAATAGGTAATTGACACTCGCTAAAATGTAAAAGCCCAAGCAGTACTGCTTGGGCTTTTTTATTCAACATTTTTTAACACGGACCTACCCATTCAATTTTACTAAGTTTGTAGTAGACTCGAACCTAAAATTCAAATACTATGGGAAAAGGAGATATCAAATCAAGACGCGGCAAGGTTGCCAATGGCAGCTACGGAAAGCGCAGACAGAAAAAGAGTGAGCCAGCTTTCGTTGCTCCTGTGAAGAAAGAAAAAGCAGCACCAAAGGCTGCTAAGGAAGTAGAAGAGGTAAAAGAAGCAGCCTCGAATAAGGTTGCAGCAAAAAAGCCTGCTGCTAAAAAAGCTCCAGCTAAGAAATCTGCTGCTAAAAAGTAAGACCTGTTAGTTGAGATGTGAAACCCCTTTCCGAAGTTTCGGAAAGGGGTTTTGTTTTTAAAGAAGATTTTAGCTGTGGATAAAAACCAACCTGATTTCACGAAAGCCACTCAACATTTGATTTGAAAATTGCGTTAATTAGTACCAATGGACATAAAGGACATATTCAAATTTCCGAAACAGCGGATAAAAGCCAAGACAGGAAGGTTAATCCTAGCAGAGCCATTCATGCAAGACCCATACTTTAAACGATCCGTGGTTTTGCTAACTGAACACAACGAAAATGGTTCTTTTGGATTGATACTGAACAAGCCAATACCCATGTATTTGAATGAAGCCATTGAGAATGCACCCGCCTTTGACTCTAAGCTGGCGCTGGGTGGTCCAGTGCAGAAAGAAACCCTACATTTCCTACACCAATTAGGAAACCGGATACCCAATTCTACCGAAATCATGGATGGTGTGTATTGGGGTGGCGATTTTGAGGTGATAAAAACCCTAATTATTTCAGGCGAACTAATACCTGGAGATATACGTCTTTTTGTGGGCTATGCAGGTTGGGCCGAAGGTCAATTAATGAACGAATTGAAAAGTAGGAGTTGGATTATTGCTCATGCTAATAAAGACCTTCTCTTTACGCCAGAACCCGAAAAACTATGGTCAACAATCTTAGCAAAAATGGGCGAGCCTTATGCCTATATGGTCAATATGCCCGAAGATCCTCGACTTAACTGAGAAGCCCGTATTTTGAATTGATATGCGCGGTGAGTTTTTCCGCGCCTCGTTTGTAAAAACGCTTCTTTTCCACCGCTCCTACCCACTGAATGCCACGGGCTGCGTTGGTGAGAAAACACTCATCTGCTGCCAGTATATCGTTCTTAGAAATCAACGCTTCGGTGGTTCTCCACCCAAGCAGAGCGGCTTCTTTTAGAACAACGGAGCGCATGACACCCGGCACGCCTCCGTAAAATAGATTGGGCGTAAGTAATTCGTTTTCTTTTAAAAGAAATACATTAGAACCTGTTGCTTCGGAAACGTATCCTTTAGGATCTAGCAGAAAACAATCGTCCAGTTTATTATCGGCCACAAACATGCTAGCCATAACGTATGGCAACGAATTGCTCGATTTAAACGAACTCTGTGGTGCAGGGTTAATAGTGTGTGTGTTGCAAAAAGCTACATGCAACCCATTTTTATTGAGCGTGTAAGCCGATGTCTCCAATTCCTGACACACCATAGACCAGCCCAAAAGGTTGCTTTCGGGTGCATAACGTCCTTCGCCCATCCGATAACCTTGAAAGCGTATACGGGCATTTTTCAGTCCATTGCGATGGGCCAACGCCAAAGCATATTCATTGAAACTTTGCTCAGTGAGCGTTACAGGAATTTGAATTCTGAGGAAGTTGCACACGCGCGACAATCGATTCCAATGTCCTTTTACAAATAAAACTTTGCCATTGGAAATACGCATTGATTCGAAAAACCCATCGCCATAACAGAAACCACGATTGGATAACTGAAGGAGAGCGTCTCCATCTTCATGAAATTCTCCGTTAAACAGTAGATAATTGCTCATTGCAACTTTTCTACTAGGTTCAAAATTCCACTGTTCGGTTCAATCAAAAAACCTTTTACACCCACCTTAGCTGCGGCATCCACATCTCGTTGATTATCACCAATCATCACCGATTGGGAAGCATCAATACTAAAACGGGCCAAGGCCTTTTCCAACATCAGCGAACCTGGTTTTCGACAGAGACACTTGCCGGCTTGAACATGATGTCCACAATAGTAAATTTCATCGAAATGCACGCCAGATGTAGCCAATTGGTCCGCCATCAAAGTATGCAATTGCTCCACCCGTTCCTGGCTGAAAATTCCTTTGGCAATTCCTCCTTGGTTAGAAATTACAACGAGCAAATATCCTTTTCCAAGCGCCAATTTCAACGCTTCAGCCACATCCGGCAGCACCTCAAAACCTTCTACGGTATAGGTATAATCACCGCGTTCTCTGTTCAGAACTCCATCCCTATCGAGAAACAACGCCTTTTTCATCCCAGAAAACGATAGGTTATTTCTTCAATAAAACGTGGCATTCTATTGGGTGCCATCAATATGGAAAAGATGAATCCGAAAGCGGCTCCCCAGAAATGGGCATCGTGCGCAATATTATCGTTAGACTTTTTATCCTGATACCATTCAAACGCCAAATAGGCTATTCCAAAAATGATTGCCGGAATAGGAAGGGGAATGAACATGATAAACAGATTCATTGTAGGATTGAAGTAGATGGCCGAGAACAAAACAGCAGCCGTTGCACCACTTGCGCCCAAGGAATTGTAGCTAAAGTTATCTTGATGACGAGAATATGATGGAAGTGTGGCGAATAGAATTCCGCCCAAATAAAGTGCAGTGTAAATAACCACACCAAGACTGCCTCTGTAGGCATCAAACGATTCTTCTACAATGCCTCCAAAGAGCCAAAGCACCCACATATTGACGGCCAAATGCATCCATCCACCGTGAATAAATGCATGGGTAATTACCCGATACCATTGGTTCGAATGTTTTACCAAATAGGCGTTGAACATCAGCTTCGACATCAACTCTCGATTCTGGATAGCCGCAAACGAAATCAAGGCGGTAAGAATGACAATTACGAGCGTCATTGTACCATTTGTTTTAATTTCCAATTAGCAACCGCTTTTTTGGCGGCATTTCTACCCTCTTCTACCATTTCTTTGGCGCGATAAAACTCTAGAGTTGTTCCAACGGTGCGTGGAATGTTAATCACTATGTCTGGTTTGTGAATTTCGATACTCTGCTCGCACATACGGTCTTGCATAAAATCGTAGGTCTTATTCAGCATTCCTAAATAATTGAGCGTTGATTCCTGAACAGGATCAGACACTTCCGATTCTCCTGATTTACTCATATTCAACCAGCTCTTAACCGTGTTCACCATTCTGCTTGTGTAGGCAGTTGTCTCCTCCTCGGTTTGCTCTTGCAACTTATCTAATCCTGAAGACAGTAGAACCTCTCGGTGGCGGACGTGGTTTTCAGCATTGGCGTTGATATTTACCGCTACCACTAAATCGGTTGTTTTGGGCATGAGTGGTTCTAAAGGCAGCGGATTAAGCACGCCACCATCTATCAATAAGCGCTCGTTAAGTTTAGAAGGCATCATCAATGTGGGAATGGATGATGATGCCCGAATGACGGTATAAAGATCTCCCGTTCTCATCCAAATTTCTTCTTTTGTGTGAACATCTGTGGCAATTGCCGTGTAGGGAATTTCAAAATCCTCGATACGAATTTCTCCCAAAATCTGCTTCAAATGTCCAAGCACCTTTTGGCCCTTCAACATGCCTTGTGTAGACATGGTAAAGTCCATAAGACGGAAGGTTTCGCGCTTGTTGATGGTCGTAATCCAATCCTCAAACACATCGAGCTTTCCGGCACAATAAATACCGCCTACGCAAGCTCCCATGGAGGTTCCTGCAATGTTTCCAATCGTAAATCCCTCCTCTTTCAACACTTGAATAACGCCAATGTGGGCAAGACCTCTTGCGCCTCCACTTCCTAGGGCTAACGAAATACTAGTTCCTCTCTCCATCTGTTTTTAAAAATGCCGCTTTTATCCATCCGCCCGTCAAAGTTCCAACTCCTCCAATCAACCCGCCAACCAAACCAGTTACAATTATCAACACAAAACTGAATTGCGGCAATTTGAATAATTCTAAAATTCTTACTGTCAACAAGGATTCGCTTCTCACATCAATGTATGTGGCCAAAACCATCCACGGAATGGTCAGTCCATAGAACCCTGAAAAGAAGGAAGTGTTGTCGGCTTTTCCAACAAATGCTTCTACCAAAAGTGCAATCACCACGGCTGACCACCATGGTAAATAAGTTTGAGCAATGGCGCCCAAAACGACAATGATTGCTATTCGAATAAGGAGATTCATTCCTTGATTGGGTTAAAGGTTTGTACGCTCCAGCCTTCTTTGCTTGCTTCAGAATTTTTTAAAAAGTTCAACACGTGGTATTGGCCTGTTGCCCACGAATTCAACGATGTCGTGTAGAATTTACCACCCGGATTACCTGATTGACCGCCTGGAAGAACTCCCCAAGCTTTCGGGCCATCTGGATTCATTTCCACAATCATTCTCCAAGACGGGCCGTGAGTAGCCGTTGTTGCATTAGGCGCGTGCTCGCTTCCTCCTACCACCAATTTCTTGGAACTAAATGCATCCAAACGAGCCAAATGTTTTACACGCGTTCCTTGATAGAAACCCCAATGTGGCTTATTGTATTTGTATTCGATGATGTCTCCAAACTTCATGGCTGTCCAGTAGAACGAATCATAAACTATATCCTTGGCGGTTTCAACGCTATTATTGGTAGAACCGTGATCAAAAGCGCCATGATCAGGATGATTTTCAAGTAAATCGATTGTGACTTTCGCCATTGGATACACGTAGCGCTCATCGCGCATGTCAACTTTGGCTTTTCCTGTATTTACCATGGCTTCCCACCCATATCGGTAGTATTTATCTTGGTCCCAATCGGTACTATTGAATTCATCCCAAAGGATATTGTTGAGTTCGTCCCACCAGATTTCGAATACTGTTGGAGCAATTAACTCGCGGTCATTTCGAAAATTCCAACTCAGTAGTTCTTTTAGTGCAAGCCTTTCATTTTCTGGATATTGGAACCTTGTAGTATCCAGCAATTTCAACATGATTGGCAATGCCTCGGCAGCCAAAAGGTTGTAATTGCTCAATTGCAAGTCCATCATTTCCTGAATGGTGATAGAACTATCGTTTCTCAGAAAATTGTTGATGGTCCTATTTCGAAATTCCTCAAAAACGCCTGAGTAATAGTAAGGATATGCCGTATCGGTTGGTGCTTGATTGGCAGAACTAACAAAACCGCGTTTCGGATTCAACATGTGCGGATTGTCTGACTGCGGAATGAAGTGTTCTTTCAGATGCATGGTATCGCTTCCATCTTGAATAAAGCGTCCATAATCCTTTGGCATCACTTTAAACTTGCCTTGCTGCCAAATGGCAATATTGTTCTTGGTGTCTGCGTAAGCGAAATTCTGTCCGGGACAATTGTAGGTAGATAAGGCGCGTTCGTAATCGTTAAAATTCTTAGCACGATTGAGTTTATAAAAGGTAAGCAGTTCGTTTGATGCATCATGTGCCAACCAACGCAACGCGAGGTATTGACCTTTCTTCATTTCTGAATAAGCTACAGGCCCAAGAACCGTGTAGTAAACCGTATCAACAACTGTATTTCCACCCCTAATCTTTATTTCCTCCAATCGTTTTTCGGCTTGAAGAACTTCCTTACCCATCCGATAAGTTCCTTCAGCATAATTGACAAAATCAATCGCGTAATAGTCTTTAACGTCTCTTCCTGCATTGGTTACGCCCCACGCAATACTATCATTAAATCCAATTGTAATTCCTGGCGAACCAGGTAAGGAGACTCCGTAGCAATTTACATTTGGGCTGTTCAACTGAATCTCATACCAAATGGATGGAAGTGAAAGTGCTAAGTGCGGATCGTTACATAGAATGGCGTTACCACTTTCCGTTCTGCTTCCCGAAACTGCCCAGTTGTTACTTCCAACAAAATGCGGTTGAATATTGGGCATGGCCCAATTTCCAGCCGTTACAACGTCATTCAAATCCAGCTTCTTTCCCAATGTTGTGTCAGGAGCAAAATTTGGAACAATCGGATTTGAAAGATAATTCTGGTCTGGAAAGAGTTGATTAAACATCTCTGGGCCAAGCAATTTCAATGCCTCGGTGTTAGGTCGATCTCGTTCATTTCCGTTCAGCATTTTGGCCATATACTTTAGTAGCAATGCCGACTTCAGCACTGTCCATGGTTCTGGTTGGTAATCAAGTAGTTTATATTCCAACGGAAGGTTATCTTCCCTTAATGTGGAAATGAAGTGATTCACTCCATCAGCGTAAGCGTTAAGAGCAGCAAGGCTTTCACTATCCTTTTTAATAAGTTCTAAGGCATTTTCTGCCGCCCAAACCATACCAATTCTTCGTTGCTCAAGATCAAAATCTAGTGCCTTTTCACCAACAATTTCGCTTAATCTTCCTGCTGCCGCATGGGTCTGAAACTCCATTTGCCAAAGACGATCCTTAGCTGTGAGATATCCTTGAATGAAATACAAATCGTGGTCATTTGCAGCAAAAATGTGCGGAACTCCACGCTCGTCATAAACAACTTTTGATTCGGCTCCAATTCCATTCAGTTCAAACGAATCCGATTGTACGGTATTCGACCACTGAGCATTCTTCCAAAATCCATGGAACGGATTAAGGAATTTAGCCATGGGAGGTAACATTCCCAATTTGCTGTTGCCCAAATAGACGAGAGCAACGGTTAAAACAATCCCAAAAACAGCTTTTATCCACTTCATTTTTACGTTTTCGAAGGTATTAATAATGCGGATGGCAGAAAACGGAACAGAAATTGTAAACCTGTTAAAAAGCAATTTTCACTGTAACTAATCAGAGAACCTCTTCGTTACGTAGTTGCTCAGAAATACAAGCCTGTACACAAATGATGAGACATCTAGGTAAGGAGTCAATCCTGATAATCAGTATGATTTTCCTTTTACTGCTTCAAACAATTGACGTAGTGGCACAGCCCGTTCCACCTGCTAATAGTAACATTCCGTTTCTGGTAACTTTTGGAAAGCAAGCAAGCAAAACGTATGGGGATGACGACTTTTCGCAGGTGTTCTTTCTATCCATTCCTGCCAACGAAAAAGATCCATTTTATATTCGAGTTTTCGACCCAGATGTTAGCGGAGAAAATGATGAAGTCTATGGAGCTGCTGACTCAAAAACAAAATTTAGCGTTTATGGTGGCAAAGGATGCTGGAGCACTCCTGATGCACAACTCACCGATCCTACTGGAAATTACAAAGCTGGAACACTACTCGATTCTCGCACATTTGACGGGTCAGGAAAGTACGACAACGCTTGGTACAGTTTCGGTCCGCTTGACCCAAAAGAAGGCGAATTCGTGAATGAATTCAATGGATATGTCTTCAAAATTGTGGCTGAAGGAATTGAAGGAAACGATGGAAACCTTTACAACTACTTCTTCAGCCGTAGTCCTAACACAAACATTGCAATTGAAGGCGCAAATGCATTCGGATATGAATGGACATTCCGAATGCCAGCCGAGAAAAATGCCGTTTGCCACCTTTATCCGTATGTAACCAATGACGTGGTATCTATTCAGCAGTTCAATTTTGACTGGGATGATGATGGCATAATCAAAATCATTTCTTACGAAAAGAAAGGAGAATGGGTAGAAATGAGCAACGAGGCTAACTGGAAAAACAGCACGCATCAAATTCTGCCAACAGAACGAAATTCTTCGCTTGATATTCAATTCATTCGAACAAAAGAAAAAGCAAAGCAAAACAATAACGTTTGCTTCAGTTTCAAGAATCAGTATGGAGAATTCATGCGATTTTACACCATTCCGATTGGAGGAGTTCAACAGTTCAAGTACAGTCTTGGACTGATTGAGAAAATGAGAGAAGGCGAACGCTTCAACAATGATAAGGTATTTGGTAAATGAAACACACCAAGATGTTGAGTAGAAATCTCCTTCTTGCTGTCTTTCTTTGTCTTGGTCATTATTATTCAAGTGCCCAAAAGAATTTCACTATTCGTCATTTTGACGAGACCAACGGCCTTTCAAGCAATTTTACAGAAGCCATTAGTCAATCTTCTTCGGGCCATCTGATTGTGGCAAGCAAAGGAGGAATGGAAAGGTTTGATGGCCAAACTTTCGATAAACTCCAATTGCTTGATGATACCTCAGGTATTGCATATGCAACTTGCCTCTACAAATCAAAAACGAAAATTTGGATTGGCCTTTTCAACGGTAACATTGGTCTACTAGAGGACGGAGCTATTAAGGAAGTAGTAACCGGAATGAGCGGCCAAGTGAAACATATATATGTTGATGCTAAAGATGCCGTTTGGGCGTTTTCGCGTTCAGGAATGGTTTTCCGTACGGACGGTAAAGACACCAGCCGATTTAACATGTCCGAACGTGATCTGCTAATTAATGCTGTGGTACCATATCGTGATAGAGAATTTATCATTGGAAGTAATGACGGACTTTGGCTTATTCGTTTTGATACAGGAAATGATTTTCAAGTCCTGAAGAAGATTAGTGGGTTGCCAGAAACCAAGGTAACTGCCATTAGGTACGAAACATCAAACAATCTTATTTGGGTAGGAACTGAAGACGCAGGGCTCTTCAAAGTTTATGCTCCATTCTCTGCTAAAGAAAAAATTGAAAAATTCTCCTTGGAAGATGGCAGATCTATAGACGATGTTCAATCCATTTTTGTAGATTATTTAGGTCGAACTTGGTTAGGCACTTTCGGAAACGGACTCGTAAGAATTGAGTTTTTCGGGCAAGGAATAGACGATTTTATTGCACAAACCTTTGTCGATGATGTGGAATCTGAATATTTGATTCGGGATATTTTCGAAGACACTGAGAACAATATATGGATTGCAACATTTGGAGGCGGACTTATTCAAATTGTAGAGAACATATTTCATCAACCGTTTGACGAAAATTGGCTTCGGCAACAATCAATTACGCAACTCTTTCGAGATTCAGAAGGAAACGTTTGGCTAGGAATTGACAAGGGTGTATTCAGGACTTCTGAACAAGCCAAGCGCTCAAAATTTGAATACTTCCACGTTGGAGGAAACACCATCTCAGCCATTGCAGAAGATGGAGAAGGCAACATTTGGGTCGGAACGACAACCGCTGGTATTTTCAAATTGAACAAAAACAGCAATGACTTCAAAAAGATAGCATTAGAGAAAGGGAACCTAGCTGAAGCAATTAATAGCATAACTCCAACAAAAAATGGAGTGTATATAGCCACAAAATCAGGACTTTTTTTCCTCTCCATAAGAGGTGAAATACTTAAGTATCTGAGTACGATTGACGGTTTGCCTCACAATAACGTCCAATATTGTTTTGAAGACACAGCAAGTCAGCTTTGGATTGCAACGCAAGGCAATCGCGTAGCCCTATTAGTGAACAACGAGATTCGATTCCTCGAAAATGGAAACAGTCAAAATATTGTTAATGTAAACCACATTTTGCAAGATTCACGTGGTAGGTTATGGTTTGCAACAGCCGGACAGGGAATTTACATTCTTGACAAGGGCACAGCTTATAATTTGAGCAGTGAAAATGGACTTCCGTCCGACTACTGTTACCAAATGGTACTCGACAATGATGGGAATGTTTGGGCAAGCCACCAAAAATCAATCGTACAGCTCTCTCAGGATTTAAAAGTTTCGAGAATTGTTGGACATGCAGACATTTCTCCAGTCGAAAACACGATGGTCACTTTTCTTTTTAAAGA
The DNA here is from genome assembly GCA_021741075.1 of Flavobacteriales bacterium. Classification (GTDB taxonomy): domain Bacteria; phylum Bacteroidota; class Bacteroidia; order UBA10329; family UBA10329; genus UBA10329. The sequence goes on along the minus strand of JAIOYO010000001.1, from coordinate 73,175 downwards.
CCACGAAGGAAACATTTGGATTTCTTCAACACACGGGGTGGTAAAATTTAAACCTGCAATTGATAAGTCAAGCAAATCAGTGCCTCAACTATCAATTGGTGGAATGAAGCTCTTTGATCAAGTTCAACCACTTATCCCTAATCTAATTCTTCCTTATAAGCAGTATAAAGTCACCTTTAACCTTGCCGGAATCTCTCTTAGAAACCCCGATAATATTAGATACAAATGGAAGCTAAAAGGTTATTCTGAATACTGGTCAGAAGAAATTAGCCAAAGTGAAATCCAAATTCAAAGATTAGAGGACGGTAACTATACTCTTCAAGTAATTGCTTCTAAAAATGGAGGAGAATGGACTACAAATCCAGTTGAATATAGTTTCATCATTGAGAAGCCATTTTGGAGAACTTGGTGGTTCTATTTCTTCTGTATAGTTGGAATTAGTGGGTTGGTTATTCTATTTGTGAGATACCGTGTTTACCGACTGATGATAGACAAGCAAGAGCTGGAGACCATTGTAAGCGAAAGAACCATTGAAATTCAAGAGCAAAAAACTGAAATTGAACGAAGTAGAGATGAAATAGCGAAATACGCAAAAGACATCACCGACTCAATAAAGTACGCAAAGCGTATTCAGAATGCCATATTCCCAACGTTAGAAGATATTCAACAGGTTATTCCAGAATCATTTGTTCTCTTTAAATCAAAAGATTTGGTTAGCGGGGATTTTTACTTCGCAGAAAAAATTGGTGAAGAGCGCATATTCTGTGCTGTGGATTGCACTGGTCATGGAGTTCCAGGAGGTTTCATGTCGATTGTTGCTCACAACCTACTTGATCAAGCGATTAAGCAGTTAAAACTCACCAAACCTTCAGACATATTAGAGCACCTCAACCAAGGAGTCACCAACACACTTCAGACGTACGAAGAATCTTCAGTGAAGGACGGCATGGATATTGCCCTTTGTGCGTGGAACCAAAACAACAATACCTTGCAGTTTGCCGGAGCCTATAACCCGCTCTACTTATTTAGAGATGGTGAGTTAATTGAATATCGGGGCGATCGTTTTCCAGTTGGGCGATTCATTGGCGAAGAATCTAATACATTCAAAAACCATCAAATCAAGGTACAAAAGGGGGATATGATTTACATTTTCTCGGATGGTTTCTCTGATCAATTTGGCGGACCAGAAGGAAAAAAATTTAAAGTCAGGAGGTTTAAAGCCATGCTACAAGAGGTTCAGGCCTTTACCGTAGAAGAACAACACAAGTTGATAAACCAACACCTAGAAAATTGGATTGGCGACCTCGAACAAATTGATGACATTGTGATACTTGGAGTTCGAATTAATTAGCAACAAAAAAAAATGAATCACGTAGATTGCAAACCAATTTTAGTATCAATAATGAAACGCTTCTCGCTCTTTTTTATTCTTTTCACCCTGTTCTCAAGTCAAAGTGGTGCTCAGGAATCTGTTAAACTGTTTAATAGTGCCATTGCAAAAGCACAGGCTGGAGATATGGAAGGTGCCATTGCAGAGTTTGATAAATGCATAGCTGTGGATGCTGAAAATGCCGATGCGTTTTACTGGCGAGGATTGGCCAAGGCTGCCATTGGATTGACCAACGAAGCAATTTCCGATTTTGGAAAGGCCACAAAAGTCAATCCTAGCCATGCGGAAGCCTTTTTGAGAAGAGGTACTTTGTATAATAATGTGGGCAACCCTCAAGCAGCTTTAGACAATTTAGAAGCTGCCGTGAAACTATTGCCAACCAACATGGATGCCTTTTTAAATCGAGGAATAGCATTAGCCAATCTAGGTCAACACGAACGAGCCATTAAAGATTTTACCACAGTTTTAGAAAGCAACAAATCAAATGATATGGTTTACATTAATCGTGGCATCTCTTACCGAAAAATGGAGCAGTATGATAAAGCCATTGAAGATTTTTCAAGCGCCATTCGCCATAATAAATTAAGTGCTGGCGGATATGTTAATAGAGGAATTGTATACAGAATGCAAGAGCAGTTCGAATTTGCCATAGCAGATTATACTCAGGCTATTGTTATTGAACCTAGTAATTCAGATGCTTTTTACAACAGAGGCATAGCTTATGCTAAACGCGATCAGCATCAGGATGCCATCCGAGATTTCTCAAAAGCTATCACCATCAATCCTGAAGATGCTGATTCGTATATGAACCGTGGAATCGAGAAAGTAATAATCGGCAAAAAAGATGACGGCTGTGCCGACATAATAAAAGCAGCCAACCTCGGACTTGTAGTCGCCATTGAAGAACGAAATAAATTCTGCGGATTCTAAAGAATCTGTAACCTCACCGTTTTCGCTCCTCCTTCCCATTCTAACTTTAGGAGATAAAGACCACTTGGCACATCGTTAAGATTGATGAAAAACGATTTAGTATCGGAATTTCCATTCATTATCCATTTTCCCTTGGCATCAAAAACGGCATAAGTAGCGTTTTCTATTCTATTAAAATTGACATTAAATAGTCCTACTGAAGGATTAGGATAAATACCAACTGTCAGTTTTTGCTCTACAATTTCGGTAGGAGAACTCAGTACTTTGAATTTCCAATATCCAGAAGGTGCTGGCATCGGTCTTACTTGTTGTTTCCCATCGGTTGCTTCTCCGTGGATATAATAAAAGACTTCCTCGCCAGCCTGCTGATACGGTATAAATCCAGTCCACGTATGCTCGTTTGGATTGGTTAGAGACATAGAAACAGAAGCATACCCTGCTGCGGTATCTGTGGTCCAAAATAGTGTTGCATTGGAAACCCCCTCAGCATGTTGAATTAAGGCATTCACCTCATAATCATCTGTTGAATATAGCTGATCATGCAACGGTTGATGCGAGATGAGCAACGGATTATCCGAGCTAACTGCTTTTGTAATGCAATGAATCGCTCCAGACGCTGTAATAATCTCGTTGCAATCAATCCCAACGACTTTATATCCTGGAAGAGCCTCACGGTAAATGCGGAGAGCCGTTGTGTCCCACTGCTCCTCGTAAACTGGCACTAATATGGTTTTATTTACAAATACTGAATTGGTATATGTTCTGTAATCACCATTTTGATTAGGGTACTGTCCGCCTTCGGGTGGCATGGGAATTCGAATAATCTTGTATTGAGTTCCAAAAACGGAATTGAAATTATTAAGCACGTAATTCAAATTCGATTCGATTTGCGGGCCATCAGCAGTTCCAGAAGGGTATTGACCAATAAGCAAAGTTTCTTCATCCAACAACTTCATATGCATATCAATATGATGGATGCCGTCATATGGCAATGTTGGCATTTTGATGTACCTGTCAATTCCCATAAATTGGTTCATAATATGGTCTATGGAACCTTCGGAGTGGTTGGAAGTTCCAAAATCGTTTGTGGCATCGTTTTCCTCAAGAATTAGCTCTGAAGCAAAAGCAGTTCCGAAGCCATCCAACATGAAATTACCTCCGGTATTAACCAAATCATTTGGTGCTTCTAGGGTTTGATACAATGGCACATTAAGCAAATCGGCCAAAGCAACTGGAATCACATCATCATAAGGTCGTGGACGATTGTATATCCAATCAACCCACAAAAGAGAATCGACATCATTTGTGTAAACATTCCATTGACCATAATCTCTAAACCAAATACTGTTCGATGGCTCATCAACAAAGACAATATTGTTCTGGTCTATACCGTACTGATTTAGATGGCTAACAACTGCACTCTGATTTTCAGTTACGATGTAAACCGTGCACTCTTCTTTGGCATGTTTCACAATATTTCGCAGAACGGAACGCGACCATGTTCCTTCCCAACGTACGCACAAACCATCAATTTCTTCCCACTCTGCTGGAGTTCTAACTGGAGATGAAGGTGGCGTAGTAAATCCAACAGCTTGAGGAGGCTGATAATCCATCGTTTTCTCCGCTTCCGTCATTCCATGCGGTAAAAACTGAGCTTGAGCGAATTGGTTCGCAAACAAGAAAGCGGCAATCAAAGTGGATAGAATATATTTCATCTAGTCTGTTGTTCTATGCCAAATTTAGAAACGTGTGGCTGTCTATCTGTCATTCAACCGCTATTTTCGCGGCAATGAAAGTACTTTTGCCCATCGGCTACTTCCCTCCTATCAGCTACTTCGCCTATTTGGTCCAAAATGAGGTGACATTTGAGAAACACGAACATTTTGTCAAACAATCACTTCGAAATAGGTGCACCATAATGGGTGCTAACGGCCCCTTGAATCTTCTTGTTCCAAAAACGAAATCAGACGTGCGATTAACCATTAATCATTCAAAAATTCATAATGATGAAGATTGGAAAACCTTGCACTGGCGCAGCCTAGAAGCAGCATACAGAAAATCACCTTATTTCGAGTATTACGAAGATGATTTAATCCCGTTTTTCGAAAAGCCACACACGCATCTTTTTCAGCTTGGATTGGAATCTATTCAGATTATTCTTCAATTGTTGCGAGTTGAATTTCCTTTCGAATTCAGCACCAAGTATGAAGACGATTTTGATGGTTTAGACTTGAGAAGCGCTTGGAACAAACACGAGTACAGCCATCAAAATCCCATCAAATCATATCCTAGATACATCCAAGTTTTTAGCGACCGCCACCAGTTTGAACCTGATGTGAGTATGCTAGATTTACTTTTTTGCCAAGGTCCAAGAGCTGTCAATTACTTACATGCATTGGAACTGAATAAATGAAACAGTTTATTCCGCATATAGATTTTGGTGGCCAAGGCGAAGTGATTCATTTCGCTCATGCAAACGGTTTTCCTCCTAAAACGTACCAAATGTTGGTTGACAAACTGATTCCGCACTATCGTGTAATTAGCATGTCGGCTCGGCCGTTATGGTCTAATTCTCGGATTGAAGATTTCAAAACGTGGCATCAGGGAGCCGATGACTTGATTCGATTTCTGGACGAACAAGGTTTATCGAACGTAATTGGAATGGGACATTCTTTCGGAGCTATTTGCACGTTAATCGCAGCCAATAAACGTCCTGATTTATTCAAAAAATTAGTGCTTATAGAACCAGTAGTGCTTCCAAAATGGTACTACTGGTTTACCCTCATTGCACCAAAGTCTTTGGTTAAACAGATAAATCCGATTGTTAAAAAAACGCTTGTTAGAACCGATAAATGGACAAGCCAGGAAGCCGCTTATCGGCAATTCAGAAATAATCGATTGTTTGCCAACACCAATGATGCAGCACTTTGGGATTACGTGAACTGTGGAACAGCTCCCAATAATAACGGAGGCGTTTCGCTCCGATACTCTAAAGAATGGGAAGCTACAATCTACTTGACGATTACCAATCCTTGGAAGGAATTAAAACAACTCAGACAGCCGTTTTTGGTAATTAGAGGCGAAACTTCAGACACTATTTTTCCAAGTGTTTGGAAAAAAATGAAAGGTTCAATTCCTAATGGAAAGTACATTGAATTTATAGACTCTGGCCACATCATTCCCCTCGAAAAACCAGCCGAAATTGCAGAAACAATCAGTTCTTTCCTGAATTCAAACTGAGGTTGATTCCGTTCCTACTCCGTACCTATATTAGCACCCTTAAAACAACCATATGGACATTGAATTTAACCGCAACGAGGACGTTATGAAGCAGCTAATCTCCAAAATGGAGAACCGCTTAGAACAGATTTACCTCGGAGGTGGGAAAAAACGAATTGATAAGGAACACGAAAAAGGAAAAATGACTGCACGTGAGCGTGTTGCTGCATTAATTGACCCAGGTTCTGAAACAATTGAAATGGGGGCATTTGCGGGCTACGATATGTACGAAGAACAGGGCGGTTGTCCTGGAGGCGGTGTAGTGGTGGTGATAGGTTATGTGAGTAAAAAACAGTGCATTATTGTGGCGAACGATGCTACAGTGAAGGCAGGAGCTTGGTTTCCAATAACAGGAAAGAAAAACCTGCGTGCACAAGAGATTGCTATGGAAAACCGACTTCCAATTATCTATTTGGTAGATAGCGCTGGTGTTTTTCTTCCAATGCAGAATGAAATTTTTGCAGATAAAGAACATTTTGGGCGAATTTTTAGGAATAATGCCAAGATGAGCAGCATGGGTATTCCGCAGATTTCTGCCATCATGGGAAGTTGTGTTGCTGGTGGTGCGTATTTGCCGATTATGAGCGATGAAGCTTTGATTGTAGACAAAACAGGTACGATTTTCCTCGCTGGCTCTTACTTGGTAAAAGCAGCAATCGGAGAAAATATCGATAACGAAACACTTGGTGGCGCAGACACGCATTGCGATATTTCTGGCGTAACCGATTACAAAGCGAAAGATGATGCAGATGCACTTAAAACAATTCGAAGTTTAGTGGATAAACTTGGTTCTTTTGAGAAAGCAGGATTTAGTAGAACTGAGCCGAAAGCTCCAGCTCTAAAATCAGAAGAACTTATCGGAATTCTTCCTGAGTTAAGAACAAAAGAGTACGATATGAGGGAAATCATTAGCCGATTGGTTGATGAGTCAAAGATTGATGAATACAAGAAAGATTACGGCAAATCAATAATTACCTGTTATGCTCGAATTGATGGCTGGGCAGTTGGAATTGTAGCCAATCAGCGTAAGATTGTGAAAAGCGCCAAAGGCGAAATGCAGTTTGGTGGCGTAATCTATTCAGACAGTGCCGACAAGTCTGCTCGGTTTATAATGAACTGCAATCAGAAGAAAATTCCTTTGATTTTCTTGCATGACGTAACTGGTTTTATGGTTGGTTCTCGTTCAGAACATGGCGGAATAATTAAAGATGGCGCCAAAATGGTTAATGCCGTCTCCAACAGCACGGTTCCAAAATTCAGCATTGTAGTAGGAAATAGCTACGGAGCTGGAAACTACGCCATGTGCGGTAAAGCTTACGATCCACGTTTGATTGTTGCTTGGCCTACTGCAAATATTGCGGTTATGGGTGGTGCTCAGGCCGCAAAGGTGTTGCTTCAAATTCAGACCAGCACAATGAAAGCAAAAGGCGAAGAGATTACGCCAGACCAAGAAAAAGCACTGCTAGATAAAATCACACAAGGCTATGACGAGCAAACGTCTCCATACTATGCGGCAGCGAGGCTTTGGGTAGATGCGATAATCGATCCGCGCGACACTAGGAAATGGATAAGCATGGGAATTGAAGCTGCGAATCATTCGCCTGTCGAGAAATTTAATTTGGGGCTTATTCAGACCTAAATAAGATTTTTCGTAACCGTACTTCCTTACAACTTACACGCATATTCCTTGATTGGTGTTCTCCATTCATGCAATAAAAAAAACCTCCCACTTGCGTGTAAAGGTTTTCAGTTCAAGCCGATTCCTGGTCAGCTTTATTTGTTTTGCCAAGCAACTGGCATTTGATTCGTATGTGAAAAATCGTTTAACGATGGGTCAAAATAAATCCACGCAACCTCTTCTCCATCGTTTTTATCTCCCGTTTCTACATCAACCATAAATTCAAATTTCTGATTTTCATATTTGTAGCCTTTCATTACTTCCGTGTTCAAATTCACACGCTTATGAACACCTGTGTTGGATGCAACATCAATGATGTAATCCTTATCAAACTCAAGATTAAACTTAAAGCTGCCGTTTCTGGGAACCATTTGTTGTTCAATCAGTTCCACACTTTGAGATTGATGGTAGTATCTATAAATAGTTACTGAACTCATCACCTCCTTCGCCTTCTTGTTGCAAAGAATATCTCCTTGCACGGTTAGCTTTCCATAATTCTGTGCTGAAACGGCTCCACAAAAAACTAGAAATGTAAAGGCAAAAGCATAGAATTTAGTAATGACGCGAGTAAGAAGTTCCATGACCGTTGATTTTAATGGTTATGATTGCTTAACGCCACCAACTGATTTTCCGTTTCATTTTACCGACCAACGACATTTTTATGCGATTACCGACACGCAAACGCGGATAAACGACTCACAACGAACCAATTCAATAGAACTAATCAGGAAACTTAGTTCTTGCAACTAGCTACTCAATCCTATCTTTGCGCTCCCAAAATAAATCTCAAGCACAAAGCATGATTACCATAACGCTACCAGACGGAGCACAGAAAAAGTACGATAGTGGTGTCACACCAATGGATGTGGCAATGAGCATCAGCGAAGGGTTGGCTCGTAATGTCATTTCGGCAAGTGTAAACGGAACGAAGGTTGAGACCGTCACACCGATTACTTCAGATGCCAAACTCGTGCTCTATACTTGGAATGACAAGGCTGGAAAAGAAACATTTTGGCATTCTTCTGCTCACGTTCTAGCACAAGCGTTGGAGCACCTGTACCCTGGTATTAAGTTGACAATCGGCCCAGCTATTGAGAATGGCTTCTATTATGATGTTGATCTTCCTGAAGGAAAGGTAATCACCGATTCAGACTTCAAAAAGATAGAGGATACCTTCATGGAATTCGCCCGTCAAAAGGCGGAATTCAAGATGAAGCCAGTCTCAAAGGCTGACGCGTTGAAGATGTATAAAGATGCAGGGAACGAATACAAAGTTGAATTGATTGAGAATTTGACCGATGGCGAAATCACCTTCTGCGACCATTCAAACTTCACCGATTTATGCCGTGGAGGCCATTTACCAAACACTGGATTCATTAAGGCTGTGAAGATTATGAACGTGGCTGGGGCATACTGGCGAGGTGATGAAAAAAACAAACAACTGACGCGTGTTTACGGAATTTCTTTTCCAAAAGACAAAGAGTTGAAGGAATACTTGGTTTTGTTAGAGGAAGCGAAAAAACGTGACCACAGAAAACTTGGAAAAGAGCTAGAACTGTTCACATTTTCGCAGCGCGTTGGACAAGGACTTCCACTTTGGTTGCCAAAAGGAGCTGACCTCAGAAAACGGTTAGAGAACTTCCTTCAAAAGCAACAAGTTGAAGCTGGTTACGAAATGGTAATCACTCCGCACATCGGTTCCAAGGAGTTGTATGTCACTTCTGGCCATTATGCCAAGTACGGAAAGGACAGTTTTCAGCCGATAAACACGCCTGCCGAAGGTGAAGAGTTTCTTCTGAAACCCATGAACTGTCCGCATCACTGCGAGATTTACAAGTTCAAACCAAAGTCATATAAGGATTTGCCAGTTCGATTAGCTGAATTCGGAACCGTTTATCGATACGAACAAAGTGGCGAACTTCATGGATTGACCCGTGTTCGTGGATTTACACAAGATGACGCACACATTTTCTGTCGCCCGGATCAAGTAAAAGATGAGTTCGTGAAAGTGATGGACCTTGTATTATATGTCCTAAAAGCACTTCATTTTGAAGATTATACAGCGCAAATTTCACTGCGTGATCCTCACGATAGGGAGAAGTATATAGGCTCTGATGAAAACTGGGCAAAAGCAGAAGCAGCCATTATAGAAGCTGTTTCGGAAAGAGACATCAAAACCGTAACGGCCTATGGCGAAGCTGCTTTCTACGGTCCAAAATTGGACTTCATGGTAAAAGATGCACTAGGAAGAAGTTGGCAATTAGGAACTGTTCAAGTTGACTATAATCTTCCTGAAAGATTTGAGCTGGAATATGTCGGTTCAGACAACGCAAAACACACGCCTGTGATGATTCATCGCGCGCCTTTTGGCTCCATGGAGCGTTTTGTGGCCGTGCTATTGGAGCATTGTGCTGGCAAATTTCCCCTTTGGCTGACCCCAGATCAAGTTGCAATCTTGCCTGTTTCAGAGAAATATAATCACGAAGCAAAAAAGCTTTCAGGTTTGCTTAAGAATTACGACCTTCGCGCCCTCGTTGACGAGCGCAATGAGAAAATAGGAAGAAAGATTCGTGATACGGAAGTAATGAAGATTCCTTATATGCTGATAGTGGGAGAACAAGAAGTGAACTCAGGAAAACTATCAGTTAGGAAACAGGGAGAGGGAGATTTAGGCACATTAAGTATTGAAGAATTTGCCAAACTCATTCAAGATGATATTGAAGCGGATTTGAGGATAAATTGAACAGTAACTAAAGTAAAACACCATTAGAAGACCAGCAAAACCGAGGAGAGTCGTAAGACACGAAGATCCCCATAAGATCAATGACAAAATAGACGCCCGCGAGGTGCGTTTAGTAGGCGAAGGAATTGAGCCAGGGGTATATCCGATTAGAAAAGCCTTGGAATTAGCGGAAGAGCAAGAGCTCGACTTGGTGGAAATATCTCCAAACGCGGCACCGCCCGTTTGTAAGATACTAGATTACAAGAAGTTTCTGTTTGAACAGAAAAAGAAACAAAAGGAGCTAAAATCCAAAGCCACCAAAATTGTGGTAAAGGAAATTAGATTCGGGCCAAACACTGATGATCATGATTTTGAATTCAAACTCAAGCATGCACAGCAGTTTCTTGAGCAGGGAGCAAAGGTAAGAGCCTTTGTTTTCTTCAGAGGTCGGTCAATTGTATACAAAGACCAAGGAGAAATTCTCCTATTGAAGTTCGCCAACGAGTTGGAGGAACTAGCAAAAGTGGAAATGCTCCCGAAAATGGAAGGAAAGAAGATGTTCATCATCCTCGCTCCTAAAAAGAGTTCAAAAAGTAAATAGTTAATCAATAATAGACGTCATGCCAAAGGTTAAGACAAATTCCAGCGCCAAGAAACGTTTCAAACTTACGGGAACTGGAAAAATCAAGCGGAAGCACGCGTTCAAAAGTCACATTCTTACCAAGAAGACCACCAAGCAGAAGAGAAATCTGACGCATGCTACTTTGGTAAGCGATGCTGACATGAAGAACGTAAAGCATATGCTTAACATCTAAGTTTTAAAGTTTAACCCGGTTTTAAGCTCAAAAAGTTTCCATTGAGGAACGCTTAACACCAAAAAACAAAACAAAATGCCAAGATCAGTAAATGCCGTTGCCGCAAGAGCAAGGCGAAAAAAGGTGATGAAGCTAGCCAAAGGCTACTTCGGAAGAAGAAAAAATGTTTGGACTGTTGCTAAAAATGCAGTGGAAAAAGCACTCGTTTACCAATACCGAGATAGACGAGTCCGTAAACGTGAATTCAGAAAATTATGGATTCAACGTATCAATGCAGGTGCACGTCAGTACGGAATGTCATATTCTGTGTTCATGGGTAAAATTGGTAAGAGCGGAATTAACATCAACAGAAAAGTTCTTGCTGATCTTGCGATGAATGAGCCAGAGGCTTTCAAAGCAGTAGTTGACCAAGTAAAATAACCTTCTTTTGAAGCACATTGAAGGGCCGTTCCAAAAAGAACGGCCCTTTCTGTTTTACGAACATTCGATTAGGATAATTTCTGAATTTAGGATTGAACCGAAACATTGAAGTCAGTACCTTCATCCCAATGAGAAAATTGGTTATCGTAGTTGTATTCAAGCTATCCGCAACACTGGTTGGTGCTCAGTGCTTGGACACGCTCAATTTCCCTAACCTACAACCGCCTTGCTATCCCGATTTCGTGCCTGTCTGTGGTTGTGATGGCGTCACCTATCAGAACAATTGCTTTGCGGAATTTGCTACGGTTCTTCAATACATCGATGGCCCTTGCGAGCAAGTTGCATTCACCATTTACCCGAATCCGACCACCGATTTTTTGTTCACAACAATCGTTACAAAGTATGAAGCAGATGTAAACTTATACATATTCGACAGGAATGGAACAATCTACTATCACACTTTCTTACAGGCAGTTACATCCGAATATCTCACCATTCCTATGAATGTTTTCGACCAAGGCGTCTACATCATTATGGTAGAATCCAACGGTGTTGCAAAACTCTCCAAATTCGTGAAGTGGAACGAGTAGTTCGAACCATCTGAATACCTAACTTTAAGCCTTAATCGGAGCAATGCTTTCTGAACCAGAAACAGAGATATTCGAGAATGTGAAAGAGATTTTCTCCAACTATTTGGGGGAGCACGGTCATAGGAAAACGCCTGAGCGTTTTGCTATTCTGGCTGAGGTATACTCAAGTGACGGTCATTTTGATATTGAATCGCTTTATGTTCAGATGAAGGTTAAGAACTATCGCGTAAGCCGTGCCACGCTTTACAACACCATTGAACTTCTACTCGATTGCAAACTTGTTACCAAGCATCAGTTTGGGAAGAACATTGCCCATTTCGAACGGTCCTACAAGTATGCGCAACACGACCATTTGATTTGTCAGGATTGCGGTAAAGTGTTTGAATTTTGCGACCCCCGAATTCAGCAGATACAAAATATGGCGGGTGACATTTTGGGTTTTAGTATTACAAACCATTCATTGAATTTTTATGGCAGCTGTAAAAAGCTCGCCAATGACGGTAAATGTGACCGTATGAAGCAAACAGATTAACTATGGAATACAGCATCACAGACCACGGAAACGTGAAATTGATAAAATTATCAGGACGATTGATTGAAAAAGAACAGGCAACTGGGCTCATCATGGAGTTTGAATCACTCATTGAAAATGGCACCAATCGTTATTTAATGAGTTTGGAAGACTTGGAATACGTTAATAGTTCTGGTCTAAATCTTCTTATCGGAATGTTTACTTCTGCACGAAATTCAGGTGGTGAATTGGTAATTGGCGGTATCTCTCCGAAAGTGAAAAAGCTTATGGTGATGACCAAGCTTGACTCTATTTTTAAAATCTATGACTCGGTGGCAAAGGCTTCCGAAAGTTTCTAACTCATAATCGAATTACTTTGAAGAAAGTGGATGTACTCTTAGGTCTACAATGGGGAGACGAGGGAAAGGGTAAAATTGTTGATGTACTTACCCCGAAGTACGATGTAATAGCTCGATTTCAAGGTGGTCCAAATGCAGGACACACGTTGGAGTTTGAAGGAATTAAACATGTTTTGCATACAATTCCATCAGGCATTTTCCGCAAGAATGCGATTAACGTGGTTGGAAATGGCGTGGTAATCGACCCAATAATTTTTAAGCGAGAAATAACTGCTTTGGACAAGCTGAATGTGAACGTGTCATCGACTTTGAAAATTTCAAAGAAAGCACATCTCATTCTTCCAACTCACCGTTTGTTGGATGCTGCTTCTGAAGCTGCAAAAGGCAACAGCAAAATTGGAAGTACGTTGAAAGGAATCGGACCTACTTATATGGACAAAACAGGCCGAAATGGTCTGCGTGTTGGTGATTTTCTGACTGAAAAATTCAAAGAGAAATATACTTTCCTTAAGGAAAAACACGAACAAATTCTCAAGCAATTTGGAGCCGAAACCGTTTCTACTGAAGTAGAAAACGAGTGGTTTGAGAGTTTGGAAACCCTCAAGCGTTTTGAACTGATTGACAGTGAACAATACCTTAATAACAAGCTAAAAGATGGTCGGTCAGTTTTAGCGGAAGGTGCGCAAGGATCTTTGCTTGATATTGATTTTGGTTCATATCCATTTGTTACATCTTCAAACACAGTTTGTGCTGGAGCTTGTACCGGACTTGGAGTTGCGCCAAACCGAATCGGAAACGTTATCGGGATTTTCAAAGCATATTGCACACGTGTTGGTTCTGGTCCATTTCCAACAGAATTGTTTGACGAAATAGGTGAAGACCTTTGTAGAATCGGACATGAATATGGGTCAACCACTGGTAGAAAACGCAGATGTGGCTGGTTGGATATACCAGCTCTGAACTACGCCATCATGATAAATGGAGTGACTGAATTGAACATGCTGAAGACGGATGTTCTTGATTCGTTTGATACAATCAAAGTCTGCACACAATACAAAGTGAATGGAGAGTTGACGGACCAAATGCCTTTTGATCTTACGGAAACCGTTGAGCCTGTTTACATTGAAATGAAAGGTTGGAAAACGGATCTCACCAAGTTTACCAACGGAGACCCGCTTCCTCAAGAACTTCAAGACTATATTGCCTTTATCGAAGAGCAAACAGGAGTTCCAATTTCTGTTGTTTCTGTTGGTCCTGATCGAGAACAAACTCTATTTCAAAACGTTAGTTCTATCACCGTATAAACGAATTTAAAATGGCAGTTGTAGTTGCAACAATACTCTTACTAGGAATCGGATTTGCAGGAATCGGTATCAAGCTTTTATTAAAAAAGGACGGGAAATTTTCCGGCACTTGTGCTAGCAATAGTCCGTTTTTAAACAAGGAAGGACAAGCTTGCGGGTTTTGTGGAGCAATGCCTGAAGAGCAATGCAAAAAGCCCGGAGAAGCGGCTTAATCTTGGCTAATTCTTGATAGTTACTTGGAGATTATCAATCTCTAGATTGATACGTTTAGAATTCCAGATATAGACTTTCACAACACATTCTTTGTCGAAGCCTTCCACTGCACTCGAAACTACAATAGTTCTACCGTTTTTTGACTTTTCCAGTTCCTTTTTCACATTAACACTTTGATACAGCAGAAAGGGTTGATTAGACTTTTCAACGGTCACGACAAAATCCAATCCATCAAGGTCTTCACCAGACGCAATATCCACGGAGGCATTTATTTGCGCCAACCTTTCAGAATTTGCGTTACTCAATGAAACAACAATCCCGGCAGGAAATTCATCTTCTTTCCCAACTTGTTTAACCCCTCCTTTCTCTGACGAAAAATCTAGTTTTTCAAACGCCAACGTGTCCAAAGAACTTGAGAACGAATACGTTCTAATGGTAACGCCTGGAAAATGCTTAAGACCCGTAAGGGTTGCTAAAGAATCGAGTGTTGCAGAGGACACAATTGGAGTGATATATCCTACATGTCCACTCATCACAAATACTACATCCGTTTTAGGTCGATTATTAGCGACATCATAAACGTCCTCCCAAGCAGTATAAACACGTTTGGAAACCAAGATTTTATACGTGCTATCTGGCAATTCATAAGCCTCTCGATCAAAGTAGAAAGCAAAGGTTCTGAACTCATACCACGGGTCGATAAGAACAGCACTATTCTTGTCCAGTTTGGGCATTACATATTCAACTGATGATTTCCAATCATCTTCTGATTTTGGATTCAAATCAATAGACCAAACCACGAGAGCGAATGCTGCGATGTAAAGCGGCATGCGCAACCATTTACCCGTTTGATAAATGGAGGCAGCAAGTAGCAGCATTGCCGCTGGTTGAACAGAAAGAATGTATTTATCCTGAAAAATGGGTTTGATTAGATATGAGAACGCGATGCTTGTTAGTGCAGGAATGAGCAACCACAATATTAAATCGAGCCATTGAGTGTTTGAGCCTTCTTTTCTATTACCTATGGCAGTGACACCAATAACAACCAAAACCCCTAGCTGAAGAATGACCAGACCAATTCCTCCATAGAACACGCGTATCACATGGTAAATTTGGTCCCATGCAGGTGGGCCAAACCACATGGCATCGTCTCGCTCAAAATAAGGAATTGCCATCATCCAAATTCCGAAGGTTGCCACCGAAACCACCATCACTAATGCGAATTTCAAGATTGTCTTGTAATCTTTTCTGAAGTTTCGCAAGGCGATGAAGCCCTGCGCAGGAATATTGAAAACCGATGTCGGATGCACGTAAATCATTAACGTACTACACAAATAGTAAAGGATAAGACGCCAACCCTTTGGCTTTTTCATTGCTTCGAACATCGCTCCATAAGACAAGATGACCGTAAGCATCAATAATGAATAAGGCCGTGCTAAATGAGTAAAACGAAACTGAACAGGAGAGAAACAAAGAAAAAGGGCCGCTATAATTCCCACCGTTAGTCCGAAATTCCGACTGGCTACAAAAAACATTGCTACAATAGCCAAAACTCCCATCAACACGCTAAAAAAACGCGTGCTAAACTCTCCAACTCCAAAGGTTTTGACCCAAGCCGAAATGATTAAATTATAGATTGGAGGATTGGGGTCATTTGAGGCTTGTTCAACCACTTCTGCGTACGGCTTTTGAGCGTGCCATATGTGAACGGCTTCATCCAACTCATAAGAAGCATATTCAAGATGATAGCAATGAAATGCCAACGACAGCAGCACCAGCAAGAATAGAATAATATTTTTCAAGTGAGGCGAATCCAATTCTAAATCACGCTATGCGAAACATGAAACTTGCAAGAACAAATAAAATGTTATGTGAAGGACAAAAATAACAGTCATTGCAACACCGCTGACTCTCTTTACTATTAATTCATACTCGATTTGTGAATGAAGAAGCATGGTTCAATTTGAATTTTCCAATTCCATTTTGTGCTTGTTCAACTCAAAAAGTTGAACATAAACTCCATCAAACTTTCGCTCGTTTATTAAGTCAGAATTTGATTTTAAACTATCCAAATTAAACGGCCAATTGGCATAACCGCCATGTGCAGATACCAGATAGAGTCTATCAAAATTAGCTTGGGTGGATTCATCAGCAACTACATCATGCCATGCCCACAGAATTCTGTCGGTAACCATTCGCTTCATGGTACTGTCTGTATTAGCATATCCTACAGGGTCATTGTAGTACGAGAATGATGTAAACTCGTACCAAGGATTGATAAAAACAGCAGTTTCTTGGTCCTTATTTGCATTAATATAGGTCACGACATTGCGCCAATCGCCTTCCGTATGTGGCGTCAAATCAATCCATAATGCAGAGACAAGCACAGCTGAAATGAAAGGAATCAACTTCCAGAATTTTGGAACAATTACGTCAATGGACATGGCCAATAGCAACAGCATTCCAGGTAAGGCTGACAGTACATATTTGTCTTGAAAAACAGGTTCAAACAGGTGCGAAAAAACATAGCTGATACTCAACGGAAATAGAATCCACGCGACAATCATCGCAAAGTGAATCCAATGTTTTGACCAGCGTTTTCTAACACTTGGTATCAGAAGTGCAACGACTAATGCTAACTGAATAGCCATTACATACCACTTGGCGTAAAACACATTAATCACGTACCATACATCTTCCCAATTAGGTGGTGCCAACCACATTTCAACTTCCTTCTCGAAATAAGGAATGGAGAGGTAGTAAGCCCCAAAACTAAGCGCAGCCAAGACAATAGTAATGAGCATTACACCAACTTGGTTTGGGTTCTGGTAACTGCTCAAAAGAGCAATGGTTGCATGAGTTGGCAAATTGAAGATGGATGTTGGATGAACATAAATCATCAAAGTAGTCATGAGATAATACAGAAACAGCTTCCATTTGGATGGCTTCCTAACGTATTCGAACAAAAATCCGTACGACAAAATCACCGTAATCATAAGTAACGTATAAGGCCGAATGAGATGCGTGAAGCGAAACAACATGGGCGAAAAGCAGAACAGAAAAGCCGCCATCACTCCCACTCTGAACCCAAAGTTCCTCAGACCAATGAGATACATCGCCAAAACCGATAAAGTTCCCATTAGAACACTAAAGAAACGCAACGTCCATTCGGCTACTCCAAACTGCTTTACCCAAAATGAAATCAGTACATTAAATACAGGTGGATTGGGGTCGTTGGCGGCTTTTTCTATCACATCGGACAATGGCTTTTGAGCATGCCAGACATGGAATGTTTCATCAAGTGAAAGCGAAGAATAATCTAAATTGTAACTGTGAAAAACAAGGGCAACTGCAGCTAGAATAATTCCAGTAAGCGATTGCTGTGACTTGGATTTACCAAAGTCTTTCAAATCATTGACCATTCCCTTCTTGCTTCACTCCCTCAGAAATCCAAGTTTCAACGTTGGATGGGGTTGAGTAAATAAGAACACCTTCAATTGATTTATTCGATTGTATCAATTCTTTTGCACGCTCAAAACCCATCACCATACAAGCCGTAGCCAAGGCATCTGCAGTCATGCAATCCTCAGCAATAATGGTTGCACTTAGCACGTCCGTTTGGGCCGGATAACCAGTAAGTGGATTGAGAGAATGGCCATATTTGACTCCATCAATCTCTACAAACTTGCGGTAGTTGCCAGAAGTTGCTAAGGAGCTATTAATCAACGTAATAGACATGGCTAACTCTCGATTTTCCGAAATTCCTTGTTCTGGAACATCAATTCCAACGCTCCAATTTTCTTCATTCGGCTTGGTTCCGCTGGCGCGAATCTCTCCGCCTATTTCGACTAAGTAATTGAAGATTCCCTGACTTTCTAAGTAATGAGCTAGTATATCTACAGAATAGCCTTGCGCTATGGCATTTACATCAATTTGCGTATGCGAATTAGTCTTGTCATAATCTTGGCCATCTAGCACCACATAGTTCATTCCGACAAAGGCCATTAAACTATCCACCTTAGACGAGTCCAGTTGCGAAACCTGCCAATTATTTTCGAACCAGTATTTCATCAATGGTGAAACCGTGATATCGAATGCTCCATCTGAAAGCTGATTTATCTCTAAGGAGCGCTTTACAACTTCCTTAAATAGCTGAGATTGCTGCAAGGAAAAATGCTCATTCCTATTCCATTTGCTTATATAACTGGTTTCCTGATAAGTAGATAGAATACGGTCAAACGCAAGCAACAAACTATCAATTTGGTACTGAAAATCAGTTCCGTTATTGTAATAAATAACAGAATAAGTAGTTCCCTGAGTAAAGCCAGTGGCTTCTTTTCTCACATTACTAGAGCATGCGGCAAAAAGCAGCAACGCGGCAAAAATCAAAGCACTTTTCATTACCGCAAAAGTAAAGGACTACGCCAAACAGTGGCTGTTTTTACCGACAACCTCTTTTCTCCAATTCCGCAGCCAATTCAACATCAAATGATTTTCGCTGCACCATTTCAGTGAATTCTTGTTCAATCAAGGAATCTAACGTGAACTTGATAATCTTAGAAAGCTCTAAGCTTCTGTTGACAATGCTGTCTTTGTATGGTTCTAAATTATCTAACTGAGTTCGAAGCAATGCCTTCGCGCTATCAGAAGTACTCGATTGCATCAAGGTGTCTTCCATAAAACGCATCTTATCGGCCAATTCAAACCGTGCCTTTCTTAACGAAACTGCCTCGCAATGTAGATCAGCCATGAATTGAATAGGATTGACCGTTACTTTCTTCGTTGGTTCATTTTCACAAGCAGCTAGAACAGTAAATATGAAAACAAAGGGCAATAATCTTAATTTACCTCTGGCCATTGAATCTGATTAAGAACTATGTAACCAATCTTTCTTCCGGTAACTAATCCTTCTGTGTTATCCATTTGATAATGAATTCCTCCGTAAAATCGCGAATTGGCGCATTCTTCGGCCATTTCTGAAAAACTGGAGAAATGACGTATTCCGAAACCAAATTGAAGTCCAGTCCGGTCTGATAATTCGTATTTACCGTCACCATTGGTGAACATTTCAGTGAACACGGTCTCTCCTACACCAATTTCGCACGAATGTCCAGACGAATAAGCAGGAAACGGAGGTGTTCCTATTACCGTATTGAAGTTCGGATCAATGTGTTGACGGATGTACGTGAACGGCCGAACAAGAACAAAATCATATTTGCTTTTCCAGCAAGAAATGAAGGCATCGTTTTCGGCAATACCCAATTTAGCGTAGCCAACGGCAGTCTTGGCTAGAGTGGCATCGTCTTCTTCGAGCAACTGAGATAGTAGATTAAACGTATGACCTGCAGGGGTGCATGTTTGAAAGGGATCATCGGCCCAAAACCTTGCAATTTCTATCTGCTCTGCACTGTTGTTGTTTACTTGATTATAAACCTCCATAGCTGCTGCGTAGAAATCAGAATTGACATCTGCTGAATGAGGAAGATGCTGTGGGGGCTGTGTTCCTACCACATTCTGATTAAGAAATGGACGGCATTCTCCCCAATAAGGACATATCGGATGAACAGTTGCTCCAGTGGGAATCCAGCAATGATCTCCGACTGGTAGTATATATGGTAACTGAAATGCATCTAAGTACGCTTGGTGACCTCCATCCGTCATCGAATACTGATAAATAGCTTCTGCTATGGCTCTTCCGAAGGCCACTGATCGATCTGCTACAGGAAGTGGATTTGCAGCATACAACTGACTGTAATTGTAGTCCTCCATTTCGTTAATCTTCTGTAGATTTTGCTCAGAAAGATTCAGTTCAAACATTTTGCGCATCATTTCGGCTGAAGCTGCGTTTGCGACAATCGCCCAATTGTAGGCTTTATCGACTTCTGGCTGTGGAAGAGCGTTGGCAGAAAGACCATTCAGCTGTCCTGCGAGACTTTTAGCGTTAGGAATACCATGAACAACCGCCTCATATCCAGTTAGTCCTACATATGAAAAAGCTCGAGCTGCTTGTGGCGGGAAGAAACCCGGTGTTTCTTTGGTAATTTGACATTGAAGATCATAGAATTTTCTAAGAAAATCACCGGAATAAGCGGACGTTTCTGTTGAATCTGTCACACGTTCATACTTCTCGCATCCAGAAAAACCGATGAGAAGAAATAAGATAATAGGGATTGTTAATGAAGTTGGGCTTTTCATCATTTTTGAATTGATTGGTAAAGAAAATTGTTTCAAACGTACGTCTTACGTATGACAACTATTCATGGTTACGTGAAACTTATAACACAAGAAACAGAAAGCCCCTCGATACAAAGTATCGAGGGGCTTCATTGTTTTGTTTAGACCAATCTTAGTGCGCTACTACTGCAGCGGAATCCACTGCTGTGGTATCAACGACAGCCGTTTCCACGACTTCCGTTACAATGGTTTCAACTGGCGCTACTGTAGTTGAGTCAACATCAGAAGTCGCATCGGTAGCTCCGTTTGTGCAAGCTACCAAGCTAATAGCTACCACAGCAACTACAAGCAAAATTGATTTTTTCATTTTCGTTTATGAGTATAAAATTCGAGTGCAAAATTATATCGAGAATTGATCTCTTTCACATATTTTATCACTGGAATGAAAATATTTTTTTTGGGCTATTTTGAACTATCATCCAACGGGTTCAAAACCCGAATAACCTTTACAAATCGACTCTTGTAATAGTCGAAAGCATCAAAAGCCGTGATTACTATACCACGCTTGTTACTTGTTGCGCTGTGAATAAATTTAACTGGTTCATCGACCTCACTGATAACGATTCCAGCATGACCTATGGGGCGTTTTTGCGAATTAGAGCCAGCAAAGAGAATAATATCCCCTTTCTTACAACTGTCTAACGGAATTTCTGTTCCGTAATCACCCATTTCGGATGAAGAACGTGGTAAAGACAACCCAAAACTAGAGTAAACATAATTGACAAACCCACTACAATCAAATCCCTCTGGAGTTATTCCTCCATATCGATAAGGAACTCCGAGAAGTGACTTGGCAAAACCTATGAGCGTATCAGTTGGAAACATAGAATTATTTTCCTCTGATTTGAGAAGTTTCGATTCCTGAGCTAGACCTAGAAAGGACGTTCCCAACAGAAATATAAATATTATTGGTAGCGATTTAGTCATAACTCAAATCTATTCAAACAAACGATAACTTGTTCCCCAAATCCAAAAAAGCCTCGATACTTTCATATCAAGGCTTTTTTAATTTAGTTTTTAAGATTAACCACCGAAGTCATCGAACGATACGTTTTCTGGTGGTACACCCCAATCATCGCACATTTTCAGTACAGCCTGATTCATCATTGGAGGTCCACAGAAGTAGAATTCAATGTCTTCTGGAGAATCGTGTTTACTCAAATACTGCTCAATTACTTGATTGTGTACAAATCCAACAAATCCGTCTCCTTCCGGGTCATTGATGTCTTTCTTGGTAACCCAATTGTCTTCTGGCTTCGCGTCAGAGAGAACCATATAGAATTTAAAATTCGGGAAATTCGCTTCGATATCTCTGAAATAATGGATATAGAATAACTCAGCTCTTGAACGGCCTCCATACCAGTAAGAAACTTTACGACCAGTTTCTAGAGTACGGAAAAGATGGTAAATGTGTGACCGCATTGGCGCCATACCTGCCCCACCTCCTATATAGAGCATTTCGGCATCGGTTTCTTTAATGAAGAACTCACCATAAGGACCAGAAATAACCGCTTTATCACCTGGCTTCAAATTGAATATGTAAGAAGATGCAATACCAGGGTTAATGTCTGCCCACTTGTTATTCGCCCTATCAAATGGCGGAGCAGCAACACGAACATTCAACATGATGTTTCGTCCTTCTGCCGGGTACGAAGCCATCGAATAAGCACGAATTACTTCTTCATCATTCTTCATTACCAATCCGCGCATGGCGAATGGTCCTTCACTCCAATCAGACTCAAACTTATTTGGTTCTCCTGGGTGATCTTTTGGATGTGCTGAAATGTCCATATCAGAGAACTTAACTACACCTGCCGGAATTTTGATTTGGATATAACCACCAGCTTCGTAGTGCATATCACCAGGAATTTCAACAACGAATTCCTTAATGTATGTAGCCACGTTGTAGTTGGAGACAACCGTTGCTTCAAATTCCTTAATTCCGAAAATTTCTTCAGGAATACCAATCTTCATATCCTGCTTAATTTTCACTTGACAACCTAATCTCCAGTTATCAGCAATTTCCTTTCTTGAAAAATAAGGTGCTTCGGTAGGTAGAATTTCTCCTCCACCTTCAAAAACTTGACACTTACACATAGCACAAGTACCACCTCCACCACAAGCAGATGGCAAAAATATTTTGTTGCTGCCAAGGGTTCCGAGGATTGTGCCTCCTGATTCAACTTCCATTGGTTTTTCTCCGTTAATGGTCAACATAACTGGTCCGGAAGGAGCCAATTTGGCCTTTGCAAAAAGCAAAAGCGAAACCAATAGAAAAATCACTATCAGGAAGACAACTACACTGACAACAATAACTGTGGATGTGCTTAGAAGAACCATTTCGTTAGCTGTTTACTTCTTTAAAGTTCGATACCCATGAAGCTCATGAACGCGATGCCCATTAACCCTGTGATAATGAATGTAATTCCCAAACCTCTCAATGGTTTAGGAACGCTTGAATAGCGGATTTTTTCGCGGATGGCAGCAATGGCAACAATGGCCAAAAACCAACCAACACCAGAACCTAGTCCAAACACGGTTGCCTCGCCTACTGTTGCATATTGACGTTCCTGCATGAAAAGTGCGCCTCCTAAAATGGAACAGTTTACGGCAATCAAAGGCAAGAAAATTCCAAGTGATGCATACAAGGCTGGTGCAAATTTTTCAACTGCCATCTCAACCAACTGAACCAAAGCAGCAATGATGGCTATAAACATGATAAAGCTTAAGAAGCTTAAATCCATAGTTGCAAATTGTGGGCTTAACCAAGATAGTGCTCCTTCTTTAAGCACGTAATTCTCCATCAGGTAATTCACAGGAACAGTAATTCCGAGAACGAAAATGACCGCAGCTCCTAGACCAACGCCAGTCTTAACGGTTTTACTTACAGCCAAATAAGAACACATACCTAGGAAGTAGGCGAAAATCATGTTCTCGATGAAAATGGCTTTTACAAAAATGTTTACGTATTCCATTGTTAAGCTGCTAGTTATTAATTACCAGTTGCTGTTGTTAGGCTTCAATCAGTTTGGTGTTTCGTGCTCGTTGTACCCAAATAATAGCTCCTACTGTAATTAGTGCCATAGGAGGCAAAATCATCAAGCCGTTATCAACATATCCTAATGCGTACAAACCTGTGGCCTCTGTTGCAAGTGATCCGTCACTGAGCAAAGCACCTACTTTATTTCCAAAAAGATTGATTCCCCAAATTTTCCCTGATCCTAAAATTTCTCTAAAAACCGACACAAGAATGAGAATCATTCCATAACCCAATCCATTTCCTATTCCGTCTAAGAATGCTGGCCAGGGCTTGTTTGCTAGAGCAAACGCTTCCAAACGCCCCATGATAATACAGTTAGTGATGATTAGACCAACAAAAACAGAAAGTGCCTTGCTTACATCATATACATAAGCTTTCAACACTTGGTCAACCAAAATAACCAACGCGGCAACAATTACCAGTTGAACGATGATTCGAATTCGGTTCGGAATATAATTACGCATCAGAGAGACGATTACGTTTCCTGCTGCCGTTACGAACATCACCGAAAGTGTCATAACAAATGCTTGCTTTACTTGAACGGTAATGGCCAAAGCCGAACAGATTCCAAGAACCTGAACTGTAATTGGATTATCATCATCAAGAGGATTGGAGATTAATGCTTTGTTCTTTTTTGAGAACAACGGCTCTTTAGGCTCCTTCACTTTTTCTGCTGCTACTGCACTCATGCTAAGTGTTTATTCGTTTATCACAGATTATTCAGCAGATAGCGCTACGCTATCAACAACTTCTTCAAGGTTCAATGAATCCAAGGCCACGGCAACCGAATCAAGATGCAATGCAATCACATCTTCGGTACGATTTCCTTCTTGGAGTTTCAAGAAGTAAGGCTCATAAATCTTCAAAGTGCGAACGATCATTTCTGTTACACCGTTACTCGTAATGGTTCCTCCAGAAATGGCATCCACGCCATGCTCAGAACCTTTCGCCCCACCTTTCATTACTTTGATGCCAGTGAATGCACCGCTTTCATCAAAAATGGTTTTTCCTTCAAAAGGTTTTTGAAATGATGGCTGATTAATCTCGGCTCCTAAACCCGGTGTTTCTGACTTATGATCGAACACAGCACCAACAACGGTTTTTCCATCACCTGCAACGGTTACATATCCCCAAATTGGCCCCCAAAGTCCTGTTCCAACCATTGGTACCACATACACGTTTTCTCCATCCTTTTTTAGAATGAACATAGGATAGTTTACACCACCTTTTCCCCAAGCGAGTAGAGCTGTTTTCATCGCTTCCATATCTCCTGCATTCGCTTTATAGATGTTTGAAAGTCCTGCTTTGTAATCTTTCAACACGTCTATGTTAAACGCTTCCACTGCAGGATTTTCAACTACCTGACCATTGGCATCAAGCACCAATGCTTCAACCAAATTCTCGGTATAGGCTGCTTCCGCATCCGCAGCGGCAACACTGAGTCCAATACTGCTTAGTATGTTCTGGCGCTTTTCATTTGCCACATTCTGATTTTGCATTGGTTTTAGGCTTTCAGAAGCAAGCGCCAAAAGAGTTGCCACCACTATTACCATCACCGTTGCGAAGATGAATGTGTACTTATTGCTATTTACATCAACCGCCATTGTTTTTAATTAAGAATTAAAAATGATGAATTATGCATTGAGGTGCTTGACATTAGTGTTTTAATTTGAATACGCTTGGATATTCTTACTTTCTAAATCCTAATTTTATTTAGCAACCGCTGTTTTTACAGTAGCGCGTTTCAGTCTTTTTTTGATGTTGCCTTCAACCACATAATGATCGATGAGCGGTGCCATCACGTTCATGAAGAGTATCGCCAACATAATTCCTTCAGGATACGCTGGATTGAATACCCTAATCATAATGGCCATAAAGCCAATCAGAAACCCATAAATCCATTTTCCTTTATTAGTCTGCGCTGCTGTAACTGGATCAGTTGCCATAAACACAACTCCGAATGCAAAACCACCTACAATCATGTGTTGCCAAAACGGAAGTTGCATCAATCCGTTTGAACCGAATGCATTAAAAATCAATCCCATTGTTGCTCCACCCAATACGGCTGAAAGCATAATTCTCCAACTTCCGATTCCGGTTAGAAGCAGAATGACCGCACCTATAAGAATAGCCAAGGTGGATGTCTCACCTACTGACCCTGGAATCAATCCGATGAACATATCCTGCGCAGTAAAACTCAATTGCTCTAGACCTCCTTTCATAGCGGCAAGGTCTCCCAGTATTGTCGCACCTGAAATAGCATCGTTGGTCATTCCTTCGTGCACCCAAATCTTATCCCCAGACATGAAAGTTGGATAGGCGAAGAAGAGAAATGCTCTTGCTGTTAAAGCAACATTCAAAATATTCATTCCCGTTCCACCAAATACTTCTTTGCCGAACACAACGGCAAAAGCAACGGCTACCGCCAACATCCACAAAGGAATATCAACAGGCACGATAAGAGGGATAAGCATCCCCGTTACTAGATATCCTTCTTCTACCGAATGTCCTTTGTACATGGCAAATGCGAACTCAATTCCTAGTCCAACACCATAGGAAACAACCACCAATGGCAGAACTTTAACCAAGCCAATTTGGAACATTTCCCAAAACGAAGCCTCAACTCCTAATTGCAGAAAGTGCTGATAACCTGCATTGTACATTCCGAACAACAGACATGGCACCATGGCCAAAATTACTGTTGACATAGTACGCTTCAAATCGATGCCGTCACGGATGTGTGCACCTGAATGAGTAACCTCCTCAGGTGTGAACATCAACGTTTCAAACGCATCAATCGCAGTAAGCGCTTTATTGTACTTCTCCAACTTGCCACCTTTCTCGAAGGGGGCTTTAATGTTTTTGAAGGCTGTGTGCAAAAACTTCATCGTGCCTTATCGTTTAACCACATTCTTTTTCAATGAGTGCCAATCCTTCTTTCACTACCTGCTGTACGGGCGTTTTAGAAGTAC
Source organism: Flavobacteriales bacterium (assembly GCA_021741075.1). GTDB lineage: Bacteria > Bacteroidota > Bacteroidia > UBA10329 > UBA10329 > UBA10329. The sequence continues at coordinate 46,718 of JAIOYO010000001.1, read as the reverse complement.
AGACATACTCACATAATGCAAAATCCTCGTCATCTACTTCGTAAATGCCAAGGTTTTCCATCAATTCAATATCTCCAATCATAATGGCCTTCACCAAGTGCTGCGGGTAGATATCCATCGGGAACACGCTTTCATATTCACCTGTGACCACCAATGCACGTTTTTCACCGTTGGTATTGGTATCAAGGTCATATTTTTTATTCGGCATTAGCCAAGAAAAATAACTTCTGGAAGCAGAATGCTTATTGAACCCAGGACCAGCCCAACCATCCGTAAGGAAAAATTTAGCATGATCTCCTTCAGGTATTACATTCACTTCTTTGCTAAAAAAACCGAGGTAACCATGAGTGCCCACTTTAGTGCCTGTAAGCACGTTTCCGCTGATGACTCGGTTATTATCTCCTTCCACATTGCCAGCAAGCAACGTTGAAATAGAAGCTCCTTGAATAGTCCTATAATACTTAGGCGACTTCACCGATGAGCCACCAAGAGCTACTAATCTTGATGCATCGTATTTTCCTGTAAGAAATGCGTTTCCAATAAGTGCTACGTCTTGAGCAGCAACTGTGAATACAACTTCACCCTTATTTAGAGGTTTAATATGATGAATCTGCACCCCAACATTACCCGCTGGATGCGGTCCATTTAGCCAATTTATTTGAACACCTTTAGCATCTTTAAAAACCGCATCGGTATTCAACTCTCGGTGTAGATTCAAATGGACTTTTCCGTCTGTCAATTGCTTCAACACATCCAGTCCCGCTTGAAATTCTTTTTCCTTGCCATGTAGGATGTAATCACAATCACCAGCTAAAGGAGCTGAATCGAAGCCAGAAACGTAGATAGCCAATGGCTTATCTGTTGGTCTGGCAACGGTTCCGTAAGGACGTCTCTTGATGTAGGCCCAAAGGCATTGGTCAAGAAGACGCTTTTTCACATCTTCACCGCTCATGGTTGTTGCGTTCACTGGAGTAACCTCCACGTAACGCGTATCCTTATCAGCAAGAATTTTGATTCCAAGAATCTTGCGCTTCGGACCACGAGTTACCTCAACTACTTGCCCGCTTACTGGAGATCCAACCTTAACGTCTGGATATTCCTTATTATAGAACAACGGTGCACCTGCAAGAATCTCCTGTCCTTCTTTAACAAGTAGTTTCGGAGTGAAATTCTTGAAGTCGGTAGGTCTGACAACGAAGGTGTCTGACCGTTCTGCGGTACCGAGTACTTTTTCGGCCTCTCCTTTCAACGGGATGTTTAGGCCTCTTTTGATCTTGATGTCTTTTGACATATTTCGTTCGGATTTCTCGTCCTTAAAATCGCGGCAAATTTAACAGAAAGGCAATAGTGGATATGATGAATAACGACAGGTGTGTAATTTAGAATTGTTCTAAATAATAATTAGCAACAAATCCAATTTCAATTGCTCCATTAGCCTATTTCAGTAAGAGGTGGAATGAAATTTGGAAGATGGAGTTACGCTTACCTTTGCCACCAGATATGCGCATCCTCACAATTTTCCTTTTCCCTTTACTCCTTAATCCTTTCGTCTCCTTTGCACAAGAAGACGATTACTTCGATGACACGTTTGTTCGATACGAGGATAGGACTTACCAGAAAAGCATCAAAACCGTTGAGTTCAACATCAAGAATGTTCCGTTAAGCCTCCCCGTTATCGCTCTCGGAGGAGGCGAGATTCTTGAGTTACAGTTTGACGACCTCGATGCCGAATATCAAGACTACACCTACACCATTATTCACTGCGACCGAAATTGGGAGAAGACCGACATTCCCGCAGCAGAATACATTGATGGATTCCTTGAAGAGAATGTCATGAAGTATGATTTCTCCTTTAATACCGTTCAGCCCTTTATCCACTACTCGATTAGTTTTCCGAGTCAAAACTTCCAAATAAAGCTTTCTGGCAATTATGTTTTACTCGTATATAAGGATTTTGACCGCGAAAAACCCATCATTACCCGCAGGTTTAGGGTTTACGAAAACCTCGTCAACATCAACGCTCAGGTCCGTCTGCCAATGATTATCAACAAAAGACGAACGCACCATCAGGTAGAAGTCGTCATTGACCATCCACAATACGACATCAACAACCCCTTCGGTGATCTTGCCATACACATCCAACAGAACTACCGCTGGGATAACATAAAGACCGACCTGAAACCCATTTTCGTTAAAGAGGGGAAATTGATTTACGACAACATGGGCGAGGTACTCTTTGAAGGAAGCAACGAATACCGTTGGATTGATTCGCGCAGTTTGCGCTATCATGCCGAGAATGTAAGTTCTATCTGGTACGACCCAGACTCTATGAAAAACCACATGTTTCTTCTCCCCGACAAAGAACTAAGCAAAGACAGCTACAGGCGCGAACCCGACATCAACGGAGCATTCAGTATCGATGTACGAGAAGGAAATGATCCTACGAGAGATGCAGATTACGTTCTCGTTCATTTCCAACTGAAGTACCTCGACCCCGTTATGGATGGTGGTCTTTACCTCTTTGGCGGCCTCACCGAATGGCAGATACAGCCAAAGTATAGGATGGATTTTAGCTATCGCGATGGCACTTACGAGTGCACCGCCTATCTTAAGCAAGGGTATTACAATTACCAATACGTGTATGTGAAGGATGGGGAAACGGAGGGCCAGACCGAACTCACCGAAGGTTCTTTCTTCGAAGCAAGGCAGTTATATACCTTTTATGCCTACCACAGACAAATGGGATCTCGTTACGATAGATTAATCGGACATTCCATAATTTCTTCTCAGAATTGATTCATTTGGGCAACGGGTTTAGAAAATGATCGTTTATTTGTCATTGCATAGGCATCATGACAAAGATTACCAAAGGCATACGAGTTACTGCAAAAGTCAAGTTCAAACAAGAATACTCTGAACCTGAGAACAACTACTTTGTCTTCTTTTATCGCATCACGATCGAGAATCTCAATGACTTTGATGTGCAACTCCTTCGCAGACATTGGGACATTTTCGATAGCAACGGCATCAAGACCGTGGTTGATGGTGAAGGTGTAGTAGGCGAAAAACCCGTCCTTTCTCCTGGCGAGCTCTACTCCTACGAAAGCGCCTGCAACCTCGAATCAGGCATGGGGCGTATGGGCGGTTTCTACGAACTCATGCGCACCGAAAGAGGCGAACTATTCCAAGCCGAAATTCCGGAGTTTGTGATGGAAGTGCCTTATATGCTTAATTGAACCAATCCCTGACCATCCACAACTATGCGAATTCTAAGGTTGGTACTTATTATTTGCATTTCCTCAACCGCGAAAATATCCGGTCAGGTAGGAACTCTTGACAGCACCTATTGGGATGGAGGTGTCCTACAGTTCATGCCAAATAATTTTGATTATGGTCATGTAAGGGACATGACCATAGATACGGATGGACGAATCACTTTTGTTGGATGGATAGCCGATCACCATCGAGACTTCGCTGTTTGGGGAAGATTAGAATATAATCAATCTGACTCCGTTTTCGATTTATCTATAATCGACCATTGGCAGTACAGCTACCCGTTCATTGGGCAATTCATATTCGGACCAGGTCTCCACGTAACATCTGGTTCGAACAATAAGACTTTCATAAATACTGGTAGGGGTTCCCTAAGTACAAGTCCTAGTTTGATTAGCATCAACTCCTCGGGGCAAACCGCCCACACCGAAGATATAGCCACTTCTGGTTCGGATGGGCCAAAAGTGCGAGACGAAGGCAGACTCTTTAATCCAGAAAAAGGTGGTATAAGAGGGCTCAACGATGACCTTTCCGTCTTTTATGCGTTTGGTCAGGCAGGCTTTACACAACCATTCTCGCACGATTCTATTTACTTTGAAAGTGTATCCTTTCATCCTCAAGGCTATTTACTGACGTGTGGATACACGATAGATAATGGTGTGAAATCAGGTTTCATCACACGTTTGAATTCGAATGGAGATGTAGACCAATCATACGCGAATCAGGGTGTCCAATCACTTGATGAATATGTTGAAGGCTTGATTCCTGTTAAAATAGTTTGTAGAGGCGATGGCACTTCCATAGTTCTTGGAAACACCGACACCTGTGGATATGTCATGAAATTTGACGACAACGGAGCTTTAGACCTAAGCTTTGGATTTGGCGGATTTCAAAAGATATCCCCCCTTGTAGAATTGGAACATATTGTATTGTCCGAATTACTGGTTCAAGGTGACTCAAAAATTGTCTTAGGCGGAGATCGACTGAGATTCAATTCTTCTGGGATTCAATTGGTGAATGGGCACTTGTTTGTTCGTTTGAACTCTAGTGGAAATTTGGATTCTGGATTCGGTGATAATGGTATTTCCCTTGTCCCGTCCATATGATACGGTGTATCCAACGTATAGACTTTCAGGCATGGAGTTTTACGAAAATAAAATCGTACTTAGTATCAATTCGCACTATTACGGTCAGCTTACATTTGCAATGTTAAGCAATGACGTAACGGTTGGAATACCAGAAATTCGAAATAAAGAACGCGTGCTAATGTTTCCGAATCCAGTAGAATCGGGAACAGAAATTACCTTAACCGGAGCTGAAGACATAAGGGAACTATTCTTATGCGATAATGTTGGACGACAGATTTTACGTCAACAATTGAACATTAATCCAAGGGGACCAATCAAGTTTACTATTCCGAAGCTAGATAGTGGAGTTTATTTAATAAGGCTTCGTACCAAAGATACCCTCGAGAGTTTAAGACTGGTTATTAACTAATCCGACAGTTCCTCGAAAGTATTATCGTTTCTCATTTTCCTATTTTCTCTGGTCACTACGTATTTTCGCGGCTCATCGAAAACTATTTGAACCATGTCAAACGCATTCTATAACGTACCTAAAGCCACCAACGAACCTGTTCTCAATTACGCTCCTGGAAGCAAAGAGAAGGCAGAGGTAAAGAAGGCACTTGCCGAAATGCGCGGTATCGAAATAGATGCTCCTATGTATATCGGAGGCAAGGAAGTCCGAACAAACGATAAGGTTCGGATGGCCCCTCCGCACGATCATAAGCACAAACTCGGTTATTTCAGTCGTGGAACGGAAGAGCACGTGCAACAAGCGATTGATGCCGCATTGGCTGCCCGTTCAAAATGGGCAAACCTAAGTTGGGAACACCGCGCTTCCATCTTCCTAAAAGCGGCCGACCTCTTGGCTGGCCCTTACCGCGCCAAAATGAATGCGGCCACCATGCTTGCTCAAAGCAAGAACATCTATCAGGCAGAAATTGATGCGGTTTGCGAGTACGCAGACTTCCTCCGTTTCAATGTGGAGTTCATGTCAGAGATCTATAAGCAACAGCCGCCTTACTCGCCTGCTCCAACTTGGAACAGAGTGGAACAACGACCGTTGGAAGGATTTGTGTTTGCACTCACGCCATTCAACTTTACCTCTATTGCCGGAAACCTGCCTGGCGCACCAGCTTTGATGGGAAACACGGTTGTATGGAAACCTGCCGACACCCAGATCTACTCAGCGCAGATCATCATGCAGATATTCAAGGAAGCTGGATTGCCTGATGGCGTCATCAATCTGGTTTACGTTCGCGGACCAGTTGCTGGTGATGTCATTTTCAAACATCCTGACTTTGCGGGGATTCACTTCACAGGTTCTACAGGCGTGTTCCAAGGAATTTGGAAAACCATTGGTGAGAACATTCACAGATACAAAAGCTATCCGCGCATTGTGGGCGAAACAGGCGGAAAGGATTTCATCATTGCCCATCCATCATCGCTTCCAAAACAGGTGGCAACAGCCATTGTGAGAGGCGCATTTGAATTCCAAGGACAAAAATGTTCAGCGGCTTCGCGGATTTATATTCCAAGTAATCTTTGGCAAGAAGTGAAAGGATATGTGGTGGAAGACCTCAAGACCTTTAAAATGGGCGTTGCAGAGGATTTTACCAACTTCATTAATGCTGTCATTGACGAGAAAGCGTTTGACAAGATTGCGAATTACATTGATCAAGCAAAGAAAGATGGTCAGGAGATTATTGCCGGTGGTAACTACGATAAATCGAAAGGCTATTTCATCGAACCTACGGTTATCGTTGCCAACGACCCAAAATACACCACGATGTGCGAAGAGATTTTCGGCCCCGTTGTTACCATCTATGTTTTTAATGAGAACAATTGGGACGAGACACTTGACATTTTGGATAAAACCTCGCCTTACGCTTTAACGGGAGCACTTTTCAGTCAAAATCGTTATGTAATCGAAAGTGCCATGAAGAAACTGGAAAACTGTGCGGGCAACTTCTACATCAACGACAAACCAACTGGTGCCGTGGTCGGACAGCAACCGTTCGGTGGGGCAAGAGGCTCAGGCACGAACGATAAAGCTGGTTCAATGATCAATCTTCTTCGCTGGGTTTCTCCAAGAACGATCAAAGAGAACTTTGTTCCACCAACGGATTATCGTTATCCGTTTTTGGCTGAAAGCTGAGACTGAACAATCAATTGTTTAAAAAGCCGCCCTGCCGAGTTTCAATTCTCACTAGACGGCTTTAATTTTACAGTTGTGAAGAAGGTCAAGAAAATAGCCAAGAAGCTAAATCCTTATATCCGGAACAAATATGTGATAACGCTATTTGCATTCTTGGTATGGATGACATTTTTCGATGAGAACAGCTTCATTTCTACCATAAAGAACCAACTAAAATTGGCAGAGATGGAGGAAGAAAGAGATCACTACTTGAATGAGATTACTGAAAGTACGGCAGACCTAAAGCTTCTACAAAACGACAAGGAACTCCTCGAGAAGTTTGCCCGAGAAAAATACCTCATGAAAAAGGAAGATGAAGACATTTTCGTCTTTTCTGTAGAGGACTAGGTAAAAAAATTACGAATTGCGATTGACGATTTTTCATTTGCGATTTTACGCGAAAGGCTTACGTCTCACTCTGGGATTTAATTCCTAACTTTTCATTCCTAATTCTTAATTGATTAACGTGCATTTACTGAAAGAACTATGCGCCTTCCGAGCGGTGAGCGGTGACGAACTGGCTCTAACCAATTTCGTCCTTAAATACATTGGCGAAACAGAGAAGAATTGGAAAGTCAAGCCGAAAGTTATTTCCGGAGATGAATTTCACGAGAATATCATTCTTGTTTTTGGGAAGAAGCCACGCACGGCCATTTTTGCGCATCTCGATAGCATTGGGTTTACCGTTCGATATGGCAATCAATTGGTGAAAGTTGGCGGCCCAGTCATTGAGAACAAAATCAAACTTGTTGGTTCTGACTCTCAAGGAGAGATTGAATGCAAACTCAAAGTGAATAAGAAGAATCAATCTTTCGGTTACAAATTTGAACGAGAGATTGAGCGAGGAACAAATCTTACGTTCAAACCTGATTTCCGTGAAACTGAAAGCCATGTACAATGCTGCTACATGGACAATCGCCTTGGTGTTTGGAATGCGCTGAAAGTGGCCGAAACGCTGGAAGAAGGCATTATCGTTTTCAGTACGCGAGAAGAACATGGCGGTGGGGCAGTTTCGTTTCTTGGCAAATACATTCAAGAAAAATATGGCGTACGGCAAGCACTCATTTCAGACATTACTTGGGTTACAGAAGGCGTACTATCCGGCAAAGGCGTTGCCATTTCTATGCGAGACCGAGGATTACCACGAAGAACCTATTTAGAACGAATTATCAGTATTGCCAAAGAAACCGACATTCCATTTCAATTAGAAGTGGAAGGTGCTGGCGGAAGCGATGGATTAGAACTACAATCTTCTCCCTATCCGTGGGAATGGGTTTTTGTAGGTGCACCAGAAGATAAGGTCCATTCACCGAACGAAATCGTACATAAGGACGACATCAAGGCCATGACAGACTTGTACAAAGTTTTGCTGGAAAAGCTTTAAGTGCTAACCAGTACAGTTTTACCGATGCCTGAATCTGCTTCTAAACTGTATTAACTCAGTCAACTATATACTTCTCAGCCGCATCAACTATGATGTCAGGGGCGGGCTGCGGCTTCATGGTTTTATTATCTACAAAAACTAATTCGGTCAAAGCTGTATTCAGCAACTCCCCTTTCGTATTCCACGTTTCGTATTCAAACAAAATCCGCGAAAGCGGCACTTTCTTTACACGTGTTACAATGGTCAACTCTTCATCGTAATAAGCCGGTCGCTTATAATTTATCTCGTACCGAATCACCGGCATCATAATTCCAGCCTCTTCCAACTCTGCATAACTAATACCCAAAGCGCGCATGGCCTCTACCCTTCCCACCTCAAAATAAGTAGCGTAGTTACCGTAATAAACATAACCCATTCTATCTACTTCCGAATAGCGAGTTCTAATTTTAGTACTGTGTTCAAACATGGCGATTAAGGTATCATTAATTGTTTTTTCAAAGCCATCGTATCCGTTAAGGTTGCGTAAACTTGCATCATGCGTTGGTTGTGGTGTGCGATTTTTCTTTCTGCCTGTTCTGTTTCGGTTTCCGAATACAAAGCCATTGAAATGAACGATTCTATTTCGGATGATGTGCTTTCTGAATCGATGATTGCACCCTATCGCGATAGCTTGGAGCTGAGTATGAATACGGTTTTAGTTGAAAACGAAATTTCGTTAACTCGGGGAATTCCCGAATCGACATTAGGAAACCTGATTGCTGATTTATTGTTGGAGCGGGCGTTACTTGAAATGCCCGATTCCGTTCGTCCACTAATTTGTCTCATCAATATCGGAGGTTTACGAGTTGATTTACCTGCAGGACCAATTACTGTTGGAAAAGTGTTTGAACTCATGCCATTTGAAAATGAACTGGACGTAGTCAAACTTTCTCCAGAAAAAGTAAAAGAAATGCTGAGTTACCTGAAAGAAGTTGGTGGACAGCCAGTTTCGGGAATGAGTGTCTCTCATAAATCTGGTAAGAATTCGATTCTAACGTTGGATGATGGGGAAACTGTTAAAACGGATGACCTTATATATGTAGTAACCAGCGATTACTTGGCTGAAGGTGGAGACAAAATGGATTTCTTTAAAAATCCTGTTCAGCGAATCAGAACTGGAATAAAGATTCGAGATGCCATTTTAGATGATTTCCGAATCAAAGGCTTGGCAGGACACACCTTGAGTTCAGACTTAGACGGCCGGATTGCTGTAATCAAATTTTAATGAAGAGACGCAATTTTATAAGACAATCTGCATTGGCTGGCGTTTCGCTTGCCACCATTGGCGGATTAAGTTCATGTCGATTGGATGAATTGGGTGTTATAAAACTGACCATTCTTCATACAAATGATGTTCACAGTCGTATTGACCCATTTCCTATAACTGATAGTAAATACCCTGGTTTAGGAGGTTTTGCTAGAAGAGCAGAAATGGTGAGACAAGTTAGAGCCGAACAAGAAAATGTGCTTTTGTTCGATAGTGGCGATATTTTTCAAGGAACGCCTTACTTCAATTATTATGGTGGCGAACTCGAATTCAAACTCATGAGCGAAATGGAGTATGATGCCGCCACCTATGGCAACCACGATTTCGACAACGGAATTGAAGGTTTGACAAAGCAACTTCCGCATGCCAAATTTCCGTTCATCAATTCGAACTACGAACTGAATGATACGCCACTTTCCGAATCAACTATAAAGAACAAAATCTTTGAAAAAGGAGGAATGAGAATTGGTGTTTTCGGATTGGGAATTGAGTTAGAAGGCCTTGTCAACCCAAAACTCTACGGAAACATCCGCTACACCGACCCTATAGCAGAAGCAAACAAACAAGCTTCCTTTCTGAAAAATGAAGAGAATTGCGACCTAGTAATTTGTCTTTCTCATCTTGGGTATGACTATAATTTGGAGAAATATAATTTCGATTCCAACCGTATCTGCGATAAACACGTAGCCGAAAACAGTCAAAATGTTGATATTATACTTGGCGGACATACCCATACTTTCCTCGATCAACCCACATTTTTCACAAATAAAATTGGACACCAAGTGATGGTTTGTCAGGTTGGCTGGGCAGGGATTAAACTCGGAAGGATTGACTTACAGTTAGATAGGGTTTCTGGCTTTTTTGGTAGCGCGTATATTGCACCAAAAGTTTCATAAAGTCAATACCAATTTCATTTTTTTTTCACCTTTCTTTTCTCAATTTTTGCTTCGCATTTAGGGATTCGGAAACACGAGTTTCAGTACGTTTTCGAAGGGGAAATTTCTAAAGCACTAACGTTAAGATAGTTGACTTAAAGCGCATGAAGAAAGACTGTAAGGTTGTATGGGATAATTGTTTGGATGTGATACGTGATAACGTCCCTTATCAGAGTTACCGAACATGGTTTGAACCCATAGTTCCTGTTAAATTGGATGAAAATGTTTTGACCATTCAAGTTCCAAGCCAATTCTTTTATGAATGGCTAGAGGAGCACTACATCTCTTTATTAAAGAAGACGGTAAAGAAGGAATTGGGAGCCGAAGGTCGTTTGGAGTACCAAATCATTATGGAGAACGCTTACAACAACAGTAAACCTTACTCTGTTCGCGTCCCAACAAACTCTGCAACAACTAAGAATCAGCCAGTTACTATGCCAATGGATCTTGGGCGCTCGGATGCAATTCGCAATCCGTTCATTATTCCAGGATTGAAAAAGGTAAAAGTTGAATCTCAACTGAATGCCAACTACAACTTCGATAATTTTATTGAAGGCGATTGCAACCGCTTGGCGCGCTCTGCAGGTTATGCCGTGGCTAACAAACCGGGAGGAACAGCTTTCAACCCACTGCTACTATATGGTGGCGTTGGATTAGGTAAAACACACTTGGCCCATGCCATAGGTATTGAGATAAAGGAAAAGCATCCGAACAAGACTGTTCTATATGTTTCTTCAGAAAAGTTCACGCATCAGTTTATTGATGCGGTTAAGAACAACAGCCACAACGATTTCGTGCATTTCTATCAGATGATTGATGTTCTGATTATGGATGATGTGCAGTTTTTGGCTGGAAAAGACAAGACACAAGATGTTTTCTTCCACATTTTCAATCACTTACACCAGAACGGAAAGCAGTTGGTTTTAACCAGTGATAAGGCTCCGGTTGAAATGCAAGGAATGGAGCAACGTTTGCTTTCGCGTTTCAAATGGGGATTGGCTGCCGACCTTTCTGCACCAGAATTGGAAACACGTATCGCCATTCTTCGCAAGAAGGTTTACCAGGATGGAATTGAACTTCCTGAAGACGTTTTGGAATATTTAGCCTATAGCATTACAAGCAATATCCGCGAACTGGAAGGCGCGCTGATTTCTCTTCTCGCTCAAGCTTCACTGAACAAGAAGTCCATCAACTTGGATCTTGCAAAGCAGATGATTGACAAGTTTGTGAAGAACACAGCTCGCGAAATCAGCATCGATTACATTCAGAAAGTTGTTTCTGATTATTTCGACATGCCAATTGAGTTGATGAAATCAAAAACACGGAAACGTGAGGTTGTTCAAGCTCGTCAAATTGCCATGTTCTATGCCAAGAACATGACCAAGGCATCCTTGGCCACAATTGGAGCTCAGTGCGGTGGAAAAGATCACGCAACGGTTCTTCACGCCTACCGAACGGTGAACAATCTAATTGAGACAGATAAGCAATTCAGAGGCTACATCACCGACCTCGATAAGAAGATTAAACTCGCGTAAGCCATGTCTGCACCTCGCGTGTTAATGGTTTGTCTCGGAAATATTTGCCGAAGCCCAATGGCCGAAGGCATTCTTAAACGCAAGGCCCGATTTTCGGGCCTTGTCATTTATGTAGACAGCGCAGGAACTTCAAACTGGCATCAGGACGAACGTCCTGATGGGCGAGCCATTGCCGAAATGGAGGCGAATGGAATAGATATCACAGGTCAGCGTTCGCGACCATTCAAGATTGGCGACTTTGATAAGTTCGACCACATTCTGGTGATGGACACTTCCAATCGGGAGAATGTGTTGGCGATGGCACGGAACGATAAGGATAGAGCCAAAGTAAATCTTATCCTCGATTTTGGAAATGAAGTAAAAGGCATGTCCGTTCCCGACCCATATTATGATGATGGCTTCGGGCGCGTTTACGAATTGCTCGATTATGCTTGCGATGCCTTCATCAAAACGCTGAAATGAGCACAGGAACACTGTTTCTCATTCCCGTTTCGCTTGGAGAAACAAATAACGACCGATTGTTTCCGACACTCAATCTTCAGCTATTAGAAGAATTGAAATACCTCGTGGTCGAGAACGAAAAGACCGCGAGACGATTCATCCGCTCAACGGGCAACAAGCGTGATTTTGACGAATTGGAATTGATCCTTCTGGACAAACGCACCAAACGGGATGAAATTTCTAGGCCTATTGAATTGCTCCTTCAAGGAGAAGATGTAGGCATCATGTCTGAAGCGGGTTGCCCAGGTGTTGCCGATCCTGGCCAAATACTGATGGCGGAAGCGCATCTATACAATATCAAGGTTCAACCCTTGATCGGGCCATCCTCCATCCTTCTCGGCCTGATGGCCAGCGGTTTGAACGGACAAGGATTCACTTTCAACGGCTACATTCCGATTGATAAAAAGGAGCGTATCAACAAATTAAGAGACATTGATTCTCAGGTGTTAAGAACTGGTTTCACGCAGATCTTCATGGAAACGCCTTATCGTAATCAACATTTGTTTGACGACATTCTGAAGACTTGCAACGCCAAGCACAAACTCTGCGTAGCGGTAGACATTACGCTTGATAGCGAAGAAATAAGAACCTTGGCCATTGACGAGTGGCGAACGGTGAACATCGACCTTCATAAGCGGCCTTGTATGTTTTTGTTGGGCTTGTAACTTTATCACATCTACCGTTTCTTTTTACTACATTGTTTCAAACGAACAAAGATGTCTTTAAACCATTTCGCGATAGTTTTAATACTGTCATTTCTACCTAAATGCATATTTAGTCAAGAGGTATTTAGTTCCGAAACAGAATTGACCATTTGTTTTGAAGCTCAGCACACCTATGTTTCCGATTTAGGATTCTATCTAATCGGTCCTCAGGAATGCGGTAGTCCTATCATTCCAATTTCACCTCAGCCCCAGTCGACCTCCCCGACTAATGGATGTTGCTGTAATTCGGGAAACAACATTGACAGCTTATGTTTTTCCACAGAGAGCAATTTATGTATTGATGTCTGCAATTCTCCAGTTCCACTTTCCGGAACTTACGGTGGTTACGACTCTGTTTCTGGATCTACGTTGATTGATTGGACGCCTCTCTATGGTTGCCCAATACAATCTGGTTCGTGGCGTGCTCAGATTTTCGATTGTATTGGCTCTGACGTTGGCACGTTTACAGGCGGAACTTTGGTTATAAATGGTTTGAATGATAGTTTTCTTTATCACATATCTGACGAAAACTCCTCCATTAATGACAATTCTTGTACGCATCAAACGGCAAGTATCATTCAGTTTGGTACTGATCAAATCGTTGTGACGGACATTTCCGAATTCAGCTCAAATGATGTTGCGCTTCATTATTCTTCAATCGATAACGCCATTTCTTGCCAAAATATAGGTGGTGGAAATGCGATCCTCATACTTTATGATTTAAATGGTAGCATACTTTTCGAAGCAACGGTTCATGAGAACCAATTGACTCAACTTCCTGCATTTAGAGGAATCGGGATTGTTAAGCTGTTCAAGGGAGTTGAACCAATTGCTACATCAAAACTAGTAAGGCCGTAGCAAAGCAGCTCAAGCCATTCTCGGCTTCAACTTCCTCACATACAAATCAGCCAATATCCAAACGGTGAATATCACCGAAATCGCTATTGAGAACGGCAAAGTGATGTTATACCAATCGGAGAAATAGTTGTGATAACAGAGATTGTAAAGCGGCACGAACATGAGGAAACGCGCAATCTCCACTATATAAAACCAGCGCTTGTTCTCCATTATTCCCCCTATAGACAGCGTACTCAAGCAAATGAGAAAGAAGAACGCTATTTGATAAAACGTAGTGAGGTTCTGAATTTGTCCCATGTAAGCTGAGAGAAAATACGCTAGCAGCAGAAATTGCAAACTCACGTAGATTTTCAAATGAAGTGGTGTTTTTGATGAATACTTCTTCAAGTTCGTCTTGGCTTTTTCGCCTGTTTCGCTGATTTGCCCGAGTAGTTTCCCGAGATATTCTGGCCCACGAAATATGAGAGCCAACTTTTCTCCTACTGTTTTTAATTGCTTGCTTCCATGCCACATCTCTACATAAAAATGAAAGTTGGCCCAAACCGTATTCAAACTTCTCAGCGGTGTGGTGATACCGTAAACAGGTTTTTCCTTTTCATCAATGAAGGTTCCGTGCAATCTGTCCCAAAGTATGAACGTTGCTGCATAGTTGTGATCCAAATACTGCTCATTTGTAGCGTGATGAACGCGATGATGTGCGGGTGAATTGAAAATGAACTCGAACCACTTTGGCATGCGCTCAATCGCTTTTGTGTGAATCCAATATTGATAAAGCGTAACCAAACCTGCGGCCACGCCAAAAGCCATCATGTCAAATCCCAGTAGCGGAATTGGCAGAAACAGTGGAAATGCTAGCAGATTATGAAACCAGCTTTGTCTAAGAGCTACCGTAAGATTGTATTCCTCACTTTGATGATGAACGATATGTGCTCCCCAGAAAATATTCCATTGGTGCCCCCAACGATGTGCCCAATAGTAAATGTAATCGAAGAGAATAATGCAGATTATGGTGTTGTACCACGTAAAATCGAGTGTAAACAGACGAAAATTATCATGAATCCAAATGAACAACATGAGCAGGACTGACTTGGTCAAAGCGCCAACCGCCTGACTTCCAATTCCCATATTTAAATTGGTAATGCTGTCCTCAAAATTGAAATCCTTTCCTCGCTTCTTGATGTAGTTGTGAAGAAACTCTCCAACAATTGACAGGAGAAAAAATGGTATAGCCCAGAGGATGAAATTTGGATTCATTGGAAACAAAAAAGGGGTTCAACTTGTGAACCCCTAATTTATAGCCTTAAAAGCTTGAAATCAAGCATTTGTCATTATTTCACACTCACCAATTCAACATCAAATATCAAATCTGTTTTTGGCTGAATCATTCCTCCAGCACCACGCTCACCGTAAGCCAATTGATATGGAATTAAAAGACGTGCCTTTTCTCCTACTTTCAGTAAAGAAATCCCTTCGTCCCAACCTTTAATTACCCGACCAACTCCAATTGGAAAACTGATTGGTTCGCCACGAGAAATGGAGCTATCGAATATACTTCCATCATATAAATAGCCAGTATAATGCACAGCAACTGTGCTTCCAGCAGTAACGGGTGCACCATCTGTCTTGTTTAATCGGATGTACTTCAAGCCCGTTCCGGTTGAAATGGTATCCATGCCTTTCGTTTCGTAAGGAACAGGCTTCACTACCTTCTTTACATCCATCAATTGCACATCAAAAATCAAGGTTGAATTGCCAGGGATTGTTGGTCGGTCAATTGCTCCGTAACCCAATTCGGCAGGAATGATTAAAGTGGCTGAATCGCCCACATTCAGGTACGCAATGCCTTCGTCCCAACCTTTAATAACGCGGCCTCCACCCAACGGAAACGTAAAAGGTTGACCTCTTTTATACGAATCATCAAACGGAGAACCATCCAATAAACGGCCTGCGTAATGCACAGAAACATTGTCGCCAACATCTGCTTTTGCGCCATCGGCTTTCTTCCAAATAATGTATTTAAGCCCAGATTCTGTAGTGATCGTATCATTTGTAACTGCAGCATTGGCTTCTTCAGCACCACCAGCAGCTTTATCGCTACACTTGGTTGCAACCATCAACATCCATCCGAAAACGGCAAGTAAAGTCAGTTTTTTCATTCTAAAATTCAATTTCTATTTATAGGATTTAACACATTTTTCATTTCCAAATCGTAAACGACTACCGCCTTTTTGGGAATACAATCATCGTCTCCAACAAGGCCAAAAGCGAGGTGCGAAGGTAAAATTATTTTAACCCGGTCGCCTTCGCGGAGCAATAGCACCACCTCCTCCAACCCACTCTCAACTCCACCTCTACCAACTAAGAATTCCTTGGGTCCAAAATCATCAGAATTGTAGCACTTTTTGCCCGTCAATAGCCCCGATTCGTAAGCGCATTGCACCACCAGTCCCTCTTCCACTTTCCGACCGTTTCCGTGCTCATAAATAAGATAGCGCAAACCAGAGCCCGTCTCAATCATCTCCCAACCCATTCGCGTGACGTAATTATCAATGTCCTGCTGTTCAATTTCAACCAACGTCTTATTGGCATCCATCAATGGTTGCTTATACTTTTCTGGATTTACTTCTCCTTTTTGGGTTGGCTGCGTATTGCACGATGAGAAAACGGAGAAAAGTAAAACGAGAAGAACCAACAGATTACTTCGTTCCCTGCAATGACGCAACCTGTGAGCTACTACGTTCATTTCAATTTATCAGCATATTTTGGAAGCAGCCCAACGAACTTGTCAATCGTTTCCTGCAATGAAAGATCGGATTTTCCGCCAGCTGCATTTCGGTGTCCACCACCTTCAAAATTGTCTCGTGAGAACTGATTTACATCAAAATCGCCAATTGATCGGAACGATATCTTCACAATATCGTCTGATTCAATAAAAATGGCGGAGAAGTTTACTCCTTCAATAGAAAGTGGGTAATTGACCGTTCCTTCTGTATCTCCAGACTGAAAATGGAATCGCTTTTTCTCTTCCATCGAAAGCGAAATGAAAGCCGTTCCGTATTGAGAAAGAACCTCCAACTTATCGTCAATGCAATAACCCAGCAACCGCAACCGATGCTCCGAACTGGCGCTATTCACCAAGTTGTAAACCTCATCGTGCTTCACTCCTAAATCCAACAAATCGGCAACAATTCTGTGTGTTTCGGATGTAACCGAAGGAAAGCGGAAACCGCCACTATCGGTCATGATGCCACAATACAGGCATTCGCCCGATTCCTTATTTGGAATCTCATCTCCCATCAAGGCTGCAAATCGGTGTATCAACTGAGCTGTTGAACACGAAGAAGTATCGGAAAGCATGAAATCCACAAAACCGTCTGGCTGCGGATGATGATCTATCATCACTTTCACATTATTGGAATTTCGAAGCACATCTTCCAACCCAAACGCACGACTTGGTGTGTTAAAATCCAAACAGAACAATATCTCAGCTTCATTAATCAGCGCCTCCGCATTCTTCTCATTTCCTTCATGAAGTACAATTTTATCATTGCCTGGCATCCACTTCAAAAATGTTGGATAATCGTTCGGCATAATAACTTCAACCTTGTGTCCTTTCCAAACGAGATAATGATACAGACCCAACGAAGAACCAATGGCATCTCCATCTGGGCTTTTGTGTGCTACAATGGCAATTTTCTTAGGCGTTGAAAGCAATGCTTTCAGTTCAGTAAAATCTGTCTTGCTCAATCTTTCTTGGTTCTAATTAAGGTTGCCGAAGTTAACCAATTGGTGCGTGAGGCTTTTTTCTAATTTCGCGGCAAGTTTAAAAACACACAAAAACACTACATGGCAACTAACAGAACATTTACAATGGTGAAGCCTGATGCAGTTGAAAAAAACTACATCGGAGGAATTTTGGCGAAAATTAATGAAGCTGGTTTCCGCATCGTTGCAATGAAATACACACGTCTTTCAGCTGCACAGGCTGGAAAATTCTACGAAGTACACAGCGAGCGTCCTTTCTATGGCGAGTTGGTTGAATACATGAGTTCAGGACCAATTGTAGCTGCCATTTTGGAGAAAGAAAATGCTGTTGCCGATTTCAGAACGTTGATTGGTGCTACCGATCCTGCTGAAGCTGCTGCAGGAACCATTCGTGCTGCATTTGCAGAAAGCAAAGCGAAAAACGCAGTTCATGGTTCTGATAGCGATGAGAACGCTGATATTGAAGGAAAATTCTTCTTCTCTCAGTTTGAGCGTCCGTAGTTTAGAGAAAGAATAAAATGAAAAAAAGAAAAAGGTCGGGAGCAATTCCGACCTTTTTTGGTCTTGGAAAAACCCTCTAGTAGTAAACAATATCCAACTCTTGTAAATCCTTATGTTGAAATGGTTCTAGCTATATTGGAAGTCTGATTAAGTAGGAAATGGAAAAATCACAGAATCGTTTTCACCGAATATTCGAACAGTCGTTTCTAACGGAATGGTTGTTCGCTTTCGTGCTGGTATTTCTTGCGCGATTGCCGTATTTGCTTAGCGATCATGTTTATTTTGATGGCGATGAAGCCATGGTTGGAATCATGGGACGCGACCTGATTTCTGGACGAAACATCCCTTTTTACTTCTACGGTCAGCAATACGGTTTCTCGTTTTTTGAAGCACTATCTGCTGGCTTTTTCATCCTGTTTTTTGGAAGCGGTTTGGCAAGCTTAAAATTAGGTGGAATGCTCATTTTCTCTTTAGGAATTCAGCGTTATTTAAAAATATTCAGAGTAAAAGGACTTCCGCTATTGCCATTTTTGTTGATGGCAGGCATTCTTTGCCTATTCCCAACATGGCAGGTTTGGGGAACGAAACTCCGAGGTGGCTACCTCACCGCTTTTGTTGGCGTAGCATTCATAGCTGAACAACTGCTCCTATACGATAAATGGGAATTGAAAAACTGGCTCATAATAGCTGGTATCTCTGCGATAATTATTGTAGCGCAGCCCATCTTCTTCTTACTCGCTCTTCCTCTTATCGTTTTCAGATTGGCCAAAATGGAGCGTAAACTTATCCTGCCAACTTTTGGGCTTGGAGTCGTTGTGCTCTTCTTATTACGAATTCCTGTTTACCTCAACGATTTCGTTTGGACTCCAGTTGGATTGGGAAAATTCAACCTAGATGGAATCACGCATTACTTTGTCAAAGGCTTTTGGTCAGTCTTTACCGGATTCTACGCATTTAGCGACATCTATGAAGTTCCAGAAATAGTCAAAATTGGCAGCGTGGTTTTTCTTCTTCTGCTGAGTTTGGTTCTCATTTTCGCTATTGTTAGCGGTTCAACCCAGCTAAGAATTCAAGTATTGCTTTTGCTTCTAGGGATGGTGCTTTCGCTTTTTCCATCGGTGGCTTTTGGCATCGGAGGTGGCCGTTACCTACTACCTTTCTTTACTGGTCTGATGCTAGTGCTTGTATGGTTTACGTCAAAACAATTGAGCGAAATCAAACCTGTGGCTTACCTCATTTTATTACTCTTACTTTTCGCTTCGCTGATACCAACAACCATGGGCTACAAACAATACGTTAGTTTTTGGCTAGAAGCTCATCTCAACGATATGCTGGTTCTTAACGAACTGAAATCAGAACTTGAAAAGCGAAAAATCAAGAATGGATTTGCTTCAGAATGGCAAGTTTTCTGGCAATTGAATTATCTCGGAAATGAAGAAATCAACCTTCGGTACGTGTCTATGGAAGATCGCGCCCAGCGATTTATTGACCGTGCGAACGAATGTTACTTAGACACAAATTGCCCGACCGCTTTGGTAGGAAGCCTTTGGCCGTTAAACGATATGCAAAATGTACCAGAATGGGAATCGCGTATGGAGCGTATCAACGACCGGTTCTATCTAATGGAAAACCCTGAAGATGTTTTCCTCCAAACGGGTGGCTTTGAACTTCCAGAGAAGTAACGGAACAAAAGAGCAACTAGCCTGCATGAGCATTTCATTGTCCCTTACATCCCCTATCTTCGCGGCCTAAATTTGCAATCATGGCAGTGCCCTTTCTTGATTTTGAAAGTGATATTCAGGAGTTAGAAGAACAGCTCGAAAAATCGCGTGCCATGCAGGAAAAAGGCAAGGTAGATGTGAGCAAAACCATCGAAGAACTTGAAGTTAGCATCAAACTGCGGCTACAAGAGATTTACAGCAGCCTTACTCCTTGGCAGCGAGTGCAAGTAGCACGACATACAAGTCGACCTTACACCCTAGCTCACATTCGTGCTCTTACAGACGACACCTTTGTAGAATTGTTTGGAGACAGAACCGTGAAAGACGACAAGGCAATGGTGGGCGGTTTCGGTAGTATTGATGGCAAAACCGTCATGCTAATTGGTCAGCAAAAAGGCATAAACACCAAGATGCGCCAGTACCGAAATTTTGGAATGGCCAACCCTGAAGGCTATCGTAAAGCGTTACGGCTAATGAAATTGGCTGAGAAATTCAACAAGCCAATAATCACGTTTATTGACACCCCAGGAGCTTTTCCTGGAGTTGAAGCAGAAGAACGAGGTCAAGGTGAAGCTATTGCAAGGAATATCATCGAAATGATGCAACTAAAAGTGCCGATAGTCTGTGTGATTATTGGTGAAGGAGCTTCTGGTGGTGCCCTCGGAATAGGTATTGGCGACAAAGTTTTTATGCTAGAAAACACATGGTATTCCGTTATTTCTCCTGAGAGTTGTTCTACCATTCTTTGGAGAACACGTGACCAGAAAGAAGTGGCTGCAGAATCGTTGAAATTGACTCCACAAGATTTGCTTGAGCAGAAACTTATCTCGGGTATTATCCCAGAACCGCTAGGTGGAGCTCACCGAGATCCTGAAACTACTTTCGCAAACGTGAAAAAGGAAATTAAAAAGCATTTGACGCGACTGCACAACATGGATCCGCAGGAGCGTATTGACAAAAGAATTGAGAAATACAGCCAAATGGGCGTGTTCAATGAGTGATAAAAGAGATAAATATCAGCCCGTAATTGGGCTTGAAGTTCATATGCAGCTTTTGACAAATTCAAAGGCATACAGCAGCGATAGCACCGAATTTGGCGGAATGCCAAACAGCAATGTGAGTGTAATTACGCTTGGGCATCCGGGAACGCTTCCAAAAGTGAACCGTGCAGTGATTGATAGCGCTATCAAATTAGGATTAGCCTGCGGCTGCAACATCCGCGAGCGAAACGAATATGCGCGCAAGAATTACTTCTACGCAGATTTGCCTAAGGGATACCAGATTACGCAGGACACAACACCCATTTGTACTGGCGGATTTATTACCATTAAGTTGGAGAATGGCCAAGAAAAGAACATTCATCTCACCCGCATCCACATGGAAGAAGATGCTGGAAAAAGTATGCACGACACCGACCCATTCGATACATTGGTTGATTTAAACCGTGCTGGCGTTGCCCTGTTAGAGATAGTTTCCGAGCCTGAAATAAGAAGTGGAGAAGAAGCGTACGCATATATTTCTGAGGTGAGAAAATTGGTACGTTACCTAGATATTTGTGATGGCAATATGGAGGAAGGAAGCCTCCGTTGCGATGCCAACATCTCGGTGATGTTGAAAGGTGCGACTAAGTTTGGACGAAGAGTTGAAGTTAAGAACATGAACTCCATCCGAAACGTGCAACGTGCCATTGAATTCGAAATTGATAGACAGATTGCCGAGCTAGAAGAGGGAAAAGAAATCAGTCAGGATACACGGAGCTTTGATGCTGGAAAAGGCACAACCTTCGTGATGCGAAGCAAGGAAATGGCCAACGATTACCGCTACTTTCCAGAGCCAGACCTTCCGCCAGTTATAGTGGATGCAAAATGGATTGCCGAAGTAAAAGCAACCATGCCAGCATTGCCGAACGAATTGCACAATAAATTCATGAAAGATTTCGGTTTAAATGAATATGATGCGGGCGTGCTGACCGAAAGCAAACCTGTGGCGCTGTACTTCAACGAACTCAGTTCTCATACCAAGAATTACAAGGCCGCATCTAACTGGGTGACAGGCGACATCAAATCATATCTGAATGAGTTTGCCGTTCACATGGAGGATTTCCCTGTGAAACCAAAGACCATTGCCGAACTTATTGCACTAATAGATGATGGAAAGATTAGTCACTCGGCTGCATCACAAAAACTCTTTCCAGAGTTGTGCAAATCACCAGAGAAAGCACCATTGGCCATCGCGCAAAGCCTCGACCTGATTCAAGAAAGCGACAGCGGACAATTGGAAGAATGGGTTGATGCAGCACTAGCGGCCTATCCTGATAAGGTGGAAGAATACCGTGGTGGAAAGAAAGGTGTACTTGGTCTTTTTATGGGCGAAGTAATGAAATTGAGCAAAGGAAAGGCCGACCCAAAACTGGCCAATCAATTAGTAAGACAGAAATTAGAAACCAGCCCATCCTGACCTTCCCAAAGAGAAGGAAATTCGTGGAAACAACTATAAGAATCATGAAGAAACAAATCATACTTATTCCGATAGCCGTACTTTTTTTCCTTGTTGGATGCGCGCAAAAAGGAGCAACTGTAACAGGAAATCTGTTGAATGCTGAAGGAGAAACCGTTCGATTAGAGCACCTTTCATCCAAGGCAGTTACCCCCATTGACTCCGCAGAAGTTGGCTCTAATGGCAAATTCAAACTGAATGCTGGTGAGATGACCGAACCAGGTTTTTATCGATTGAAAATCAACGAAAACAACTTCGTGATTCTTCTCTTGAGCGAAGGCGAAAAGGCAGAAATAAGCGGAAACGCATTGGATTTCTATCAGAGTTATGAGGTTGAAGGTTCAGAAGGCTCTACCAAACTTCGTTACCTCGATCAAAAATTGAGAGCTGATTACATTAAGACTGATAGTCTAAGACAATCTTTTCAAGCTTATCAACAACAAGGACATCCCCGTTTGGATTCTATCGCCCAAGCAATTGATGTTATGTTTCAGGCAATGCAAGAAGAGAAGCGTCAATTTGTGCTTGCTTTCCTTAATGAAAATCCAACTTCATTGGCAGCACTTTCTGCTGTTCAGTCGTTGAATCCAGCACAGGATTTGGCTATTTATGAGAAAGTGGCTGAAGATTTATCTGCAACAATGCCAGAGTCTGATTACGTGAAGCAATTTAAGACACAATTGGTTGATATCCGTTCAAAGCAACAAGCCGCTGGAAGAACAGAAATTGGCGCTGTAGCTCCTGAAATGATTTTAAAAACACCAGAAGGAGAAACCATCAAGCTTTCTGATTTTAAAGGAAAAGTTACCATGATTGATTTTTGGGCAGCTTGGTGCAAACCATGCCGCATGGAAAACCCGAACGTGGTAAAACTTTATGCGAAATACAAGAGCAAGGGCTTCGAGATTTTTGGCGTTTCATTGGATCAAAGTGCTGACAAATGGATAGAAGCTATTGCGCAAGATGGCCTCACTTGGAAGCACGGTTCAGAACTCCGTTTCTGGGAATCGAGCTTTGTGCCAGCATATAATTTGGATGGTATTCCAATGACTTACCTCTTGGATGAGAACGGAGTAATTATCGCCAAAGGTTTGCGAGGTGAGCAACTGGAGCAAAAGCTGAAAGAAATATTTGGGTAACCGCCTTTCCCTCCTTTGGCTGAGTGGAATGGCACAGATACAACTGAACCATCGTAATTAAAACAGCAAGTCATTGCGAGGAACGAAGCAATCTTTCACGGGTCGAGTAAGAGATAGCTTCAGTCGTTCCTTCTTCGCAATGACATTCAGACCGTTTTTCCTTTTCCTCCTTTTCCCTTTTTCCCTCTCAGCTCAGGACTACTTCCAGCAAGAAGTTAACTACGAAATTCATGTTTCATTGGATGATGAGAACCACGTACTGCATGCTTCCGAAACCATCGAATACGTAAACAACTCAAACTCAACAATCACCTTCATCTGGTTTCATATTTGGCCCAATGCCTACAAGGATGGAAAATCTGCCTTGGCCAAACAAATGCGGGAGGATGACGACCTCACCCTTTTCTTTTCTCAGTATCGAGATAGAGGTTGGATTGATAGCCTCGATTTTAAAGTAAATGATCAGAAGGCTAGGATAGAAATCGATTCCAAGAACAAAGACATCTGCCGGGTTATTCTTAATGAACCTTTAGAACCAGGCCAGCGAATTACGATTACAACGCCTTTTAGAGTACAGATTCCAAAGGGGATTTTCTCACGTCTAGGACATTTAGACCAAGCTTATCAGATTACTCAATGGTACCCAAAGCCAGCGGTTTTGGACAAGGATGGCTGGCACCAGATGCCCTACCTTGGTCAAGGCGAGTTCTATTCTGAGTTTGGAACATTTGATGTGCATATCACCCTTCCAGAAAACTATGTGGTTGGTGCTACTGGCGACCTCGTGAATGGAGAAAAGGAACTCGCCTGGTTGGACGAGAAGGTGAAGGAAACCGAAGCCATTGCGGAATTCAACTATCCCGATTTATCCTTCCCTCCATCATCCACAAACCTAAAAACGCTTCACTATCATCAAGAAAACGTACATGATTTTGGGTGGTTTGCCGACAAGCGGTACCATGTACTGAAAGGAGAAGTGGCGTTGCCGCATTCTGGCAGAAAAGTGACAACTTGGGCTATGTTTACGAACAATGAGGCCGACTTGTGGAAGAACTCCATCGAATATTTGAATGATGCCACCTACTACTATTCTCTTTGGGTTGGCGATTATGCCTACAACCATGTAACGGCTGTGGATGGCGTGCTCTCTGAAGGTGGCGGCATGGAATATCCGAACGTAACACTGATTGGAGAGAGCGGCAATGCGATTTCGTTGGAAGAAGTAATTATGCACGAAGTGGGACACAATTGGTTTTACGGAATACTGGCAAGCAACGAGCGCGACCATCCGTGGATGGACGAGGGTTTGAACTCCTTCATAGAAGCGCGCTACATGAAGCGGAAGTTCCCCAACCTTATGCTGCGCGATGTATATGGCGGCAGCAAGTTGATGAATTTGGGAATGAAATTGGCGGGAGTGTACAACATGAAACACAGCAGCTTGGGGCAGCACGTATACAACGTGGCAGCCCGAGCAAATACTGACCAACCCATCGAATTGCCTTCAAACGAATACACGAGTACCAATTATGGCAGCATTGTATATGTAAAAACCGCCTATGCCTTCAACTATTTGATGGCATATTTGGGAGAAAACAAAATGAACGAAATCATGTCTGCGTATTTCCAGAAATGGAAGTTCAAGCATCCGCAGCCAAAAGATTTTGAAGCCGTTGCCATTGAGGTTACTGACGATTCGTTGAAATGGTTTTTTGATGGGGTTATCCGAAGTGCAGATAAAATGGACTATTCCATTGCTCGATTAGAACGTGAAACAGACAAAGTGAGAGTTAAAATCCAGAACCACGGCAAGGTAGATGGCCCCTTCCCTATTACCACAATTCGTGGCAATGACACCCTATCTACCCAATGGTTTGATGGAACGCGGACAGCAGAATGGGTTGATATTGACTGCACAGATTGCGACCGCATTATTATAGATGCATACGAAGTCATTCCAGACATCAATAGGAAAAACAACACCATGCGGGTTAGAGGAGCCTTCCGAAAAGTGGAACCGATACAACCCAGATTTGTGTTCTACTTCGAAGACCCGTATCGTACGCAGTTTGCCATGGCACCAACTATTGGCTGGAATACCTACGATGGTTTTATGCTTGGAGGCGCTATTTACAACGACATCCTTCCTCAGAATAAGTTTTCTTACATGATTATGCCCATGTACGCCTTTAAGTCAAAGACCATTACGGGTTCGGGGCGAATTGCCTACACATTCCATCAAGACCAAAAATTTCCGAACGTAACGGTTGGTTTAGAAGGGCAACGATTTAACGTGGGGCGGGTATGGCCGTACTATAATGCTTCCGACAAATTCAGTCCGCAGGTTCCTCGCAATCTCTTACGAGAATTTGTGCGGTTCGATTTTCATCCGCGCAAACGCAGAAACCAAGCAGAGCACAGTTTCCGCTTGCGCAACACCACCTATTTTACCGAACAGGGAGAAATGGTGCGTAATATTCCGCAGATGACCTATCACTGGAAATCACATTTCTCGCCCCATGTTGGAGAGCTGAACACCGATTTACATTGGCTCAACAATGAAGCAAAACTCAGTGTAGAAGCTATCTACCGTTTCAAATTCAAGAAGGGATACGGATTTAGAGCACGCCTTTTTGCAGGCAAATTCTTCATGCGTTCTTCCAGTCGTGGGTTCAATTTTAGAATGAATTCGTTCTTAGAATATCAAGATTACCTCTACGATGGAACGTTTATTGGCAGAAATCCAGGCAATGGTTTTTTGGAACAACAGATTATGGAAGCCGATGGTGGTTTTAAGAGTAGGATGATAATCGGAAGTTCGAATGATTGGATTGTTGCACTCAACCTCTCGTCTACTCTTTATCGCTGGTTGCCGCTTGAGTTTTTTGCAAGTATCGGCACATACGCAGGTGCCAAAACTGCCTTCCCAGGGTCGCAGTTATTTTTGGCAGAGTTTGGGGTAAGTGTGATTGTGGTGCGAGACGTTTTGGAAGTGCATTTCCCTTTCCTTTATTCGAAAGATGTGCGCGAAGACGTGAAATTGAACACATACAATTATGGACAACAAATTCGTTTTACCTTCAACCTCAACGAACTGAAACCGCAGCAACGCTTGAAACAATTATTGGATTGATGTCTGACAGAACCAAAATCTACTTTGCATCCGATTTTCATTTAGGCGTTCCGAATAAGGAAACCAGTCGCGAACGAGAACGACTGCTGGTTAAATGGTTGGATGATGTTTCTAAAGATGCTGCTGAAGTCTATCTCGTGGGCGACCTCTTCGATTTCTGGTACGAATACAAAACCGTTGTTCCCAAAGGATTTGTACGGTTTCAGGCCAAGATGGCCGAGCTGTGCGACAAGGGAATTCAGATGCATGTGTTTACAGGCAACCACGACATGTGGATGTTCTCCTATTTTGAAGAAGAACTGGGAGTAAAAATGCACAGAAAGCCAATTACAAAATCATGGAACGGCAAGAAGTTCTTTATTGGCCATGGTGATGGTCTTGGTCCTGGCGACCACAGCTACAAGTTTATTAAGAAGGTATTCTCAAACCCCGTTTGTATTTGGCTGTTTAAATGGTTGCACCCCGATATTGGCGTTGGTCTTGCCAATTTCTGGAGTGGTCGCAGCCGTCATGCCAACCTTGCAGCAGACGAGATTTACAATGGAGACGACAACGAGTGGCTCTTACAATACTGCAAAAACACGCTCCAAACCGAACACTTCGACTACTTCATTTTTGGCCACCGCCATTTGGTACTAGACAGGGTTGTGGGCAACAATTCGCGCTACATTAACCTCGGACATTGGTTTAAAGAACCGCACTTTGCCGTTTGGGATGGAGAGGAATTGAAGGTGGAGATCGTTACTTCCCCAACTTCACAATAAGGTCAGCCATTCTATTCGAATAACCAGCTTCGTTATCGTACCACCCCACCACTTTTACCATTTTACCGATAACGGAAGTGAGTTCCGAATCGAAAATGCAGCTGTGAGGATTGCTGATAATATCGCACGAAACGATGGGTTCATTGGTGTATTGAAGAATGCCTTTCATGGGGCCTTCTGCTGCCGCTTTGAAGAGAGCATTTACGCCAGCTTCATCAATGTCTGAACGAACGATGCAGGTAAGGTCAGTGAGCGAACCATTGAGAACTGGCACGCGAATTCCAGCACCTCCTAAATGTCCTTCTAAATGTGGGAAAATTCTACCCAACGCCTTGGCAGCCCCTGTTGATGTGGGAATGATGGAATTGGCCGCTGCTCGCGCTCTTCTCAAATCTGAGTGTGGCGAATCGTGCAAACGTTGGTCGCCTGTGTAGGAATGAACGGTAGAAACGAAGATGCTTTCAACATGTACGGCATCTTCCAAAACCTTTACCATAGGCCCAGCACAATTGGTGGTACAAGACGCGTTGCTGATGATTTCTGCCTTTAAGTCAATCGCATCATCATTCACCCCAAGCACAATAGAAGGAATGTCTTTATCCTTTGCCGGTGCAGAAATAACCACCTGTCTTGCTCCTGCTTTTAAATGGGCAGATGCAGAGGCTCGGTCTCTGAAAAGACCAGTGGATTCTATAACCACGTCCACATTCAATGCTTTCCATGGTAGTTTGGACGGGTCGCGCTCGGCAAAAACTTGCACTTCTTTTCCATTGAATTGGATGGCGTTTGTTTTCGGTTCTACTGTTCCATCAAACTGACGATGAACAGAATCGTACTTGAAGAGATGGGCAAGGGTCTTCACATCCGTAAGATCGTTAATGGCCACCACCTCCACTCCTTGCTTCTTAAGCAAGGCACGCATGGTTATTCTTCCAATTCGTCCAAAACCGTTTATTGCTACTCTCATCTTTCTAAAGTTTTCGGGTTAAAAAAAAGCCTCCCGAAATATCGGGAGGCTTTGCAGATTGATTTCAAACTATTATCAGTTCTTAACGATTTTCTTCATAATCATGTCGTTATCCACCAAAATACGGAGGTAATAAACGCCCACGCTATGGTTAGACATGTCTACATCAAATCGGTGTGTTCCGTTGCTCATACTTTTAGAAAACAATGGGTTTACATTCTTTCCAAGTACATCAATCACTTCCATCGTTACGTTAGCATCGTCTGGCAAGGTCATGCTTACGTTAGCAAGTCCGGCAGTTGGGTTTGGCGCAACGTTTAGGTCAATAATGTTTTCCAAATCTTCCATTCCCAATGGGCTGTTAGAGATGGTAATATCATCCAAGTAGAAGTTGTTGCTCGGTTCTGCACCAGAAATCCAACGGAACTTAATACGCACGTTTGGCTTGTTTGCAAACGATCCCAAGGCAACGCTAGCGTCTGTCCAAGTGCTTGCAGCATTAGGTACATAACTGCCAGAAGAAAGTCCTGCGTTTGTTAATTCAAATTCCGAGAACGTTTCACGTGTTTGCCAAGACTCACCACAGTCGTCAGATAACATAATTCTGAGTTCATCTTGAGGCGTGTTATTAAATGCTGCTCCAGAATAACGGAACTTCAAAGTAGGACTATCAATGGTGCTCAAATCGTATGATGGCGAAATCAATTCATCAATTTCTTCGCCCCAATTGTAAAGATTATTCATTCTCACAGATTCCCATCCAGTGCTTCCAGCATTTGGTCCCTTGTACCATTCCCATTTATTGCTCGAATTGTCTTGATTAAAAACAACATAATCATCGATAAAATCTTGCTCAGACCAAAAGCTTTCTACGTATCCCCACGAGCTTTGGAACTGTGCTGAGGATGAACTTACGATAATCATATCATTGGCCGTTTTGCTACTTTGTCCGAGACCATTGCTTACTGTCAACGACACATCATATACTCCTGGATTGTCGTAGCTGATGTTGGCAGGATTGGCATTGGTAGAAGACCCTGGATTTCCTCCTTCAAAAGTCCAAGCATAATCATCAACAGTACCGTTGTAAGCGCTTTCTTCAAAGTCAACACTTTCGCCAGCGCAAATCATTTTCTGTGTTGCAAAATCGCCAGACTGATCAAAGTAGAATCCTGAAATAGGAGCACATTCTGGAACGATGTAAGGGTCTGCTGTCCCTGTATTTTCCAAGTTTTCTTGAGAAACCAAGTAAGAACGGTATCCAGGACCTGTAGCATCGCCATGAAGGGTGAAATCCATTCTAGCTTTTTGACCTCTGGTGAATATATTCTGACAGAAATCGCTCGAATAATCCATGTAGTTGTCAAACATCTCTCCATCAGGGTTGTTTGGGTCACAAACTCCAAGGTGGTACGGTTGTGTATGAAGTGGTGAACCAACATTTCCGCAAACGTTGAAATTTGGTTCTTGTGCAACTGGAGTATCAAAAACGTTATCCGAACCACACTCTGCATCTCCCCAAATATGAATAAGGCTTAACCAGTGACCAACTTCGTGCGTTGCGGTTCTACCACCATTTGTTGCGGTGTTGATATTACTAGACAGAACCGTAATTCCGTCAGTAGAAAGTAGTCCTGTACCAGGAAACTGGGCATAGCCCAATGTTGTTCCAACGGTGCTACCAACGTTGATGCTTCCAACAGACCAAATATTCAAATAACTATAGGCATTCCAATAGCTTTCAGCCTTAAAACCAGTTCCATCATTAACATCATTTGTCTTTGATGTAAACTTGCGCACAACACCATCTGTACAGTTACCCATTGGGTCTTTGGTAGCCAATCTAAACTCAATATTACAGTCGGCAGGTATATAGCTTCCTTGTTGATCGATGGTAGAAGTTACTGGCCATAATCCAGCAACAAGCACATCTTCTGTGTAACCAAGTCCGTCTGTTTTCACATCAACGCGGTGCTGACCGTAGAAAATTGTTACTTGGGTAAATTGTAATGATAGGGAACCCTCGGCAGTAAAGCTTTCCGTACTAAGCACGTTTCCGCTTCCGTCAAAAACATCGTACGTCAAATCCGCATCAAATACTTGAAATGTGTCTGTTGGAACCAACGGGAATTGAGCATTCTCAAAAAGAACCAATGTAAGTTCGGGCGACCATGTAGTGTCCGTATCTATTCCATTCCAACTAGTAGTAAAAGTAGGTTCCGAAGTGTAGTTCAATGATGGTATTGTTGCTCCATCAACAGTAAAATTTGGTGCCTGAGCAAACACAGACTCATTCGAATATTCGGCATTTAGCCCATTCTGAGCATTAACTGCTTGCACAAAAGCCATGGCAATATCTGTTGTATCTGCATTGTTTGAAATGTTTACTTCAATAACGTTATCGAAGTTTGGGGCAAGTGTATCTGCTAATCCCCCTGTTCCATTGTTAAAATGGAATGCGAAGCTTTCTCCATAACGGTTATACAACTTAACGTATGCAGAATCATCTACATACGATGCAATGTCATCGGAATTGAATACAAAATGCGTGTACTCAGTATCGCCATAAAAACGTTGTGGCGTATTTACGGTGTCCGCGTTTAATCGTCTGTAATCCGCATTCAAAACATCCATTTGCTGCTGCACTTTGGCCAGGCTGATGTTCTCATTTCCTCCATTATGAAGAATATGAAACACCACAGGAATGATTCGAACGCCATTTTCATCTCTGCTTACTGCAACTCTAGGGTCGGCTGTATAACGCTGAACTGCTTCCTGAAAGTCTTCGTATTTGGCCTTAACTTTTGGGTCTTGTAGTTGCTGTTTTAGAATAATGTCGGCAGCACATTTGTCGTAATTCTGTGCAAATGTCCCAAAAGCTGAGAACAAAGCAACTGTAGCGAGTAGATATTTTTTCATCATAATCTATATACTAAATATGGTCTTACGGTTAAGGTTCAATGAAAACCGTTGAAGGGCAAATATAGAAAAAGAAGTAGGGGCTCATGTGTCTTTTTGGTGCTTATTCGCTCCAAAAAAAATGCATTAATTACACTTCTAACGCATTGAAATCCAATGTTTTTCAGAAAAGATGCTTTTCTGCATGGTAAGACGATCGCACCAACGGACCACTTTCAACGAACCTAAATCCCATTTCAACCCCCTTGATTTCGTACAGTTTAAACTGTTCGGGGGTAATGAATTCTGCAACCGGAAGATGCTTTTTGGTTGGTTGCAGGTATTGTCCTAATGTTAGGATATCAACTCTCACGCTTCTAAGATCTTCCATGGTTTCAATAACCTCAGCCTCGCTTTCTCCAAGACCAAGCATAACGCCTGATTTGGTTTTCAACCCGGCATCTTTCAGTCGTTTCAAAAGCTCCAAGCTTCTGTCGTATTTGGCCTGAATTCGAACTTGCTTCGTCAGTCTTCTAACAGTCTCCAAATTGTGGGAAACAATTTCTGGAGCTACATCAATCAATCGCTGAAGGTTTTCCCATTTACCTGCAAAGTCAGGAATCAAGGTTTCTAAAGTCGTTCCTGGGCTGTGCTTTCTCACTGCGCGAATGGTGGCTGCCCAAACTTCAGAACCGCCATCGGCCAAATCGTCTCTATCTACAGACGTGATGACGGCATGTTTTACTTCCATCAACTTGATGCTTTGCGCTACATTGTAAGGTTCAGAAATATCTACTTGCTCTGGACGACCCGTACTTACCGCGCAGAACCCGCAAGAACGCGTGCACACATTTCCGAGAATCATAAATGTGGCAGTTCCTGCACCCCAGCATTCGCCCATATTTGGGCAATTACCGCTTTGGCAAATGGTGTGAAGCTTGTGTTCGTCCACCAATCCGCGAACTTTTTGAAACTCCTTACCTGTTGGCAGTTTTACTCGTAGCCATTTCGGTTTTGGAACGCGTTGTTCCATTTCTTCCAACTTAACTTCACTCATTATCTATACCACTTAACACCAAAATTGACGGCCAAATAGAACGTTAAATAATACGGATCGTTCTTGATTTTGGCCATCATAGGCACGTCTCTTACATAATAGTCTACAACGATTCCAGCTTCTAAGCTTCTTACAGCCTTCTGCTTTCTACCGTACTCAAAACTGAATCCGAATTTCCCGTACATACCTGGATAGAAGCCCATTTTATCGATTCCTTTAAAAACCGAGGCACGACCATAAATATTGTCAATTGTGTGTTTTTCTGGGTCGTATCTTTCTGTTGTAACGTATTCATACGGAACGGTAGGATGTCCGATTTCTAAATATATTGGCTTGGCCCATGCCATCGAAAAACCACCTATATATAGATATCTAATTTCTACGCCTTTGTCGAACTTAGCATACAAAACGTTGTGTCTTCCGTAGCCAAAACGCGTAACTACCACCTGATTCAACTCGCCATACTTGTAGCTATTTGAATTCTCGTAATACGGATTTACAGAACGGATTTCCTTTGGGTGCTCCATACTTACAGCCTCCAACTCAAAAACGCGTTTTCGCAAAAAGGTTTTATTCTTTGACCTTCGCAACAGAAGTCCCCAGCCTCGCGTGTGAAGCATGGCTCCGCCTGTAAATTCTTGTTTCATCAAGACTTGCGTATCATCGAAGGCGCGGTCTTTGATTTTATCGGCAACCGAACCTTTTGGAACAGGAGGAAGTTGCAATTCGTTATCTTCCTGAGCTCCGGCAAATTGAACCGAGCCCAACAAGAACGAGAAAATCAATACTGCGTAAACAAGCTTCCAGTACATTCGTGCAAAGTTACAATAACTCATCGCCACAACTTACATCATGGCCACATCTCACGTTATATATCTTGGAGAACTAAATACAGAGGCAACTCACATAAAAAGTTCAACCACAATAAAAACAGATGCTCCAACGGATAACAATGGATTGGGAAGAACGTTCTCTCCTACCGATTTATTGGCTACATCGTTGGCAACTTGTATGCTTACCATTATGGGGATACGTGCCAACGAATCTTCACTAAATATTGAAGGAACGAACGCCACCGTTACCAAAATTATGCAATCCAACCCAAGAAGGATTGCTGAGGTGAAAGTGGAATTTGAAATTATTGACCGAGGATTAACTCAAGTTCAAAAAACTGTGTTAGAGAAGGTGGCACTTACGTGCCCCGTAGCACTCAGTCTAAGCGAAACGCTTAAACAGACCGTTTCCTTCCACTACAGGAAGCAAAAGATTTAGCTGTTTACGCCCTGCTCAACAGGGGCATCTGCCTTTCCGTAAGCTGGGCAGTTTTCTGTCGTTCTGCAAGAAGAGAAAATCATAGCAGTAACAATAAGAGCTGCGAAGAAAATGGCTGACTTTTTCAAAATTCTGGTGGTTTATTTGTTGGTACGAACTTAAAACGACTTCAAGATACTGTTTGTTGCCAAAAGTGCTGCAAATTTATCCTTTGAAATCCAGTTACGCGATTTACTTAATAAGGTTTGCGTAGAGTTTTCAACATGAGTTATGGAAAAACAGACAATGCGGCAATGAAAGAAGTGAAACCCAAAATAGAATCAAGCTGGCAGAAGCTACTTTCTGCCGAATTTGATGCCGATTACTTCTCAACTCTTCGGGATTTTCTGGTGGCGGAAAAAAAGTCAGAAACTATTTATCCTCCCGGCTCATTGATTTTTTGTGCCTTTGACCATACTCCAGTGGAGAATGTAAAAGCGGTTATTTTAGGTCAGGACCCATACCATGGGCCCAATCAAGCGCATGGGCTTTGCTTTTCGGTAAATGATGGCGTTGTTCCGCCTCCGTCTTTAAAAAACATCTTTAAGGAACTGAAAACAGATATAGGAATGGATGAACCCGTATCTGGTAATCTCACAAAATGGGCCGACCAAGGTGTTCTTCTTTTAAACGCAACACTCACAGTTCGTTCACGAAATGCAGGTTCGCACCAAGGAAAAGGTTGGGAACAGTTTACCGATGCCGCCATTCAAAAACTTTCGAACGAGCGAAAGAGTCTTGTATTTCTACTTTGGGGGAAATTTGCACAGAACAAATCTTCGCTCATCAATACCGAAAACGGACATTTAATTTTGAATGCACCTCACCCTTCACCTTTCTCGGCACACACTGGTTTTTTAGGTTGCAAGCATTTTTCAAAAACAAATGATTTCCTGAAAGAAAGAGGAATTGCTCCTATTGACTGGAATCTGAACACACAATGATCTGCCAAATCAACGTTCTCATCAATTGATGCGATTTCGCTACATACTGTCTTTAATGGTGCTGCTTTTTGCTGTACAGTTTTCGTTTGGGCAAAAACGTGTGCGGCTAATCATTAAACAGGAGAATGAGGCAGTTTCTGTAAAGCAGTTGAATAGAATTGGGCGTTTAAAGGAATTCTACCCCGATTCTATGACCGCTCTGAAAGCAATGAATGAATTGCTGATTCTGTTACACGAAAGAGGATTCTCCGCAGCTGGAATTGACGAACAAATTTGGAAAAAGGATACAGCCATTGCCCAAATTCATATTGGCAGTCCGTATCGATTCAAGCAAATTGATGCCGGCAATATTCCGAAAGACGTGATGCGGAGAATTGGCTTTAAAGAGCAACATTTTGAGGAAAGCAGTATGAGTGGTAAGCGCTTTTCGAATCTAAAAAAACGAATTGTTCGCTTTTACGAAAACCGTGGTTATCCGTTTGCGCAAGTCGGGAATGACAGCATTTCTCTCCAAAACCAATTGCTCTTTGCGCGGCTCAAACTGGAGAAAAATCGTGAGTTCAAGATTGACAGCGTGATAATAAAAGGCACTGCTCGCATCCAGCCTAAATACCTGCAAAATTATCTTGGTATAAAACCGAAATCGCTTTACAACGAAAGTCGAATTAGACCAATTTCTACACGAGTTAAAGAAATTGCTTTTGTATCGGAAGTTAAACCACCAGAAGTGGTTTTTAGAGATGGCAAGGCCGACCTATACGTCTATCTCGATAAGAAACGCGCTAGCCAATTTGATGGAATTCTAGGCGTACTTCCAAGTAGCGAAAGCCCTGGAAAAGTATTGGTTACTGGAGAGCTAAGCCTTAAGCTTTTGAGCGCATTTAGACGTGGAGAACTTATTGATCTTTCTTGGCGAAAGATGCAGGCTCGAACGCAAAACTTAAACGTACGTCTTGCTTACCCTTTTCTTTTTAATACCAGTTTTGGTTTAGATGGAACTTTTGAGCTCTACAAACGCGATACCCTGTATCTCAATCTCAGAGGAATTATCGGAATTCAGTATCACCTCATTGGCAACGACCACATCAAGATTTTTGCCGACATCCGTTCCACTAATGTGTTAGCCACTTCAACGCTATCCTCCACAGCAACGCTTAACCCAGATAATGTGGATTCGCGAACCCAACTTTATGGTTTTGGCTACAGAATGCAGCGATTGGATTACCGACTAAATCCACGAAAAGGCTTTGACCTTTTTGCCGAGGCAAGCGCAGGAACAAAAAAGATTTTGCCCGATGCTTCCATTGAAGTTGGTAGATACGATGGTCTCAAAATCAATTCCTTTCAGTTAAATGCGGTACTGCAAGCTTCCTACTTCATTCCTATTCCCAACAGAAGTACTATCTTGATACGAGGGAATGGCGGCTACATGCGTAGCGATAATCTTTTTGAAAGTGAAGCTTTTAGAATTGGGGGGCTTAAAACGCTTCGCGGATTTGACGAAGAATCGATCTACGCCACGCTCTTCGGAATTGGAACAATCGAATACCGTTTTCTGCTCGACCCAAACAGCTACCTCTTTGCTTTTTTTGATGGAGCATATTATGAAAATCGCGCTACCAACAAACGCATAAGCGACCGTCCGTTCGGTTTTGGATTAGGAATTTCTTTCTTCACCAAAATTGGTGTGTTCTCACTCAACTACGCTTTAGGAAGGCAGTTCCAAAACCCGATTGATTTCCGTGGTG
This sequence comes from Flavobacteriales bacterium, assembly GCA_021741075.1. Taxonomy (GTDB): domain Bacteria; phylum Bacteroidota; class Bacteroidia; order UBA10329; family UBA10329; genus UBA10329. The sequence goes on along the minus strand of JAIOYO010000001.1, from coordinate 10,517 downwards.
GGAAAATTCACTTCGGAGTGGTGAGTTATTTCTGATTCCTTTTCGCCACTCAACACCTAATTCCTACCTTCATCGCCATATGGATTTAGCATTTTTACTTGTAGGTATTTTGGTTGGTGCAGCGCTGGGTTTCTTAATTGGAAAACGCAGTGTTTCAACCGTTTTAGATAATGGAGAACTGGAAAAGTTGAAGCTAGAAAACGCCACGTTAACCGAAGGGCAAAGACGCGTTTCGGAAGAACGAGATGTTTTGAAAGCGGATTTGAGAGAAGCTCAGATTAAGCTTTCAGAAACGGAGCAGAGCTTAGCTTCTGCCCGAACGCACTTCAAAGACCAAGAGAATCGGCAAAACGATCAAAAGAAGGAATTTGAAGAACTGAACAAACGATTCAATACAGAATTCGAAAACCTCGCCAACAAGATTCTTGATGAGAAATCGAAGAAATTCACTGATCAGAACAAAGAAAATCTTGAATTGATTCTTACTCCTTTGCGCGATCGCATCAAGGATTTTGAGAAGAAGGTGGATGAGAAATACGATAACGAACAGAAGGAACGTGCTTCGCTGAAAGGTGAGATTAAAGTGTTGCACGACCTGAACAAGCAAATCAGTCAAGAAGCGCACAATCTTACAACCGCCTTAAAAGGAGACAGTAAAAAGCAAGGAAATTGGGGCGAATTAATCTTGGAACGAATTCTTGAAAACTCGGGCCTCATAAAAGGCGAAGAGTATTTCACACAGCAAACTACTTACAACGAAACAGGCGACCGCCTATTCCCTGACGTGGTGATTCAACTTCCTGATGAGAAGCAAATAATTATTGACAGCAAAGTTTCCTTGGTGGCTTACGAACGATTCGTGAACGCAGATGACGATGATGAGCGAGATAAGTGGTTGAAAGCGCATGTCAATTCAGTGAAAGCACACATTAAAGGACTTTCTGAGAAAAATTACCACACAAGTAAGGGATTGGATAGCCCAGAGTTTGTGCTGATGTTCATGCCTATTGAAAGCAGTTTCAGCGCTTCTATTAGAGCCGATGATGAACTATTCAACTTTGCGTGGGATAAGCGCATTGTAATTGTAAGTCCATCCACCTTACTAGCTACGTTGCGCACGGTTTCATCTATTTGGAAACAAGATCGCCAGACTAAAAACGCCATTGAAATAGCGCAGAAAAGTGGCGATATGTACAACAAGTTTGTCGGTTTTGTAGAAGACATGCAGAAGATTGGTTCGCGCCTGAATTCCACCCAAACCGCCTACAACGATGGCATGAAAAAACTATCGGAAGGAACAGGAAATCTTGTAAAACGTGCCGAGGAATTGAGAAATATGGGAGCGAAAGCTACGAAGCAGCTTCCCACCGAAATGTTAGGTTTGGAAGATGAAGATTAGTAAAGTTTTCCTACTTCTTAGCGTGATTGTTGTAGCGGCTTCTGGTTGTTTCACAGAACGAATTTCCAATCAAAATCTCTCGTATTTATATGATAGAGATGCTTCTTTTTTACATCCCGAATTTAACGTTTTACACAAAAATGATTCGGTAACGGAGCTCCACTTCCGTATCAATTCCAATGAGTTATTGTATTTACACAACCCCGAAAGCAACTTCTATTCTGCATTTTTCCGCATCCGATACGAGGTATACACACAGCTGGAAAGTAAGCTTCTCATTGATAGTTCGGTGGTCGTTTTTGCAGATAGTTCGCTGCTTATGCAAGGCAAAACCATCAGTGGTATTCTTGAACTAAAGCCAAGCAAGGTCAAGCAATCACTTTTAAAAATAGACTTGGTTGATTTGCGAAGGAATTCACGCATCAAACGCTACTTCGAAATAGACAGACGCAATCCAAATTGCAGGCAGTTTTTCACCCTTAAATTAACGGATTCGAGCCATCCACTTTCGCGTAATTATCTGAAATCTGAAGAGCAATTTACCTTGACCCACATAAGTGGAAAAGACCACGCCATCGTGCGTTATTACAATCGAGAATTCCCATTACCAAAACCACCATTTTCGGTAGAAACACCAAAAGTTTTCGATTACCAAGCCGATAGCATTTTTGAACTTCCGCTCGGACAACCTTTAACACTTCCGAGGGAAGGTTTCTATCATATTCAGGTTTCGGATAGCACCTCAGATGGTTTCACAATCTATCGGTTTGATGAGACTTTTCCAGCGGTAAAAGACGTAAACGATTTAATTGAACCGCTTCGTTTTATCAACAGTAATACTGAATACAAGACCATTAAAGAATCTGATTTTCCAAAGGCCGAAGTAGACCGTTTTTGGCTGAAGTTGGCCGGAAATCAAGATAGAGCCAGAGTGCTTATTCAGAAATATTACTCTCGTGTAGAGAATTCGAACGAGTTCTTTACAAGCTACACTGAGGGATGGAAAAGTGACCGTGGTCTTATCTATCTCATCTTCGGACAGCCAAACATCATTTACAAAAACTCCAACTCCGAACATTGGATTTATGGCGAAGAAGAAAATCCAGCTTCGCTTGGAATGACTTTTTACAAGGTTGAAAACCCGTTCACAGACAATGATTTCCGTCTAGACCGATCGCCCATCTACAAAAGCAGTTGGTACAGTGCGGTTGATATGTGGCGTCAGGGACGGGTTTATACTGACAACTGAGCCTCAATTTTTAGCAAAAAAAATCCGAAACCAGCCGCTGCCAATTTCGGATTTCTATGTTTAGAATGTTGTGATTAATGAGTTTTAATTCATCACAATCTGATGTCCATCAATCATGGTGGACGATTGCTTTACTTCAACCGCCTTGCTAAATGCTAGCACATTATCAACAACTCTTTGATCGGGCGAGAAAGAAATACCTTCCAGCTCCTCACTAACAAAATTTATCAGCTTAGTTTGATACAGCAATTCACAAGGCTCTTGCTCCGTAAGTGCTCTTGTTGCGGTAAGTAAATCTGTTGGGAGAGTAAACGTTTTTGTCATGTCTTTTTGTTTGGTATGTGCTAAATACGCAGGTGTTTTGGATATATTGTATAAACATAAAAAAAGCGACCCAATCTCTCGGGGCGCTTCATCGCTGCACTCTAATTCTGTTTGGATTAAGCCGCGAGCTTCACGTTGTGCTTTTCCATCAACGCTCGAAGGCTGATAAGCGCATAACGCATTCTGCCCAACGATGTATTAATGCTTACTTCAGTCACCCATGCAATTTCCTTGAACGGCATTTTAGCATATATGCGCATCAACAAAACTTCTTTTTGATCTTCTGGCAACATGTTAATAAGTATCCTCAATTCCTGATGAATCCGTTCTTTCACGAATTCCTCTTCGCGATTCAAATCCTCACTTCCAATTACATCAAAGGCATCGTATTCTTCCGTTGCGTACTGCATCCGCATCTTTTTCAGACTTCTAAAATGATCAATCACCAAATTGTGGGCAATTTTCAACATCCATGGACGAAATCTCCCCTCTTCCAAATACCTTCCAGATTTCAATGTTTGAATGACCCTAACCAACGTTTCTTGGAATAGATCTTCGGCCAGTTTTCGGTCCTTTAGTAGTAGTACGAGGTAGGTAAACAACCTGTCTTTATGACGGTTTAGCAACTCTTCGAAACAAATTTCTTCTCCTCGAATGTATAGACGGATCAATTCCTGATCACTTAGGGCAGATACTCGCATAGCTTCTCTCTTTTAGGTTAGACTTAGTAAAATCTTATAAGAGTAGAGTGTTTGCTATGCGCTTCGTTTTAGTTAATGCCTTGGGCAGTTACAGTAGTTAACGGCCCCCGTTTTTATTTATTGTGCAACAACTAAAATATTTTTTTGCTGTTGACTGAGACAAATATTAGAAGATTAATCCGAACACGGTTTGTCTAATGATAAATTTGCAACCCTTTTAACAATTATTGCAACAATGCCCCGAACTGAGGAACCAAATCCCAAGCACAACATCATCATCAAGGGTGCTCGGCTTCACAACCTCAAGAACATCAATCTTGTATTGCCGCACAAAAAGCTGATCGTCATCACAGGACTTTCAGGTTCAGGAAAATCAACTTTGGCGTTCGATACGCTTTATGCCGAAGGCCAAAGACGTTATATAGAGAGCCTTTCTGCCTATGCACGCCAGTTTTTAGGCAAGATTGATAAGCCCGAAGTGGATAGCATCATGGGTGTTTCGCCAGCCATTGCCATCAATCAACAGGTAAAATCCAGCAATCCACGCTCAACGGTTGGAACGACAACTGAGATCTATGATTACCTCAAACTGCTTTTCGCCCGCATTGGCAAGACCTACTCCCCTATTTCAGGATACGAGGTGAAGCGCCATACAATAGACAGCATTGCCGAATTCATCACCAAACAGGAAGATGGAAAGAAAGTGATGATCTTCGCTCCTTTCGGGGTCATGCCAAAGGATGCTCTGAGCAAGCGTTTCACCATCCTCAAGCACCAAGGCTATACACGTGTCAAACTCAATGGAGTTGTAGAACGGATTGATAAAATCGAGGAAAGTACCTTCCTGAAAGAAGGAAACGACCTCTCGGTTCTTATCGACCGCTTCGTGACTGATTCCAAGGAGGAAAACACGCGTATTGCCGAAGCAATCCGCACCGCCCTAGCAGAAGGAAGTAATCGCTGTTCTATTCAAGTGGAAGAAGAAACCACCGAATTCAGCACTGAGTTTGAAGCTGACGGAATGCGTTTTGAAGAACCTTCCGTTCACTTTTTCAGCTTCAATAATCCGTATGGAGCCTGCAAAAAGTGTGAAGGCTTCGGAAACATTATCGGTATTGATGAAGACCTGGTGATGCCCGACCGCAGCCTCAGCATTTACGAAGAAGGCATCGTTTGCTGGCGTGGCGAAAGCATGAGCCAATGGAAAGAGAAATTGATCTTCACAGCCTCAAGATTCGACTTCCCAATTCATCGACCCATTTATGAACTAACGGAAGAGCAAATTCAACTGCTTTGGGATGGAAACCAATACTTTGAAGGACTGAACGCATTCTTCCGCATGCTGGAAGAAAACAGCTACAAAATTCAATACCGCGTGATGCTTTCGCGCTATCGTGGAAAAACGCCTTGTCCCGAATGTCGCGGAACCAAGCTGCGTAAAGATGCCACCTACGTGAAGATCGGAGGTAAAAGCCTTTCTGACCTTGTTCTATTACCGCTTGGGGAGCTGGCCGATTTCTTCGATCAGCTCCAATTGACTCCAATGGAAGTGGAAATTTCCAAACGTATCCTAAAAGAGATCACCTCGCGTTTGGGCTACATGAAGGATGTCGGGCTGAGCTATTTGAACCTTAATCGGCAATCCGCCACACTTTCAGGAGGTGAAGCACAACGAATTCACTTGGCAAGTTCGCTCGGGAGTTCGCTGGTCGGTTCCATGTACATTTTGGATGAACCGAGCATCGGACTGCATCCGAAAGACACCGAACGGCTTATTTCTATCCTCAAACGACTTCGGGATATCGGCAATACGGTCATAGTAGTTGAGCACGATGAGGACATCATGCGTGCGGCCGATATGATTGTTGACATTGGCCCAGAGGCAGGAACGCACGGTGGCGAGGTTGTTTTTCAAGGAACACTGGAAGACATGATGAAATCTGCGGACACGCTGACCACAGGTTATTTGAGCGGAAAACTCGAGATTCCTGTTCCTGAGAAACGCAGAAAGCCGAAAGGCAAACTGGAAGTAATTGGTGCACGGCAGCACAACCTGAAGAACGTCAGCGTTTCGTTCCCGTTGGGATGTCTTTCCGTAATAACGGGCGTGAGCGGTTCGGGTAAGAGTACGCTGATGAAAAGCATCCTCTACCCTGCCCTCAAAAAGCGTTTCGGTGGTTACGGTCTCAAAACAGGACAGTTCGAGCGCTTGGATGGTGACCTCAATCGCATTGAAGATGTAGAATTCGTGGATCAGGACCCGATCGGACGTTCCACGCGTTCCAATCCTGTAACCTATATAAAGGCGTATGACGAAATTCGTTCGCTATTCTCAGACCAGAAAGCGGCCGTATTGCGGGGCTACAAACCCAAGCATTTCTCGTTCAACGTGGCTGGTGGCCGTTGCGAAGTCTGCGAAGGCGAAGGCACGGTGAAGATTGAAATGCAGTTCATGGCAGATATCATCATGAAATGCGAAAGCTGCGAAGGCCAGCGCTTCAAGCAGGAAGTGTTGGAAATCAAATTCCAAGACAAAACCATTCACGATGTGCTGAGTATGACCGTGGATGAAGCCATGGAATTCTTCTCAGAACACGACCCAAAAGTGGCTCGAAAAATTGCTCCGCTACAAGAAGTCGGCCTAGGTTATGTCCAACTCGGACAAAGCAGCAGTACGCTTTCGGGTGGTGAGGCACAACGCATCAAACTTGCGTCATTCCTTACAAAAGGAAAGAACGCTGGCAAAACACTTTTCATTTTTGATGAACCAACCACAGGTCTTCACTTCCACGATATTCACAAACTGCTGAAAGCCTTCAATGCGCTTTTAGATAACGGTCATTCCATCATACTGATTGAGCATCATCCAGACGTCATCAAATGTGCCGACCACGTTATTGACCTTGGCCCAGAGGGCGGAAAAGGTGGTGGAACGGTTGTCTTTGAAGGAACGCCTGAAGAACTGGCGAAATGCGCGGCTTCAGCAACAGCAGCGAGTATTGCAGAAAAGGTTTTGAATACCTCTAAGGCCTAATTACTCTTTGGATAGAAAATCTGGCGTTGGGTATTTAAACATTAATCTTGCCCACTCTTTCTTAGTTCGAATGGATCTATTGCTGTAGACTACCCTTCTACCAAAGACCTCAAACTTTTTGTCCCAAGATATACCGACCCATAATCGGTGGAAGTCAAAGCCACCATCGTCAAACTCTGAAATTTTCCTGTAAGCAACTTGTGTTGTGTAACGAGGAGGGCCAGTTCCTGGAGTTGGGAATGTATCGATCATCGCAGCTACCCTGAAACCTTCCGATTGGAAAATAGTGTCGATATACAATCGATTCTCAACCCCATAGACTGTATCATCAATAAATAGCTGTAACGCAAATCCAACTTTACCGTCCATCAATTCCTGATAAACCTGATTTGCTTCGGATAAATGTTCAAGATAAAACTCACTTTTCACATACACCTCCAATGGAGATTGGGCCACACAATTAAAACTCAAAAAGAAAGCAAAAACGAATAATGGTCGCATGTGCGGAAGATTGAAAGACATTTTTTGATCCCTTGAATTTATCCAATTATTGCTTGAGTCAATTTAACGACCTTCGCGCGAAATTCCGACATCTGTTGTCTCTTATCTGAAATCTCACCTTGAATTACCTATCAGCCGAAAACCTCAAACGTTCTTATGGAGAGCGTATCCTGTTTCAAGACATCACCTTTGGTATTGACCGTGGGCAAAAAGTGGCACTAGTTGCCAAGAACGGAACAGGAAAAACGTCCATGCTCCGAATTCTTGCTGGTCTAGAACCTTCGGAAGAAGGTAATGTGGTAACGCGAAACGATATTTCCATCGGTTATCTTCAACAAGAACCGCTTTTGAACCCAAAACATACGGTTATGGATTCAGTTTTTGATCCAACCAATGCCATCATGCAAGTTGTACGTGAATATGAATTGGCCATGTTGGATGAAGCCGACCCTGAGCGCATGCAGCGCTCTTTCGATGCCATGGACCGAAACAACGCTTGGGACATTGAAGCACAAGCTAAAGAGATTCTCACCTCGTTGAACATCACCGATTTTGACCAAAGCGTGAGCACGCTTTCGGGTGGACAGGTGAAGCGTGTGGCGATGGCGAAAATGCTCATCGAACAGCCCGATGTGATGATTCTGGATGAGCCGACCAACCACTTGGACATTGAGATGATTGAGTGGCTCGAAGGGTTTCTTTCTGCTTCGGAGAGAACAATTCTGATGGTGACGCACGACAGGATTTTCCTAGACAAGGTCTGTGATACCATTCTAGAGATGGACAACGGTCAATTGTACAAGCACAAGGGCAATTATTCCACTTATCTGAATAACCGCGCCACACGCATGGAAGTGGAACACGCCAATGTGGACAAGGCGCAGAACCTATACCGCAAGGAGTTGGAATGGATGCGCAGGCAACCAAAGGCGCGAACCACCAAATCGAAATCACGTCAGGATGATTTTTACGAGACGGAGAAGGTTGCCAAAACCAATTTGAAGCAGGATCAACTGACCATGGAGGTGAACATGCAGCGCATGGGAAGTAAGATCCTTGAGTTCCATCGTGTGCGCAAGGCCTATGGCGAACGGGTGCTGTTGGATGGTTTTGATTATAAGTTCCGAAGGGGAGAACGTATTGGAATTGTAGGAGCCAACGGTTGCGGAAAGTCCACACTTCTGAAAATGATCATGAATCAGGTGGAACCTGATGGCGGCAAAATTGTGGTGGGTGATACCGTGAAGATCGGCTACTACGGTCAGGACGGCTTGGAGATGAAAGATGGCAAACGCGTGATTGAGGTCATCACCGATATTGCCGACCACATTCCATTGAAAAAGGGAAAATCCATTTCAGCTGCACAGTTGCTCGAACGTTTCCTTTTCCCACGCCATCAACATTATCAATATTTGGAAAAATTGAGCGGTGGAGAGAAAAAACGTCTCTATCTGCTTACCGTTCTTATGGCCAATCCGAACTTCCTCATTCTGGATGAGCCAACGAACGACCTCGACATTCTCTCATTGAATGTACTGGAGGATTTCCTGATGGAGTTTGAAGGATGTCTATTGATCGTGACGCACGACAGGCACTTCATGAACAAACTCGTAGATCAGCTTTTCATCTTCGAAGGAAACGGTCAGATCCGTGGTTTTGTGGGCAATTACGACCAATATCGTTTTGCGCTGGAGGACGAGAAAAAAGAAAAGTCTGCCGCAAAAAAAACACAGAAAGAAACGGAAAGCCAAGCCTCAAAAGGCAAAATGGGTTTCAATGAAAAGCGCGAGTTCGGATTGCTTGAAAAGGAAATTCCTCAGCTTGAAGCAAAGAAGTTAAAACTTACCGAAGAACTTGAGGCCATTGTGGATGACCACGAAAAGATCATTGCTGTTTCCGAAGAGTTTCAGCGCGTTTCAGACGAACTGGAAGCAAAAGAATTGAGGTGGTTGGAGTTGAGTGAGTTAGAGTAATCAACCATCACTTTTCCAACGATACAATTTGCTTCAGTTTTTGAATGATTTGAGCAAACCTTACTGTTTGCGTTTCATGGTAAAGGTTAGACAGTACAGCTTCTTGCAATACTGGGCTTTCCAATATCTTCTCAAGTTCAGAGATTAAATACGTCCGAACAACTATTGGTGCACCTAAAAAATCGTTCACCAGCCCTAACCTATTGTCCAATAAATATACAATATCCTCAAAGTCCTTACTTGCTCGTGGGTCTAATCCACCTCGGTCATTAAAGGCCGCCAACTTACTCGCAAAAAAGTAAGGGAACGAAAGCAACCGTATGGGCATTCCATTCACATTTTGAAGTTCAATATGCTGAAATCCAGATTTAAACCATTCGTTGGCTGGGGCCCAACCTACAGCTGTGGTCGACATAACGTCAACCATTATATCCCCTAGCCAAAACCTACAATTGACCGTGGTTTCTGCACGTTGAGAAAAACCTTTATCTACTAGTTTTAGGCGTAGTTCCTCCAATTCTGTAAACGAGGCTATTTCAAGACTTATATCTACATCCTTCGTTGGTCTCACGTCATCTGCCGCAGGGTCGTCAGCATAAAGACTAACTACGGCTCCACCAACATAAACCGCCTGCTCATTCAGCTCACCTAGAGCACTAGCCACACGCTTTACAACTCCTAAGTTGATGGTTGTATTCTTCATTTCATTGCCGAATCAGATTTTCAAGCTCAACCATCGCCAACTCTTTTTCACGCACTCTTCCTATCCGCAAAGCATCAACCAGTGCTAATAGCTGGTACAAGTGAGAATCACGCTCACAAGCAATGGGCACAGAGGGATGCAAGGGCTCGATGCCATGACCACGCACATTTCCCTCTGCGTAAGGCCAAACGATTGGCTCATGACTCTCGATTAAATTCCGAAGTGGTTCTGCGGAATGAGCTGTGACCATACCTCTTACAAGCGCGCTAGGACGTTGAGGAAATGTATACTGTATTCCGTGCCGAAGAAATTCCAGGAGAGCCGAGCGCATCAAAGTGGTTTTATCTGCGGCAATAAGACCAGACAAAACGGATCTGTTTAAACTCTCGGATACCTCGCTGGCACTTATATTCAGTTCTTCTGATAAATGCTTCATCAACCAAGGTTTTGTACCCTTAGATGCAATTTTCAAAAGGACGACAATGTCTTGCGGTCTTATTCCTCTATGTTGTTTCATCTGTTGTATTGAACAAACAAATATGAGAAACAATTCGCGATTCGCGAATTGCAAATCAACATTTGATTCCAGCGCGTTTCAGACGAACTGGAAGCAAAAGAATTGAGGGGGTTGGA